>JAOAPB010000071.1 GCA_025462645.1 Edaphobacter sp. | reverse complement strand
GTCCGCTTACGGAGGCGATGTGGCCTACTCCGGCTTCGCGGAGGGTTTGCTGGAGCTGCTCGAGGTAGCCTAGGCCGCTGGTGGGCAGGGTGTCGCGGCCGTCCATGAAGGCGTGGATGAAGACGTGGGTCAGGTGACGCTGCGCCGCCATGCGGATGAGGGCGTTGAGATGACGCTGGTGCGAGTGGAAGCCGCCGTAGGAGAGCAGGCCGATGAGGTGCAAGGCACGACCTTTTTGTGCAGCTAGTTCATAGGCGCGGACTAACGTGGGGTCGGTGAAGAGGCTGCCGTCGAGGATGGCGGTGTCGATGCGGGTCATGTCCATGCGAACGATTCTTCCGGCGCCGAGGTTGAGGTGGCCGACTTCGGAGTTGCCCATCTGGCCGTCGGGGAGGCCGACGAAGTGTTCGCTGGCGCGAAGGAGGGTGTTGGGGTAGTCACGTAAGAGGCCGTCGTAGGTGGGTGTGCGGGCCTGTGCGATGGCGTTGCCGTGGGTCTCGGGGCGGTAGCCCCAGCCGTCGAGGATGGTGAGGACTATGGGAGATTTTGGCATTCGAAGACTTACCTCAAGGCTAAAAGGCCGATACATCTGAAACGAAGCGGCACGGCTGACGCCGTGCCCTTAGTAGAACAAATTCGAATTGAAGTCAGTGGTGCAGACGACGGTAACACTGTGTCGACTACTCGCCGAAGTTGACCGATTCGATGCCAAGGAACTCTGCCGACTGCCCGAGCTCTTCCTCGATGCGCAACAGCTGGTTGTACTTGGCGATGCGGTCGGTGCGGCTGGCGCTGCCGGTCTTGATCTGGCCGGCTCCTGTGCCAACGGCGAGGTCGGCGATGAAGGTGTCTTCGGTCTCACCGGAGCGGTGGCTGATGATTGAGGTGTAGCCGAAGCGACGGGCGAGTTCGATGGCCTCCAGCGTCTCTGTGACCGTGCCAATCTGGTTGACCTTGATTAGAATCGAGTTTGCAACCTTCTTCTCGATTCCCTGCTGCAGGCGCAGCGTGTTGGTGACGAAGAGATCGTCGCCGACCAGTTGGACGATGTCACCGATCTGTTTCGTCAGGTGTTGCCAACCGTCCCAGTCGTCTTCGGCGAGACCGTCTTCGATCGAGACGATGGGGTACTGCCGCACCCACGACTCCCAGAAGGCAGCCATCTCGGCTGAGGTCTTCTCGCTCTTGTCGGATTTCTTGAAGACGTACTTCCCTGTCTCCTTGTTGTAGAACTCGCTGGCCGCGGGATCGAGCGCGATGGAGATGTCTTCGCCGGGCTTGTAGCCTGCGAGGTTGATGGCTTCGAGGATCAACTCGACAGCTTCGGCGTTCGACTTTAGGTTCGGGGCAAAACCGCCTTCGTCGCCGACCGCGGTGTTGTAGCCCTTCTTCTTGAGTACGCCTTTGAGGGTGTGAAAGACCTCCGTCCCCCAGCGCAGCGCGTCGGAGAAGGTCTCCGCGCCAACGGGCATCACCATGAACTCCTGGAAGTCGACGTTCGAATCGGCGTGGCTGCCGCCGTTGAGGATGTTCATCATGGGTGTCGGCAGGAGGCAGGCGTTGACGCCGCCGAGGTAACGATAGAGCGGCAGCTTGAGGGCTTCGGCGGAGGCGCGGGCGCAGGCCATCGAGACGGCGAGGATGGCGTTGGCGCCGAGCTTGCTCTTGTTCTCCGTTCCGTCGATCGAGATCATGGTGGCGTCGATCAGGCGCTGGTTGCTGGCATCCATGCCGGTCAGCTCCGGGGCCAGGATGCTTTCGACGTTCTCGACTGCTCCCAGGACGCCTTTGCCCAGGTAGTGATCCTTATCCCCGTCGCGAAGTTCGACGGCCTCGTGCTCGCCGGTGGAGGCTCCGCTGGGAACCGCGGCGCGGCCCTTGGCTCCGCCGTCGAGGATGACGTCCGCCTCTACTGTTGGGTTTCCGCGGGAGTCGAGGATTTCGCGTGCGTGGATAGAGACGATCTCGGTCATGTTGCTCCTATTGTTCTGGATTGAAAGATGTTGTGCGACGACGCGGTGCGTCAGACGCTCATTCAGTTTGGGACGACGGTCGACAGCGACGGTGCGCCCGCCTGTTAAAGCGATTGATTGCACTAGATTCGCGTCCGAAGAGCTCACCAGATGCATTCTAGCAAAGCGTTTCGGGGCCTGGCTGAATACCGGATGAATCGACAAGCCGGGATGCGGAGAGGCTCAGAGCTCGCCTAGCCTACGGCTGCGGATGTATGCCTCGCCTGCAATGTATGTCAGGGTGAAGCCGATCCAGAAGGCCGTTCCGAAGAACTGCTGCGGCCGCAGATGCGTCAGGCGCGAGGTGGCCACGAAGACACCCACTACGGGGCGGGTGGTCGCAATCCCCAGCAGCACGGCGAAGGCGCGGGTCATCCATGCTCTGTGCAGGGGGAGGTCGCCGCGCAGCCAGAGGACGTAGGAACGGCTGAGAGAGAACAGGAACAGAGTGTCGAAGAGGAGGATGGCCGCGACCTCATTGAAGCCGCCGATCGGATGCGTGTTCATCAGCAGCGCCGTAATCCCCGTTACGGCTCCCAGAGCAAACAGCGCTTGTGTGATGCGGTGATGCGTGGCCGTATGCTTCTGTCGGACGCGGGGAGAAAACCAGAAGGGTAGAAGCACGACAAGACACATCGCCGGGAGAATGTGCGTGAGAGTCATGGTGCGATGAGCGGCGAAGACCGCATCGAGGGCGTCTGCCCCTGGAAACCGGGGCGGCGCGGGAGGCGAGAGCAGCACATAGACACGTCGCAGGACCGCTGCTGTTGCGATGGCGCAGAGTATGATAAGCGTCACCCAGGGCAAGGTGCTGGTCTTTGCCGATGAAGGGGCTAGGGTTCCGGAGGGCATGAGCCACCTCGTGTCAATTAGAGGAAGGTACGTAAGTATTAGTAGATTCGGTTCCCTTCCGGTGATTTTGTTCTACAGAGCTCGCAGAGCTTCTACCCTTTTTATAGGGAGAACCTGATAATCAGGCTCCCGAATCGTCTTGAGGATCTTGCCATGAAGGTACAAATCGCCGCCGCCGCTCTTGTTCTTGCTGCAGTTCCCGGTATCGCCCAGAGCACCGGAGTCTCCAACCCCGAGCCCGTACCGATCACGACTACCAGCGACGATAACATTACTACGTCTGCCCCAGCGAGTGACGCAGCAGGAAGACGTCCGCTGGCAGCGAAGCCTCAAGCCGGCAAACCGGCCGCAACTTCAGCCCCTGCAGGCGAGGTCTACGGGTCTTACGTGCCCTACAAAGGGGCAACGACGGCAAATATCGCGAAGAAGGATGTGCCCGTCGGCGATGTCGATGCGCAGATCGTGACCATCGTTCCAGAGCGCGAGGGCGAACTCAATGAAGGCACGCTGCTACGCGTGGAGATGAAGGAGAACCTCTCGACGGCCAGCACGATGCCGGGAACGAAGTTCACCGCGCAGGTGGTTGAACCGGTAGAGAAAGACGGCCGAGTCATCATCCCAATCGGCTCCATCCTTGAAGGGCAGGTGACGGATGTTCATGGCGGACGGCGTATTGCCGGTGGAGCTGCGATGCATCTTGAGCCGCGGAGCATCACGCTGCCTGACGGAACTCACTATGTACTTCATGCGCAGCTGATCGATACGAGCCGCAGCGACTTCAAGGTAGATCGCGAGGGAACGCTGAAGCGGCGCGAGCACCCGAAGGAGACGCTGGCTGTCATGTCGTTGGCTACCGGAAGCTCTGCGGTCGCCGGGGCGATGATCGGCGGAGGAGTCGGTGCGGTCGTTGGGGCAGGCGTAGGCGCGGGTGTGAGCACCTTCATCTGGCTGAAGCAGGATCGGCAGGCGTCACTCCAGAAGGACGTTCGGCTGGTCTTCAGCCTGACCATGCCGATGACTCTGACGCCTCTGAATAACGGCACGATCAGCCGTGCTATGCCTGCGGAGATGTCGCAGAGTGCAGGCGCTGCGCAATAACCATTGTTGTTAGTCTCTGACCTGGGCCAATAGGCGCTTCCAGTTCTTCTGGTTGCGCCTATAGCTTTTTTTCAGGTCCTCGAGGATGCGCTCGAAGTCGCCGTGGCCGCTCATCTTGCGCCAGGCAGGGTTCTTGCTGAACCAGGGGTAGTTTTCATTTCCCAGATAGATGGCACGGCGCAACCAGTGCAGCGCCTCGGACTCATCCCCATCCAGTGCAAAGTAGGTAGCCAACCGATAGGCCATCTCGCTGTCGGCCTCGGCTGCCGAGAGCGTCTCGTCGACGATGAAGGTGGCCGCCTTTTCGCGGTCGCCGAGCTGTACGTAGCAGAGGGCAATGGTCGGGAAGACGATGCGCAGAGAGGACTCGTCGCGGATGACGTTTTCCAGGGTTTCGATGGCCTTGGGAAGATCACCCGTGCGCATCTGCTGGTAGCCGAGAGAGATGCGGAGCATCGGCTGTTTGGGCTCGAGCGTGAGGCCCTTTTCTATCTCGTCAGCGGCCAGCTCCATCTGGTTCTGGTACTGATACACACGGGCGCGGTGGTTGTAGATCATGGCCGCGTTAGAGGGGTTCATGCGCAGCGAGGCATTGAACTGGTCCAGTGCCTCCTCGTACATGCCGTCGATCCGCAGCGTCTGTCCGGCGACAAGGCGGACGTTCCAGTCGTTGCCGGCAGTCTGCAACAGATGCTCGATGCCGTGACGCGCGCTCTCCTTCTCTCCACGAGAGAGAAGCATGTAGACGCGGTAGAGATTGGCTTCGACGGAACCGGGGTCAAGTTGCAGGGCCTTGTCGAAGGCTCGGCGGGCTTCGAGGACATGCATCTGGCCGCCGAGTCCGTGACGGGCGTACTGCAGGTGCGTGATGCCCAGTCCAGACCAGCCGGGAGCGTAGTTCTCGTCCTGCTTGACGACGCTCTCGAAGAGTTCGCGAGAGCGGTCCAGATCGTCGCGGCTGCCGGTGCGGGTCATGAAGGAGGAGAGGACTGCGCGAGCCTGCAGATACTCCTCGGAGAGGTCCTCCGAGAGAGAGGCTGCACGGTGATTCTCGTTTGGGCCCTGCAGGTCGCCAAAGCCCTGCAATGTGCTGAAGACCTCGTTGCAGATCTCCGACTGGACCGAGACCAGGTCGAAGGAGGCTACGTTGATCGATCCTCCGGCACGAACGCTCTGGCTGGCTACATCGAGCAGCTGCCAGTTGAGGTCGAAGCCCTTGTCGGAGCGGAGAAAGTTTCCCGCGAGGACGAAGTTGACGAGCAGCTTTTTGCCAATGCTCAAGGGATCGAGCTGCTGCGTGGCGACCGTCATCAGTGAGCTTGAGGGGCGTACGACCAGGGACGGCATCCGGGCCAGCCGGGCGGCGATGGCATCGGCCAGGGCATAGCCGTACAACGGAGCCACGTCGGCGGGACCATAGTTGATGAAGGGGAGGACGACGATGCTGTTGTTCTGCTTGCTGGCCGTAGTCGTGCCGGACTCGCGGAAGCGCTCTGCGAGCATAGAGAGGATGCCGGTAGTACGCTTCTCCTCTTCGGGGCTATCCATCGCCATACGGCCTTGCGAAGGCAGCAAAGTGAGCGAATCTCCGCCGGGTGTCAGGACGGAGTCGAGCTGCATGGAGCGCATGATCGTCTTGAGGCCTTCGCGAAGGTCGGCGGCAGAGGCGAAGCGGGCGGAGGGCTGCTTCTCCAAACACCGGAGGATGACGCTCTCCAGCTCGACGGGGAGATGGGGGGCGATCTCGCGGATCGAGGGTGGGTCGGCGAACTGGATCGCGCGAATGCTCTGGAACTCCTGCGCGTCGGGCCGGTGGAAGGGATGACGGCCAGTGGCGAGCTCGTAGAGGACCAGGCCAAGTGCGAAGATATCGGACTGGACGCTGGACTGGCCGGTGACGAACTGCTCCGGAGCCATGTAGGCGATGGTTCCGCCGCGGGCCGTATAGGTGGCGCCAGGAGCGGGTGGTGTACGTTTGCTGGCCGGACCTGCCGGGTCGAAGTCCGTCTGGTCGGGAGCGAGGCGGCGCGCGAGGCCAAAGTCGAGGATCTTGACGAGTCCACCGTCGGTGAGCATGACGTTGGCAGGCTTGAGGTCTCGATGGAAGATGCCCAGATTGTGCGCGGCTGAGAGGCCGTCGGAGGTCTGGATACCGGCGGACAGGACGAGCTGGAGGCTGGCGGGGCCCTCGGCGATGAGCTTGTCGAGGCTCTTGCCGGGGATGTACTGCATGACGATGTAGGCTTCCTCAGAGTCGCCGGACTCGGCGGGAGCTTCACCCACGTCATAGATGGCGCAGACGTTAGGGTGGTCGATCGCGGAGGCCAGCCGGGCCTCGCGGAGCTGGGTGGCCCGCATCTGCTCGATGGTGAGATTGCCGCGCTTCAGCAGCTTGAGGACAACGGGACGCTGGAGGAGCGTGTCATTGGCGAGAAACACAACGCCGCTGCCACCGGAGCCGATCTTGCGGACGAATTCATACTGCTTGATGAGGCGGCGCTTCATGTCTTCATTATCGCAAGCGATTGCAATGTGGAACGCGGGGAGCCATCACTTCCGCGGGAGATGCGTTTCAAAAAGGGATCGAAGTTCATCGATCTGAAGTTGTGAGTATCTTGCTTGCCATTAGGGGCAAAGCGCGCTGCTAGTGGCGAGGCGCGCCGCTCCCACGCTCCCAGGGTCGAGGTGTGACGGGGTCGTCCTGCCAGCGTTGACGACGGCCTACGAGGAACATGATGAGGCCGAAGACGAACATGATCGCGCCCCAGGTCAGATTGAGGTTGATTCCCATCGACTTCTCGTAGATGGCGCTATTGCGGGTGATGAAGCCATACAGGCTGATGATTCCGCCCGTGATGAGGAAGATGAGGCCGAGGGGGATGCGGATGTCGAGTCCCATAAGATTCCTTTGCTGGTGCGCTAGGCGAAGACGAGATTGAGAACGACGAGCATGGCGAGTACGGCGATAGCCAGGGTTGCCGGCTTCTGGTACCAGCTCAGATGGGTTTCAATGGGCTTCGGCGTGAGGGAGTAGACCAGGCCGACCAGGTCGGACTCTTCGCGGGGCTTGGTGACGAGGCTGACCGCAGCGGTCACAATTAGATTGACCGAGAAGGCGAAGATGGCAGTCCAGAAGTTCTGCGCCATATCGCTGGGATAACGGTGAACGATGGTGATCCAACCGCCGTGCAGACCGGGAGAGGCATTTACCGGGATGGTGAGACCGTGGTGAAGCAGCGCGGCTCCAGTTCCAGCGAGCAGACCGGTAAAGGCTCCGTGGCCGGTGGTGCGCTTCCAGAACATGCCCAGCAGGAAGGTAGCGAACAGAGGCGCATTGACCATCGAGAAGATGAGCTGCAGCGCGTCCATGATGTTGTTGAAGCTGGTAGCGGCGTAGGCTGCCCCGATGGATAAGACGATTCCGCCTATGGTGGCCATGCGACCCATCCAGAGGTAATGCGCGTCCGTTCCCTTCTTGTTGATGTAGGCCTGATAGATGTCGTAGGTCCAGACGGTATTGAAGGCGGTGACGTTGCCGGCCATTCCCGACATGAAGCTGGCTAGCAGTGCGGTAAGGCCAAGGCCAAGGATGCCGGTCGGGAAGAAGTGGAGGAGCATGACGGGGATGGCCAGATCGTAGTTGTAGACGGGGTTGCCATTGGTGTCGAGGACAGGCTGTCCGTTGAGCGGGTTCGTCTTCTGCGGGATGATTCCGTGGGGGTGCCGCTCGTCAAGGGGAATGTTGTGGCCGTTGGCGGTGGTGGTCTCTACCGCGACGGAGGGGGTTGTCGTCGCCACCGCGGCGGTGGGAGTGTTCGTCGCCATGTGGGAGGTCACCGTAACGGCGATGAGGCCGGGCAGGATGACCAGGAAGGGGAAGAACATCTTGGGTATGGCAGCGATGAGGGGGACGCGGCGAGCGGAGACTTCGGAGTCCGCGGCCATGGCGCGCTGGATGACGAGGAAGTCGGTACACCAATAGCCGAAGCTGAGGACGAAGCCGAGCCCCATGGCCAGGCCCACCCACTCGACGCCAAGGGAGTTGGTGGAGGCGTGGGCCATTCCCTTCCAGGAGTGGGTCATGGTGTCGGGGAGCTTTTCCTTGATTCCCTGCCAGCCGCCTACGTTGCGCAGACCGATCCATACGAGCGGGGCGAAGCCGGCGACGATGAGGAAGAACTGGAGGACCTCGTTGTAGATGGCGCTGGTGAGTCCGCCGAGGAAGATGTATCCGAGGACGATGACCGCCGACAGGACGATGGAGACGTGGAAGATGTAGGGGTCGGGGATGATGCCGTGGAAGAGGCCCAGGGTCTGGATGAGCAGCGCCATGGCGTACATGGAGATGCCGGAGCTGAAGACGGTCATGATGGCGAAGGAGAAGGCGTTGACGGCGCGGGTCTTCTCGTCGAAGCGCATGCGGAGGTACTCGGGGACGGAACGGGCCTTCGACCCATAGTAGAAAGGCATCATGAAGATGCCGACAAAGACCATTGCGGGGATGGCGCCGATCCAATAGAAATGACTGGTGACGATGCCGTACTTGGCACCCGAGGCACCCATGCCGATGACTTCCTGGGCTCCGAGATTGGCAGAGATAAAGGCGAGGCCGCAGACCCAGGCGGGGATGGAGCGCCCGGCAAGGAAGAAGTCGTTGCTGGTGCGCATGTAGCGTTTAAGGGCGAACCCGATCCCCAGAACGAAGGCGAAATAGACCAGCATGATAAGCCAGTCGACGATGGAGAGAGTCACGGGCACCCTTGGTAAAACATTAGATAATACGTTCTTTGGCCAACTCTAAACCGTTTCTGCATCTTCCGTCCAGCACTTCAAGCCTTGGGAGAGGCGTGCAGACGCTGGATTCAGTAGGGCGGAAAACCCGAACCCAAGATACGGCATCCAAAAGTTTTATGCGGGTTGGATCGATTTGCAGTAGAACTTATCGACAGCTATCAGACTACTTTCCCGGTGTCCATTCCTTCATGTTTGGACTGAGAGGAAAGATTCGGAATGAACACCTGATGGATTTCTCCTTGGAGTAGTAGACCCATGATGACCGATACCCTTCTTCTCATCGACGACAACGCAATTCAAGCGGCCACGCGACAGACGATTCTAAAACGCGCTGGATACTTCGTGATTGCGGCACTTAGTCCCAGACGTGCACTTGAGCAGTTCCAGAGCGGGGACTTCCCTACCGAGGTGCAACTGGTGATTACCGATCACATCATGCCTGGAATGACTGGTTCGGCCTTCGTTCGCGAGCTCCGGAAGACGTTTCCCCATCTGCCGGTGCTGGTGATCAGCGGGATGGAAGAGGCCGAGGCGGAGTACGAGGGGATGAACGTCCTGTTCCGCCTGAAGCCGTTGATGCCTGACCATCTGTTGGCCAGCGTACATAGCCTTATCCAACATTAGACGTCGCAGCCGTGCGGTAAACGATGTTTTATTGCTGTTAAGGGTCTGCCCTTGAGAGAATAAGGACAGAGGAATCCATGCGACTGCATCCTATGCCGGAGTTCGGTAGTTTTACGCTGCTCCTGGCTCTGGCTTTGAGCGTCTATACGCTGGTGGTGGGCGGGATTGCGCTTTGGCGCAGTAAAGGCCCGGCTGCTGACGATGGTTCGGGACGATTGGGCGAGACGGCTCGGCGAGCAGGGATCGGCAGCTTTGTTGCGTTGAGCTGTGCGGCGTTCGCTCTAGTGTGGGCCTCGTTTACGAACGACTACTCGGTCTCGTACATCCTGCACCATACGAACAAAGATCTGAATACGGCTTACAAGTTTTCTGCGCTCTGGTCCGGACAGGAGGGGTCGCTGCTGCTGTGGGCGTGGCTGCTCTCGGCTTATGGATTTGTGTTGCGGATGCGGCATAAGGTCGATGTTCGACTGTCGGCGTTTGCCTCGACGATTCTGGCGGGGATTCAGGTCTTCTTTCTGCTGCTGCTGAACTTCGCAGCGCCGCCGTTTGCCATACAACCAGGACCTGTGGCGATGGATGGATTTGGACTGAATCCGCTGCTCCAGTATCCGGAGATGGTGATTCATCCGCCGATGCTGTACCTGGGGTATGTAGGGTTCTCGGTTCCGTTTGCGTTTGCGCTGGGCGCGCTGATGATGCGGTATCCAGGGGAGAAGTGGATCCACATCACGCGACGATGGACGATGGTGACATGGCTGTTTCTTACATGCGGGATATTCCTTGGTGCGCATTGGGCCTATAGCGTGCTCGGCTGGGGTGGGTATTGGGGCTGGGATCCGGTGGAGAATGCTTCGCTGATGCCCTGGCTGACGGGAACGGCCTTCCTGCACTCCGTGATGATGCAGGAGAAGCGCGGCATGATGAAGAGCTGGAACGTCTGGCTCATCTTCTCGACGTTTTTGCTGACGATCCTGGGGACTCTGCTGACACGGTCGGGAATCGTCAGTTCCGTTCATGCGTTTGCTCAATCTTCTATTGGTGGCTGGTTCTACGGCTTCATCTTGATTGTGTTTGCGATCTGCCTGTTCACGTTCTTCAAGCAGAAGGACCACTTGAAGTCGGAGAACAAGCTGGAGTCGCTGGTTTCGCGTGAATCGAGTTTTCTATTCAACAACCTGGTGCTGCTGGCGGCTTGCTTTACGGTTTTGTGGGGTACGCTCTTCCCTGTTCTATCGGAGTATGTGCAGGGGTCGAAGGTTACGGTGGGAGCCCCGTTCTATAACCGGGTGAATCTGCCGATCGGGTTGTTCCTGCTGTTCCTGACTGGGATTGGGCCTCTGCTGGCGTGGCGGTCTACTTCGCTGCGGTCGATTCGGCGGAACTTCGTTCTGCCAGGGATTGCGATGGGGGTGACGTTTGTGGCGCTGATGCTTTCGGGCGTGCATCCGTGGAGTGCGGGCGACGATATGCAGGCGGAGATCTTCTCGCTGGTTACGTTCTCGCTGGCGGCCGGGGTGATTACGGCGATTGCCGCGGAGTTTCTGCGGGGAGCTGGTGTGGTGCGGACGCAGACTGGGAAAAATCTGTTTGGTTCCACTATTCTTCTCATCCGGCGAAATACACGGCGGTATGGCGGCTACCTGGTGCACTTTGGGATTGTGGTGATGTTCATCGGGATTGCCGGTGGAGCGTTCAATCAGTCCCGCGAGCAGGAGATGGGCTTTGGCGACACCGTGAAGCTGGGTCCTTACCGGCTGGTATGCCAGAGTTTTACCCAGGATAGCAATCCAAACTACGACACCGAGTACGCGTTGCTCGATGTGTTCAAGGGTGACAAGAAGCTCACCCAACTCGCTCCGGAGAGACGTTTCTACCACGCCAGCCAGACGACATCGACGATGGTGGCACTGCACTCGACATTGGCGACCGATCTGTATGTGATCTACGAGGGGAAGAATCCGGATACGGATAAGCCGATCATCAAGGTATTCCTGAATCCTCTGATGAACTGGATATGGATTGGAGTACTGATCGTCGTGCTGGGTACGTTTGTGGCTCTGGTGCCTAATCTGACGAGGACGGCGGCACGTGCCCGGGTGGAGATTGAGGCACCGCTGGGAGCTGAGGTTCATCATGTTTAAGCGATGGATGCAGGCAGCAGCGGTATGCCTTCTGGGTGTGGTGATGCTGGGTGCGGGCGATCCGGCCTCACGATTCAATCGGCTTGGCCATCAGATGATCTGCGTCTGTAGTTGCGGACAGATATTGCTGGAGTGCAACCATGTGGGCTGCCCGGATTCGGACCGGATGATCGGCGAACTGCGGCAGCAGGTGGCCGGAGGCGGGGCAGACACGGCCATCATGAACTGGTTTGCGGCGAAGTACGGGCCTACGGTTCTGGCAGCGCCGATGCGCGGAGGGTTCGACAATGTTGCGTGGATTGCCCCGATGGCGGTGTTTCTGATGGCTACCATCGGGACGGGCTTTTTGATTCGGATGTGGAAGCTGCGGTCTGGTGCTCGCACTCCAGTGAGTGCCGCGGGAGCTGGCGGTGCCGGTGGGGATGAGCTGCGGGAGCGGATTCGGCGGGAGACGGAGTACTGATGGGCATCATCGCGGGTGTAGTACTGACACTTATGTTGTTCGCGTTTATCTTCTGGCCGGAGCGTAATCCATTCTTCCAGGCGGATAAGACACGGGTGGACTATCTGCGCGAGCGCAAGGACGTCATCTATGAGAACCTACGCGATTTGAACTTCGAGTATCTGGCCGGGAAGTATCCAGAGCAGGACTATGCGGAACAGAGGGCCGGATTGGAAGATGAGGCGGCTCGGGTGATCGCCGAGATGGACCTGTTGCACGCCCGGGGTGAGTTCAGCCGGAGAGTAAAGACTTAAGCAGGCTGGACGTGCCCAGTTTGACGTAAACTTAAGCGTGACCTCTTTACCCTTTTCCCTCCGACGTTTTGCTGCGACTGCTGCTCTGCTAACGGCATTTTCGAGCTACGGGCTCGCGGACTCGATTACCGGCACTGTGACCAATAAGACGACGAACAAGCCTGCGGCTGGGGATGATGTCGTGCTGCTTCGCCTGCAACAGGGCATGCAGGAGGCTGCGCGCACGAAGACGGATGCGCATGGGCGCTTCACCCTGGATGTTCCGGACAAGGGCATCCACCTGGTGCGAGTGACGCATGACAAGGCGAATTACTTTCGACCGGCTCCTGAGGGGACGCAGTCGGTTGAGGTGGAGGTCTTCAACGCGGCGGCGAAGGTGGAGGGGATCAGCGGCGAGGCGGATGTGATGCGCATCCAGACCGATGAGAGCGGCAAGGGACTTCGCGTAGTGGAGAACTTCTTCGTGAAGAACGAATCGACTCCTCCACGGACGCAGTTCAGCGACCGTCCGTTTGAGTTCTACCTGCCGGAGGGCGCGGTGGTCGAGGGATCGGCTGCGCTAGGGCCCGGCGGGATGCCGGTCCAAGCCTCTCCTGTGCCTTTGGGCGACGCCAACCACTTTGCGTTTGTCTTTCCGATAAGGCCGGGGGAGACACGATTTCAGATTACGTACCGGCTGCCGTATGGCGGGAACTTCAAATTCGCACCGCGACTGGTATTGCCGACGGACACGATTGCGATCATGATGCCGAAGAGCATGACGTTCAAGGGAGGACCGTCCACACCGTATACGCCGGTGACTGAGGAGACAACCGCACAGACGTATGTTGCGCGGAATGTGGCTCCGTCACAGGCGCTGGATTTTATGGTGTCGGGGAGCGGACAGCTGCCTCGGGATTCGCAGGCCGCGCCGGGGTCTGGGGGGGCAGGAGCACCCGGTGCTGCAACACAGCCAGGAGCCGGGGCTACAGCGGCTAACGATACGCGTCCAGGTGGCGGACTGGGCAATCCACTGGACCCGGAGGGGACCAACGATCCCTGGGCGAAGTATAAGTGGTGGATCCTGGGCGGACTTGGGCTGGTACTTGCTGGGGGCGCGGGCATCATGTTGAAGGGGAGTACATCGAAGCGCGTAAACGAAGTTGCGGCTCCTTCGTTTGCGGTGGGCTCGGATGCTCTTCTGACGGCGCTGAAGGAAGAGTTGTTTGCCGTGGAGACGGATAAGCTGCAGGGGCGACTAAGCGAGACGGAGTATATCGAGCAGAAGAGCGCGTTGGAGATTGTGCTTCGCAGAGCGCTTCTTCGTGGCGAATCCAGTGCTGATACGTCTAATGTTGCGGGACCGGTTATATGAGGGACTGACAGATGAACACGTTCAAATCGACATTGTTGCTGGTGGCTTTGACACTGTTTCTGATCTTTATCGGTGACCGTGTCGGTGGACGGAATGGGATGGTACTGGCGTTCGCACTCTCAGTGGCGTTCAACTTCGGAACTTACTTCTTTTCCGACAAGCTGGCGTTGCGGATGTATAACGCACAGCCAGTCACGCGCGAGGAGCTTCCGCGAGCCTATGCAGCGGTGGAACGTCTGACGGCGAAGCAGGGTTTGCCTATGCCGAAGATCTATGTGCTGCCGACAGAGTCGCCGAATGCCTTTGCGACAGGACGGAATCCGCAGCATGCATCGGTGGCGGTTACGCGTGGGATTCTGCAACTGCTGGACGATGAGGAGCTGGAGGGCGTGCTGGCGCATGAGTTGGGGCACGTGCGGAACCGGGATATTCTGACTAGCTCGATTGCCGCGACTTTAGCTGGAGCTATCACAATGGTCGCGCGGATGGGTTATTGGGCTTCGCTGTTTGGTGGTGGAGGAGACCGGGATCGCGACCGGGGCGGCGGGATGAGTGGTCTGTTCATGCTTATCCTCGCGCCGATTGCGGCATCGCTGATTCAACTAGCGATCTCGCGGTCGCGGGAGTACGAGGCAGATGCCACGGGATCTGCGGTGACGGGAAATCCTTATGCTCTGGCGAGAGCGCTGCAGAAGCTGGATGATTACTCACGGCGGATTCCGATGCAGGCCTCGCCTTCTACGGCGCACCTGTTTATCGTCGCTCCGTTGTTGGGCGGAGGCGGATTTGGACAGCTGTTTTCTACGCATCCTCCGATCAAGAGCAGAATTGAACGTTTGATTGGAAGGGATCACGTCTAGGACATGCAGACCATTCTGAGAGCCTTTCGGTTGTTTGCGATGGTGGCATGGGTCGGAGGGCTGATCTTCTTTGCCTTCGTCGTTGCGCCTGTGGCGTTTCATAGCCTGTCCAGTGCCCATGAGGCGGGACTCGTTGTGGGGGGTACGCTGCGTGTCCTGCACTGGATAGGATTGATCGGCGGTGCAACCTTTTATATTGCTACCGCACTGCTTTGGCTGCGAGCGGAGGTTCCAGCCCGGGTAAGTTTCGCGATTCAACTGGTACTGACTGGCGTGATGTTGATGGTGACAGCTTACTCTCAGTTCAGGATTCTGCCGGCGATGGAGCGTGATCGCGCGTTGGCTGGCGGCGAGGTGGAGAAAGCTTCGATTGAGAACGATGGTCGTGTGGACTTCGAGCGACTACATGCTCTGTCGGAGCGGTTGGAAGGACTGGTCCTGTTCTGCGGGCTTGGAGTGGTGTTTTTCCTATCGCGCGAGTCGCAATGGCCGGAGATAGGTAAAATCAAGACGATATGAACATCGGATTTACAGGCGATAAGCTGACTGCTCGCCTTAGCTGCTAGCTGTGTCGGCGTTCTGGTTGAGTCTGACGCTAGGGCTGGTTGCCGGTCTGGCGGACTATCTGGGTGGCTTTCTGCTGGTTCGACGGTCTCCCTCCGCTCGGGCGCTGCGCTACTTCGTAGCTCTGGGTGCGGGGTTCATGCTGGCAGCGGCGGTCCTGGAGATGGTGCCGGAGGGGTTGCGTCTCAATCCAGGCTGGGCTCCCCTACTGATTCTGGTTGGGTACTGCGGGGTGCATCTGCTGGAGCACACACTGGTGCCGCACTTTCACTTTGGAGAAGAGACGCATCCACATGAATTTCTTTCGGCACGGACGAGCTACTCTGTTCTGCTAGGGCTGGCAACGCATACTTTCTTCGATGGAGTGGCGATTGGATCGGGTTTTGTCCTGTCGCACTGGCTGGGGTGGATTCTCTTCTTCGCGGCATTCCTGCATAAAATCCCCGAGGGATTCACCATTGCCAGCGTGATGCTTGCGGGTGGGCGGGGTCGTGTGGCTGCTCTGAATTCGGCGTTATTCCTGGGGGCCATGACCGTGCTCGGCGTGCTCGTGATCAATCTTCAGCCCAGCTGGGTGCGGGCTGGATTGCCCTTGTCTGCAGGTGTGACGATTTACGTTGCGGCTACCGACCTGGTACCTGAGGTGAATCGGGAGCCGGGGATCAGGATGGCTCTGATATTTTTTGCCGGAGTGATCGTGTTCTTTCTGCTCAGGATGCTGGGACCTTCTTAGAGAAAAGAAACGGATCTTTTGCAGGCATAACACCTAATTGGCTGGTTGCAATAGCAGGGTGACGGTAGCGGTGCGGATGAGGGCGGCTCCGCCAGGAGTGGTGGCGGTTCCAGTCACGGTGATGTTGTAGCTTTTTGGGGGTGCTGCGGACTGGCTGCCTGGGGCGATACGATCTCCGCAACCGCTGCAGAGCGTAAGCGGAATCGTTAGAAGAGCCCATGTCAGAAGAGTTACTTTTCTGCGAATATCCCTTCTGCGAAGGACCAAGCTGGTGATTGGAAGTAGAAGAAGCGCCAGCACAGGGGGTGGACGGATGGCGTTGCGATGGAGAGCCGTGGTCTTTGGAGTGGTGATGGTCATGGTGAACGTATTGGAGGTGGCTCCCGGTGGCAGGTAGGCGGGGTTGAAGGAGGCGGTTGCCAGAGGGGGGAGTCCGGTGGCAGCCAGGGTAATAGGACTGGACAGTGGACTGCCTTGAACCTGAACGGCGAAGGTGAAGCTGGCGGAGTTGCCTGCGACGATGGTCTGGCTCACCGAGCTGGTGGTGGTGAGAGTAAAGTCCGAGGTGGGTTCGGTGCCGATGCCAATGAGCTGCGGGGTGGAGGCGCTGGGTGTGAAGTTGGCGTCTCCGCTGTAGACAGTGATGAGGCTATGGAGACCGGTACTGAGGAAGTCGGCGGTGACGACAGCGTCGCCGGTGGTAGAGGCGCCTACGGTGAACAGGGTTGTGGGGCCGTCGAAAAAACTGATCGTACCGGTGGGGCTTCCGGCAGTGGTGCTGACTACGTGGGCACTGAGTGTAATGGGAAGACCAGGAGCGAGCGTGGCAGCAGAGGCGGTTAGGGTGGTCACGGTTGGGGCTCGGGTTATGGTGAGGTTCGGTGATGTGAGGAGGTTATAGTTCCCTGCTGCCGGGCCGGAGAGAGTTGCAGTGATGGGGTAGATTCCGACTGGGGAGAGATTGCCAGCAGTGGTGGTGAAGGTGGCAGAGACGAGGGAGGCGTCCTGCAGCAGGAGGCCGGTCAAGGTGCCCCTGAGGGCAGGTACGGGTTGGCCATACAGGAGCTTGGCGGGAGTGATGGAGGCGGTGAGTTGCTGGGGAGCGATAGTGAGAGACAGGGTAGAGCTTTGGGCGGGGGGATGGGTTTGGTCTCCGGCGTAGGTGGCGATGATGCTGTGGTCGCCCGCGGGAAGAGTGCTGGTACTAAGAACCGCAAAACTGGTGGCGGCGGCGCCAGGGCTGGCGGAGCTGACAGTGAGGTTGGCGATGCCAAGGGTTGCAGTGACGGCGTTGAATGTATCTAAAAAGGTTACGGTGCCGGATGCATTTGTGGTGGTAGCAAGGGTAGCGGTGAGGTGTCCGGTGCCGTAGACGACGACGCTGGGCGCGGTGACGGATAGAGTCCCTGGTGCGGTGGAACCGAGGCCGGCGATGGTGTGGATGGCGTTGTCGGTGGAGATCTGGCGGATGCGCTGATTGCCTGTGTCGGCGAGGGTGAGTAGACCGGAGGGAGATGTGGTGGTCGCGCGTGGCGTGTCGAGTGAGGCGGCAGTCGCTGGACCCGCGTCTCCGCTGTAGGCCTGGGTTCCCTGTCCGGCTATGGTGGTGATGATGCCGGTGGTGGCATCGATACGACGAATTCGGTGATTGGCGGTGTCGGCAAGGTAGATATTGCCGGCGGCGTCGATGGTGAGGCCGCGAGGGAGAGCGAGAGTGGCTGTGGTGGCAGAGGCGTTGTCGCCGCTGTATCCGGTAGCCGTTGAGCCAGCGATGGTGGTGATGATGCCGGTGGCAGAGGTGATCTTGCGGATACGGTGATTGTGGGTGTCGGCAAGGTAAAGATTGCCCGAAGGGTCCAGGGCGATGCCGGTTGGGGAGTCGATGCTGGCGGAGATGGCAGAGCCGTTGTCGCCGGAGAAGCCTTGTATGCCATTGCCTGCGATGGTGGTAATCGTGCCGGTGCTGGTAGTTATTTTGCGGATGCGGTGGTTTTGGGTGTCGGCGATGTAGAGGTTGCCGGTGGTGTCGACAGCCAGGGCCGTGGGGAGGTTGAGGTGAGCTGCTGTGGCGGGTCCGCTATCTCCGCCGAAGCCTGGAGTGGTGGTACCGGCGATAGTCGTGATGATGCCGGTGGCGAAGTTGAGTTTGCGGATGCGGTGGTTATGGGTGTCGGCGATGTAGAGATTTTGGCTGGCATCGAGTGCGAGACCCTGCGGAGAGTCGAGCTGGGCTTCTTTTGCAGGGCCCGAGTCACCAGAGAAACCCTGGGTGCCGGTACCGGCGATAGTGGTGATAGTGCCGGCAACGTCTACCTTGCGAATGATGTGGCTGGCGGTCTCGGCAAGGTAGAAGTTACCTTGGGGGTCAAAGACTATGGCGGAGGGGAGGATCAGGGGAATGGTTGTGGCGGAGACATCGGGGCTCTGAGCAGGAGCGTAAAGATGCGGCAGAATAAGCAGGGCCAGCCAGATTGGGCCAAGCCTGCGGTGCGGAGGGTAGATAGTGCTCTGCTGACCCATGTTGAGTGTTTGTTGAGCTTACATGATACCGAGTTAAAGCAGTGCAGTTTTCGTGTGCCGATAGGAAAAAACGCTGCTCACATAACTGCGAGCAGCGTGGACTAAATAATGCATTGGACGAGTGACAAGTACATGGGACATGCAACAATATACTGTTTGCGCTATTCCGCGATGGTGCGGTTGCGCAGTGAGCCGAGTTTATCGATGGTGACGATGACTTCTTCGTTGGGCTTGAGCCAGCGTTTCGGGTCGCGACCAAGGCCTACGCCTTCAGGGGTTCCAGTGCTGATGATGTCTCCGGCTTCGAGCGGTGTCGTGCTGGAGATGTAGGCAATCAGCGCGGGTATCTTGAAGATGAGATCGTTAGTGTTGGAGTCCTGGAGGGTCTCTCCGTCGATCGTGAGTCTGATCGAGAGGGAGTGCGGGTCCGAAATCTCGTCGGCGGTGGTGATGGCAGGTCCGATGGGGGTGAACGTGGGGAAGGATTTCCCGAGCGTCCATTGAGAGGTAGAGAGCTGGATGTCGCGGGCACTGACGTCGTTGATGATGGTGTAGCCGAAGACGTATTGCTGCCAGTCCTCTGCAGCGATCTGGTAGCCGGGTTTGCCGATGACTACGCCAAACTCTGCTTCATAGTCTGGCTGTGTACTGATCCTGGGAAGGATGATGGGATGGTCAGGGCCGACGACCGAGCTTGAGAGCTTCATGAAGACGGTGGGAACCTTCTGCACTGGCATTTTGGATTCATCGGCGTGCTTCTGATAGTTGAGGCCGATGCCGAAGATGCGCGGCGGCCGCTGAATGGGGGCGTGGAGCTTGACGCTCTCAAGCGGAAGACGCGGGGCCTTCGCGAGCTTTGCCTGAATCTCGTCGAGTGCTTGTTTGCCGGCTTCGATGATGCTGAGAACGGTGGGATAGCCGAGCGAGGAGAGATCCACTACATCGCTGCCGACGAGAACGCCCGGGGTCGGAATGTCGATGCTGAGCGCCGCAGCGGGGACAGAGGCACTGGGTGTTGCGGGTTGCCCAGCCGTGACTGCGGCTTTGGCCGAGAAGGTTACTAACTTCATGCTTACTTACTCCTTCGATTCATTCCAGACTTCGCCGGTGGGATAGGCAAAGCGGGTTAGTGATTGTTCGCGGACCTGGATGCTGTAGCCAGGTTCGGTTGGAAGCAGATAGTGGCCGTTACGGATTTGAACTGGGGTTAGGAAGTGCTCGTGGAGATGGTCTACGAACTCTATAACGCGATTCTCGATGCTAGCAGAGACGCTGAGAAAGTCGAAGACGGATAGATGCTGGACATATTCGCAGAGACCGACTCCGCCAGCGTGTGGACAGACGGGGATGTTGAACTTCGCGGCCATCAGGAGGGTGGCGAGATTCTCGTTGACACCACCTACGCGGCAGCTGTCGAGCTGGAGGACATCGATGGAGCCGGCCTGGAGGAGTTGTTTGAACATGACGCGGTTGTGGCAGTGCTCGCCTGTAGCGATGCGCACCTCCGGAACTTCGCGGCGGATACGAGCGTGGCCGAGGATATCATCGGGACTGGTGGGCTCTTCCATCCACCAGGGTTTAAGAGGTGCAAGCTGACGAGTACGCTCGATGGCTTCGAGGACTCCCCACTTCTGGTTGGCGTCGACCATGAGCTTGTGTGTCCAGCCGATCTCATCGCGGACGATTTGGCCGCGGCGGAGATCGTCGGCGGGATCACCGCCCACCTTTAGTTTGAAGTGTGTCCAGCCTTCGGCCAGGGCTTCGTGGCAGAGGCGGCGGATCTTTTCTTCGCTATAGCCGAACCAGCCTACGGAGGTAGTGTAGGCTGGATAACCTTGTTCCTTGAGAAGAGCGAGACGTTCGGGCTTCCCATTGGCGCGAGCTTTGTTGAGGATGTCGAGGGCTTCTTCTGGAGTAAGGGCGTCGTCGATGTATCGAAAATCTACAGCTTTGAGGAGCTGCTCCGGCTCCATATCCGCAAGAAGCTGCCAGAGGGGCTTCTTCTCAGCTCGGGCGTAAAGATCCCAAACAGCGTTGAGGAGGGCTCCTGTGGCGAGGTGAATGACGCCCTTCTCGGGGCCCAGCCAGCGGAATTGTGTGTCGTCCGTGAGCTGGCGGGAGAACGCACAGAGGTCGTCAGTGATGGAGCTGAGCGAGCGGTTGACAACGTAGCGGGAGAGGTAACGGACGGCTTGGACGACGAGATCGGTACCGCGACCTAGAGTGAAAGTGAGGCCATGGCCTTCGAGACCGGAGTTGGTTTCGAGGATGCAATAGGCAGCAGAGTAGTCTGGATCCTTATTGACTGCATCGGAACCGATGTGGTCGCGGGATGTGGGGAAGCGCAGGTCGATGACACGTACGCCGGTAATGAGAATTTCGTTCAAGTGGATGGCTTCCCTTTCATTGATTTCTCAAGATCAAGGTTGGTGATGAGATCAGGCTGCTGTCCAACCACCGTCAATCGGAATGACAGCGCCATTGATGAACTCTGCTTCACGGGAGCAGAGAAAGCGGACGAGAGAGGCTATATCCTCCGGAGTGCCGAGACGTCCGATGGGCTGGCGGGCGACGAGCTCAGCGCGAACTTTTTCTTTCTCGTGGGCGTGGTATTTATCCAGGTAGCCTTCCACAAATGGTGTCTGGACAGTCCCAGGAGCGATGCAGTTGATACGGAGCTCCTTAGGGTAGTCAACGGCGATCTGGCGGGTCAACGCCTGAACTGCGCCTTTGCTGGCGCAGTAGGCAAAGCGTTGCTTGACGCCAACGGAGCCAGCGACTGAGCCAATGTTGACGATCGAACCATGCGATGCGAGAAGCAGCGGGAAGGCGGCTTGAGTCACAAGGAAGACACTGTGCACGTTGACGAGCATGACCCGAGCGAAGTCTTCTTCGGAGGTACGGGTTATGTCGCCAACGAGTCCTATGCCGGCGTTATTGACGAGGATGTCGAGGCGAGAGATGTTCGTGAACGCAGCGGCGATGGAGACAGAGCTCGTGACGTCCATTGCAATAGCCGTGGCGTGAGGCAGCTCGGCGGCGAGTGTCTGGGCGGCGAGAAGATTGATGTCAGCAATGAGGATGTGAGCACCGGCGCGAGAGAGTTCGCGAGCGGTGGCGGCACCGATGCCACTGGCCCCGCCGGTAATCAGGGCGATCTTATTTTCCAGGTGAAAGGTATTAGTCATAGGCTGAAATTATCGATTGGGTTACATGAAAAGGATACCTCTTTTTATGTAAAAGGATTTTAGAAAGATAGTGATGTGATTACGCACGAGGAGGAAGAGGCTGGGGACGGAAGGGGCTTTCGGATGGTAGTCTTCGATTGACTTTGCCGCCGACCCGTGAAGTCAATGCATAGAATGGGAGCAGAGGCATGCAACGTCATTGTTTAACGCTGGATTTGAAAGATGATGAAACAGCGATTGCGGAGTACAAGCGGTATCACGTCAAGATCTGGCCAGAGGTGAAGAAGAGCCTGTTTGATGCTGGCGTTCTGGAGATGGAGATCTACCTTCTGGGGACGCGGATGTTCATGATTATGGATGTCAATGATGAATTCTCCCTATCGGCGAAGGCGGCAGCAGATGCGGCTAATGCCAAAGTCCAGGAGTGGGAGGCCCTTATGGGCAAGTTCCAACAGCCGCTTCCGCAGGCCAAGCCAGGAGAGAGGTGGATGGTAATGGAACGCGTATTCAGTCTCGCGGACCAGTAGACAAGGTTTTATTTGCGGATCTGCGGCAATATCGAACAGCAGAGCCGGGGTTAGTCATGGTCATATAGCCCGGATCGTGAAGTAACAGATAAGGCTTAAGAGTAAGTGAATCAGGCGGGGTTTCACGGAATATTCCCTGTGGCGCGAGGTATCATGGCTAGTCCCCGAGGCAGGCAGGACAGGGAAAAGCCAAGGCCCTATAATCCTCGGTGAAGACATCCTGAGGAGGGTTCTCCTATATGAATACGAATCGAGTTAGTTTTCTTGCGGCTTTGACCCTTGGCATGGCAATGATGGTAACCGGATGCAAGAGTGCACCTCCACCAGCTGCTGCGGGAGTACAGAACTCTGATGGATCGATTACCAATCCGGATGGGTCAGTGACGTATCCGGCGGGGGTGAAGCCGCCGACCGCAACAGTAACGAAGAACCCTGATGGATCGATCACGAATGCGGATGGGTCGGTGACGTATCCAGCGGGCGTGAAGCCGCCACAGGCAACCCCGCCGCCAGCACCGGTAGCCCAGGTGGCGCGACCTGCGGATCCTTCCGCCGCTCCCGATAGAACTCCCGCTGCTGCAGCTCCGGCGGCAGTATCGAGGACTGCTCCCGCAGGAAGCCGTGTGGCGGTAACTATCACGGAGACGCTAGCGGCAAGCAAGAATAGTGTCGGCGACAGATTTACAGGCGTCCTTTCTGAGCCGCTCGTGACCCGCTCTGGTGCTACCGTGTTTCCACGGGGGACGCGTGTGGAGGGCGAGGTCGTGGCTGCCAAGGGCAGAGGCCGCTTCAAAGGAGCTGGAGACCTGGGAATCCAGCTGACATCAATCGGCGGAGCCAGGGTGAGCACAAACGAATATGAGAAGACGCAAGCGGGCAAAGGCAAGCGGACGGCGGGGATGATCGGCGGCGGCGGTGGGCTTGGAGCTATCATCGGCGGTCTGGCTGGCGGCGGAAAGGGCGCTCTGATCGGCGGCCTGGCTGGCGCTGGAGCTGGTACGGCTGCTTCTGCCTATACAGGAAACAAGGACGTCGTGATTCCGTCTGAGTCGAGGGTGACCTTCACGCTGACGGCGCCTGTGTCGGCAAGGTAAGCAAGTTGACTGGGAGTTCCCTAAGGGCATCTGGCTGCGTAGCTAGATGCCCTTCTCCTTTCAGTTGCGCTCGATGCGATCGCGCAGGTTCCGGGTGAGGCGCGAAAGACTACACTGAAGCAATGCGTCTGGCGCCTACCTTCCTTCTATCCGCAACCGATGTCTCTCACTTCCCTTCACCGGAGAAGACCTATGACGCCCCCGAAGTGGCCTTCCTCGGAAGATCCAACGTCGGGAAATCGTCCCTGATCAATTCGCTTCTGGGGTCGAAGCAGGCTCATACCTCTTCGACGCCTGGACGGACACGCGCGATCAACTTCTTTGCGCTGCATGAGGGCGCGGGCGACAAGCAGAAGTTGAAGCCGACGTTGATCTTCGCGGATCTGCCGGGGTATGGGTATGCGAAGATCTCCAAGTCGATCTCCGCAGAGTGGCCGAAGTTTATCGAGCCTTATCTGGCCGACCGGGAGACGCTGGCGCTTTGCATCTGCCTGGTGGATACGAACATTCCACCGCAGCCCAGCGATACGCAGTTGATCACCTATTTCAAACAGATGCAGCGCCCGTATCTTGTGGTTGGGACGAAGGCCGACAAGCTGTCGAATAACACACTGGCGAAGTCGTTGGCGGCGTTGAAACGGGAGCATGGGGTGGAGGAGATTCTTCCTGTGTCGGCCAAGACCGATGCCGGGACAAAGGCGCTTTGGCAGAGGCTGATGGCTATTGCCGAGTAGTTGCGATGTACTTGCGGCTGGCATGTCCCCCATCCCCCCACTTATGTGCCAAACTATTCAAAACAAATGATATAAGTCCGGACTTCGGTGTATACCGTCGTAAAAAGGAAGAGCCCCGGACTATGACCGGAGCTTCTTTAATCTCTCTCTTAATTATAGCGGAGTCAGAGCGGCATTATGCCATCCACATCTCTCTGATTTAATGAGGGATAGCTTCCGTGGGGGCTTGACAGGTTTGGGATGTGGATCCCATCACTACCCTTGGCGACCGGCATGGCGAACCCCTACATGCCTCTCAAGAGACTTTCGTCATAAGTATTTGGAATTCACCTTCGGAGAGCCAGAGGGAGCGTTGTGGCGGGCGTTGGCGCTGGAGGATGCGGGGAGCGGCTTCGAGCCAGCGGCGGCGAAGGGTGTCTTCCGGCGGGAGGAGCGCGAGAGCTCTCGTGTCGAAGGCGCGAAGGTCTGAGGGTGAATCGAAGGTTATGGTGTGGAGGACCCAGTGGTGCTCGGCGAGGAGCGGGGTCAGGAGGGTGTCGCTTGAGGTAAAGGTGCGTGGATGGGATTGGGTGGTGAAGTCGATCAGCGATGCGCCCTGGGATTGGAGCCGATCGGCGGTTTGGGTGAGGATGATGGCTTGCTCGGACGTAAGCGTGGATGGGGGGAGGAAGGTCGAGAAGAGTTGCGGGGTGAGGCCGCGCTCCAGAATTTCGGGGAGGACCAGGAAGGGGTCGGCGTTGAGGGCTACGGAGAGGGGGGCGTGCTTGCGGACCTCGTTTTTCATGGCTCGGATGGCCTCGTCGAGGGTGTTGACGACGAAGTCGCAGGCCCCGGTGCGGACGACTTCGCGGAGGTGGTTCGGGTTGTTGTCGATGGCGAGGGAGACGGCACCGGCTATGTTGGCGGCTATGGAGAGGGCTGCGCCCTGGGGGCTGAGGCCGACGGAGAGGATGAGGGCTCCACCCCAGTTTGCGCGGAGTTGGTGGAGGGTGGTGTAGGTGCGGAGGATTTGAGGTTGGGTCTCGTCGCTGCTGGGCTGCGGTGGCATTTATAGAGAATCGTATCGCAGGGTCAGATGGCCTGCCTGATTCGGCAAGTGCTTCCTTGCCAAAGATGCTCAAGGCAAGGGCGGAAGGCGGGGATCTCTCCACTTCGACGGACGACTGTCCGTCGCTCCGGTCGAGATGATGATTTTTGGGTGGGTTTTGAGGAAGGACGGGCAAGGGCTGGCTCGGAGAGGGAGTACATCCCACCCTTCGCGGTGAGGCTGCGAAGGCTGGGGCACCCGGACTTTTGGAGTGGATTGAGGAAGAGAGCAAGCGACGGCAAGGGTAGAAGCACGGGAGGACAGGCTCTAGATTCCCCTGTTCTCTTCGATTCTTGTGCAATCGTTCGTCGATCGTCGAGCGCTCTTTACAGGTTTTTTACGCGGCATCTCATAGAGTGAGGACTGCGGCAGCGTTCCCAGTGATGAGTCTTGGGCGGAGTCGTATATGGCGTTGGGACT
>JAOAPB010000049.1 GCA_025462645.1 Edaphobacter sp. | reverse complement strand
CATCGTTCACGAAAATCCGGTGCGCCCATCCTCAACGATCTCCGGGATCGCACCTGAAGGGAAAGCAATCACGGGCGTGCCAGAGACGAGCGACTCCATTGCCGCAAGTGAACTCGTCTCCTCCGCCCAGCCTTGGCAAGAGCAGACAACGCGCTCGTTCGAGAAGACGCTGCTTCGATGCGCCACCTACCGGGGCCGATTTGTTTTATTACCCATCCACGGTCCATGATGTGATGCCGTCGAGACCTATGACCGTATCGTCACAGTCAGGGTGACGATGAGGAACAATGATTCGACCATCGGCAGGAAGAGTCACCTCAAATACGTCGAGATAACCACAGGTCTGTCTTTCACTCATAATGAAGGTGACTGTCATCCTACCTAGTTGAATAACGTGCAGAGTACTCATTTGCCAAATTGTATCTTGCCAACCCTCCCGCCTAAATATGGCGGTATTCGCAACAGCCGCATCAGAGGCCATGGGCGGCGAACAAGAACACATAAGCCCCGCCTACTCAACGACAACCTCATCACTGAATCGCTGGTCGCGGTTGACGATGGCCGCAATCGGCGAGTCGTCGATTCCATGATCGCGGGCCATGCTCCTTACAGCTGCCTTTCGCACCGAAGCCTTTCGTCGCGAGCTGTTCTCATCGCTTGTCAGTCGTGCGGAGCGAACCTACCGAACAACGCGGCCAGCACGGGGCGCCAGTATCATCGCGCTTGAAGGAATCTACCGATTTTGAGGGAGATCAATTCCCGCCCGATCGATACCAGGAGGAATGCGAAGCAATGATGCACCCGACGTAATGATTCTGTATTCATAGTTTTCTGCTGGTGTTAAATCGCTCTTTAAGACATGTGTCTTTGAGCGATGGTGCTCCGTCCGCAATGCATCAAAAAAATCTGAACACAGCAAATAATTCAATTTCACAGGCAACGTTTCGCTTCATTGATCCCGTCCCACGTCTATTCGAGATGTCCTCTTTTCTGGATGTGACTCCGAATCAGAAGCGCAACCGTGAAGTCCATTTCGTGCAATTCGAATTGGTACGTTCCTGTGGGAGCACTGCGGTTTAGAGCGCACAGGCGTTTCGCACTTCAACGCCGCTGCTCCCGTATATGAGAAGTCTTCTTCTACACCACGGCTTCAAGAGATGTTGGAGGATCGACGTTTCGGCTGAACTCGTCGGATGAGATCGTGGTTGTATCGAACACTAGCAAAGCAGCGGGTTTCATTCAGTTAGTCGCTACGGGGGAGACATCAAGTCATTTCGACTTATCGTCCGTGCACCATTTCTTCCCCTGGATAGCACACTGAGTATGACCTCGGGAGCGTCATTCAGTGTCAGACAGGATTACATCCGCGCTCGAGCTGAATACGACGCTTGTAAACATCGCCTAATCGGACACTACAACTGGGCTTCGTGGTGCGATCCGCTGGATCAATCGCGGACCACTGTTGTTAATGACCCATAATGTGAATGAACCACCACCCAGAGATGTTCCGCATTGACGGCGGACAACCTGATAAGGAGCTTGCTATGGCAACGCAGAATGATCAGAAGTCTCTGACAGTAAGGCCCAACGAGCAACAGGGGTCATCGACACAACGTAGCTCTAACCAAACCGGTATCTCGCCCCGCAGACGATCCTCCGTCCTCGGCTTCGGAATCACACCGCAGGAATTGTTCACCAACAATCCGTTCTCCCTCATGAGAAGAATGACTGAAGAAATGGATCGTGTAATCCAGGAGTTCGGGTTGGAACGCGACGCCGGGAGCCGAACGGGGTGGTCGCCCGCCATCGAAGTCTCCGAACGTGATGGTAAATATAGTGTCCGCGCCGAACTTCCCGGTCTATCACCCAATGATGTAAAGGTCGAAGTCGCCAATGATGCGCTCGTGATTCAGGGAGAGCGCAAAGTCGAGCAGGAAGAGAAAGATGGAGGCGTCGAGCGAACAGAGCGCCAGTACGGACTCTTCTATCGAAGCATTCCTTTGCCTGAAGGAGCGGACGTGGAGCACGCTAACGCGAGGTTCCAGAATGGGATGCTTGAAGTCACAGTCCCGGTTCCGCAACAAAAAGAACAACGACGTTCAATCCCGATTCAAGACGATACCAAGTCTCAGACAGACGCTCAAAGGCAAGCTGCCTAAGAGAAGGGCCTCGCGGCTTGTGATTTGACTGCGAGGCCCTCAATCCAAATGTCCCGAATGGAGGGCTGATGAGATGACTTAGGGAAAGTTGGAACAAAGCACAGGTTTAGGTTCCTACGTCGTCCGCGCGTCGCAGTCGGGAGTAACCGTGTCAGCGAGGGATTGAAGTTGATCCTCAAGGAGCACACCGATGATCAAGAAAACAGGTCCTGTTGCGCCGCGAAGGAATATCCTGGGGAGCATCCTGATCATGTCTTGCCTGTTTCTCGTCGTGGGCTGTCATCCAAATAAACCTGAAGAAACGAGCGGAGTACCGGTCAACCCTTCTATGGTCCAACGTTCTCCGACCAGCTCTTCTGATGTCCAGAAACAGCATGAGGAAGCTGAACGGCAGTTTCGGCCCGATATCGAATCCCAGCGGCAACAGAATCAGAAGGAAGCCGAGCAAGGTCTGGATCAGGATGCTATCGCTGCCATCCAGCAGACCGAAGAGGCGGTCAAAGACATTGCGGCGAACAAGAAGAGTGACGCCTTGTCTGCAATTGAGAAGGCCACCGGCAAGATCAATGTTCTATTGGCAAGAAATCCTGCCACAGCTCTAATCCCAGTCAGCGCGGAGGTCATTCTCATCGACTCTGCGCCCACTGACATCAAGACGATCGATCAAATCGTTCAACAAGCCGCAGCCACAGTGAAAGACAAAGATCTACCCGCAGCTCGTGTTCTTCTGGCCACTCTCGTAAGCGAGATCCGCATCCGAACCAGCTCTCTGCCGTTAGCGACTTATCCAGCGGCTCTCACTCAGGCCGCACGCCTGCTCGATCAAGGTAAGAATCAAGACGCGGGAAAGGTACTCCTCACGGCGTTGAACACTCTCGCGATCATTGAGCACGTTATCCCGGTGCCCCTCCTTTTATCGCAGGCTGCTATCAGCGCTGCGGATTCTCAGCGACAGAACAAAGACATAGCTCTGACATTGCTCGAAACCGCGAGGAACGAACTTAATCGTTCGCGAGCTTTGGGCTATTTGAGCAACGATCCGGAGTATCGCGCCCTGGATAAGCAGCTATCCGATCTCAAATCCGGGATCACGGGGAAAGGTAATCTCGATTCCATGTTCTCGCAACTCCGCGACAGGATCTCGGCATTTCTGAAGCGGCAGAAAGACCGTGAGCGGCGTTAACAAAATCCTGAGTCAGTTCTGTTTCTGTCATCTTTCCGCTGCCTTGCAGTGTTCGAAAGTGAAGTTAGTTCGACACAAAACACCCCGGAGGTCTTGCCATGAATCTTTTTCAAAGAATCTCAGTGACGGCGACTCTTGCCGCTGCCTTCTTCTCGATTCCAGCTTTGGCACAGAAAGTCGAGACCGACTACGACCACTCCGCCCACTTCTCGGAATACCATACCTATTCGTGGGGGCAGGTTCATGCTACGGATCCTCTGTTCGAGGGGCGTATTCGCGATGCAGTGGACCGTGACCTTCAGTCTAAAGGGTGGCAGCAGGTGCCGTCGGGAGGCGATGCTACGCTGACGGCTGTGGCCGTTAGGAAAGATGAGGCGGAATACAACACCTTCTACAACGGACTCGGCCCGGGTTGGGGTTGGCGTGGCTGGGGCGGAGGAGGCATGGCCACGACAACGGTCGAACACGTGCCCATAGGAACTTTGGTCGTAGATATCTACGACAGCAGCTCAAAACACCTTGTGTGGCGTGGCATGGCGCACGACCAGCTTTCCGACAAGCCGGAGAAGAACACCCAAAAGCTCCAAAAAGCTGTGGATAAGCTCTTTGACAAATTCCCGCCTAAGTCATCGAGATAGCTGGCTGCCACGAATAGGGTTGCGGAAACCGTCGTCAGATGCCTGTGGCTGATGGCGGTTTCCGGAGAAACGTCTGTATCACCATCGAGGCGGCACAGAGGAGGAAGTCGTGAATATGCTAACTACCTATACACGCTCAGCGGGGTGGTCCATCTTTCTAGGGCTCCTACTCCTTCTGGTGGGATTGTTGGCCATCGCTGTGCCGTTCTTTGCCGGTATTACGGCCAGCGTCTTCTTTGGATGGCTGGTCCTATTTGCTGGCATTGCACACCTGGTCTACGCATGGTCGGAGCGCGGAGCTGGTGCCATTCTCTGGCAGAGCCTCATTGGAATCGTCTATGTAATCGCCGCCCTCTATATGCTGGTGCTGCCCGTGGCGGGAGTGCTTGTGCTCACGCTAGTACTTGCCTTCTATATCGCAGTTGAGGGAGTCTTCGAACTTGCCGTTTTCACACGCCTTCGACGCCTGCGTGGAGCGGTCTGGTTCCTCGTAGATGGCCTGGTTTCGTTACTGCTTGCCGGCCTCATCTTCTTTCACTGGCCGTCGAGTTCATTGTGGGCTGTGGGCACGTTGGTAGGGATCAGTTTGCTGTTTAGCGGCATAGCAAGGCTAACGTTGCCAATGGGCCTGCGGTCACTCTGACGGAGAGAGTGGAGAGAGAGTGGAGAGCGGGTGGAGAGAGGATGGGTCCAATATGAGAATCGTCCACAAGCAAAACATACTTCGAGTCATAGGAGTTCTACTCAGTCTGGTCCTATTCCAATTGTCGCTGGCGGCATACGTCACGAGACCCGAAAACCTGCAGTTGACGCAGCTTCTCTCAGATGCGAGCGACGAAGCTCTTGAATTGGCGAACGATGCCAATGAGACCCAGGCGCTTATCTTGAACGATACGAATTGGGTGACACATGCGCTTATGCTGGCCAAGGTCAAGGGACACGTGGACAATATGGCCCTTGTCATCGAGAAGTTGAGTAAAACTCAGAAGTCCGGTTCTGAATTGCAGGAACAGGCGGTAGAGCGAATGCTGCCGCTGGTGAAGGAGTTATCCGTCAATACAATGGCTGCGATCAACTACCTAAATCAGAATAAGGATCGCCCCATCTCCGATTCATACACTCAATATCTCAATAAGAACGCGGAGACGGCTCGCCAACTCTCTTCCATGATCTCGTCCTTGCTTGAATACCAAAAGAGCATGGCGGAGATTGAAAAGCTAAGGAGTAAGCTCGTCGCCTCCGGAGCGCCGACCTCATGAATCTGGACAGCGATCACACGCCAGCGTTGCTCTTCGATCTTGACGGCACGCTCATCGACAGTGTCTATCAACATGTACTCGCGTGGCACGAGGCGCTTGAAGAGTTGGGTCTTTCCCTGGCTGTGTGGCGTATTCATCGTCGCATCGGCATGAGTGGCGGTCTGTTGGTTCAGGCTCTCGGCCGGGAGATCGGGCAGCGGCTAACTTCCGAACAGGCTCAGGAACTTCAGAAGCGCCACGCCGCAGCGTACGAACGCTATCAGAGCGCAATTCAACCGCTTCCCGGTGCTCGCGAACTGTTGCAACAACTGAGTCGAGACAATATCCCTTACGCGATTGCAACCAGCGGACGTCCAGAAGGTGCGCGATCGGCTCTAGAAAGATTGGGAGTGAGACCGGAAATTCCAGTCATTACACGGCAAGAGGTTCAACGCGCAAAGCCAGATCCGGATCTGTTTCTTGCTGCGGCCCAGCGACTCAATGTATCCATCACGAGAGCAATGGTCGTCGGAGATAGTGTTTGGGATCTATTGGCTGCTCGGAGAGCTGGCTGTCTTGGAATTGGCTTGCTTTCAGGTGGTTATGGAAAAGAAGAACTGGAGCAGGTGGGCGCCTATCGGGTCTACCAGGATCCAGCCGACCTGCTGTTGCACCTCGACGAAGTCGGCATTCGGATCGTGGAATAAGGGACGGAGAGCCGGTGACGAACAAAATACTCACGCTCGCATCCGAGTTTGGCACTCTGCGCACCAAATGGAAAACACTGTCGCTCTATGAACGGTTCGAACAGACGATCGTAGCCATCCTTACGCTCGTGATCGCTGTCATCATAGCGCTCGCCGGCTGGCAGTTGTTGCTGCATACGCTGAAACTTGCCGGAAGCCATGTGATCAATCCCGCCGATCCTCAAATCTTCCAAAGCCTCTTCGGGATGGTCCTCACGGTGCTCATCGCCCTCGAATTCAAACACACCTTATTGGTCGTCAAGCACCATCGCCGCGCCATCGTTCAGGTAAGAGCCGTCGTGTTGATTGCGCTGCTCGCACTGGTGCGAAGGTTCATTATTCTCGATCTTTATCAGACGACCCCGAGTGTGATTGCGTCTCTTGCCGGGGCCACGTTGGCTCTCGGCATCGTCTTTTGGCTCGTCGCCAGTTATGAACCGAGGGAAGAGGATGAGACGCAGGAATGATCTTTTTCGACACCCGCATATCAAGGGTGAACAAGCTATCACAACGACACGGGATCTTCACCGGAACACGGATATCAGAAATGGAGAGATCATGGACAGCGCTAAGCAGCCCACCAAGTACAAATATCTCTCGGCAAGATGTTACTGCACGTCGCAACGCGGAGGGCGGGGCTCTCCAATGTTGTTCACTCAGCAAAGGCACATCTCAAGGATCTCTTCCGTCCGTCTCCTGCATTCTCGAACGATGCATGAAGAGATCAGTTTCCACCATCGGCTGCTCTTTCCTGACTCTGATACTCGTGTGCCTGCCGCCACAGTCGTTGGCACAGCCCGTTGCTTTGACTCCGCCGCAATTGGACCAGCTTGTGGCACGAATCGCCCTCTTTCCGGATCCGTTGCTTGCAAATATTCACTGCTTCGACATACTGGACAGAGATCCCTCAAGCCGCGGCCTGGGCAGGGGATCGATTCCGTCCTGCAGCCAGTTGCCAACGTCCACTTGCACTCCAACGTGATTGCTCGGGCCTTGCAACTCCGCGAGGGTGCGTTTTGGATCGCCTCGGCTCTCTATCGCGAAGTTGATGTCGAATTCATTTGCAAGCTTATCGATCCCCGGCAGGGAGGCAGGCACCACTGTGGAAACGATCATCTGACGCCCATTGCCTTCGCGAACTCGAAAACCTTCGGGCGGGTGGCATTATCCGACCCAAGCGTATCGACGCGATAGGCCAAGATCTGTACATGAAACTTGCGCAGCCGGTTCTTCACGACAATCAAGTCGGCAGGTGTCAAATTGTAATCTAGGTTCTTGCGGATCTCCGGGCTCACCCATTGAGTGTTTGAGCCCTCCACGTATCCCAATTCCAAATCGTCGATCCTGATCGCAGCCTCTGACAAAGTAAGTCCCTGAAAAGCACTGGAAGGCACGCCCACTTTCCAATTCAGGAACTGTCCAAGTTCAACGATGGTGGGCACGCGCCACAGGGATCGGCCCACTGGGACCGGACCCCGGGGGCCCGAGGCTTGAGCCACAGCAGGGGCTGGAGAACCTGCCTGAGCGCATGCCGCCGTGCCAGCGGTCATCGTGATAAGCGTCGCACTCAGTAGCATCTTGCAACACTTCATCATTGATCCCTCGGTTGTTTCCTACTTATTCGTCGGCAGAGCAAAAGCATAGTAACCCTGAACCTCAGGCTTTCCGGGCCCCGCAGAGCCGGGCTCTCCGTTGGAATGTAAGAAGAAGGCGACATACTCGCGTCCTCCCACTTCACTGTTTGCGAACGGCGCGTCCAACTTCCCGCAACAGCGCTAGGGATTTCGGAGATACGCTTCCATCGTCGTACATAAGAAGGTTCCAGCTCAATGCTTCGTCGCGTTCTGCCGCATCCAGCGCAAGCTCGACTGCTCTTTCAGTGGTAAAGTGCGGGGCTTGGATCTGAGTATCCGGATTGTTAATCCCCCAATCCGATCCATCCATTTGAAAGCAGCCATGCGACTGGAGATCCTTGAATGGACCGCTGGGCCAAATACCCTTGGCTGACACTGGAAGTTCACTACTGCCGGTGAAGCCCTCCCCGAACTGGAAATCCTGAAAGTCGGTTCCGCGTGCCTGAATCCACGGATTGTACGAGATGATGCGAGACTTGTTGCCCGCCTTGGCGGCTTCGCCTAGCTGCTCATATGGAGCCGGATAATAAATGAGTTCATCGTCGAACATCCAGCCGGCGAGCCGATCGCCATAGCGTTCCCCCACCTCTTGCAGGATGGAACACCAGTTATCGTAGAAACTGGATTCCTGGGCAAACGTTCGTGGGTTCAAGGATGGCGTGGTGACACTGGATGCTGACCCCTCGGCACCAAGATGGTAATAGAGAATGAGCGGGATCCTTCTCTTGGCGAGCGCATTTGCCATCTCTCCTATAAGGTCTCGCTTTGAGGTATGGCCCGGAAGAAGACTTTCAATAGCTCGAATTGGCGCCGGGAAATAATACGTTGCCCACGTTGCGGACCAAATTGCATAGCCTGCGCCGGTTGATTCCACGAGCTCAGCGAATTTCTCTACATCAAAGTCGTCTGCAAACTGTGGCCATGTTTTTTTTGAACCCTCTGGAGGATAAGCCCATTCTCCACACTGGCACATGAAACCGAACTTCGCGTCACCGAGCCAACTGGCATCTGACCGAAAGGCCTTAATACGGGCATTCATGGCTGGACGCTCATGTAGGTTCAACAACTCAAGCGCCTTGAATGCACCCCCTATCGTTGGTGTCGCAATAGGGTGGGCAAGTTGGATGCGGATAGTGCTAATACCCCGAGGAAGCTTTAAAGGCGACGCGAGAGTGATGCGATCCCAATTGTAGTGACCCTTCTCCGATTCCGTAGTGGCGCATTGCAATCGATTCCTTGGACCCTCAAGATTGATTAAGCTTCCAGCTGGTGCGCTGACCATAAGTGTAACTTCGTAATCGCCGGCATGTTTGGCGACTACGCTCCATTCAAACGACTGCTGGGTATCGTTCCAACCTTCTACCCAGAAGTGTTTTCCGCCCTGGTGACCTGGTACGCGCTTGACGCGGAGCCCGGGAGTGATCCGAGCGCCATACGATACCAGATATGTAATACCGGAAGGCTGAATAGTTATTGTAGGCGAATCCGAATAGAGCGACTGGGATTCTTTAGGCAGGGAGAAATACAAGCCAGATGCGGCCAGATTTTGAGTAAACGAACGGCGCGTGATCTTGGTGAAGTCCTGCATAAGTAGTTAATCCTGATGAGTCATCTTGAAGTTGCAACAGAGTGGGTTGATGAATATCAACGCTCTAAAGGTGCCACTAACATCGGTTGTGCACAACTATTTCCCTTTCGGTCTTGTAGTGGTTCAGATCTAGTGCATAACTCGGTGGCTATTTGCGACTGGATCCGAAAACTGCTCTACGAGTGCCGTCATGGAGATGATGCATAAAGGTTGGATACATCTCTACCTTTATGCATCCTCCAATCGGATATAACAAAGTCCAATTCGCTAAAATAAAAGTTTCACTGCCAGTTGCATGATTCGTTCAGTGCTTCTTTCTGAGCTGACCGTTCCAAAGGTACTTGTTGTGCTTATGTTTGTGCCCGGCGTTCCGTAGGTGAGGTGGTTGAGAGCATTGAACGCCTCCGCCCTAAACTGAAGCTGTCCAAACCTTTCCAAA
>JAOAPB010000048.1 GCA_025462645.1 Edaphobacter sp. | reverse complement strand
GTCCGGAGCAGTGCGGATAAGGCGATTTGTACTAAACCGTGTGGGGATTTGGCAGGACAATTGCTTTAAGGAGATTCATTGCAGTGCAGCAATTTCGTGCCGACTCTGGCACAGGAATCGTGACTGCAGCGATGGCTGTGGCGGGGTGCAGCATGCAATTTGTCCTACCAAATCGTACACCGCTTCCAGCTACCCGCGAAGCGCGGTTTAGTACAAATCGCCTATGCGCTCATTGAGCTTCGACAAGCTCAAAACCTCCGCGTTAGGCGCCAATAGGTCCCTTCGATACGGTAAGGAAGTGTAGGGAGAGTGTAGGGATTTGTAGCCCGCAACGAAAACACGGCTTCACGCCTGTTGCGGCGCGGAGCACTGCACCGCGCCGAACTCGTCTGCATTGCCCACAGCTGAGAATCCACTTCTGAAACGATGGCGGCACTCTATCTACGCGGACCTGCTGGCATGCGTTCCGCAACGGCGGGATTTGTCACGCTACTACCTCTTAACGGCTGAAGCTTCTCATAAGGCGGAGGCGCTGCGAAGGAATCCTCGAAGGGGCCACAGCATTTGTTTCCGAGTCCCACCGCAAGTTCGCCGGAATCTCAGACATTCTGGCTCGCTGTGTCGTGCATAGTCTAGTTCTTCTGCAAGCCAGGTACCTGCTCGGCAGTGCTGCCGAACACTCTCTGCCTCTCTGGAAACGAACCGGAGCAACCGTCATGGACGATATAGGTGTTTTCCCATACCCTGACGACCGATATCGTTCCATCGTGATCTGGTGGGACATCCAGACATTTGCCAACTTGTGCAACCCTGAACAGTTGGAACATGTCTCTGTGGAATCAGGACTGCTTCTTAAGCAGCTTGAGAGCGCGAGCGGCACATTGATGAGAGTAGGTAGATGATGAGGCATGAAATTCTAGATGAAACGATCGCCGCTGATCATGACCGATTGACGGCCCTCCGCCGGACCGGCGGAGTCGTAGTCCTGGATATGTGGAGTCGACAACAGGATGAAGCCAATGCGCTGTTTCAGGAAAAGCATACGGGAGGCCGTTGGGTCTATTATCCATGGCTGAATCTTCTAGTCCATCTACTGGAACCGTCAGCCTACCGCCGCGTACGGCTCGATCGAAATCGTAACAAGCTTACGGCGGAAGAACAAGAGCGCTTTAGGTCGCTTCGGATCGGCGTGGTCGGATTGAGCGTGGGACACGCCATCGCACATTTGATAACTGCCGAAGGGCTCGCGGGCGAATTGCGGCTGGCCGACCCGGATGTCATCGAGCCGGGTGTGTTGACTCTTTATGCTGTGGCCGTGAAGGATAATCCCCGACAGATCAGGCTATTTGAAGTCTATTCGAATACAGCAGCCTATGAGGCGCATCTCCAATCAGCCCACTTCAAGCAGTACAAAACGAGTACCGCAGGAATGGTGAAGTCGCTCAAGCTCTTGGAAACTGACCCAATACTGCTGGGCACAAAATGAGCCGGAACCGGCATCATTACTGATACGTCGGCTTCACGTCAGTTAGCAAGTACAGTGGAGACATGAAGATCGGTCAGGCCACGGCGCTCATTCATACACCCCTCATTGAATGGGCGCGACCGCAATCCTGGTGCGATCTTGGTTGCGGCAGCGGAACGTTCACAACCGCGCTTGCGCAGTTGCTGGCTCCTGGTAGCACGATTCATGCCGTCGACCTGGATCAGAGAGCGTTGGAGGCGATCCCGGAGGGGTACGACGGAGTCGAAATTCGTAAGATCGTGGGGGATCTGCAAAGTCCCAACCTCCACCTTCCTTCGGTCGATGGAATTCTCATGGCAAACGCCCTGCACTTCATTCGGAACCCACACCTGTTCCTGAGAAGGCTGTTGTCCGTGACAGATCGTTTCCTGATTGTGGAGTATGAGCGATCCAGGGCGAGTATGTGGGGACCTTATCCGGTCGGCTTCGAGAGACTCTGCGAACTCTTCAGCAAGGCAGGAGTGGAACGCATAGAGAAGCTGGCGACACGACCATCGCAGTTTGGCGGCATGATGTACTCGGCCCTTGCCGAACGGTCCAGAGCGTGAAATCACTGTGACCATCCGCTCATCGAGTGTTTCTTGGTCGACGTTGAACGTCTCACAAACGCTCTTCCGTAGATCGATTCCGAGGGTCCAATAAGGGTCCAATAACAGCATTTTTCTGTGTGATCAGTGGTGCAGAGAGCGCTCGGTTCCAACTGGTTTCAATGAGTTGCGTCTCGTTGCTGTAATGAGCAGGAAGCGAGCTCATTATTTCTCCATTCACATCCCATTCTGACTGTGTAGCTTAGGCAAATTCATTTTCTGCGTTAGGGTCCATTTAGGGGCCAATAACGGGACTGGATCTTCTGAACTGAGATCAAACCTATCCGATCAGGGCCAATCGGTAATGACCGCCTGCGCGATCAACCGCGTGGCAGTTCGTCAGCTATGCTGACCTCTGCCGTGCAGTTGCGCTAACTGGTTGTATCTAAAATGATTTAATGGGCGTTGATCGCTAGCGACAGCACCCTTAAGCCCTAAGAACGCTGGGAAAAGGCAAATTCTGAATTTCAGCACCCACACCAGCACCCTCGGCGATTCGAGGCCCGAAATGCTCCGACCACTGCCGTGCAATGGCAGTGGTCACATAAATTCAGCCCTCGTCGGCAGCCCACTCTAGACCGTCGTTTTCTGGAAGTGATTTGAGTCTCTCTAAAGCCATCTCATAGGCTCCTCGTTCACCACCAGTGCTAACCAAAATGTTCGGGTTTCTATACGCACTCTGGATGAGCTGTCTTGATGCAAGCTCGGTGCCGGTTGGGGTTCGAGAGGAGAGTCGATGCTGCCATTTATGTTTCGGCCTTGAAGGCCAAAGCCGACTCGCAGTCATCTGAACACGGTGTCGTCGCAACGGGTGAACATAATCATTCCTCAAGCTGAGGTTTAGGCCTTTACAGGTCTTGAGATAACTTTCGCTTGCGCCTCCGTCGAGAACCGTCTATCCAAACTCTCAAACCTACTACTCCGCCCGCAGCGCATCCATCGGATTTACCGAAGCAGCCCTGCGCGCCGGAATGTAGCTTGCCAGTAATGCAGAAACAGCGAGCACCGCGGAGACCATCGCCAGTGTCGTTACATCCCACGATTGAACGCCGAACAACAAGGAACGCATCAACATCGCCGCAGCCATCGAGCTAACGAGCCCCGCAACAATGCCCGCAGCAATCAATCCCCCTGCCTCTTTCAAAATGAGCCTATAGATCGAGCTCCGTCGCGCACCAAGCGCCATCCGCACACCAATCTCCCGTGTCCTCTGGCTGACCGAATAAGCCAGAACTCCGTAGAGCCCAACCGCACCCAGCAGTAGCGCCAGGCCGGCAAACCCTCCCACCAGCCACGCAGAGGATCGGTGCAAGTAGGCCGACGATGAGTTGTTGATTCTCTCCGTCATGCTCGCTCCATCGGAGGTCACGATTCCGGGATCGATTCTGTGAATCACAGCGGACATCGCGGGAACCAACGATTGTTCCATCTGAGAAGTACGCACCAGCACAAAGAAGGAGTTGTCAGGGTCCTGATCGAAGGGAACATACATCGCCGGACGCATCGCCTGGTCCAGCGGACCCTCTTTAACGTTGTTCACAACCCCCACAATCTCAATTGGCGGCTCCGACGCGTCGTAGCGAATGTGTTTGCCAACAGCATCTTCGCCCGGAAAATACTGCCTCGCCATTGCCGCGTTGATGATAGTGACATGAGGCTTCGAAGCGTCCTCGTCCGCCTTAAAGAACCGGCCACGCAGAAGACGCGACTGGAGCGTAGTGAAATAGCTCGGGCTCACCTGCCGCTGGTTCACCTCGTTGGGCGCGCCGCTTACCGGTCTGCCAATGATCTCGAAGGTTGTGTTGCCTCCGCTCGGGCCTATCGGCAAGTTGTGAGCGATACTGCTTGAACTGACTCCGGGAAGATTCGCAGCTCCATCCATCACCTGCCTGGCCAGCTTCGTAACCTGCTCGTTCTTTGGATACGCAGAGTGCGGCGCCAAAACCCGCAGCGTGGCCAGATGCTCCGGCCGAATTCCAATATCGGTATGAAGCAGACGGTAAAAGCTCTTGGATAACAATCCCGCACCTGCAAGAAGCACCATGGCGGTTGCCAGTTCAATAACGACGAGATTTGCCCCAAAGTTGCGCCAAAGTGTGCCGGAAGAGCCGCGCCCGCCTTCCGTGAGATCGTCTCTCGTATCCCGCAGCGACAGGCGCAGGATCGGTACAGCAGAAAAAAGCAGAGCGGCGGCAAGCGAGATGGCGCCGGTAAACGCAAGCTGGCGGCCGTTCAAACCGAGCCCCTGCAGGTATGGCATGCCGTTCATCATCGCGGGTGGGATGAGCCGGGTAAGCACACGCATGAGAAGCGAAGCGCCGGTAACGCCGAGAGCAGAGCCTAACACCACCAGCATCAGGCCTTCGGTAATGAACTGACGAACCAGGCGGAACGGAGACGCCCCCAGTGCGCCGCGAAGGGCTGTCTCGCGTCTACGGCTCTCCGAGCGGACCAGCAACAGGCTCGCGACGTTGACGCATGCAATAAGAAGCAGCAGAGCCGCACCCGTAAGCAGCACGAGCAGGACAGGACGGAGGTTACCAACGATAGCCTCGGTCAACGCAACGACCGTAGCGCTGCGACCTCCATCCGCATCCGGATACTGCTTCGCCAGTTGATTGGCAATGGATTCCATGTTCGCCGTGGCAGTCGAAAGAGAGATGCCATCGTTGAGCCGCGCTATCGCCGATAGGCCATGTTCGCCACGATCGTCCGTCGGAGAACGATGAAGCGCGGTCCAGAACTCGGCAGATCCGACCGGAGCAAAGTGGAACTCCGGTGGAAGGACGCCGACGATGACGTTCGCGGTTCCACTGAGCGTGATCGTCTGCCCGAGGGCGTTGGGACTTCCGCCAAAGCGCTGCTGCCACGCGTTGTAGCTGAGCAGAACGGTGCGAGGCGAACTGGGCGCATCTTCGCCATCGCGAAAGTCGCGTCCAATGGCGGGAGCGACGCCCAGCGTGCGAAAGAAGCCCGCGCTCACCGTCACACCCTCTGCCTGCTGCACCCCGGTAGGAGTATTCAGCAAGTAGTTGTTATTGTCGAAAGCTTCGAGTGAACTAAAGACCGTGTTGAGCCGCTTCCAGTCGAGATAGTCGAGATAAGACAAATGGAACCTCGGCCCGGACGGCGTGCTCTCATAAAGAGCAACCAGACGCGAAGGATCGCGATAGGGAAGAGGCCGGATTAGGGTTGCATCCACGAACGCAAAGATGGCCACACTGGCGCATATCCCCAGTGCAAGCATCAGAATTGCCGTGGACGCGAAACCAGGATTCTTGCGGAGCTGTCGTATGGAGAAGCGGATATCGAGCAGCAGGTTTTCGAGGAACGGAACAGTCCCGCGTTCACGATAAGCCTGCGCAGTCGATTCGACGCCGCCCAGCTTGAGAATCGCCTCCCGCCGCGCCTGCTCAGCCGTCATGCCCGTGCGCAGGTTGTCATCAATATGCATCCGCAGATGACTGTCGAGCTCATCGGCAACCTCCCGCTCACGTCGCGCACCACCAAACATCCCCACCAGTCTGACAAACCATGCACGCAGCATCTTCATGTCCATCCCCCCTCAAGCAGCCAGATTCGCAACTCAATCACCGGCAACAACGTTTGCCAGCCACAAACACAAAGTGACAAGACCTACTCCGCCCGCAACGCCTCCACCGGATTCACTGACGCCGCTCGTCGCGCAGGAACATAGCTTGCAAGCAGGGCACAGAGGGCGAGCGCCGTAGCAACGGCAATCAATGTCGACACGTCCCATGCGTGAACGCCGAACAACAGGTTCCGCATCAGCCTCGTTGCACCCACAGAGCACGCCAGACCGGCGACAATGCCGAAAGCAATCAACCAACCTGCCTCTTTCAAAATGAGCCGGTACACCGACCCACGCTGCGCGCCCAGCGCCATTCGCACGCCAATCTCCCGCGTCCGCTGGCTCACCGAGTAGGCGATGACCCCGTACAATCCAACCACGCCTAACACCAGCGCTATCACTGCAAATCCACCAACCAGCCACGCCGAAAACCGGTGAAGCAGCGCCGCTTGTGTTGCGTCAATCTTTTCATTCATGATCGCTTCGTCCGATACGCCCAGGTTCGGATCGATCTGATGCAAGGTGTTCACGAGTTCCGGAAGCAGCGACCCCGCATCTTGCCTCGCACGCACCGCGAGGCTGAAAGAGTGGTCCCGCGTCTGGTTAATCGGAAAATACTCTGCAGGCCAGGTGTCGACATCAAGCGGTCCCTCGCGAACGTCGTCGACCACGCCAACAATCTCCCACGTAGACGGACGCCCCGACTCCTCATTCGCGACCCTCTGGCCAATCGGATTTTCGCCCGGGAAATACTTCCGCGCCAGCGCCTGATTGATAACGGCCACTCCAGGTTTGGAAGCATCCTCGTCCTCGGTGAAGAACCGTCCGCGTACCAGTCCCGCCTTGAGCGTGGCCAGATACTCCGGGCTCACATGACGCTCATCCACCTCATTATGTTCGCCGTGGTATGGCCTTCCCGGGAAATGAATGCTGTCTGTATTACAGTTGCATTGCACCGGTAGCATGCTGGTCATCCCAAGCGACTCCACGCCCGGCAGGCTTGAGACCCGCCGTACAATCTCCCGGTAAAGCCGCAACGTCTGTTCGTCATCCTTGTAAACCGTGCCGGGAGCCGCCACCCGAACGGTTGCCAGATTGTTTGAATCAAAGCCGAGCGGTACGTGCAGCAGGCGATAAAGGCTCTGTCCCAGCAGTCCCGCACCAGCCAGCAGTACCACCGCGATTGCCAGCTCCACCACCACCAGGTTCGCTCCCAACCTGCGCCAGAGCCGGCCAGCCGCGCCACGGTCCCCATCGGCCAGTCCGTCGCGCACCTTCTGAAACGAGAGCCGCAACGTCGGCGTCGCAGCGAGCAGCAACGCGGCCAGCAATGAGATTGCAACGACGAATGCCCCCGTATGCGCATTCAGGCCGACGCCTCCCAGAAATGGCATCTTCGCCGCCATATCCTTGGGAACCAGCCGGCCAAGAAGCCTCATCATCCCGGCGGCAACAAGAACGCCGGCCAAGCTGCCGAACAGCGCAAGCAGGAGTCCTTCGGCGACAAACTGGCGCACCAGCCGCAATGGCGTGGCGCCCAGTGCGCCTCGAACTGCAATCTCGCGCCTGCGACTCTCAGAGCGCACCAGGACAAGACTCGCCACATTGATGCAGGCGATCAACAGCAACAGTCCGGCCCCGCCCAGCAGCGTCAGCAGAATTGGCCGCACCTCTCCGATGAGTATCTCCGAAAGGGGAATAACGCTCACACTCAGTTCGCGACCGGTCACACCATACTGCCGCTGCAGTTGCTTTGCGATGGCAGTCATCTCCGCCAACGCTGCCGGGATGCTGACGCCATCGCGCAGTCTCCCGATTCCCCAAAAGTTATAGAAGCTTCGCATCTTCTCGTGAGTGCTGAAGCTGTTGAGCGGAACCCAGAACTCCGCATTCCCGGCCGGCGCAAAGGAGAACCCGCGGGGTAGCACCCCAATGACAGTGAAGGCCCTGCCGTCAAGATCCACAGTCTGGCCCACCGCATTGTCCCGAGCCCCGAACCGATGCAGCCACGCGCCATAGCTCAGAAGCAGAACGTCTGGGCCGGCCGGCCGATTCTCGTCAGCATAAAAATCACGCCCGAGCATGGGACGCACACCAAGCGTTTGAAAGAAGCCGCCGCTCACCCGCTCGGCCTGCACCTGCTCCGCACCCCTGGGAGTGCGCAGCAGATAGCCGCTGCCGCTGTACACATCCAGCGAACTGAATGATTTGTTCAGCCGCTGCCAGTCAAGATAGTCCGGATACGAAAGCGGCCAGCGTGGCGATTCGACGCTGGCTTTGTTCACCGACATCAGCCGGCCGGGATTCGCGTACGGAAGCGGCTCAAGCAGAGCCGCATCCACAAATCCAAAGATCGCCACGCTCGCGCCGATGCCGAGAGCCAGCACAACGATCGCTGTGGCAGCAAAACCGGGATGTTTCACAAGCTGCCGCACCGCAAACCGCAGATCGCCCACCACATTCTCCACCAGCGGCAGCGTGCCCCTCTCGCGATACGCCTGCTTGGTCCTCTCCCCGCCCAGCCGCAGCATCGCCTGGCGCCGCGCTTCCACCTCCGTCATTCCCGCGCGAAGATTGTCATCGATATTCATCTGCAGATGACTATCCAACTCCTCGGCAACTTCCCGCTCTCGTCGTACTCCACCAAACAATCCAGTAAGTCTCAACATCAAAGCGCGAAGCCGTCTCATGCCTCTTCCTCCGTGGGCGAAAGGAACCGCGCAAGGATCGCCGTAGTCTGCCCCCAGCTCTGCGCCTCCTTCTCCAACTGTCTGCGTCCAGCTTTCGTCAGGCGATAGAATTTGGCCCTGCGATTGTTCTCCGATACACCCCACTCAGCCGCAATCGAACCCTCCTGCTCCAGCCTCAGCAGCGCAGGATAAAGCGTCCCATAGTTCAATGACAGTAGATTGTCGCTCGTCTGCTCAATGCGCCGCGCAATCCCATACCCATGCAGCGGCCCCAGCGCCTCCAGCGTCTTCAACACCATCAGCGCTAGCGTCCCCTGCCAGACATCCGCCTTATCGCCCATACGCCTCCTATTGCTTCACCATAGGAATGGTGGCACGACTTCTATGGGAATGCAATAGGAAAAATTCCCTGCCTGTAGCATGTTCGAGTCGGTATCACCACCCGGTAATCTAATCCTGCATGAAGAAAATCGGATTTCTCTCCTTCGGCCATTGGACGGCCTCATCGGGCTCGCAAACGCAATCAGCGGCTGACGTCCTTCTGCAGTCCATCGATCTTGCGATTGAGGCCGAGCGTTTGGGCATGGATGGAGCCTACTTCCGTGTCCACCACTTCGCGCGGCAGCTGGCATCACCATTCCCCCTGCTCGCGGCGGTCGGCGCGAAGACAAAGAGGATAGAGATTGGTACTGCGGTCATCGACATGCGGTATGAGAACCCCCACTATATGGTTGAGGACGCAGGTGCCGCGGATCTTATCTCCGGCGGGCGGCTGCAACTTGGAATCAGCCGCGGTTCCCCAGAGCAGGTCATCGATGGCTGGCGATATTTTGGTTATCGCCCAGCTGACGGCGAGACCGATGAAGAGATGGGGCGGCGCCACGCTGCAGAATTCTTTGAGTTGCTGCGTGGTGAGGGTTTCGCTCAGCCGAACCCACGTCCCATGTTTCCTAACCCTCCAGGTCTGCTGCGTCATGAGCCACACTCGGAAGGCTTGCGAGACCGTATTTGGTGGGGCGCGGCCTCCAATGCGACCGCGGTCTGGGCCGCCAGGCTTGGAATGAACCTGCAGTCTTCAACTCTCAAATTCGACGAGACCGGTGAGCCCTTCCACACTCAGCAGGCCGCCCAGATTCGTGCTTTTCGCGCGGCCTGGGAGGAAGCTGGCCACACCCGAACTCCACGCGTCTCTGTCAGCCGCAGTATCTTTCCGCTGATCGATAACCAGGACTGGGCCTATTTCGGACGATCAGGTGAGGAATCAGACAAAATTGGCTTCATCGAAGCAAACAAACGAGCGATTTTCGGACGCAGCTATGCCGCCGAGCCGGATGTCCTCATCGAGCAACTCGGAGAAGACGAAGCGATCGCGGAAGCCGACACGCTCCTGCTGACCGTCCCGAACCAACTGGGAGTTGCCTATAACCTGCATGTCATGGAAGCAATTCTGACGACTATCGCTCCGGCGCTCGGTTGGCGCTAATACGCCAGTGCATCTCACCAGTTCGCACAGCGTTCTGAAATCTAATTTCACTCGGCTGACGGAGAGGGCAACCTGATTTCGGCGAACTCATTTTTCACAAATCCTGTTTAGGGTCCAATAAGGGTCCAATAACAGCATTTTTCTGTGTGATCAGTGGTGCAGAGAGCGGTCTGTTCCAACTGGTTTCAATGAGTTGCGTCTCGTTGCTGTAATGAGCAGGAAGCGAGCTCATCTTTCCGTTCTTCTCATCCCATTCTAAGTATGCAACTTAGGCGATCGATCTTTTTCCGCCAG
>JAOAPB010000047.1 GCA_025462645.1 Edaphobacter sp. | reverse complement strand
TGAGTACAAAAGATTCGTAGAGTTCTGCGAAGCCTGCCGACGCGACCGCTATATCGGTCTGTGCTATGGACCTCCGGGAGTAGGCAAAACGCTATCGGCTATCCACCACAGTCGCATCCAGAAGATTATTCCCTTGGACCGCTGGAACGCGGAAGCTTCGGACGCTAAGCCGATCGATACGGTGCTCTTTACTCCGGAAGTCGTCAACACGCCAGCTCGAATAGAGAACGACGTCAGGCAGGCTCGCTCTCTTGTCTGCAGCGTGGCCAAGCGAGCGACTCGCGCAGAACAAAGGGCAACGCTCGACGTTCTCCGCAGTCGGGACGAGGCTTGGCGTGTCGAGCATCGTGATGACCGAGATTACCGGCCCAACCATCCCCTGCCCCTGAAGCCAACGTATTACGACACGCTCCACGAATACGAGGCCAGGCTCGAAGCTATCCCGGATCCGACTACCCTTATCGTTGTCGATGAAGCAGATCGTCTGGCGATGAATAGTCTGGAGCAACTGCGCTCCGTCTTCGATCAAAGTGGCTTGGGCATGGTACTTATCGGCATGCCCGGAATCGAAAAGCGACTCGCGCGGTACCCGCAATTCTTTTCCCGTATCGGTTTCGTCCACGAGTTCAGGTCGCTGAGCGATGCCGATCTTCAGGCCTTGTTGGAGCAACGATGGACGCCGCCCGGCATACACCTCCCTTGTACACCTCCTGAACCTGAGGTTATCGCGGCTGTTATTCGACTTACCCGAGGCAATTTCCGACTGCTCGTCCGCTTATTGACTCAGATGGAACGCGTCCTAACGATCAACAGCCTCAAAACCCTATCGGTCGATGTCGTCGAAACGGCGCGAGAGAATCTGGTGATCGGCCAAGCCTAATGACAGCCGCAAGCCTAACCCTTGAGTGCCAAATAATTAGCACAAAAGTGTGCCAAATAATTAGTCAAGCAACAGTGCGTCTGGCTGAGGCCCGAGGCAGTGGCTCAAATAGCATTTTTGGAGTGGACTGGCACCGACCATCTGAGACATACCAAATTCGTTGCGCTTCGCGGAGCCTGCCTCCCATGTCAGTGTCGGCGGCCTCACAGATTTCATGGGCGGCGCCGAGGACGCGACGCGTTTCCTCTGGACTTCGTATCAACTCTCTGATGATGTCTCCTTTACGCGGAACCGGCATTCGCTGAAATTCGGCGCTAACTTCGAGGACATGCAGTCCGGCATTGAGTACTACTCCTATGTGACCGGGCAATACTCGTTCGGTTCTCTCAATGCGTTCCTTACGAACAAGCCATCACGATTTCGGGCGGCTCTTCCAGGCCTGACGACGCCACGCAACCTGCGTCAGAAGCTGTTTGGCGCCTATGCTCAGGACTGGCGCATACGCCCCAATCTAACCCTGAATCTGGGCGTGCGCTACGAGATGACCAACGTGCTGAGCGAAACGGACGGAAAGCTCTCAACCTTGTTGAGTCTGACCAGTCCGGTGAATCATCTGGGCGGCCCTCTTTTCAATAACCCAACACTGTTGAACTTCGAGCCGCGAGTCGGGCTTGTCTGGAGTCCGGACGTTGGCAAGACCGCCTTCCACGCGGGTTTCGGAATCTACGACGTACTGCCTTTGCCTTACGAGTTCCAGAATATGGAGACCCGGGCTGCTCCTTTCTACTTGTTGGCCTCGAATTCCAAGCTCCCGGCTGGCTCGTTCTATCAGGGAGGACTCGCGCAGCTCACTCCGAAGACGCTGTCCGTAACCTGGATCGACCAAAAGCCGAAACGGAACTACGTCATGCAATGGAACCTCAACATCCAACGCCAACTCACGAATAACCTTACCGCAACGATAGGGTATGTCGGCTCCCACGGCGTCCACCAGCCAATGGGAATTGACGATTCCAATATCGTCCAGCCCGCGCTCACCGAGGCCGGCTACGTCTGGCCCTCGTCGGTGGGAAGCGGCACACTGGTGAACCCCAACTTCGGAGAGATCAGATCCATGCAATGGATTGGCACCTCCGTCTATCATGCCCTGCAACTCAACCTGACACAGAGAATGGCCCACGGCTTCCAGCTTCGCGGTTCCTATACGTGGGGTAAAAGCTTCGATACCGGTTCCTCTACCATCGTAGGCGACGAATTCCTCTCCAGTATGTCCAGCCTTTCTCAGTTCGACCTCCGGCTGAACCGCGGGGTATCGGATTTCAATATTGCCCAGACTTTAGTGATCGCCGGGACGTGGCGGGTTCCGGGGTTCGACTCGTTACCCAGGCCGCTGGCTTACGCAGCGAAGGGGTGGGAGATGAGCGCGCTTTTCAAGGCCAACACGGGCGTTCCCTTTACGCCTACGATCGGTACCGACGGCGACCCGCTAGGCCTGAACAGCAGTGACCCTTGGGACTATCCCAACCGCCTCTCCGGCCCCGGATGCGGTTCCCTGGTTAACCCGGGAAATCCCAACCACTATATAAAGACGGAATGCTTCTCGGTGCCCACGGCGCCATCGCAGGCGTTCTACTCGAAGTACTGCGATCCGAGTTTCGGCTATCCAACTTGCATCAACCTGCGCGGCAATGCCGGGCGTAATATCCTGACCGGCCCCGGCCTCGCCAATCTCGATTACTCTCTGGTCAAGAACAACCACATTACCGAGAAACTCAACCTGCAGTTCCGGGCTGAGTTCTTCAACCTTCTCAATCATGCGAACTTCCAGGTTCCACCCCTCGTTGCCGGTACCGACATCTTCGACTCGACCGGCGCACCCAACCCCAACGCGGGCTTGCTCACTTCGACAACTACGAGCTCACGACAGATTCAGCTCGGAACCAAGCTGATCTGGTAGACGCATCAAGGGGCTCCAGTCAATACATTAAAAGTAAAAACGACTCTGATCCCAGAGCGCTAACACCGAGAGGGAACACAAAAATGCGATCCAGAAGAGATTTTCTGACATCAGCCGCAGCAGCGCTTGCCTATAGCAGTGGGGTCAAACCCCTGTTTGGTCTCCAGGGCTCCAGCCATAACAAATCGCAAAGAACAGTCGTCGTTATGTTCGACGGATTTGGTCTGGACTATCTCGCCCAGAGCGAGATGCCGACGCTGCGCAGATGGCAACGTGAGGGGCTGTACAAGCCGGTGAAGGGCGTGATGCCATCTGTGACGAATGCAAACAATTCATCCATTTGCTGCGGAGTCTTCCCGAAAGAGCATGGAATTACCGGCAACTCCTATTTCGATCCCGGCACGGGTCATGACGAATACATGGAAACTGCCGACCTGCTCCTGGCACCTACACTCTTCGAGCATGCAGCCAAGCTCGGTGTATCGTCAGCTCTGCTGTCCAGCAAGAAGAAGACCATCTCCTTGTTGAGCCGAGGGACGACCATCGCGCTCTCGGCAGAGCAAGCACCTGCGGAGTGGGTAGATCGGTTGGGACCGGCTCCGGCCATCTATAGTTGCGAGATCAACTACTGGATCTTTCGAGCCGCCATCGACATCCTGAAGCATAGACCTGAGATCCAGTGTCTGTATGTGCATACGACAGATTATCCGATGCATACCTGGGCTCCAGATGCGCCTGAGTCAAAAGAGCATCTCAAAACGATCGATGCTCTTCTGGGAGAGGCGTGCGCGGCGGCCCCGGATGCTGCATTCCTGCTGACCGCGGACCATGGAATGAATCACAAGGCTCGCGCCTACGATCTCGACAAGACGATGGCGGCGGCGGGAATTCCAATTCGGATATCGATCTCGGCAGAACGAGATCGATACTTTAAACATCACCTTGGTCTTGGTGGAACGGCATGGGTTTATCTCAATCATCCCGAAGATAAGGACAAGGTCAAGAAGGCCCTATTGGGGCTTGCCGGGGTTGAGTCCGTGCTTACCCGTGACGAGGCAATAGCAAAATTCAGCCTCTATGGTCCTCGTATTGGAGATTTGTGCGTGTTCGGTGATCAGAGCACAGTCTTTGGTCAGATGGAGCAAGCAGGCAGCGACTTGCCAAGCACCTACCGCAGCCACGGGTCCATGCATGAGTTGGATATCCCACTCTTTGTCTTCAATGCCGTAAGAGCGCCATCCGGCTCCTACTTCAAGCATAATGTCGACCTGACGCGCTGGCTCTATCGAGGGTGACGGGCTGCATTTACCCTAATGTAACGATTCATGGAGATACTTAAAGCCTGATCAACATTAGGCAAAATGAAGACTGCACTTAACGCTACGAACGTTCGGGTGTTTGAAGCGGTCGCGCGTCTACAAAGCGTACCCGAGCTGCAGAAGAGTTGGAGACGAGTCAGCCGTACGTCTCGAAACAGATCGCAGCGATCGAGGAGCAGTTCAACGTACAGCTATTTTCGCGGGTCGGTCGCCGTCTGTATCTTACCCGGCCAGGCGAAATGCTCCATCAACACACAAAAGTGATGATGGAGTCTCTAAAGAACGCCGAAGACATGCTGTTGAGCACTGCATCTCTTTCGCGTAAGAGACTTCGTATCGCGACCACTACGACCGGGATGTATATGCTTCCGGAGTGGCTTGCGGACTTCAACGGTAAGGTCACGGATATGGAGACCACGGTTCTCGTTACGAGTGGCGATGAAGTGGAACAGAGGGTCCTCTCTGGTGACGTAGACCTGGGTTTTGTTGCGTACCGACCGCGATCTCGCAGCTTCGTAGTGAGGGTCTTAGCTGAGGATAGTCTTGTGCTGGCCGTCCAAAAAAGCCACCCCCTTACTACCCGATCTTTCGTCAAACTAGATGACCTCAATAAGGAGCAATTCATTGTTCGTGGGCCGGAATCAGCCTCGCGAGCACTCACCGAAAAGAGAATTTTTCAGAACCGCTCTGACTGGAGATTTCGATTGCAGATTAATCACATCGATGCAATCAAGTGTTCTATTGAAGAGGGCCTCGGGATCTCCTTCATCTCGAAACGAGCGATAGATCGAGAGCTGCAGTCCGGAACCCTTACTTTGGTTCCCCTCGATGGCGTAGATCTTCGCAGATCAATTTGCATGCTCACCAATGCTCACCAGTCCGGATCACAAATCGCCATTCGCATGGCAAAGCACATTGCGAATCACGCAATGTAAAGCTTCCAGTTTAAAGCGTTGCCGCCACAACGTATTGGTCAAAGAAATGAAGCCCTTACCGGCAGTAACGCCGGTGTGATTGGCGAGATCATCGCCGATGAAGCTCATTCCGAGATTATACCCGGCAGGAAGTTGCGGCTCAATGTTGCCAACAGGCCGAGGCACTCATCCAGACGGGCTGAAAGTCAAAGCGCGGTTCCGGTCGGTTTGTCGGCCAACAGGAAGTAATCCAGTCGCCGAGGATGCCCACTGTCAGCGCGTCCAGCGCCTGACGTGGGCTGCGACCGGGACGGAACCCATAAGAGAAGCTTTAAAGCCGACCTCGTAAATCTGGTTGAGGATCGTCACCACGGCCTGCTGGACGATCTCGTCCTCCAGTGCCCGCAACGCCTAACGGACGTTGCCGTCCGCCAGCCTTCGGGATAAAGATTCGTCTTGGGGCCTTCTCCCGATACACTCCACGGTGAACCCGGCTGTGCAGATCGATCAGCCGATCCTCCAACCCGGTTTCATACTCCTGCCATGTCACGCCGTCCACTCCGGGCGAGGCTCTACGCTGGAGCGCGTAGAAGCTCTCGCGGAGCAGGTCGATGCTCAGGTGGTGAAGCAAGGCGGTGAACCGCAGTTGTTCGCTTTCCTTTGCTGCCTTCCGCACACCGTCCAGTCCCTGGGACATGCGCTTCCCGCTCTGTGTCGGGCGCATGTGCGACTCAACGATGTTCTCCTGCAATCGCGCGACCCTCTTTCAGGGATTTAGTGGCGTTCAGTGTTTGACAGACTCATCCCGGGTCTGGTCCGTGATCCAGTTGACTTCCCAGGTTTTGCCTCCATCATCCGAGTAAGACTGCTCGAAATGAGCCGAATTCGGGGTGATCTCCGACCAGACAAATCGAACAAAGACAGATCTTCCCTTCCATAGCTCCTGATCGTAAAACTCGCCGCGACCATTCTTGAACTCGCCGACCATCGGTTGAATGGGTTGGCCCAGGGTGGGATCCTGGCTATTAGCCCAATAAATGCTCCACTGATCGGTTTGCGGATTGAAAACTCGCAAAGTCAGACCTTCAATGTGACCTGTTGGGCTGTCGGTTTCGAACTCCTCCAAATTGGCGCGACCCTCCCAAACTCTTCGCGTTACGGACGTGCCATCAAATTTGACCCAGGTTTTAGAGCCAACCAGGCGGTCCTGCAGGCGTGACAAATGAATCTGCCAGGTGCCGATCTCGAAATCAAAATCGTGTTGACCAGCCGGCTCCGTGCTGGCGTGTTGCGTTCCTGTCCTTGCTTTCTTGAAATCGGCAGCACCGGAAGATTCATCCGGCTCCTCCTTCAACCGTGTGTCGGTGGCAATCCAGTTGACCTCCCAAGTCTTGCCACCATCCTCCGAAAACGCTTGTTCAAAACGGCACGAAGTAGGAGTGATGTCCGACCAGACATTTCGAACAAGAATGACTCTCCCATCGAATGGTTCCTGATCGTAAAACTCGCCGCGTCCATTCTTGAACTCGCCGATCGTAGGTTGGCCTAGAACTCCGCCGCTGGCTTTGGCATAGTTGAGGCTCCACTGATGAGATTTCGGGTTGTACAAACGTAGAGATAAACCTTGGATGTGTCCTGCCGCTCCATCGACGTTGAGTTCCACCAGGTTCGCGCGTCCGCTCCAAACCTTTCTGACCACGGAAGTACCCTCATAGTCAACCCAGGCAGTGGAGCCCGTTAGAGGATGTTGGCGGCGAGTTAGGTGAGTTTTCCATGTCCCAATCTCGAAGTCGAAGTCGTGTTGACCGTCTCGCTCCCTGGAGACATTTGGCCCTGGCGTTCCAGATGTGGCTATGGCAATTTGTGGAAATGCTGGGATCGAATGCAATGGATAGCCAAGCGTGCCCAACAAAAAATACATTCCAACACGGCGAAGCGAGTTCATTGTGTACTCCAGATTCATGATTTCGGTGTGCCATAAAGCCAAATCCACTTTGCTCATTCGCATTCCATCGGGAATGTCGATCGGTTGCTATAGCTTCAAGGATGAAGTAGGTTGTGGTAGTTTCATAGAGCCACTTTTTATGGAACTAACGATACCACTTTCAAAGAATGGCGAGCCTCTCTTTCGACAGGTCTACCTCGGACTGCGACAGGCCATCCTCGTGGGCAATTTCGCAGCCGGTGGCCGGCTCCCCTCGACACGCGACCTCGCCCAGCAACTCGGCATTTCACGAACAGTCGTACTTCTGGCCTACGACCAACTCTTGGCTGAAGGTTTCGCAGTCGGCCACGGCGGTTCAGGAACTTATGTATTCGAAGGATTTGGCAATATTGCACGTGTGAGAGTGAAAAGATCGGCTGACCTCCAGCTATCGCGTTTTGGACTGGCGGCGGTCGATGCCCTCAAAGCCGTGGACTATCCGAGAAAACGGCTCGAATATCCTCGACAGATGTTCCTGCTGGATACCCGCGCCACTATCCCGGATCACAATCTGAACCCCTTCTTTCTCCGAGTTAGCTGTTTCACTAATCTGAATGTGAAGAACTCCTACTTGGGGCATCGCGTCAATGGAGTTGGCAATGACATTTGAGAACACCTGCACTAGTTCACCTCTGTTAGCGACAACAGGACGATGATTGTCGAATCGACAATCGACGCAGATCCCATTGGCCCTTAGCTTCGCTTGGTAATCGGTTAGCACTTGTTCCACCGATTGTCGAAGATCGACCTTGACCGGAGCAGCCTGCTCACGATAGTAGCCCAACGTTGCCTCACAATGTGAGCAACTCGTTCAAGCTCCTTCTCCGCAGTTTGCAAATAGCCGCGTGCCTTGTTAATCGAGACGCTCGTCCGGGCAAGAAAGACGAGATTCATCACTGACTCAAGTGGATTGTCGATTTCATGAGCAACCGCCCGGCCATGCGTCCAGTCGCGGTTTCGGACTGAATCCGCAATCGTTCTATTTTCTTGCGCTCCGAAATGTCGCGAGCGTTTTGGAAGCACCGATAATACGGGGCCTTATCGTCTCTGATGGGAGAGATAGTTACTGAGACTTCAAACCTTTCACCATTTTTCTTGATCCTTGTCGTCTCGTAGTGGTCGATCCGCGCACCCGACTTCAATTTCGTCAGAATCATATCTTCTTCGTTATGCATTTCCACGGGTACCAACTGCTGAATAGAATGGCCGATAATCTCTTCTGCGGTATACCCAAACACCCCGACTCGCGACGTCCTTCCAACTTGTGACGATCCCGTACAGATCCGATCATCCACGCTTTTTACTAGTTGCGATTGTCGAGTGGCTATCGCGCCCCGCCCTCGCTCAAAACAAAATGACGGCAGGGTGAAGCACTGACCACCTGGAACGCAAAACAGAATTTCGGGCGCTAGAGTGGCTCAAAAGTAGTAGAGAAGGACTATTCGATCGCACGATGCGTTCGCGGACGAAGTGCGTCATTATCCCCTTACTGATTGCGGAGCAGTCAGTGGAAGAGTCCACCATGAGGGTTACGGCGACAGGTGTTCAACTACGCCGCGAATGTCCGAAATTGCTGTATCGGCGTCATGGCACTCTTCCAGATGGCGATCTAATCGGAGCTAGTCAGACGCGACAACCAAGGAGGAAACACATGAAGAAACTTACGACAGCATTCGGCGCCCCCGTCGACGATAATCAAAACATCGCAACAGCCGGCGAACGGGGTCCGGCGTTGCTCCAGAACATCTGGTTTCTTGAGAAGCTAGCGCATTTCGACCGCGAGGTAATTCCAGAGCGCCGCATGCATGCCAAGGGCTCCGGAGCTTTCGGCACCTTCACGGTTACCCATGACATCACCAAGTACACCAAGGCGAAGATCTTCTCCGAGATCGGGAAGAAGACGGAGATGTTTGCCCGCTTCTCAACCGTTGCCGGTGAGCGAGGAGCTGCTGATGCAGAGCGAGATATTCGTGGATTCGCGTTGAAGTTCTACACAGACGAGGGCAACTGGGATCTTGTGGGTAACAATACTCCCGTATTCTTTCTTCGTGACCCGCTCAAGTTCCCGGATCTCAACCACGCGATCAAACGTGATCCGAGGACGGGCATGCGGAACGCGGACAGCAACTGGGATTTCTGGTCGAACCTTCCGGAGGCGCTGCATCAGGTCACCATTGTCATGAGTGATCGCGGAATCCCGAAGTCTTTCCGCCACATGCATGGATTCGGGAGCCACACCTACAGCTTCATCAACTCTGAGAACAAGCGATTTTGGGTGAAGTTTACCTTCAAAACGCAACAGGGCGTTCAAAACCTGACGGACGCTGAGGCGGGAGAGATCATCGCGAGTGATCGTGAGAGCAATCAGCGGGACCTTTACGAATCCATCGAGCGGGGCGAATTTCCGCGGTGGAAGCTCTATGTCCAGATCATGAACGAAGAGGATGCGAACACCTATCACATCCACCCCTTCGACTTGACCAAAGTGTGGCCGCACGCGGACTACCCATTGATCGAGGTGGGTGAGATGGAACTGAATCGGAACGCAGAGAACTTCTTTGCGGACGTCGAGCAGGCTGCCTTCTCACCGGCAAACGTCGTTCCCGGTATCAGCTTCTCTCCGGACAAGATGCTTCAGGGACGTCTCTTCTCCTATGGAGACACACAGCGGTACCGACTCGGGGTCAATCACAGCCTCATCCCGGTCAACGCGCCGAAGTGCCCGTTCCACAGCTATCACCGGGACGGGGCCATGCGAGTCGATGGCAACAGCGCGGGAGCGACCAGCTATGAGCCGAACCGCCACGGTGAGTGGCAGGAGCAGCCTAACTTTGCGGAGCCGCCATTGGCTATCGACGGTGACGCCGCGAAGTTCAACTTCCGCGAAGATGACCATGACTACTACTCTCAGCCCGGCAATCTCTTCCGCATGCTGAAGCCGGATGAGCAGCAGCGTCTGTTCGAGAACACCGCCCGTGCGATCGGAGGAGCCTCGAAGGAAGTGCAGGATCGTCATATCGGCAACTGCGCAAAGGCCGACCCGGCATACGGAAAGGGTGTAGCCAAAGCCATCGCGGCACTCCAGCAAGATCAAGAGTCGAAGGAGGTTGTTTATGCAGAAGTATCTCGCTGAATTCATCGGGACCTTTTTCCTGGTTTTGACCATTGGGTGCACGGTCGTCGGCCACGGTGCCGGTCCGTTGGCCCCGCTGGCAATCGGTACCGCGCTCATGGTGATGATCTTTGCGGGCGGTCATATCTCCGGAGGGCACTTCAATCCGGCGGTTACCCTGGGCGTCTGGCTGCGCGGGAAGTGCGAAACCAAAGATGTCGTGCCGTACATGATTTTTCAGATCATGGGAGCGGTGTTGGCAGCCTTGGCCGTCAAGTTCCTAAAGGGAGGGGCCGCTGTTGCACCGCTCCAACCGGCGACCGTACCCGCGCTTCTGGCAGAGTTTCTTTTCACCTTTGCGCTCGTTTACGTCGTGTTGAATGTCGCTACGGCCAAGGGCACGTCGGGCAATTCCTTCTATGGGCTGGCGATCGGATTCACGGTGCTGGTGGGAGCGTTTTCCGTCGGCAACATCTCCGGTGGAGCGTTCAACCCGGCGGTCGCAACGGGCATCTCCGTTATGGGGCTATCGTCCTGGGCGAACATCTGGATTTACTTGGTAGCTGAATTTGCCGGCGCGGCGATGGCGGCGGGAGCTTTCAAGGCACTGAATCCAGCCGAACGTGAAGATGTTCGTCGGGTCAGTTCAAGGGATCAACCGCGAGAGCAAAGGGAAGCTGCCTGACCGGCTGTCTGCAAGGACAGCTATTCGCATACTTAATCGTCTCTTAGGCTTTTCCAACCTCCGCTAGTGTGGCGCTCTTGCCGCCACACTGGCGGCAGAGGGAAATCAACGCTCCTATTTGAGCGCTTCACAGACGGCATGAGGCGAACGAGTAATAACAGGTTACAGAACCCGAAGGCAACTTCGAATCTTGGAGGATTGAACACAATGAGAAGAGCATGGATTGTATTGGCAGTGCTGACGACAACTCTGGCAGGCAGAGCGTCGCTGGCTCAAGAACAAGCGCAAGTGTCAGCACAAGCGCAGACACAAGCGAAAAAGGGACCAACTCTGGGCGGGCATATCGGCTTCGTCCTCCCGCTCGTGACCCGCTCCGGAGGCCAGACCACCAATCTGGCAGACCAATTTTCGGTTGGATTTCCGGTTGGGATCACCGTTAAGGGAAGCGGTCGCACCGCCTTCGACCTCGAATTTGTCCCACAAATAAATACGACGGGGACACGGGTAACTACTCTCACTGTTCATCCCGGTCTTATATATAGTCTGGGACACGGCTGGGGAGCGGGAGGACGATTGGCATTCGACGTAAATTCCCCGTCGTGGGGATTTACGCCGCTGGTAAACCACAGTTGGCCCATCAAGCATAACAACAGCTTGTTCAAAGCTTACTTCGTCGAGGCAGACCTGCCAGTCCGTTTCAATCGGCCGGTAGGCGCGCCTGCGACAAACCCTGTGACATTTGCCATGCACTTCGGAGTGGCTTTCTGAGCGCGCCTGGGTGCGTTCCCAAGTGCACCCAGGTGTGTCGCAAACACGGTTCTTTCTGCAACAAGTGCGAGGCGGGCGGAACACAGTTCCACTCGCTTCGCGCTATGGCGAACTGGAGGGTGACGTGCGGTCTCGGTTCCTGCCCGAGCCCGTCCCACTTAGGAGCAAGGCCGCCAGGTAGGAAACGATTGTGGCAACCCATGATGGCTGCTGCCCTTGTGAAGAGGTTAAACCAAAGCGGTTTTAGACTGTTGTTCAGAGTGAGAAGCTAAGAAAGAAAGCCGCGCTTCAAGGCAATGGTCACAGCATGCGTGCGATCATTGGCGCCGAGCT
>JAOAPB010000031.1 GCA_025462645.1 Edaphobacter sp. | reverse complement strand
CTCCTTCAAGAACGAGCTCAATTCGACTTTGACCCATCGCCAGGGTGTGAGCATGGAGTACACGCGGACGATCAACTCATCGATGGTGAACATCGCACGATTTGGATTCACCCGGAGCCTGTATCAGGGGCCAAAGGTGACGCAGGTTTATAACTCAGCGATCAACGACACCAGCCTCGGGTACGTTCCGGGGAAGACTATCGGAGCCATATCTGTCTCCGGTATCACAAGTCTGACTGCCGGCCCCACTGCGATAGATTACTCATTTGCCGCCTACAACTCTTTTCAGGGCTACGACAACTTTATTCTCACCAGGGGTACGCATTCGCTGAAGTTCGGTGGAAATGTAAATCGAATGCAGTACAACAGCTCACAGCCGAACCTTAGTGGGGGTTCCTACACCTATGGCACTCTCAGTGGTTTCCAGCAGAACGGTAAGGTGAACGCTTACAACCCCAAGACCCCATCGATTACGTTTGCCGTACAACTGGCTCCGTATACCTACCCCGCGAACAACGTCACCTACTCCGGCAGCGATGAGCGGGGAATGCGGCTGACGTTGATGGGTGCTTATGCACAAGACGATTGGAGGATCCTAAATAACCTCACTCTCAACTATGGCATCCGTTACGAGATCACCAATAAGCCAAGTGTGGTGCATGGCCTGTCTGCTCTGCTACAGCATCTCACTGACCCCGCACCCCGCATCGGTGGCCCGATCGACGACATCAACCCGACCCTCAAGAATGTTTCACCAAGGATCGGTTTGTCTTATGATCCGTTTCACAATGGCAAGACTGCCATCCGAGCCGGCTGGGGTGTCTTCGACAGCCTGATGTTGTTGAACGAATATGACACACCCCTCTTTCGTTCGATCCCATTCTTCGCACAAGCAGTGCTGACGGCACCTGCGGGATCGATGCCCTGCACTACGGTAACCCCGACGCCCTTGCCCACAGGTTGCACTCAGCTATATGGCTCTTTTCCTAACGGAGGGTATTCGATTGGCCAGAATGCGCCTGCGATGCTTAGAACCGCATATGTCGATCCTGCCCCACCCCGGTCCTACATCATGCAATGGAACCTGAATATTGAACAGCAGATCGGCAACTGGATGCTTTCAGCAGGCTATGTCGGCGCACGCGGGGTTCATCTTCTTCAGGCGGAGCGCAACATCAACACGGTTCGACCAACGAAGACCTCGGCGGGCTGGTTTTATCCGGCTGTAAAGGCATCGGATCCGCTGCGAAAGCTCAATCCAAACTTCTCCGCCATCAATACGTCCGCTACGTGGAATACCGACTCAGACTACTCGGCACTTCATGCAATGGTGAAGCGGAATTTGGCCCGGGGGCTGCAAGTTGTGGGCTCCTATGCATGGGCCAAGAGCATCGACAGTGCATCGTCTACCGGCTCGACAACCTCAGGCAGTGGGTATCCGAACGGTATCGGCAACCCATCACCGCTCGACCCAGCGATCAATCGAGGGCTGTCCGACTTCGATATCCGCCATAACGCAACGATCAGCCTGGTCTGGATGATTCCAGGTCATCGCCTCGGGTTCAAGCCCATTGAGGGAGCGATCAGTGGGTGGCAGTTGGGCGGTATTTATAAGATTCAGACGGGAGCGCCCTTCAGTGTCACCCTCACCGCGGACCAACCCTACGTCAATCCTGCCAGCCCAACGACTCCCTATCGCGGTGAGACGGAGACGGATACCTCGACCGCTCAACTGGGTGAGCGGCCGAACGTCATTGCCGGGTGCAAGTTGACCAACCCTGGGAATATTAACAATTACATCAACACTAGTTGCTTTTCCTTTCCTAGTTCTGCTGTGACGGTCAATGGCCAGGCGGGAACGCTGCTGGGCAACTCCGGTCGCAACTCGCTCACAGCTCCTGGATATCAGAATGCAGACCTGTCGCTGATCAAGAACGACAAAATTGGCGAACGCTTCGCGATGCAGCTTCGGTTTGAGTTCTTCAATGCGCTCAACCATCCGAATTTGGCGGCACCTGGAACTACTGCATTTGATGCGAATGGAAGGCTCATCACCAGCACTTTTGGAGTTATCAAGTCAACGGGAGGCAATGCCGCACGGCAGATTCAATATGGTTTCAAGCTAACTTTCTAACCGCGTAAGCAGGCTGGAGGGCCGAGCTGCCGCCGGTCTGTACGCGCGTCCCTTCAGTCTCGCATGTCGTTTCCAGGCCGTATTCACAGCAGTTGCAAAAGGAGGAGCATTTTGACACGAAAGATTGGTGTCTCTATCACTATTTGCCTGATGACTCTGCCGGTCTTCCTCGGGGTGTCTTCGTCGCATGCACAAGGCAAAGGCGGCGAAAAAAAATTTGGCGTGGAAGAAGCTTCGATCACTGATATTCAGAGTGCGATACGTTCTGGACAGACAAGTTGTAAACAGGTTGTGCAGGCCTATATCGCGCGGGCGAAGGCATACAACGGCGTGTGTACGGCGCTTCTCACCAAAGACGGTGCGCCGATTCCTCCGGCAATCGGTATGGTTCGGGTGGGTTCGCCGATCGCATATCCAACGAATACGGTTGCTGCTTCGACCGTATTCCCAGGGTTAGATCAATACGCCGGTACCCCTCTTGAACTCGGCCGAATGATCCAGTCCGTCTCTGACCCCAGCGTACAGCTGCAGTACGGCTGGCGCGTCGGCATTCCGGACGCGGGGCAGCTCAACGCCCTCGAAACCCTGAACATTCGCGGCGAGCGCTCGACTACCTGCAAAGGCGATTTCGACAGAGCGCCGGCCGATGGCCCCCTGCCGGCTGGTGCGCCGACGGTCTGTGAGGAGTTCCGCAAGATGCCTGACGCTGTGGAGCGGGCGGCGGAGCTGGATAAGCAGTACGGACGCAATCCCGACTTGAAGAAGTTGCCTCTGTATTGCTCGGTCATGTCCCTCAAGGACTGGTACGACGCCAAGGACATGCGAGCCACAGGCGGCAACGATGTGAACTTTGCCATGGACGTGCCTAAGGTCGACTCCCCCGACATCGCAGCGCTGCGCAGCAAAGGCGCGATCATCTATGCGGTGTCCACGGCCAGCAACGTCCCCGGAGCATCTTCCGCCGTCGGTTCCAACAAGCCGAATGAGGTGATTCCAGAGACTAACCTTCAGTACGCGCCCTGGGGCGGACAGGCGTGCAATCCGTACGATACTGCGCGTGTGCCGCGCGGCACGAGTAATGGCTCCGGCGTTTCGGTGTCGGCCAACCTGGCGACCTGCGGCATTTGCGAGCAGACCTCCGCGTCGTGCAAGGGGCCTGCGTCAAGGAACGACATAGCCCTGATCCTGCCGACCAAAGGCATCATGCAGGACGGCGGCGCCATGTACCACGGTCCGGGGGATCGCGCGGGGATCCATTGCAAGACGATCAAGGATGCGGCGCTGGTGCTTGATTCGATCAAGGGATTCAAGCTGGAGGACAACTTCTCGGCGATACCAAAGGGGACCATCCCGGATAAGCCGTACTCCGGCGTCCTGGTACCGGATTCAGCCGTGAAGGATAAACCGCTGAAGGGCATACGTATTGCAATCGTGCGCGAGTTCATGGTGAAGCACACCAAGAACGATGTGGCGATCAGCGATCAAATGGATAAAGAAATTAAAGAGGTACTGCGGGACAAACTGGGCGCTGAATTAGTGGAGACGCTCGATCCGATGTATTCGGATGATCCAACGATTCCAAACGTCACCTACTCGTTCCGCGATGCGATGGCAGAGATTCTGCCCACAGTGGTGCCGGAATATTTCTTCCGAACGAAAGGATCGGCCAAAAGCTTTGGGGAAGGCGCGAAGTCGTCAGCGACTGTTCCGAAGAGCCAGTTGGAGTTTGACGTCCCAGGTTGGGACGTGCGAAGCGCAGACTATGATGTGGCCTTGTCGCTTCACAAAGCTCCATTGTCGGACAAGATCAACATTCGCAGCATCGCCAAGGGGTATACGAATCCCTCGAGCATCATCCCGGTCAATCAGTATTTAGCTGCGCGTGGTGACACGCGGGTAAAGGATTGGAAGAGCTGGGTAGATAACGCTACCTTCAAGACCGACGCGGAACGTGCGCGAGCTCTCAACGCCGTCGGCCTGAACGATCCGCGCCCTGCGCCGGGCTCGATCAGTTACCTGGAGATGCAGGCGGTAACTCGGATGATCGTTCTCAAGGTCATGCAGGTAAACCATATCGACGCATTTGTGAACCCCGAGCAGACTACAACGCCATATCTGCTGGGAGGAGCCCTTGAGCCAGAGGTGAACGACCGAGGGTCGCAGAGCTGCTGCCAGGGCTTTACTGCGATCCTTGGTTCACCGGAGGCTGACGTTCCTGCGGGCTTTGTCACCACTACCGTTGATCCGAAGTATGTGTTGAATGCGGACAAAACGGAGTACATCCCCACCACCGGAGACGTGCAGACCAAGCTGCCACATCCTTTGCCGATCAGCCTGATGGTCTGGGCTGGACCTGGCTACGACTCTGAAGTGATCAAAGTCGCGTCGGCTTTTGAGTCCGCGACCCACCACCGGGTTCCACCGCCTGCGTTCGGGCCTGTGGCGATTCCCGCGGGCGTTCCGGCAAAGATTTCCAGCGTAAAGACGAACAACAAAACAGGAGCGGCTCAATGAAGTTGAAACCTTGGAAATTCCTTGCAGTGGCTTGCCTGACAGTAAGCAACATGGCCTATCTTCCAACCCTGTTCGCGCAGAAGAGCAGCGGCGAGTTCCAGGTGGTCGAGACATCGGTCGACGCTGTGCATGCGGCGATGAAGAGCGGCAAACTCACATCGCATCAGCTGGTGCAGCTCTACCTTGACCGCATTGCGGCCTACGACAAGGGTGGTCCCACGATCAATTGCATCATTACCCTCAATCCGAAGGCGATGGAAGAGGCCGACCGGCTCGATGCCGAGTACAAGAAGGACGGCTTCGTCGGACCTCTGCACGGGATCCCGATCCTGGTGAAAGACCAGGTTGACGCAGCGGGGATGCCGACAACGCTCGGGACGGTTGTGTTCAAGGACTACACCCCGCCTGTCGATTCCTTCGTCGTCGCCAAGCTCCGCAAGGCCGGTGCCATCATTCTCGGCAAGACGACTCTGAGCGAGTTCGCGGGTGGCGATACCTTTGGCTCGCTCTTCGGCGTCACGCGCAACGCGTATGACTTGGAGCGCACCGTTGGCGGCTCGTCAGGAGGATCCGGCGCTGCGCTGAACGTCAACTTCTCTACCGTCGCGGTGGGCGAGGAGGGCTTTGCCTCCATTCGCAGACCAGGAGCCTGGAACTCGGTCGTGTCGATGCGACCGACTCCAGGTCTGGTCAGTCGCACAGGCATGTATGACGGCTATCCTTCGCCCGTCGGGTCGCTGGGGCCGATGGGGCGGACGGTGCGCGACATGACGGAGCTGCTCGATGTGATGGTCGGCTATGACCCTGAAGACCCAATCACGGCTCTCGGCTATGGCAAGGTTCCGGCGAGCTATACCAAGTATTTGGACAAGGATGGTTTGAAGGGTGCACGCATCGGGGTCATTCATCAGGTCTTTGGCAGCGAGACTCAGCCCGACTCGGACGATTTCAAGCAGGTCGATGCCGTCTTCAATAAAGCCATTGCGGAAATGGAAGCTGTGGGAGCGACAGTGATTCCGATTGAGATTCCAAATCTTGGGAAGACCATCGCCACCATGCGGGCGAGCAAGCCGGGCGAAAGCGACGAGGGGATGGCGCTCTGGATGAGCCGCAATCCCAACTCACCTTACAAGACGCGAGATGATGTCACTCACTCGCCGCTCGTCTCCCGGATTATTCCGCCTTCGAAGCAGGCGCAATGGATGCCCAATGCTAGAAAGCCGGACCCCGAGAAGTACTACAAGTTCCTCGAGGTACGCAACGACCTCGACATCCAGATCGCAAAGATCATGGCCGACAACAAGCTGGACGCCATCGTTCATAAGACAGACGAGCACACGCCCACGCTTTTGAAGGACGGCATGAACCCCCCATATTACAACCAGCTCGGCGTCACATCGCTCAATACCTTCCTCATCTACGCCGCCTCGATGAACGTCCCCGCGGGCTTCACTGCGGGCAGCCATCTTCCGGTTGGCATTACCTTCTACGGCCGCCCCTACACCGAGCCCGAGATCATTAAGCTCGCCTACTCCTTCGAACAGGCAACCCACCACCGCATCGCGCCGACGACAACGCCGGCATTGCTGAAGAAGCTCGCAGAGGCTTCCGGCTCGACCCATGGAGGCATGGCAGCCGGAACGAAGTAATCAGTAGTGTCCTCGCTTCATTCGGATCGAACAGGGGAACCATCATCGTGTTCCTCCGAAGGCCGACGTCATCGCCGTCCACAGGATTGTGGCATCGCAAGGCGACAGGCAGCGTCGGTATTCGTCGGCAGTCAACAGTTCCACGAACCGGTTAGGAGGCAGTGGATGGGGAGCACTTGGAGAATGTGTTTTTTGAGGTGTATCGCGGCTGGTGTACTCGCGGTTGGTTTTTTTCGCTCGGGGCTGGCGCAGGTAGGCGTGGTGGATAAGGTCGCCGACGAAAAGATATGGAAGCTGCTCGACGACGAGAAGGCGGTCTACGTCTCTCTTCCCGAAGCCGACTTCCGCGCGCTCGGTGAAGGATTTAATCTGCCGGACGACGGTAAAGCTGTGACCGATCTTGCCATGAAGGCTCCCGGTGGGGCATTCGACCCGCGGGACCTCGAAAAGATCTCCGCAAAAACTCTTGGCTATCGAGCCGAGTGGATCGTAGAGCGATACCAACGCTACAACTTGGACTGGGATATCACCGGGCTGAAGCTTACAAGTCTTGATCCGGATGCAAAACACTATCCCTGGATGATCATCATGAACGGTGGGGCGGCGAACCTCTACGAGTTCTTCGTCGACTTAAAAAACCGTCCGGGCTGGGCGCAGTTTCTAGCACAAAAGCTGAACGTGATGATCGTCACGATTCCGGGCAACTTTAAATACGGAGGGTGGGAGGCTCCCATTGAGAGTCTCGACCGTCAGCCGCAGTACCTGCTCGACCGCGATCTGCCGATGCAGGAGATCGAGATGCGCAACTGCCTGTTGACCAACAGTGTTGTTCTACAGGGAGTGAAAGCATTGGTGATGAAGCATACGCAGGGCGATCTGCTTCTGGTCGGTCACTCCACCTCGGGCGAAATCTCTGCGATGGCCGATGACGATGCGGATTTACGAACGCGAATGAAAGGCAGATATCTTGGCTGGGGCAGCGGTGGTCCGGCACGGCTTGGCGGTCAGCGCATGGGAGCCGCACTCAATTCAGGTGAGGGTGGCAGCAGGGAGAAGCTCCCCCAACTCGAACTGCTCAATCGCAGGGACGTTGCGAACTACAGTCACGGCTACAGCGGCTTTCTTAACCCTCTCTATGAGGCCGGGATGTCACATGCGCAGATCGCGGGGGCCTGGTTGAAGTCAGAGGCGCGGAGACGTCCCCAATTCAAGCAACCCATTCAGGACCTCGAACATGGAGGCGGCATCGGCCAGAAACGTGCGATCGAAGACTACATTGAGGTCAGACTCAAGAAGAGCGGAAATCCCTGGGGGATCGACATCGAGGACGTCAATAAAGACCTCTTCGCGGCCGACTACGCCCGGATGGATGGCTACAAACAGATGGTGTGGACCGTAGGACACTTCGATCGCAACCACTGGCTGCCAGAAGATCCCCTGAAGGCCTACGAGGTCTATGTTGCCGGACGCTATCGTGCCCGTGATCCCCAGGCCAAGATCAGGTTGATCGTTTGGGATCCTCCAATGACACACTACGGACACTTAGAGCTGCCGCGCGAGCTCGCCGCAGCGGACTATAGCGTCATTCGTTGGTTCTACCGCTGAGAGCCTCGTCCCTATGCGTGAAAAGCCTGGAGTGGAAGTAGATTGAAAATCAACCGAATGAATGGATAATGGACTATGGAAAGCATTCTGATCATAGACGACGATGTAGAGCTTTGCAGAATGCTGGATGATTACCTGACTCCTCATGGCATCAGATTGAGCATGAAGCATCATGCGGCCGATGGCATGGATGCGGCGCGACGCGGTGGGTTCAATCTCCTTATCCTCGATGTCATGCTGCCCGGATTAGATGGCTTTGCCGTACTGCGCGCGATACGGCAGTGGTCGGACATCGGGGTTCTGTTGCTTACGGCTATGCGCGAAGATTCAGACCGTATCTTGGGTTTTGAGTCCGGTGCAGACGACTACCTGCCAAAGCCTTTCAACCCCAGGGAGCTTCTGGCGCGTATTCGGGTGATCCTGCGCCGCGGTAACAGGCATGCTCTTGCCCTTGGCGAAGCTGCCATTTCGGTGCGCCGGCTCGCAGTCGACGGCGTGGTCATGGACTTCGGATCCCGTACTGCCTATTGCGGTGATCGAAGGCTTGATCTTACGGGTGTCGAGTTCGAGTTGTTGGGCGCATTTCTTGATGCGCCGGGGCAGGTCCTTCCGCGAGCGGGTTTGGTCGAGCGGGTCTTCGAGCGGCAGTACCATCCCGAGGACCGCAGCCTTGATATGTGCGTGTCCCGCCTGCGACGCAAGCTCGATGGAAGCGATCCGATGAACAGTCGCATCAGGACCATCCGAAGTACGGGCTATCTCTTCAGTACCAAAGACAGGTTTACAACGACAAGCGGGCCCATGTTGGACGGCAAAGACTGAGGCGAGAGAGGCATGCAATGAAATCGATCACCCTCAAGATATTCCTCTCGTACTGGGTCATTATGATGGGGGTCAACATCGCCTCGGATTTCGTAGCGCCCGAGCAGATGCGGCGTTATTCCCTCATACGGGAGGCCATTCGTTCGGCCATATTGATACTCGCTCAACAGGAGTTAGACGCGTACGAAACGCATGGCTGCGGAGAGGGCACGCAATATGCCCTGGCCTCTGGAGATGTGCTTTACATTGCTGATACAAATGGCCGAACGATATGTACCGATACCGGAATTCCTGGACTTGACTCGCTAGCGGCCAAGGTGCGTGGCGGCAAGGGCGTGATGGCGCGCCGGTTCGACGGCTTTCAGGTAGTCGGCACCTCAATGAAGGGTCGCAGCGGCCGGGAGTACGTGCTCTTTCTCAAGAGTCCCTATATCTCTAAGGTAACTTTGCTGACCTGGCTGTATCCGGGCCCGACAACAATCGCGGGATCTTGTGCGGTCACCCTTGTCTTCGCGGTCCTGCTAACGCTTCCCTTGCGCAGGTTAAGAATGGCGACGCGCCAAATTGCCTCAGGGAATCTCGACGTTCGTGTGCCCTTGCGACATCGCATGATCCGCTTCGGCAGGGCAGTAATCGACGATGACCTGGATCGCCTTGCGCTGGACTTCAACCACATGGCAGAGCGGCTCCAAGGGCTGGTGCAGGCGCAGAATCTGCTGCTGCGTGATGTCTCGCACGAGCTGCGTTCGCCGCTGGCGCGGCTCAGCGTTGCGCTGGAATTGTCAAGGCGCGAGGGGGGAGGTCACATGCAAACCCACCTCGACCGGATTGAGCGCGAAGCAGAGAGGCTGAACGACCTTATCACCCAGCTTCTCTCACTCTCCTACATGGAGATCACGCAGGAGATCCGCGACGCAACCACGGTTTCGCTTAGCGATCTCATCCGCGACGTCCTGCCGAATGTCCAATACGAGGCCAGCCTGCGCGGCTGCCACATTACGGCCATAATGGGTCAAAACTGTGTCGTTCACGGGGATGCCCGGCTGCTCGAAAGCGCGCTCGAAAATATTCTCCGGAACGCGCTTCGCTACACGCCTGAAAACGGTGTCATCGAAGTCGATCTTGCCGAAACGGAGTTCAATCTGCAAAGGGTAGCTGAGCTCAGTGTCTGCGATCGCGGTCCGGGTGTTCCGGCAGAAGAACTCGACGCGATACTTCGGCCCTTCTACCGCGTCGATAATTCACGCCAAAGCAAGACCGGGGGCTTTGGCGTAGGTCTTGCGATCGCCGACCGGGCAGTGCGGCTGCACGGTGGGAGCATTGTCGCAACCAATCGGCCTGATGGTGGCCTGGTCGTGCGGATGCGTTTTCCCGTCGCTTAGCGCTCGACCAAAGATGCTGCTGAAGATGGGGCACCGGTAGCATACATATCTATATCGCGATTATGTTGTCTGAAGAGACCACCGCGCAAAGAGTGCGAAGAAAGATGTGCAATATCCAAACAATTCCAATATCGGCCTGGAAAACCACGGCCGGATTGAACGCCAGGCTGCAATTGTGACTGCCAGAGTACGGGTGGCAGCGAAGTTAGTCGGGTCGGGAGCAGGATATCGAGTTAGGAAAGTAGCAACCGTCGAACGAATAACCGGCCAATTTTCGTTCGTCGGCTGAGTTTTTGACACATTTCCCCGCGACACCGGACGGGTTCAAACCGACAAATGATGGTTTTTAACCCGACCACGCCAGTTTCCCACCAATTTGCAGGCGACATTTCCGGCATTCGGGCCGCCGTCTATTATTGCCATCGGGGAGCCTTCTCTCACTGCGAGCAAGACGTCTACGCCTTGGGAGATCGTACTGATGCACGAGCATTTTCATCAGCTACAGTACGCGCAGCCGGGTTATTTCCAATCCGTCGCAGCGCTCGGGCTCAGCCACGGCGACCAGACCGGTATGTGGATCTTGAACTATCCGTTTCCGTATACGGACCCCTCCATCGCAAAAAGATTTGCCGCACTGCGTGACCAGTTGTTACTGATGGTTGGCACACCTGACGGAAGAAAATTTCGGGCAGCATCGAAGCGCTATCTGGCAATGCGCCGCGCGTTCTTAGCACAGCTCTCTCCGGACGACCATAAGTACCTCAGCTTCCAGTTGTGGCAGGAGGGTACCAGTGCGACCGACGCCAATCTTACTGACGCGACGTCCGGAGACGCAGCCGCGATATACTCAGGCCGGTGAACATATGGAGCTTAGAGCGAAAATCAGTTTTCCAGGAATTTCCGATGCTGAGGCGAACAAGCTGGCTGGCTCGCTCGATCCCACGTTGAGGTCGACGGATAAGTCAGTGGCGGTGAAGCGTGAACGCATCAATCCTGAGGCTCAGGACGGTGGGGCTATCCTCGCGATCATCCTCGGGTCGGCGGCCGTTAGTTCGGTAGCCAAAGGTATCGCGATGTGGCTCGCCCGAAACAGCGGCACAATGATCGAAATCCATCGTGCTGACGGATCATCAGTTAAGATCAAGCACGCCAGCGGACACGACACCGCCCAAACAGTTGAAGCGGCTTTCAGCAACAAGGGCTAATTTCCGATGCAAGTCTACCTGCCTAATCCGAAACGGAGCTTGGTTGTACTCTTGGGTGCGAGTACATACCCCAAAGCGCCGTCTTTTGCAGCGGGTTCGGCTTTCTCCAACTCTGCGAATGAAGTATTACGTTACTTTACGAGTGACACTGGATTGGCAATCGACGATGTCAATATACTAAATCTTTTCGACGACGCTAGTGCGGCGGGGGATCAACTTGAGAGGGTGGCCACGTTTATATCGAGGAGCCAACAATCCGCGGAGTCGATGGATGCACCAGAAAACTTGTTCGTTTACTACGTAGGCCATGGTCTTTTCACAACGGATCGCAAATACTGTCTGGCGGTGCGGGGCACCAACGAAAGCAATGTTGGCATATCCACAAAGATAGAACGCAAAGAGGCAGGATGTCGCCCGCCGCATTCTTCGCGGCCATTGTAATTTGCGCTTTGATCGCTTTATCTTGGTTTGCAATTCAGCGGCACCAGACTTCAAATCAAAACACCGAAACCCACAATTCTAACCCTGCCTCCTCTCCTGCGAGCCTTGCTTCTTCCGCACCTGTGGCACCTTTGCCAGACGCCACAAGAAAGCCAACCGTGGCGTACGACAGTCAGCTTGCCTCGCGATATTTGAATCAGAATAAAGCGCAGAATGTAATCGATCTAGCTACGCCTGCCGCCCAAGACGGCAATGTCACTGCCGAGCACGATCTCGGGATTGCCTACCATCAGATGGCTAGCAATCTCAAAATTCATTCTGGTTCCCAAAGCGATGTGTTGACGCACAACTCATATGTAGCTCAAAGCATGCACTGGCTCCAAAAGGCGACCGATGATGGCGATCCGGAAGCTGCTTATGATTTGGCGACTTCGTACTATGGAGGCGTAGGATCGTCCGGACCTGGCTTGACCAATGTGGCAGATCTCGGTAAGGCCTACAGTGCGTTCCTGGTTGCCGCCAACCTTGGAAACCGACGCTCCAAGTATGTATTGGGCGAGGAATGCATTCCGTCTGTACAGCATTGCCCCGTAGACACACAAAAAGCGTGCAGTTACTTGAAGCAGGCAGCTAATGAGGGTGAAGCCGATGCGAAGAACCTACTAAGCCGCCTTCGGGCAGGTCGGAAGACCGATGGTCTTTGCGTGTAGGCCCGGAAGAACGCTCGTCGCCACCATTATTTCGGAGCGCTAACGCCTCCGTCGCGGACGCCCTATCACTCTGCTGGCCTGACTCTCGACTTCTGGCGGTTTCTCTTCGCCAATATCTATATTGTTAATAATGAAGTGCGATCTCTGCGGACAGCACGTCGCCCTTGTTCAAGTTTTTTTGCTTAGTCGGTTCGTATATTTGGGTCCACCAATACAATCAATAAGTTGCGACGGACTCGAGAACTCGGACAAAGGCTAATTGCAACTTGTTATGCGGCGGTCTAACGAGCCGCCGCCTGACCTCGCTAAACGTACGAGTTCAGGAGTTTCGATGTTGTCAATATAATTCCATAATGGAACTATATTGACATTTCAATTTTGCCGTCGCAAACTCTATTTATGCCACGCACCCGCATGGACGAGCTATACGCACTCGCTGAAGAACACGACGGGTTACTCACGTCTAAAGAAGCACGCGCCCTCGGAATTCGAGATTCCGTGCTCGTTCGGTTGGCGCAGCGTGGCCGGTTAGAGCGGACGACCAGAGGCGTCTATCGGATTGCTCACTATCCGACAGACCGGTTCGCCCAATACCGCGAGGCGGTTTTGTGGGCGCAAGCAAGTCATCATGGACCTGAGCGCATTGCTCTTTCCCATGAGACGGCGCTACTCCTCTACGGTATCTCAGATGTCAATCCTTTGCGCGTACATCTCACCGTTCCGAAGTCCGCAAGACTTCGCCGGAAGCACCCCGAATGGATCATGATTCATCGAGCTGACCTTATAGCACAGGAGGTTAGCCAGCATGAAGGAATACCTGTGACCACCGTAGAACGTTCGATCATGGATGTTCTATCGACAACGCGTCGAACTGACATCGCGCGGCAGGCCATCACCGATGCCCTCCGGGAAGGACTCCTTAACAGCGCACAAGCGGGTAGCCTTCGGAGGCTTGTGCATCGTTCTGCGCATAGCGTTCCTTTATCAACGACTCGAAACACCGTGAAGGTAGGTGCATGAATCCACGGCCAACTGAGCGTCTGGAAAAGACGTTGGCGCGAGTCGCTAAAGAACAGGGCTTGGCGCAAGAGCGTCTTCGCAGGTGGGTGTCATTTCTGGCACTATGCGGGGTTCTGGAACGCGCAGTGAGCGAAGGCATCCTCCAGAACTACTACCTGAAGGGTGGTGTTGCGATGGAGCTTCGCTTTGCTGAGGGCGCTCGCGCAACCAAGGATATCGACATCGGCATCTCGGGTGAGCGCCAGGAACGGCTCACGCTCTTTCAGAAAGCAGTGTCTCTAGGATTCGATGACTTCACCTTTCAGTTGAAGGGCAAGCCGTTGAGCATGGATAAAGTGGACGCGGTGCGCCTGGAACTAGCTATCCGGTATCGAACCCGCGCGTGGCAAACGATCGAAGTTGATCTTGGCCCGGCTGGAGTGGGGATAGCAGATCTCGTAGAGCCCGCGATTCGAGGCCTTGCCGCGATGGGATTGCGTGCACCGTCTCCCGTTCGTTGCCTGAATCTGAGTGAACAGGTTGCCCAAAAGCTGCACGCCTGCACAGGGCCATATTCACAAGGCCGTGCCCGCGATGTGCTGGACATCTTGCTCATTGATCTATTGGGGAAATTGGACATCATAGCGGTGCGCACGGCAGCCGAACAGGTGTTCATGCAGCGGGCTACCCACGAATTTCCTCCGTCCATCCGAATTCCGGTAGAGTGGCAACCCGAGCTTGAGGTACGTTGGCGAGAAAACGGCGGGTCGGCTCCTTTCTGCCACCTCCGTAAAGGTCGGCCAGGGATTCCGACTGGCGTTGCCGACCGGGGCCTATTACACATGGAAAGGCACTGTTCTTGAAGGGACACCCATCGAGCCGGACGAACAGATTGGATTTGATTGGCAACAAATAAGGGCTGGCATCGACGGTCAGCTTGAACGCGCCATCAATGACCTCCGCAGGCACAGGACACTGCGGGCTAGTTGAAGCGGAAATTCTAAGCAGGTCCCGTGCGCCGGAATAACCACGAGAGCGTAGGCAACTGTACATGCGCGCCCGCCTGGCTACAGTTACTCCTCACACCACCAGAGCACATGTTCATCGCACGATGGCATGAGCGAATGGAATCCGCCGCCGTGGTGGAAAAATGATTTCTAGAAATCATCGCCAAATGAGGCAGCCGGCTTGTGCAGGATGAGAACAATACCGGACCCTCAGCGCGCCTATAGTCGGTGATCTCCGATTGCGTAGGGTTAGCCAGGATGAGTTTTGTCGCGACGGAGAACCTAAACCGGGTTGGCGCGGTCTTTGCGGATTTTCCTCACCATCGCTACGACCTCTTTGGGGAATCTCTGCTTTGGAAATTTGGGCTCGGCGCTATTTGCGGTCGGCATCGCGGCAATGAGAATTCCTTCAATTTCGTCCCGGTCAGTTGCCTGAAGAATCACGAACGCCGAAAAGAAGTTCCAGAAATTGTGTTAGCGCGCCTCTGGTCTCACGGCATGATTCCAAAGCCGTCTGCGAAGCCTATCAGCCTGCCCAACATAGTACGGAACATCGTCTCGATAGAGGACGTAGACACCCGGTTCATCTAGGAACTCAACGCTCTTTGCCAGCGGCTTATTCCTACCAGCGCCGTCTTCCGCTACGTGATCGAATATCTCGCGGGGCCACATCCTGGCATATTGACTGACTGCCTTCGATATCTTGACCACTTTCGCTTCGGTTGCTTTCGGCATCGCGGAAGTCTATCAGACCTCACAAGAATCGGACATTGGTGGGGCGCGGAATGAGCGATACTGACAGCACGAACCGATCCGTAGTGATCGGAAGGAGTCATGGATGAATTATTACGAGAGCGTTGTCATTGACTATCTGAGAGCAGACCGTTCCATTTTTGTGAATACGGAATACTGCATACAGATCAAACAAGGAAATCCTGATACAAGCGGCCCACATTGGTACTGCGATGCGGTTGCTTTAGACTTCCGCTCGACAGAGATTTTCCTCTGCGAAATCTCCTATGCAGACAAATTGACCAATCTCACGAAGCGACTCAAAGACTGGCACGACAACTGGCCTAAAATCCGTACCGCGCTTCAGCGTCATTGCATTCTCGCCGAGTCTTGGCCTATACGTCCGTGGCTATTTGTGCGGCAGGATCGGGAGGCGCTCGTTAGGAAGCGATTGGAGAACATTGCGAACGGGCAAGAATCAAAGTTCGATGTCAAGATTACGCATCTGGAGGCGGTCCAACCTTGGCTGTATCGTTCGTGGAATAGGAATGACAAAGTCGAACCGATAGTTGAGGCGTGATTCTATTCATCAGTTATCCCAAGCCGCCTTTGAGCTTTGCACTTTTGCTCTATCCGTTTTCCCTCATAGGTTCCGGGCGTATGGTCAGCTAACCGGAAATCTGGACCGCTTCCGACGATTCACTACCTGATTTGGAGGGGGTAGTAGTACGAAGCCTGATCTTGCTCATGGGTCGTTGAGAGGAAATAGGACCCAGGCTGGGATTTCCGCAAATCGAGGTAAATGGAGACTTCTTCACGGTCACGATTGCCGGTTGCGGCTGCGCTCGCCTTTGCCAGCAAATCGTTGCCCCTCTGATCGCGCGTGACGGCGACCGCATATCGACCAGGGTCACTGTATCGGGGAAGAATAATCGTCACTTTCACCAAAGCCGCAGGCAGCGATACAGCCCGCAACGGGCCAGGCTGATCCCCGCGAAAGGTCCCGGCGTTCCATAGGTCGAGGGATACAGGAACGGCTACCAGGTCAGCCATCTGTTGCTTCGAGTTCGACCCGCGGCGAGTCAGTCCGACGAACACAGCGGCAATCAACAGACAGGAGGCCACTGCGGCCGCGAGCACCAGTCTCAGCCGACGCGAATGGTGTTCCCGCCGCAGGGCGAGCAATCGCCTCATGCAATTGGAGCAGTTCGCTGCATGATCGACTCTTGGGTCTCCCAGCGCTATCCGCTTGGATTTCTTGGCCAGGTCCTTGAGAAATGCTTCGTCAGGACAAGGTCCACCAGGGGTTGTGCTCCCTTCTAGGACACGTTCCTGATGGCGCTGAGCAATCCAATCTTCAAAGCGATCTTCAGGACGTGAAAGTCCGCGCAATCTCAGCTTCATCGAGAGAGAGCTCCAGGTTGGGAGAGGGCGTGGCGCAGCGACTCCACCTCCCGGAAATATGCACGTCTCACAGCAGTATGTTCCATGTCGAGGTGTTCGGCGATCTTCCTCCACGAGTAGCCCAGCCATCGCCACTCCACGATGGATTGGGCAAACGGCGAAAGCCGCGCGAACAGTTCGTTCGCATAGACTCTTTGCTCGGCCTCTGATTGACCAACATACACTCTTTCAAGATCAAGCAGAGACCCGTACTGAATTTCTCGACTCCTCTTCGCGGATTGTTGCCGGGCGCGGCGCTTGATGACACCCTTGATGCGCCACGCGAGCTTTTTGTCCGGACAATCTGAATGCCGGCCGAGGTAGTCGTTGGCGTTCTGTACAGCATGATCCATGAGGTCATGAGCTGCGGCGTGATCGTTCAAATAGGTCCACGCGCAAAGAAGCGCGTAAGGCCAGGCTGTCTTAGCAGCGGCCTCCAGCCTCTGATCAGAAGTAGGGTGCCCGGTCGAATAGGCCCAACTCCACGTCAGCTCCTGCCAGATGCGACCATGTGGCTGCATACGCGAGCGACCGTCTCGAATGGGTTAACCACTTCAACAACGAAAGTATAGACCACAACCGGATTCGCCCGATCGTATAAAAATTTCCACACACTTGCCACAAAGACAGTATGGAAGTGCCTTTAGTAGGTGCGGGGACAGAATTGCCAGAGCGTCCCCGCGGTGCTCAGGGTAAACCTTCAAGGTTGATCGGCGGTGAAACATGATGAGGAGTTCACCAGAACAGGCTCGTTGTGATTCGACGATGAATCGAAGCTGGCATTCGTCGAGACAGGTGGACGGAGGCAATGCGAATTCCGCCAGTTCCCAACAGGGAAGGCAAAAAAAAGTTGCGGCTCGCCTGGACGCAGAACTTGCGGAAGAATGCCCGGCGCAATTCGCTATCAATCTCATCCAGGGTAAGTGGAAGACGCGGATTCTGTTCCAGCTTCAGCGTGGACCGGTCCGCTTGAGTGAGTTGCGCAGGATGTTGCCTGAGGCATCGAAGAAGGTGCTCGCACAACATCTGCGCGAGATGGAAAAGGACGGCCTCGTTATCCGGCAGGATCTGAGCGGCAGATTGCGGCATGTGCAGTATTCTCTGTCCGATTCAATGGGTTTCGCTGTGTTGAACCTTATTAACACTTTGGCGGAATGGGGAAGGGAGTATCTACCCTATGAGCCCAACCGCGTCGGAGTAAGCTCGCACCCACCCCGCGGATTCCGAATTCAAACTAGGAGTCTGCCCAAGATGCGACAGGAGACCCTCACGAAGGCGTTGTAAAGGGTCGCTGCCTCCGATACTGCTTCCCATACAACTGAGGGAAGGGAAGGAAAAGCCAAGCTGAGTGGGACCGCCCTCCTGACCCTCGCGACGCCAATCCCTGCGACGGGGAGCTTTGATGCCAGTCAGACTGATTCTGTCACCGCCACTACCACTCGCCTGGTCGCGCTGACGATTACCCTATCCAACAGCGATGTCTTCACCCTTAGTAACGAAAACTCAGGTGGCAATGCGGAAGTATTTTTCTTCAATGGCATATTGCAGAACTTCTCCTACTTTGCCAATACGACGAACCCTTCACTCGGGATTGGGGGGAATCATTACGACTTTTCCACGAACGGAAATTTCAGTGGCACTCCATACACCGGCGGTACGATCACATTCAACGGGCCCGCACCGGCAGTCACGCCAGAGCCGTCTAGTTTGGTTCTATTGGGCACCGGTGTGTTGGGCGTCGCTGGAGCGGCAAAGCGCAAGCTATTCGCTTAATAGCGTACGAGGGTAGTGGCGGCGCGGTGGGTACCTTCGGGTGCCCACTTCCGTTTGCAGGCAGCTATCACTTCAGCTTTATGTATTGCTCCGGCGGCAGATTCACATATTCGCTTCTTCGGGCCCCACGCCCGTACGCTGTGATCGAAGATCCCCCAGGGTGGTGGTGTCTTCACGGTCGCATCGCGTTATGAGGACCATTTTTTGCGAGATGACGATTTCACGAACATATGATCGCGTTTGGACTTGCCGAAGCGGGAACACCCTTGCAATGCTCTCGCGACTGAGCGTGAAGAGATTGTCCGCGCCAAGATGCAATCAACTCTGAATTCACTCGCCAAACCAAGTAGTGAACTGAGACGTTGACGTCTGGCATCTCCATATGTTCGTAAAACGGGCTGCTCGTTACAGATGCGCGGTCCCGGTGTCGAGGTCGAAGTCACTTGTCCGCTTTGGCGACTATTCAGACATTTGGTTCCGTTTAAAGATGCTTAGGCGATTTACTATCTGTTGCCGGATCGTCGGCTATAATCCGCGCGAGATGGTCCTGACCGGAAGCGCACAAGGAGGGCCCGGGCCGGGGTGTGCTGACTGGACAGGTAGGGATTCGTGAACATACCGCATCATCGTGCGTAAGACCAGAGGCCGCTTCCGCATCGACCAACCCCGCGATTGCTTCGGCTTCACCACAAAACGCAACGGATAGACGCTTTGCTATTCTTTGATTGCTTCCAGGGAACCTCATGCGCCGTGTCGCCGTCATACTGTCTCTCTGCTCCTCGATGGCCCTCGCCCAGGCGCCTCAACTCTCTCCGCGGGCCGCCTACGATCAAGCGATCGCGCCTGTGGAGATTACCCACCGGTCAATTGCCAATTGGTCAGATATCGAGACCGCTGCCCTAGGAGTCGCAGCCCAGCAAGCTAGGGATGCGTGTCTCGCTCGTACCTCCGAGACCTACACAGGCGATGACCTCATCGCCTTCGCCCGCCTGTGCGCTCTCGGCCAGCAGTGGCCAACGACCTTCACAGCCGCCACCACCTACATCAACAGCAAGGATGTTGCCAAGCCCCAGCTCGCTCAGGCCTACGCTTATGAGGTCAACGCCGACCTCAACCTCAAGGACGAGAAGTCCGCCCTCCGCGCCTCCATTGCAATGCTTCAAACCGTCCCCTACGGCCCGCTACCCGATGAAGTCACAACCAGCACTATCCGTTATCTCCAACTCGCCTTCACGGAAGACGCCCTCACCCTCCACCTTGCTCGGCAGCCCACCCTGCTTCGCCTACTTCGCACGCCTCCTGCGAAACCTCAACCAAACGCGGCCATTCCAATTCCTCTCCACACCCTCTTCGAGCACGCGCTCGACTTCGCAGCCCTCGAGCAATACGTCAACCAGCCTCGCTTGGCAGCCGGCATCATCTCCGACATCGACGCAGCTACTCCGTCCAACCTCAGTCCTGACGACGCGGTTCCCATCGCCGACGCGCGCCGCCAATACGCGCTGCTAGGCACACAGCTTCCCTCTATCTCCGTAACGGTTTCACTCCTCTCACCCACTGCGCCTCCGCGCATCAATCCGGACTTCGGCACCTCCACCGTACTTCTTCTTTTCCCACCTTGGTGCGCACAGTGTCTTCGCCAGGCGCCACAGATCGCACCAGCCGTCTCCCGCTTGGGCGGCAATGTGCACATCTATGGCCTTCTCGCTGACAATCCACCACCTGCACCGCCTGCCGCAGCTCCTGCCAAGCCACAGCCGGCGTCGTCTGCAAATCGGATGCATCATCCCACCTCTCGGGAAAGAACCGAGCAACCTGCCGCAGCACCTTCAGACAACCCGGACACGTCAAAGCCAGCAGCGGATCAGCTCCGCGGCACGCCTACCCTTGTCATTGCTCCCTCAACCCTCGCCAGCTTCGGTGCAAACGACTTCCCCTTCCTCATAGCGACCGACCACGACGGCATCATTCGACTTCTCCTGCCCGCTGCCACGGAAAATGCGTTCGTCGTCGGAGGCGCCATCGACCAGATCACAACGCACATCGCCGCGGAATGGGCGTCCACCGCTCAGCCATGATGATTTCCATGGCCTGCTTTGGAAACGCGTATCAGAAGATCACAGTCACCGCGAAGGCCCGTCTTTGAGAACAGGAACCACTTGTCCGAGATGCGGACTATACAGACAAGTGAATTGCTCTCATTTGTCGGTAAGTGCTTTGGCGATTTGGCACCAAATGAGATTTGCGACGCGGGATTACTACCTAATTGCCGACCATCCGCCCGAAACGAGCGAAATGCCCGTGGAACGGGGTCGATGAGTGACCAACTTCCGAGAAATGAATGGAAATGAAATAACTCTTCAGAAGGTAAGGCGGACATGCTATTTAGGAAACTGGGTTGAATCGACAACTGTTGTTTTGAAATCAATCGAGTATTTCCTCAAGCTGGAACCGGTTGTCGGGCTAGCAAGATATCACAGTGGGGCAAAAGTCTTTCAGTCCGGACAGTGTCGCAAGATCACTCCCGGTTGCCCCTCGATCTGCCGCGATTTGGGTCCGCAATCTATCGGAACCCAGCTCCTGCTCGGCTACGAACCAGGCCTCGAGCCGCGGCAGGGCGCTCAGTACATCGATAAAGCGGATGGAATGGTTCTCTGATTCCCCAGATCTTGTCTGGCCAGTTCGTCAACGCTCCTTTTCGATCGGTGAAAGTTCAATCGCACTGCCGATGCGGCCTTGGTCCACCCGAACCTCCGTGCTGTCGTTATTGTACTTTCTCAATATGAGGGGATTCCGATATTCGATTGTGTCGACCCCGGGCCATGCGAACAAGCGATACTCACCAGGCTTGACCCCAGCAAACGAGAAATTCCTTTGCTTATCCGTGGTCACTTTGTAAATCGCACCCGAATCTTCAGATTGCGCAATCACCTCCGCGCTTACAGCAGATCCCTCCCACTCCTTCACGGAACCACGAATCGGTAGGCTCGGCCCCTTCACTTCCAGTTCTAAATTTACCGCGTCTTGCCCGGGTGCAATCGTAAATCTCGAGCTGCCGTTTCTTCCGCCAACAGAAACCGCATCCACGTAAACCTGTTGGCCGAGCGGAAGACTCAAGATATACTCTCCCGCAGGTACCAAACCAAAATTGAACGCTCCCCCTATCACTGATGTATTGAGATCGCGGATCGAACCGTCCGCACTTAAGAGCAACAGTTGCGATATGGTTACACCCGATGGAAGAGTAGGGAGCTGGCCTCTTACCTCCACATCGGGTATAGCTGAGAGGGCGAGATGATCCACCGGCGTCGCATCCACCACTAACGGCAGCGTTGTATGTCGCTCCTCCTGGCTTACGAGCCAATTCGCTGTCAGTTGATAATGGCCTGCAGGAACATTCGAAATGACGAACCGGCCTGTACTACTGTCGTATCGGGGATTGATACCTGTAGGCAGGGTCAGCCCACCCGACTCTGCTTTCAGCATTAAAGATGCACTTGGCGCATGATCTGTGAGCGTTCCTGTGACTTCAACTGCTGGCGAATCCGCGAAGCGTACTTCGGCCCATCCAGCTTCATTGTTTCGCAAAGAGATCGGCGTCGCTTGTTCGAGATCCGTTACCCCGGGATAGAAGATTGATTCTGGTATCGTTCCCGCTGCGGCATCGTGTGCCTTCTTTATCAGTTTTCCCCACCGCCGCAGAGACAGAATTTGAACAATGAATCTTCCTCCAGAAAGGTTCGGACACTCGAATCCGCCTTCCTGACCCGTATTTGTGACGCACGTCAAATGCAGTTCAGAAAATCCCTCACGTATAGCGATCTGGAATACCCGAACCTGTGCGGGATAGGGGTTACCGGAAATGTCCAGAATCCTGCCGGATATCGACGCTTCTTGCTCATGGACATCCTGAGCGGCAGCTCCTAGAGCCGAGGCGAGACTCATCAACATAATGCATACTTTTTTCATGATCGGAACAGAGCAGCGAAGGCTCGATAAGTCAACAAATCAGACATAGTAAGACAATCCAACACGAATCCCTGATCCTGTGGATGCTTTGAAGAAGGAGGAATGCCTCCGCTGAACCAATACGATCCACCGTTTCGGCGCGGACGCATACGAAAAGAGACATGGACAACCAGGAAGCGTTCCGGTTATTCGCAGCAGGGATGCTTCAGCCCGAAGCGTGTCGGGGAAGCGGGGGGACGACCTCGTCCTCCCCCGTTTCTGTCCTGGCACAGCGGGTACCTGGAATCTATAAGGGGCTGAATACCTGCTTAAAGAAACCTTGGTCGTTGAATCCCGTGAGCAACGCATATATGAAGATTCCAGCTACCGTGAGAGTGACCGGGTTGAAGGTCTGGAAGCCGGTTGTGTCCACTGTCCAGCCAGTAAGCGCATTCAAATTCTGATCGAATCGCCTGTACCGGGGGCGCCCGTCGGAGGCCACATAACTCATCATCATCACCCCACCGGGCTGCGCGATGATTTGGGGTGCAGTGGCGGTCTGCTCACTGCCCATGAGAGTCCAGCCGGCCCAACTCGTGCTGAAGAGTGGTTGGCTGCTGGTCCAGATACGGCCGTCAAGACCTTGAGCCGCAACAAACAATCGCCGCGAATTAGGGTTGAAGGTAATGCTGGGAGACGATAGTGCTTGTCCATTAGATATTGGTCCGGTCGAGATCCAGCCATTGTTGTTAAACCATGTGCCAAACACACGCTGGTCATTCCCCGACCCTCGATAAGCCATGAACAGTAACTCCTGCTGGCTGTCGAACTGCGTGACGGACACGGACAGATTCGTGGTCTGACCCCCCTGAACCCGGGTCCAAGACCCGTCCCATGTATTTGCATTCGTCTGGATACGCGTGTAATACATGTTGCCGTCCGTACCGGTATGGACGATCATGAAGTTGTCCGGCCCCAAGGCAGTCACCGTAGGGGCTACAAAGGTTTCCGTATCACCAAGTGTGAAGTTCTGGCCGAAATTCAACGACAGCCACACTTGATTATCGCTCTCCCCCCTCCACACCCTAACGAGAAATCCTGCACTGTTTCTGGCTTCGCTATAGGAGCTCTGCGTCAGCAGCGATTGGCCGTCAACATTTTCCGGAGTGAAGGTGTTGGCCTCGCCCGGCTGTGAAGCGAACCCCTCCGTAGAGGTTGCGAAAATCGCGAGAATCGTAAGGACTGCGACGGCATTTTGCCATCGACTCAAATATTGAAACATTTCATATGCCTCGCTTGAATAGAACTACTAGTTGGCAGAGTAGATCTAACAATGAGACACTTGCTCACCGAAAAGGATCAACCTCGCAGGAAATGATTGAAGACTTTCGATTTCGTTGGGTTGTTTGTTGCAGGGTTATGCAGCAAGAACAGCAGCCCAAATGTCCGGAGGAGATAAGGGTCTACCAGTCTTGACCTCTAGCTGATGCAGGAAGTCCGGGCCCGCAAAGTGCGCCATGATGGCATTCACTTTCTGGGCCTACGGTATCTCTCGCTCACTCAGTTGTTCGGGTCGCTACAGAAAGCGGGTTACTAAGTACGTTAGGCCTGTGTTGAGGCCGGAATCCATCGATAGAGGGTCGGCACGGAGACGCCGAGGTTGCTGGCTACACCGCGTGGGAGACCCGCTAGCGAGAAGTGAAGGAGTGAAAATACAGATGGTGTCTCAGACTGGCTGCTAATTGGAAAAACAACGTTTTTTGTAGAAGCACACAACGGCTACTTCAAGTTCTTGAGATAGCCGTTGTGCTGTAGGCCTTCACGAAATCGGGACACGATCGCATTTAACGTTACGCTGTTAGTTATCTGGATCTTTCCGTCACATCTATTGGACGATCACAAGATTCTCTTCGATATTGTCTTTATAGACGAAACTCCTGGCACTTAGTTCATCGTCCCTCAATAGGAAGCGACGCTGGACTGCGAAGCGAGGAATGCAGAAACTTGACGGGTGAAGGACTCGTGGAATTGGAAAATCGATCCGTGTCCAGCATCGGGATACGTCAGCAGGACGGCGTTTGGCAGGTTCTCGCTGAGCCAGTATGAGTTGCGTACCGGGATCATTTCGTCAAAGACACCGTTCACAACGAGAGCCGGTTGATGGATCGCTTTGAGGTCCGCGAACCGATAACCTTTGACCTGTTCCCAATCACGGAAGGCAGCCATCTGAGCAAAAGCTACCTCCGACCCGGAGACGGGCTCGCGATCGGTTTGACGCTGCATCAGGCGATCAATGAACGCTGCACCTGCCGCCTGGCTGGACTCTGTCGGTGTAAAGAATATCTTTTGAAGGATCTCATATCCTTTCAGAGTCGGGTCCCCGAAGTGCTTCGCGAGGCTCGGCTTCTGCAGATGCATAACTTCCTCGCCCCCACGCGGCGCTGTGCCGGCGAGAATCAACTTCCTGAAGATCGAGGGACGTTCCAACACCATTTGCTGCGCAACCATACCCCCAAGCGAGAATCCAAGCACATCGACGGTCTTCAGGCCCAGGGCATCTAGAAATGCCAAGGCATGTGCGGCCATATCGTCTACCGTTTGCGGAACTTTGCCGGATGAACGTCCGACTCCTGCGTTTTCGAAAAGGATAACTTCGCGTTCCGCCGCAAGAGCATCGGTGACAGCCGGATCCCAGTTATCCAAGGTCCCGGTGAAGTGTTGCAGAAGCAGAAGAGGAAGCCCTGTGCCGCTGCCAAAACGCCGATAGGCATATCGCTCTGCTGTTGTCTGAATAAATTGAGTTGGAGTTGTGATGAGGCTGGCTGCTGCACCGGACATGGCGATGATCTCCTTTATGCGGGGGGTTGGTGACCAATGACTATTCGCGTGCTCGACTGATTAGTGTTCGAACCGCACACTTTGAGCGCGGGAAGAAGTGCTCGATTGCGTCATCTGCCGGCGAGATGAGCATCGACTTTGCATACGTAAGCATGTCGCAGCTGTACTTTCCGGAGTAACGTCCCGTAGACGACGGTGGCATTCTCACATTCGCCACCCTCTTCCTTTTGAGCGTACTGTTGGATCTGAGAAGCATCTAGGCGAAAACAATCAAAAGCTGGCCATTTCTGCTGTAAATCATAGATTTGTACAAGATTTAGTCTTCCACTGCGATTGGCATAAGTGCTCGCAGCTAAAGTGACGATGCGGACGCGTGGGACGCTCAGATGCTCGATCTCGTTCGGCAGGGGTATCGCGTAATAGCCCATGATCGCCGGTCGCACGGACGCTCTACGCAACATGGGACGGCAACGAGATGAACACCTACGCCGACGCATGCCACATCGGACATAACACCTGCTACTTGGATTGGCGCAAAATTAGAACGAAAACATTCGACCAGCCGGAATATATGTGAGATTTTTAGAAGCGTTTGAATTACTTCGCTAATAGCACGTCGAAGGTGTAATGCAGAAAACACTGCAACGGCTCGGCACTCTTTTTCGGCCATTGATCGCACTATAGCCCCCTGCCAGTTGTTCAGCAGGAACGAAGCCAATGATTCCGTCTGTGTGCTCGCCGGCAACTCCTCCCGCTTAACGCCAGCCCGAAGTACATTCGTCACTGCACGTTGCCATGACCGAAGGGTGAGCTAAGAAGGACCTGAATAATGGAACTCTGATTTGCAAGTCCAGACTCAGGCTGCCCATGAGACATCCAGGATCGGCCCTTGCTGTCCGTAGACTTTTATCAACTCTTCGAAGTATTGACGAAGACGCTTCAACGTCGCCACATTCTCATCGTCCAATATCCCTTGACGCTGCTTTAACTCACGGTCTGCATACCTCTTGAGCACCGCATAGGTAAATTCTTCCTTGCTCTCGCAATAGTGGTAGAAGGAGCCTTTTGGCACCTGAGCTGAATCGAGAATGTCTTTAATCCCGATCGAATAGTATCCATTTTGGCGCATGAGCTGCAGACCTACTTCGATGAGGGTATCCCGGGTAGACTTCCCCATCATGCTCTCCTCAGGCCGAGCATGTTCATAGTTAGATGACGACTACTGGGAACCCAAATACGCAGGTGGTGACATTGTGCTTGAGGGCGTTGCGGAAGCTTTTGTGCAGCCGCTTTCGGACCAGTCGGAAGTTAGTTGAGAACCGCCAAGGCAATTCTCCCGTCGGAGATTTCATAGTGGCTTGCCAATCGTCATATCCCGATCTTCCATCTCTATCTGTTGCAACAATACGTCAGAAATAGCCAAGCCATGTTGTTTTTTGCCAAGATTCCCGCTTCGGCAAGGACTAGCTTCAGAACTGGAATGGGAGTTTGACT
>JAOAPB010000042.1 GCA_025462645.1 Edaphobacter sp. | reverse complement strand
GCAATTGTCCTGCCAAATCCCCACACGGTTTAGTACAAATCGCCTTATCCGCACTGCTCCGGACCCCGCAGCACGGAATCAGCGGAACTCTGTCCGCGGAGCACTGCCGATACGGCACTAGAGATTTACCACTAACCAAGAACGAAGATTGCTGGCGAAAATCGCGTTTCCCAGGGCGACCGCAGCCCCAGGAAACGGTTATGAACGAGATTCAGCTGCGGGAGGTATAACGAGGCGCGGGCTCAGGCTGCTGTGATGCCGCGAGCAGTGTCTCGGACGCTTCCACATATTTTTGCACTAGGGTCTCGTCATGCACAGAAGGCGCAGTGAAGAACTCCCCATCATCGAGCCCTTTCAAGGCGGCGTCCACACACGCTTCTGTATCCATGAGTGCGCCTTCACCAAGGCTGGACATCGGAACACCCATGACATCCCAGCTCTCAGAAACAGTTCCGGCGGGCGCAACGTACTGCACGCGGATCTCTGTCTCCGCAAGTTGCAGCTTCAGGCCTTGAGTAAAGTTCTGCACGTATGCTTTGGTACCTCCATAAACTGGGACCCAGGCAAATCCCGTGATGCCCACCACCGACCCAATGTTGATGATTGTTCCCGCATTTCGCTTCACAAAGCCGGGCAGGACAGCCTTCGTGAGAACGGTGAGCGCCGTAACGTTGAGGGCGATGAGGTTGGTAATGGTTTCGACCGGCACCTGCGCGACGGGTTCGACACTGGAGGTGCCTGCATTGTTCACGAGCATCGTGATCGTGGCATCCGCGCTGATCTGCTCCGATGCCGCGCTCAGGCCATCGGGATGGGCGAGATCGACTGCAAGCACGCGTACCTGTACCGGGAAATGGGATTGCAACTCCGTGGTGATCGTCTCTAACCGATCCTTGCGCCGCGCAATAAGAAGAAGGTCGTAGCCGCGTGCGGCCAGGCGGTGAGCATAGACCTTGCCAAGGCCTGATGATGCCCCTGTGACGACCGCTGTGCCGAGAGAACTTGGATTTGACTGGTTCACTAATAGCTCCTGAAGATGGGGTGCGGCGGAGAACAGACTGACTGCGCCAATTTCCTACCGTACGGTAAAGATGACTCCAAAGCAGCAAGGATTCACAATTACTACCAATCGGTAGAAAATGGAACGAAAGCCTTCTCTTTAGCGTCTAATACTGACGATGGCGGATAAACCAAAGGCGCAGACTGAAAAGGGGCGAGGTCCGGGGCGCCCACGCGGATTCAACCGCGAAACTGCTCTGCGTGCCGCCATGCTGCTGTTCTGGAGGCAGGGCTTCGACGGAACATCGTATACGGACCTTACAAGGGCCACCGGCATGAGCAAGCCAACGATTTACGCGACGTTCGGGGACAAGGTCGAGCTCTTCCGAAAAGCTATGATCTTCTATGTGGAGCAGGCAACGACGGTGTGTCAGGCTGCTTTGGAGCAGCCGACTGCGCGTGAGGCGGTTGAGGCCTGTCTACGACTCGCGCGAGGACTGAATGACAAAACAGATGAGCCCATGGTCTGCTTCCTGGTGCAGGGAGCACTCACAGGGAGTGCCGATACGCAGGAACTTCGCGCTGAAATGGGCGCGCTCCAACGGCAGGCCACGCAGCTTTTACAGAAGCGCTTGGAACAAGGGAAGCGAAAAGGCGAACTCCCCTCAACGGCGAACACCAAGGTTATGGCGGAGTATTTCACCTCAATTGTTACAGGGCTATCCGTCCAGGCTTCTAACGGTGCATCTACCCGTGACCTCCATCAAGTGATTGAAATGGCGATGACTTCATGGCCGAGTGAAACCTAAGTAATTAGAGCTGTGAAGTACCGACTGGTGATAACTGGACCGAGGCGCTCATTGAGAATAAATTGTGCGCCCAAAGGTCGATTGGTGATGAAAAAAACGCTTGTCACGATCGAAGATGGCTTCTGATTAAAGCAGTCGAGCCCCTCAACCCTCGTGAACACTCATGTCATCCGTAACGGGGAGTGACGTGAGCTTCGAGATAGGTCTTTGAAGGCTCAAGCGTCGAATCGTTTTTGACCTCTCGCGGCCCGATTGCTCAGGTGCCGCAGAAAGTCTGTCGGACACATTCCTCGGGGCTGGCTGGCGTGACATACCGTTCCAGGTCCGGCCTTTCCTCATAGGGATGTGACAAGATCTCGAGTAAATCCTCGAATGGCTGAAAGTCCTGGCGCTCGACGGCGGCGTCAAGTGCCGCCTCTACTACGTGGTTCCGGGGGATGTACGCCGGACTTGCCAACCGCATGGCAGTAGCTCGTGCCTCCGCGGATACGGGCTCTTCCTCCAGGCGTCGGCGCCATTCAGAAGCCCATAAGTCGTAAGCCCCTGCGTCAGCGAACTGGTTGCGCACTTCCTCGTCTCCTTGCGGTCCGGCCGCAGCATCGCACAGCCGGCGGAAGGTCAGGGTGAAGTCGGCGCTGTTAGTGGCCATGCGCTGCATCAGGTCCTCAGCCAGCGCTGCATCACCCCCACGTTCCCTGAAGAGGCCAAGCTTGCGACGCAAGCCGGCGGCGCGAGCGGCTGCGAACTTGAGATCGAAGGCGGCCAGCGCCTCGTTGGCCGAGGCTATGGCGGTCGATTCGCTACCCTCTTCGGGTTCCAGGATGGGCAGCAGCGTCTCGGCGAGACGCGTCAGGTTCCAGAGTGCGGCACGCGGTTGATTGCTATAGGCGTAACGTCCCTGATGATCGATGGAGCTGAACACCTTGTCTGGCTCGTATGCTTCCATGAAGGCGCAAGGGCCGTAATCGATTGTTTCGCCCGAGATGGAGGTGTTGTCGGTGTTCATCACGCCATGGACGAAGCCGAAGAGCATCCATTGTGCGACCAGATGCGCCTGCCGAGCGATTACGCCATCCAGCAATGCCCGATATGGCCGCTTCTTACCTGCGGCATCAGGATAGTGCCGGGCGATTGCATAGTCCGCTAGTCTACGTATCCCTTCCGTGTCACCCTGAGCGGCGAAATACTGGAAGGTGCCCACGCGGAGGTGACTAGCCGCGACTCGGGTTAGAACGGCTCCAGGCAAGGTCGTTTCGCGAAACACGCGTTCGCCAGTGGTCACCGCGGCCAGGGCGCGGGTGGTCGGCACGCCCAGCGCCGCCATTGCTTCACTCACAATGTACTCGCGCAGGACCGGAGCGAGCGCGGCTCTGCCGTCGCCACGACGGGAGAAGGGAGTCGGACCGGAGCCCTTGAGCTGGATGTCGTAGCGCACGCCGCCACCCCCCATCACCTCCCCTAGCAAGTTGGCACGGCCGTCGCCGAGCTGCGGTACGAAGTATCCGAACTGATGCCCGGCATAGGCGAGCGCCAAGGGTTCGGACCCCTCGGCGACTCGGTTGCCTGCTAGGATTTGCACTCCTTTTTCGCTCGCCAGCGCGTGCGGGTCGAGCTCAAGGCTACGGGCCAGTTCCAGATTCAGCTTCACAAGGCGCGGGGTCGCTCCGGTAATCTCGCATAGGTGTTATCGAAGCCGAGACGGACGGCCTGGCGGTCGGAGTAGGAGGTGTCGGGTAACGGCATTGAGGGAAGATCTGGTGAACTCATGATCTGTTAGATGTCGGCATCTCGTATTCGCTCCGGCTCAAGTCCATGACTGCTATTTTCATACAGGTGCAATGGCGGTGGCTGAATGCAATGGCGATTTGGACTAAACCCGCTTCGCGGGTAGCTGGAAAGTAGTACGATTTGGCAGGGCAATTTGCATGGTGCACGCTATCAGAGCCAGCGCGGCGATCAGAGCTTTTCTGCACAGGTCAATGACGGAGTCGCCGCGAAATTGCTGTACTGCATTGAATCCCCTTAAAGCAATTGCCCTGCCAAATCCCCACACGGTTTAGTCCAAATCGCCGTATCCACACTGCTTCCTATCGGCAACCCGGTAACCGCACTTCTCCGCACCCTAAGCACTGTCGATACGGCGCTATAGATTTATCACCAACTGAGACGGGCATTCGTGCCGTTGAACAACTCATGGGTGGCGAGTGTCCGGTTTGGCCCTTTCTCGTCAACTTGCCGGCTTGAGGAAGCCGAAAGCCTTGCCGACTCTCGGCCACGGATGTTTGTGGCGCGCGCCCTCATAGCGCCTTGTTTCTCATGCGAGGAAGCCCTTGCCGGGAGCCCTGCCTCTAAGCTTTCTCGAGCACAAGGTGGGTCGCGTATTGCGAAGTCTTGCGTTCGGTTATGGAAAACCCCAACGCATGAAGGTCCAGACCATCGAACAGCGACTCTCCCTGACCAAGAAGAACGGGTGCCGACACGATGTGGAGAGAGTCGATCAGGCCGGCTCCCAGATACTGCCGCACCGTGGCCACGCCGCCTCCGATTTTGACGTCTTTGCTGCCGGCAGCCTTCTTCGCGAGGACCAGTGCCTCCTCGAATCCGCCCGTCACAAAGTGGAAGGTGGTTCCACCTTCCATCACCAGAGGTTCACGCTCGTAATGCGTGAGAACGAAGGTAGGTGCGTGGTACGGCGGATTGTCACCCCACCAGCCCCTCCATGAGTGGTCTGGCCATGGGCCGCGCACCGGACCGAACATGTTGCGGCCGAGGATGAAGGCACCGAAGTTCTCCATCGACCGCTGAGCAAACATATCGTCTACATCCCCCGTGGTTCCCCCCTCCTTCCCGACCATAGAGCAAAAGGTCTTAGTATGAAAGAACCACTGAAACATCTCTGGTCCCCGCTTCCCCAGCGGATCTTTCAGGCTCTGTTCGATCCCAGCGCCGAAACCGTCCAACGAAACACCAAATCCCGCTACCCGAACCTTTGACATCCAATCCTCTCCCTCACTATGGTTATGCTGACTCTCGTATATTTCAGCGTGCGGTGAGCTTACGCCGTCGCTGCTCGCTTGCCTTCATAATTTCACTCATATCGCCGGTCGGACGTATTTCGAAAATCGACCCATACTTTACCGCCGGATGCTGCGACATGAGCTGAATCGCATGATTCATGTCGCGTGCCTCAAGCACAAGAATGCCACCCAGTTGTTCCTTGGTTTCGGCATAGGGACCGTCGGTAGACGCGACTTTGCCGTTCTTCCAGTACAAGGTCAACGCGGTTTCACGAGGCTGAAGAGCTTCTCCTGCAGCAAAGTGCCCGTTCGCGCGCAAATGGTCGTCGTACTCGAAGCATTCGTCGAACATGGCGTTTCGCTCGTCCTCAGTCATGCCCGCGTGTTTTGCTGGATCGTAGTATCCCA
>JAOAPB010000026.1 GCA_025462645.1 Edaphobacter sp. | reverse complement strand
GAGCTATGAAGTAGGGTCGATCAAAAAGCGCCGGCGACAACTCCTCGGCTTTGATGAATTGCCTGATCTGCATCGTGGTCGCAGTCGGAATACGAAGCGCTTTGAGCTCTTCCGGATCTATCTCGATGTATTTGTTCTTGGCATACTCAAAGCCTTTGACAATGTCTGCCTTCTCGACTTCCCCTGCCTCATCGACATTCTGATGATGTACTCGCTTGTGCGTCTTGCGATCGATCTGGTGAAATTCAACCTGCCGGCCAGGATTGGTAGCGGGGAAGATCTTAACTGCGATCGAAACGAGTGAAATTTGAATGGATCCAGACCAGGTCGGCCGTGTTGGCATCGTCTCTCCTTACAAAACTCATGAATTACGATGCATTAACAGGGCCACAGGTCATGGGTTCTTGCCAACCCCTATGAAAATGGCACCGACAAGAAAGAAAGCTAGACTCAAAGGCTACATAGGGTTGGAAACCTGTTTCAATAGGTCACGCCAGCCTACCATTGCGGAGGAGGGCATGAGCTACTCCGGTAGCCTCTCAATAAAATCCGCTTCGCTGTCCCCCGTAAGTTGGGCATCTTCGGTTTGCTTGACCCGCACGACTACCTCCCACTTTGCGCCTTCATATTCAATATCGAAGGTTGCCGGAATCTCGCCTGAGCCCCAGACCAGGTGTACCAGTTGTTTTGCCAGTGTGAGCTTTGAGTCTGAGGCATCAAAATCTTCAGGGTTTGCTGCCATACGTGCCTCCTAGGGAACATGGATGCCAATGGATTGAACTACTGCTGCGCATCTGCCCACCCACGCTGCCACTCGCGAGTCTCGCCTTCACATGGCTTTCCGTCCGTGCCTGCCTGGAACCCAAGTGCGTACTCCTCAGACGTGGTGTCCACATCCGGCCGCTCATCAGGTGTGTCTTTGTCTGGTCTGATTGCCATGATCCGGTTGGATGCCGATTAGATCATGGAGGGCAGCATGATCCCACTTCTCGGGATAGATGAGCGTCGAGCTGGGGAATGCGGAAGCGCTCCAAAAAGATATTCGCTATTTCCAAGTCAAGTTAAGAGCCATCGGGGCTGACGCATGACGGGACTCTGGCTTACGATGGAACGGTTCGAAAGAGTACGATTTGCGCGCTGGAAAACCTCCGCGAATCCGGAAGAAAATTGCTCCTCATCACCGGTCGGCAGTTGGACGAGCTGCTAGCCATACGCAGCTATAAGAGCGAAGTACAAGTCCGCCGGCTAACCGGAGCAAAATCTTACTCGTGTTGCGAAGGGTTAGCGGAGTGGAAGGAAGAACAGCACTCGTATTGTCAGTGATCAGAACACTGATACCACGCTCGGCTGAACCGGCCAGCCTTTGCGGCCCGTAATCTTTTAGACGCGTCTTCGAATTATGAAAGATACACTTGAGCCGAGATCCTCCGACCTATTCCACAAAAGTGGAACATACATGTTTCTCGTATGATCCTAAACTGTCATGATGTTTGTTGATTTGATCGACGTGAAGTCGGCTCTTGAACGAGAAGAAATCGTACCGTCCTTCCAACCTCTAATCGAGCTTCGCGGGGGACGATTGGCGGGTTTCGAAGTTTTGGCTCGCTGGCAACACCCGGAGCTTGGCCTCATTCTACCTGAGAATTTCATATCTCTGGCAGAGGGAAACGGGCTGGTAGGGCAGCTTATGCAGCAGGTTCTGCGGAAGGCGTTCGTGTCGGCTCCAGTTCTGCCAGCACCGCTGGTGCTTGCGGTAAACGTAGCGCCGATCCAGTTGCAGGATTTGAACCTGGCCGGACAGATTCGCGCGGCGGCAGAGGGGGCCGGGTTTCCGCTGAACCGATTAACGATTGAGATTACAGAGACGGCGCTTGCCAATAACCTGGAGCGAGCGCAGACGGTTGTCCGGGAATTGAAAGAGATGGGCTGCAGGCTGGCGCTGGACGACTTCGGAACAGGATATTCGAGCCTGCTGCACCTTCAGGCACTGCCGTTCGACGAGTTGAAGGTCGATGCCAGCTTCGTCCGATCAATGACAGATACACGCGAGAGCCGGAAGATCGTGGCAGCGATTGTCGGACTGGGCCATAGCCTTGGCCTGATTACGGTGGCCGAGGGAGTCGAGACGGAGGAGCAGGCGGACATCCTGCTGCGGCTTGGCTGTGAGCTGGGACAAGGATGGCTTTACGGCCGGCCCACGACGGCGGATCGAATACCCGATATAGTGGCGGCGGGGCCACTGCCGCTCTCAACCAGATTGTCGAGGCAGGTTCACGAATGCGCTGTCTCCAGCCTAGAGGCACTGCCGGCGCAACGACTCCCGCAGTTGCAGGCCATCTATGATGGTGCCCCTGTGGGCCTGTGTTTCCTCGATCGCAATCTACGCCACGTAAGTATCAATCGACGCCTTGCCAATATGAATGGGTTTCCCGTGGCGAACCATCTGGGAAGAACCGTCCAGGAGATGATTCCTGAGTTGTTTCCCGTGGTTGAGCCGTACCTTCGCAGGACCCTGCAGGGCGAGTCAATTACGGAAGTGGAGATCTCCAGACCGGCAAATAAGCCCGGCGAAGCAGGCACGACTGCCCTGCTCTCGTATCAGCCGGCTTTAGACGAGGCGGGCGAAGTAATTGGGGTTTCGCTCGCTGTGATGGACATTACAGAGCGGAAGCGGGCCGAAGAGGCGCTCCGCGAGAGTGAAGACCACTACCGGCATATGGTCGAGCTCAATCCTCAGGTGCCGTGGATCCTCGATCCGAACGGCAACCTTCTGGAGATAAGCTCTCGATGGTTGCGCATGACAGGACTTAGCGAGGAGCAGACCAGCAAGCTGGGATGGGTCGATGCACTACATCCTGAGGATAGGGAGCCGACGATGACGCTAGTCAGGGAGTCGCTGCGGACGGGAAAGCTTCTCGATGTCGAGTGCAGGGTGTGGAACGTTGACGGGGGCTGGAAGTGGATGCGATCGCGGGGTGCGCCGTGCTATGGAGCCTCGGGTGAGATTATTCGCTGGTACGGCAGCGCGGAGGATATTGATGCAGCAATGCAGGAGAATCAGAGATTGCACCAGATCATAGAAGAATTGCAGAACTAAGGGAAGCACGGGCGTAGTCGGGGCGCTCGCAACTTTACTCGCCGGACTATCTGTTGTCGGCTTTGTCACGTTCGCCGCCGCGGAGCGTTCCGTCGGCAAGACCGTTGTTGTTGCTCTGCAGTCGTGGGCGGAGGAGAACGCAGATCGGCTTCGGATCTCGCAGAGAATCCCTTTGGATTAAACCCTCAACGCCAGCGACGGATACCTGAGCGAGGAGACTTAGCCTCGAATGGAATGGTTGTTCTCATGCTACCTTGCGTACTGAATCGATATCGCTTTATCAATCACGGTGGGCGAGATTTACAAAATTTGCTTGATCCATCGCAACAGGGATCACACCGTACCGCGTCATGATGGCACAGATGTCAGCGTAGTCAACAGGTGCGTCACCTGCCATCGCAATTGCGATCTCTTGGAAATAGTCCGGACCTAACTTGCCGGGAGTCAGAATGCACATGAATCGACTGATTTTGCTGGAAGGATTGAAAAACCCATGGTCCGCGTCACGAGGAATGAGAAGCTGCTCTCCGGGGCCGATTTGTTTTATTACCCCATCCACGGTCCATGATGTGATGCCGTCGAGACCTATGATCGTCTCGTCACAGTCAGGGTGACGATGAGGAACAATGATTCGACCATTGGCAGGAAGAGTCACCTCAAATGCGTCGAGATAACCACGGGTCTGTCTTTCACTCATGATGAAGGTGACTGTCATCCTACCTAGTTGAATAACGTGCAGAGCACTCATTTGCCAAATTGTATCTTGCCAACCTCCCGCATAAACATGGCCGTATTCGCAAGGGAAGCGTTCGGCATGGAGCGAGCGAAGCAGGCGCTCGAATTTTCAGTCCGGTAATCTAGCACTATCTCGCTCTTGCTGTAGCTAAAATCTCTTCAATCGAAAGAAGCGTGATTCGTAGAGATAATAGCTGAGGAACGAAATTAAGATGCTCAAGGGTATGACGACGACCGCGCCATCAGCGCCAAACCTCGGCTCGTTGCTGCAAGAATTCCGACAGAGACTCGAACCGCATTTGATCCGCTAGCGGGTTGAATTTCTCTACCTGTGGATGCCAGGCTCACTGCGTTCTGGCTAACGTAAGATGCGGAATCGGTAGAACTCCACCGAGCAGTTCTCGCAGTAGTACGGGTATATGAAGAATAAACCCAGAAACTTTTCGTATCCCTTACGAGATACCCAATACACATCTCTCCTACGATTACACTCTGGACATTCTGGTTTCATGCGGGGGCCCGATTTCTGTAGTACCAATTATTCAGTTGTGCGCGTGACAATAAACGAACGCGACCGTCCCCTCCGTGAACGGGCCGTGAATTAATTCTAAGCCTTCGACTTTTGCGAGAGAGCGCCACCTAATCACACGGAAGTGTCAGAGACAGAGGTGGGAAAATGTGTCAAGTAAAGTCACTCCACCCCAGTTAGGCGCGCGCTAGAGAAGGCGCCACATGGAAAATACTCCCTAAGCACATCTCCGTCAACATCGTTCTGGTGAGAATCTGCCGCCTTCTCGCAACAGCCGCATCAGAGGCCATGGGCGGCGAACAAGAACGCATAAGCCCCGCCTGCTCAACGACAACCTCGTCACTGAATCGCTGGTCTCGGTTGACGATCACCGCAACCGGCGGGTCGTCGACGCTGGGCTTTGCGGTTACGACTGCTCGTTTGTTCATTGGTGCTTCCTCCCTCTTTTTGCTTTTGCCGTTGTTGTGCCAATGGCATGTGACATACATGCCGAACGCCACCTGGCGAAGGCGGGGGGGTAGCCAGCGCAGCGCGGAAGATTGGGGAAACAGCTTGCGGGCGCGTGGGGGCTGGCCCCCTAGCTGCCCTTGTCAGTACGGAACGGGAGTTGCCTATAACGTGCATGTCATGGAAGCAATTCTGACGACTATCGCTCCGGCGCTCGGTTGGCGCTAATACGCCAGTGCATCTCACTAGTTCGCACAGCGTTCTGAAATCTAATTTCACTCGGCTGACGGAGAGGGCAACCTGATTTCGGCGAACTCATTTTTCGCAAATCCTGTTTAGGGTCCAATAAGGGTCCAATAACAGCATTTTTCTGTGTAATCAGTGGTGCAGAGAGCGGTCTGTTCCAACTGGCTTCAATGAGTTGCGTCTCGTTGCTGTAATGAGCAGGAAGCGAGCTCATCTTTCCGTTCTTCTCATCCCATTCTAAGTATGCAACTTAGGCGAATCGAATAGTATCCATTTTGGCGCATGAGCTGCCGACCTATTTCGATGAGGGTATCCCGGGTAGACTTCCCCATCATGCTCTCCTCAGGTCGAGCATGTTCATAGTTAGATGACGACTACCGCAACCCAAATACGCAGGTGGTGACATTGTGCTTGAAGGCGTTGCGGAAGGCTTTTGTGCAGCCGCTTTCGGACCAGTCGGAAGTTAGTTGAGAACCGCTAAGGCAATTCTCCCGTCGGAGATTTCATAGTGGCTTGCCAATAGTCATATCCCGATCTTCCATCTCTATCTGTTGCAACAATACGTCAGAAATAGCCAAGCCATGTTGTTTTTTGCCAAGATTCCCGCTTCGGCAAGGACTAGCTTCAGAACTGGAATGGGAGTTTGACT
>JAOAPB010000001.1 GCA_025462645.1 Edaphobacter sp. | reverse complement strand
CTAAACACACGAGAAGCCTTTTGGCTTACTGTGTAAAGTCGTCATTGTTTCAGGTTTGGAGGGCTTTACCAGAAGTGTGTCGCTACGATTTCGGCGCCGTTGGGCACCTCCTCGACAACTTTGGTTTTCAGTACTACCTGGAGATTGTTTCCTTTCCAACCCCTAGGTGCCAATTGCAGGATCTTTGCAACACTTCCAGGGTCCGTAAAGAATTCGGCCGCAGCTTGACTGCCATATTGTGAGATACCTGCGAGAGAGATCACCGTCTGTGCAGTATTTGGACTATAAATCCTGGAGACAAGAGCGTAGTCCACAGGGGTTTTCCCCGTAGCGGAGAGTGCAGGATCATCCCAAAACCTATCCGGACTATCCCGGTCGACGATCATCCTGCGATGAACTTTCTCGGCAAATGAGAATCTCAAGTCTGCCGTCATCAGCATTGAAGAGTGCGCCCAATAAGAAAGCCGGCATCCGAATCACCGATCGCCACAAACGAGTGGGGCACTCCAACAACATTGATCGTGCCTAAAGGCTGGGACAGGGAAGAGTCAAACAAGATCAATGAGCTGCGCTTCAACTTTGTACGGCAGTTTTTCAATCAGGATACGCCGAACGAGAACAAGAATCTGCCGCAGGCATTGGGTTGGTTTTCTCCAACGGTATTGACCCAACTGGCCTAAATCCCCGCGAATCTTAGTCTCAATCACCGACATTACCTCCAGCCGGCCGCTTGAATGAATTATTTCAATATGTGCAGCTGAGAGGGTTTGAGCAAAGGAAGTACGCCCTGAGCATTCAGGCCAACAACTTCAGTGATGGCTCCAAGGGATAACCCGCCATCCAGCAACTCGTCTACGTCTGAATCACTAGCCGCAAAAGCCTTCAGCCTGCTGAACCTTGCCACTGGGAGAGTCGAAGGCAGCCAGATTGTGCGGCCTGCCAGCTTTGCTCTTGGCGGTCGCCAATGCAGCCGACCGGCAATCATCAGGTGAAGTATCAGCCAGAGATCATTATCGAATCCAAAGGCGATGAGCTTGCCGATCCGCCGCAACTCGCGCACGATATGCCTTCTACATTCGTGATAGGTGGTTGCGCAGTTCCTTATAGTAAAGCGCTCGCTAGCCCTACGGTATTGATTCCACTTCCTCAAGTCTCTTTTCCGTTACTTTGCCTGCACCAGGAATGCGTCCAACAGGAATCGGTTCAGAAATGTTTCTATGTCTTCCGGCTAGATAATGAAGAGTCCCATCCGGTTGTGCCAGTCTGATGCGATCTTAGCGACGGACTTGTTTGGCGCTCCACCGGCTGAGGCTGTTAGCTTCAACTCCTCGCGGATTTGCCGACAAACAAGATGTATGAGGATGTGCCCCTCCCAAATGCACAGGTCGAAGACTGGGCTGCGCGATACGAGCCACGCAACAGTGACCGCGACGACATGTGGCATGGAAAGCCGCGGAAATTCGTAGGCGAGTCAAGTCAGCAACGGGACAACTCTGAATGTGGTGATATGGATGTAAGGCGTTAAGCTGATCTTATTCGGACTCGACAATTCCCAGCGATCGGCATTCAACCTGCGAACGCAAGCGCACCGGAGAAATAAATGAAGATATTAGATTGGCTGGTGCTCTGTATCTACTTCCTAGTCATGCTCGGGATGGGTCTCTGGGCACGCACCAAGGTCAAGACCGCCAGTGACTTCTTCACCGCCGGCGGTGCGATGCCTTGGTGGCTCTCCGGCATCTCGCACCATATGTCCGGATACAGCTCTGCAGTCTTTGTCGCCTACGCAGCCATCGCATACACAGCGGGCTTCAGCATCTACATCTGGTGGGCCTGCTCCATCAGCCTAGCACTCATTATCGGCTCCAATATTTTTCCTGCCCGCTGGTCGAGGTTGCGCCAAAGACTAGACATCATCTCGCCGCTCGAATACCTGGTAGCCCGCTATAACCTCCCCGCGCAGCAGGTACTCGCCTGGAGCGGCGCTCTCCTGAAGATCTTCGACGTAGGTGCAAAATGGACCGCCGCAGCCATACTCCTCCAGGTCTTCGCCAACGTCCCCACCCTATGGGGAGTCCTGCTCACCGGCTCCGTCACTGTGGTCTACTCTGTCGTCGGAGGACTCTGGGCCGACGCCCTCACCGACATGAGTCAGTTCATCATCCAGGTCATGGCCGGTACGGTCATGCTCGTTGCCGTCCTCGCTCGATTGGGCGGTATCTCCGCTCTCTGGACCATATGGGACAGACTTCCCGCAAGCCACTCCCGTCCCTTCGTTGGTCAATACACACTCGCCTTTGCCATCGTCTACTGGCTCGTCAATATCCTTTCCTATAATGGCGGCACCTGGAATCTCGCTCAACGTTTCATCGCAGCCCCTACGGCAACTGCTGCTCGCAAGGCTGCCCTCCTCTCAGCGAGCCTTTATCTCGTCTGGCCGCTAATGCTCTTCTTCCCCATGTGGGCATCACCGCTGCTGCTTCCTCACCTCGCAGACCCATCGCAGTCCTATGCACTCCTCACCAAGACCCTGCTACCGCAAGGCCTCATTGGTCTGGTACTGGCAGGCATGTTCGCCCATACCATGGCGATGACCTCTTCCGATGCAAACGCGATCTCCGCCGTAGTTGTCCGCGATATACTGCCTGCCCTGCGCAAAGATCGCCAACGTCCCAGCGACCGTATTCAGCTCCTCTCCGGTCGCATCTGCACCCTGCTCTTCCTCTCCCTTAGCATGGGCATCGCGCTTACAGCCGATCACTTCGGCGGAGTCATGGGCCTCGTCATCCTCTGGTACGGAGCGCTCCTCGGTCCCATCGCGATTCCCATGCTTTTTGGCATGCTAAATCTCTTCCGTCGCTCCGGCGCGAACGCAGCCATCGCCTCGTGGGCAGTCGGTGCCATCGCGTTTGGCCTCATCAAATTCGTATTCCCTGTCCAGATCGCACATCTCCCCGGAGACCTCACCACCACCATCACTGTCGCAGGCCCAGTCATCAGTTCGCTCGCCGTCTTCATTGGAGTTGGCTTCATCTGGCCGGCGAAAAAACCCGCTGCAGACCGTCTTCTAAAACTAATCAACGATGAGGACGCCCCCACGACCATTCCAACAAGTCACATCATCGTCTAAGGAATCTGGAATCATGCCACCAAGACTGATCGAAAAACCCACGCCAACCCCCTTCATCGCCAAATCGCGTGCAGCCATGGGACTAAGAGCAGCCGAAGATATCGCCTACGAACTACGCCAGCGTCTGCAGTCTCAGCAGGGCGTTCGCATGATCTTTGCAGCGGCCCCGAGCCAGTCCGAGATGCTCTCCGCACTCATCCTCATGCCTGGCATCGAATGGTCGCGGGTTACCGCCTTCCACATGGACGAGTATCTGGGCCTCGCCCCCGACGCTCCCCAGCGCTTTGGCTTATGGCTGCGTCGCGCCATCTTCGACCACCTTCCCTTTGCCGCCGTCCACCTGCTCGAACCCGGCACCGATCCCGAAGCGACCGCAGCCGAATACGCAGACAAACTGGCTGCGTCACCCATCGATATCATCTGCTGCGGCATAGGCTCGAACGGTCACCTTGCTTTCAACGATCCACCTGCAGACCTCTACGATCCCTACGACGCGAAAGTCGTGGAATTAGATACCGCCTGCCGCCAGCAACAAGTCGACGACTGCTGCTTCGACCGCTTCGACGATGTCCCCACCCGCGCCCTCACCCTCACTATTCCACGCCTGCTCAAAGCCGACCGCATCTTCTGCTGCGTCCCCGGCGCATTCAAGAAAACTGCCGTCCGCCGTGCGTTGCAGGATCCAATCAGCGGCTCAGTACCCGCGACCGCACTCCGTACACATTCCAACTGGTCGCTCTACCTCGACGAAGATTCAGCAGCCGATCTGGCCAGTCCCGAGGTGCTATGACCTCCATCAGTGGCCGCGATCCTCACACCGGACGCACAATCGAAGTCGTCATACGCGGCGGCATCATCGCTGCCATCACCGAAGTCCCATCGGCCGATCCCGCATGGCTCTCCCCCGGTCTCATCGACCTCCAGATCAACGGCTATCAAGGCTTCGATCTCAACGCCGACAATCTAACTTCCGACACCGTCATCGACCTCTCCCGGAGCGTACTCGCCACCGGTGTAACAACCTTTCTCCCAACCATCATCACGGCATCAGAAGAGAAAATAATCGCCTGTCTCCGTGCGATCGCCGCAGCGCGGCAACTCAACCCCGCACTTCGGCACATGATCCCCGGCGTCCACGTCGAAGGCCCGCATCTCTCTTCTGAAGACGGTCCTCGCGGTGCCCACTCTCGCGAACACATCCGCCCGCCGTCGATGGCTGAGTTCGACCGCTGGCAACGAGCCTCCGGAGGTCTCGTTAAACTAGTTACTCTGTCTCCACACTTTGAGGAAGCGCCAAGCTACATTGCAACGCTGCACACCCGGGGCGTCCTCGTCTCCATAGGTCACACCCACGCTTCACCCGACCAAATTCATGCAGCAGTCGACGCCGGAGCAACCCTCTCAACCCACCTCGGCAATGGTGTAGCCGACCCGCTACCGCGCCACCCCAATCTCCTTTGGACGCAACTAGCCGAAGACCGCCTCACCGCAATGTTTATCGCCGACGGCCATCACCTTCCCAGCGACACCCTCAAGGTCATGCTCCGAGCAAAGGGTCTCGACCGGGCAATCCTGGTCTCCGACGTTGTGGCTCTCGGCGGTATGTCGCCCGGTCTCTATGAGACCCAGGTAGGCGGCCTTGTCGAACTAACCCCTGACGGCCGCCTCAGCCTGCCCGGAACTCGCTTTCTCGCCGGCTCCATTGTTCCGCTCAAAGACGCTGTAGCACGCCTGGCCACAACGGATCTCTCGCTAAGCGAGGTCCTGCGACTCGCGACCCAAAATCCTGCCCGCGTTCTGGGCCGTGTCGGCAAGCTTCAGGTCGGAGCCCCTGGTGACCTTATCCGCTTCACGTGGGAGCCATCTGCCGGAATTCAAATTGAATCCGCACTGGTTCAAGGCACACGAGTCTGAAGATGAGAATAACGCCCGTAGGCGCATGGGTTGACCTCAGCTCAGCTGGCCGTTAGGGCGTGGCATGAGACTGTCCTACAGTTTGACCACGTCGGCACCGGAGATGAGAGCCAATCAGGGGCTGCCATGACGGACACGAGGCCAATCGCACTAGCGATCATGGGGGCAGATGTTATTCCGCTGGGTCGTAGTTGAGGTTTTGTCCGAGCCATCGCTCGACCTCTGACACGCTCATCCCCTTGCGTTGGTGATAATCGGCGACCTGATCGCGGTCGATCTTGCCAAGACTGAAGTATCGCGATTCGGGGTGGGCGAAGTAGAGCCCGCTCACGCTCGAGCCGGGCCACATCGCAAACGACTCAGTAATCAGCATTCCTGTGTTCGCCTCCACATCGAGTAGACGCCAGAGCGGCCCCTTCTCCGTGTGATCCGGGCACGCTGGGTAACCCGCAGCCGGTCTGATTCCCCGATACTTCTCTTCAATAAAGTCCGCGTTGCTCAGGCCCTCCGCGCAACCGTAACCCCATTCATTCCGCACCCGCTTGTGCAAGCATTCGGCAAAAGCTTCAGCCAGGCGATCGGCGATGGCCTCGGCCATGATCGCGTTGTAGTCGTCGTTATCGGCCCTGAACCGGTCGCACAGCTCCTTGAGGCCGATCCCGCTGGTTACCGCGAAACCACCGATGGTATCGGGCAGCCCTGTTTCCTTCGGTGCGATGAAGTCGGCAAGCGATCGGCACGGCTCACTGCCTTCCCTATTTGCTTGCTGACGCAGGAAGTGGAATCGCTCGAGCACCTTTCCGCGTGTGTCGTCGGTGTACAGTTCGACATCGTCGCCCACGGCATTGGCTGGAAAGAAGCCGTATACGCCACGCGCCGTGATCAGGTTTCCGGCAATGATGCGATCCAGTAAAGCATTGCCATCAGTAAATATCTTCTGCGCTTCCACACCTTGCCGCTCGTCTTTGAGAATGCGGGGATAGATGCCTTTCAGTCCCCAGGTGTGAAAAAACGGCGACCAGTCAATAAATTCGCGCAGCGTCGCCAGAGGAAAGTTGTCCAGTACGCGCACGCCGGTAAACGCGGGTACGGGCAGGTCAGCGGCTCGCCACTCGATCGGAGTCCGCCTTGCGCGAGCAGTCTCAAGGGAGACAACCTTCTGGCGCGGCTGGGAGTAGGCCTTGCGGACCGCCTCATAGTCGGCGCGATGCTGTGCCACGAACACTGATTTGCCCTCGTCGCTCAGAAGGCTGGTCGTCACGGGGACCGCCCGGCTGGCATCCAGCACGTGGACTACCGGCTCGCTGTAGTGCGGTGCAATCTTGATGGCCGTATGCGCTCGGGTCGTGGTTGCCCCGCCGATGAGCAGCGGTAACTTGAAACCCTGACGCTCCATCTCGCGAGCCACATGAACCATCTCGTCGAGAGACGGCGTAATCAGGCCACTGAGACCGATCACGTCCGCCTTTTCGGCCTTGGCGCGTTCGAGGATCTTTTCGCAGGGGACCATAACCCCCATGTCGATGACCTCGAAGTTGTTGCAGGCAAGGACGACGCCGACGATGTTCTTGCCGATGTCGTGAACGTCACCTTTCACCGTTGCGAGCACGATCTTCCCCTGCGCCTTCACCTCCAGGCCAGACGCAACCATCGCGGCTTTTTCGGCTTCCATAAACGGTGTGAGATGAGCCACGGCCTTCTTCATCACGCGGGCAGACTTTACCACCTGGGGCAAAAACATCTTGCCAGCCCCAAACAGATCGCCCACCACGCCCATGCCGTCCATCAACGGGCCTTCGATGACCAGTAGAGGACGGCCCAGCTTGACGCGGGCTTCCTCTGCATCGATCTCGATGTACGCGTCTATACCCTTTACCAGTGCATGAGAAAGACGTTCCTCAACCGTGCCGTTGCGCCATTCTTCGGCCTTTTTTTCATTCACTGCCGCGCCAGCGCCCTTCAACGTTTCGCCGTGCTCTACCAGGCGTTCTGTCGCGTCAGGACGGCGGTTTAGCAGCACGTCTTCGACCAGCACCTTCAGCTCGGGCTCAATCTCCTCATACACCTCGAGCATGCCGGCATTCACGATGCCCATGTCCATGCCCGCCGCAATGGCGTGATAAAGAAACGCGGAGTGCATGGCCTCGCGAACCTTGTTGTTGCCTCGAAAGCTGAACGAGATGTTCGAGACGCCGCCGCTCACCTTCGCGTGCGGCAGGTTGGCCTTGATCCAGCGCGTAGCATTGATGAAGTCAACCGCGTAGTTGTTGTGCTCCTCCATGCCAGTGGCAACGGTGAGGATGTTCGGGTCGAAGATGATGTCTTCGGGAGGAAAACCAACCTCGTCAACAAGCATCCGGTAGGCGCGCTCGCAGATGCGGATCTTCTCCTCGTACGTTGCGGCCTGGCCCTGCTCGTCAAAGGCCATCACTACAACCGCCGCGCCATATTTCAGCACCGTAGCGGCGTTCTGGCGAAACTTCTCCTCGCCTTCTTTCAGCGAAATCGAGTTAACGATGCCCTTGCCTTGCAGGCATTTGAGCCCAGCCTGGATGACTTCCCACTTCGAGGAGTCCACCATAAAGGGCACCTTGGCGACTTCAGGCTCGCTCGCCAGCAACTGCAAGTAGCGTGTCATGGCCGCGACACCATCGATCATGCCCTCGTCCATGCAGATGTCGATGACGTTAGCGCCATTCTCGACTTGCTGCCGGGCCACGCTGACCGCTTCCTCGTATTTGCCTTCCTTGACCAGCTTCGCAAACTTGGGCGAACCGGCCACATTCGTCCGTTCGCCGATCATGATGAAGACACCGGGCTGCTGGGTGAAGGGCTGCGAACCTGACAGACGGAGCGGCTTCGTCTCAGTGGCCTCGGCTACGCTCACGCTCTGACCTCGCTCTGGCGGGCATAAGATACCTCAAGAGGTGTCGTCCCCCACTTTCGCGGAGGTTGGCCTTCGAGCGCTTTGGCGATAGCCGCGATGTGCTCGGGTGTATTGCCGCAGCAGCCGCCGGCAATATTGATCAGCCCTCCGCGCGCAAAGTCACTTAGATAACGGGCCATATCCTGCGGCCCCAGATCGAACCCCGTCTCCGAGAGGGGGTTCGGCAAACCCGCATTCGGGTAGCACGAGATCGCCACGTCTGCCTTCGCCGAGAGTTCGTCCAGGAACGGATACATTAGATCGGGACCGAGAGAGCAGTTGAGCCCCACGGACAGCGGCTTCACGTGCTGGACGGCATTCCAGAAGGCTTCCGTGGTCTGCGCGGAGATCAGTGTCTCGCCGCCACGCCCCACCGCCGCCGAGATCATCACCGGTAGCTCCTTGCCTTGTGCGGAAAGGCCGTCCTGATCGAATACCTCGCGGATGGCGACGAGTGCTGCCTTGGCGTTCAGCGAGTCGAAGATCGTCTCGACCAGAAGCAGGTCTGAGCCGCCAGAGATGAGAGCGCGCACCTGCTCCATGTAGGCGGTTTTAACCTGATCGAAGGTCACCACCCTGAAGCCCGCATCATCGGCATCGGGAGAGTTCGACAGAGACACGGTCAGTGGCCCGATCGCCCCCGCCACGAACCGTTGACGCGAGGTTGCATCTCCAACACGATCGGCCCACTCACGGCACTGCTGCGCCGACCTCTCATTGATCTCCCAGGCCAGGTTGCTGAGGAATGGATCCTCGATGATCTTTTGGTAGAACTCGGGATCCTTCCGGCCGCCGTGCTCCCGCGGATCGTCCACGAAGAATTCGCTCTGGGTGATGCTGGTCGCACCAAAGGTGTTTGTCTCGATGATATCCGCCCCAGCTTCCAAAAACCGGCGATGGATGTCACAGATCATATCCGGCTGAGTCAAGGAGAAGAGATCACCGTTGTTCAGCAGATCCTTCGTCGAGTCCCTGAAGCGCTCCCCGCGGATGTCAGCTTCCTTCATGCCGTAGGTGCGGATCGTCGTGCCCATCGCTCCATCGATGATGGCGATCCGACTCTTGAGAATCTCTTGAAGAGGATGTTGGTAGGCTGTAGTCATTTCTCCCTAATGACCGTGGGGGCCCCCCCCGGGGGGTACCTTGGTCGTAAGCTTTTTCTATTCAGTAAGTTACGCGATTTGTTGTCTGCAAATTCGTCATTCTAAAGGAGATAGAGCTAAAGTCGTCTTTCTAAACGGTTTATATCTCTTAATGAAGAAAGACCCGACCAAAGCGGGGGCTTTCTTCATCTCTGTATTGATTATAGAGGATCGATGGAAACTACTATGCCACTCAAATGTTCTTTGTTATGAGCTGTTTAGACGATTCAGGGGCTTGACAGAAATTTGGGCCGGATTTTTGGCGGTGGATGGAATCAGAGGAGCAAGAACAAGTGCACAGGCAAGAGCTGGCTGGGACGAGTTTACTTTCCAGGTCTCAGGGCTTATCGATGTGTGCAGCGAGGCGTTTGGGTGACCCAACGACAATTTCGACGATTGCAACTGAAATGCATTCTTAACCGTATACGTAAAAGTAATTCCAGAGCATAGATCCACTCTATCGTTCGCAGAGTACACGTAATTGTATGGAGCATCGCACAATAAACTTGCGAAAGCGTTTGTCGCCAACCTGGTCTCGGCATAGGCCAATCGGCCTACACATTAGCACGGCAACTGGCCGATGACAGTTTCGGAGCCTCTTGGGTACAGTCATCGTATTCACATCGCAGTCATATAGTTGTTAGAGGAGAAGGGTGATGGGTTCCAGACCCATCCAGATGTACCTTCTTCAGCAGTCCTTCGAGGAAATCTGTGGGTTTAATTCACTGCGCGAGGATATTTCGTTTTAGGGTGTCCTCGTTCGCTTACGTCACGTGCTCGCCGGATTCCATGTTGCGAGGGAGTGCACGTGCGGAGGGTAAGATACCTGCGAACTTCCGGTGAAATCCGGGTCCAACCCTCAACCAGTCTCATTTCAATTATGAGTTGTGATAAGGAGCAATATGTCCATTGAAAGCGTAACCAAGCAGGACGCACGCTACAGCACGCTGATTAAAAGTCGCAACGCGCGCTGGCCGTCGTCTGCAACGGATGCGGGCGTTGCCAGCCGCATCGAGTTATGCGACGACGCAAAGGATGTGGCGGAGGCGTTGCAACGGACAGTGAGCGCGGGGCTGCGGCCGACGGTTCGGAGCGGAGGACATTGCTATGAGGACTTTGTCGCGAACAATCCGGACGGAGTGATTCTGGATCTGAGCCTGCTCAGCGAAGCGATCGCTCTTCCGGGTAGATCCGGATACAGGATTGGAGCAGGGACAACCCTTGGGAGTGCTTACACCGATCTTTATAAGCGCTATAACGTGACGCTTCCCGGTGGTTCATGCGGCTCGGTGGGTGCTGGTGGTCATATCAGCGGTGGCGGTTATGGCCTGCTGTCGCGCCTGCAGGGATTGACTGTGGACTGGCTCTCGGCAGTCGACATTCTGACGGTCGATGCCAAGGGAAAGGTTATTCCGCGCAGGGTGGATCGCACGCACGATCCCGATCTGTTCCGGGCATGCAGAGGCGCCGGCGGTGGAAACTTTGGAGTCATTACAGATTATTACTTCGATAAGCTTCCGGCGGCACCGCAGGAGGTGATGACCGCAGGTATCTCGTTCAGTTGGGCGACCATGACACAGGAGCGTTTCGCCACCATATTGAACGCCTATGGAAATTACTGGGAGACACGTGGCAAGGATCCGGATACCTGGGGTCTATTCACGTTATTTGGGCTCGGGCATAAATCGTCAGGTCGCCTGGGAATATCCGTACAGTTCTGCAACCCGGACGGCACCTGCAAGGACCTCAGCGTACTGAATGAGTTTCTTGCTCTCTTTCAGTCCTGCGATCCGGTGATGGCCAGCCCTGCGGGTCCGGTCACTGGAATAGACGAGAGATTAGGGCAGAGACCACGTAATGTGCCGCAGCAGGATGCAGGATCGCAACACTGTGTGACTCCCACCGCAACCCGCCATCTATGGCTGGAAGCTACCGTCAGGGGTGGAGGCGGCGGTGGCGAGACGCGGGCGAAGTATAAATCCAGCTATATGAAGCGTAACTTCACCCCGGCCGAGATCGCCTGTTACTACAAGCATCTGACGCGCATGATGCCGGGAGTTGACTTGAGCCGCTCCACTGTATCGGTGGACTCCTATGGCGGCTTCACCAATCGTAAGGAGATGATCGAGGAGACTGCGATCCCACAGCGTGCTTCTGTGATGAAGCTACAGTTTTTGACTTATTGGACTCGGCCACAGGAAGATGCTGGCCACATAGAGTGGCAGAGCGAATTCTTTAAGGATCTGTACTCCGGCCCGGATGCGGACCCGTCTCATAAGGGGACGCCATATCCGAACGATCGTTATGAAGGCTGCTATATCAACTATCCCGACAAGGACATGTTGGACTACTCCTTCTGGCCGCAGTTGTACTACGGGGACCAAGGGCTCTATCCCTTTTTGCAAGAGGTAAAGCGGCGCTACGATCCCAATAATATTTTTCACCATTCCATGTCGGTACGTCCGTGAGCCTTGTTCGCTCCGTTCTTCGATCAAGGATCGCCAGGAGAAGATTATGAAGAAACCTGCAGTATGCAATCGCAGAGACTTTATGCAGCTAGCTGGATCAGCTTCCTTATTCGCCTTAAGTGGGCAAACGGGGTGGCTTTCGGCGGCTGAGAGGACGAAGAGCCAGGCAACGGCTGGTTTTGCTTATGTCGGATATTCGGGGAGGGCTTATGGTGATGCCTTGGGCGGCCGTGCGGAGCAAGGCATTCAGGTATTTGCCGTTCGTGGTGAACGGTGGGTGCCAACGCAGACCATTGTCAGCGATTCCCCGTCCTTCTTGACCCTGCATCCGAGTCAGCGTTTTCTATATGCGATCAACGAGATCGATACGTATCAGGGTCTGCCTTCGGGAACCATCGAAGCTTATGCTATCGATCCTCATCGTGGTCATCTAACACTACTCAACCGGCAGCCGCTGTCCTTGTCCGGAATCATGCCAAGGCATATGGCGGTATCGCCTGATGGGAGCAATCTGGTCGTTGCGGTGCATGGAGGCGGGGCCTATAACGTGCTTCCGATTGGCCCTGAAGGGCATCTGGAACGGGTATCGGGGATTGCAAAAGAGACCGGCTCCGGACCGAATCAGGAACATCAGGAAGCCTCTCATCCGCAGATGGTACTGTTCGATACGAGTGGGCTCCACCTGCTAGGCGCAGATCTCGGAAGCGACCGATTGAGTGTCTTTACTCTGGATGACGGTAAGCTGGCCGTGCGTAACCGGAGTGCCGTTCAACCGGGGAGCGGGCCTCGGCATATGGCGCTACATCCCTCGGGTCATCTGCTTTTTGTGGCGAATGAACTGGACGCTTCCGTGTCGTGCTTTCGCTATGACGCTACGAACGGCAGAATTCTGGAGAGACAGGGGCATGTCGCTTCATTGCCCGCTGAGCTCTATAGGAAAAATGTAGGTGCCTTGGCCATCCATCCGTCAGGACGGTTCTTGTATACGCCTAATAGAAGCCTGGTGTCGGGTCACTCTCTGGCCGATGGCATTACGGTCTGGGATATAAGCACTACTGGCGCACTGACGCCGATACAGTCCTGGAATGAAGGATTGGAATTCCGGCATGGAATGGTTATGGCTCCTGACGGAACCAGCTTGTCACTTCTGGATCAGAAGAGCGGCAGCGTTCTTCGTCTGAATATCGATCCTAGCAGCGGTTGGCTCAGCCAACCGCTGCGGGTAGCGAAGCTGGAGGCACCGATCAGCCTGGCTGTGAAGTATCTGTGAGGGCTGGAATATAAGCTTCAGACGTTGAGAGTGGAGTCTTTGATCAAACGATGAATACCGTTATGTCCAAGCGAAATATCTGCATCACTTCGGTACTCGCTATCTTAATCTTTGCTCTGCCGACGTGGACCATGGCGAGCGCTCGATCTGTTGAAGGTAATGATTCGGGCTGTGCTGATGTTCCCCATGCCGATCATCCCAAAGCGCTGCTTTCGAATGGAAAGCTCCATGCACTCGTCTTTCTTCCGGATGCCGAGCATGGATATTACCGCTCGTCGCGGTTTGATTGGGCAGGGGTAGTGGGTTGTGTCTCTCTCAACGGACATAAGTTTTTTGGAGAGTGGTTCTCACAATACGATCCTCTGAAAAACGACTCGATCGTCGGTCCGGTGGAGGAGTTTCGATCCGATGATGGAGCGCTCGGATATAACGGACCGCGGCCAGGGGAGCTCTACGTGAAGCCTGGAGCGATTGGTTACAACGAGGCGAAGCCTGGGGATCTCTTCGTGAAACTTGGGGTCGGCGTCTTGCGCAAGGTCGATAACGCACCTTATTCCTTTGGATTTTCCTATCCGATTGTGGACACAGGCAAGTGGACGGTGCATGTCACGGGACGGTCGGTTTCGTTCCGGCAACAACTGAATGGGCCGCAGGGCATTGCTTACATCTATGAGAAGACGCTGACGCTGGACAAGAACGGCTCAGTGATGACGTTAGAGCATCGCTTCAAAAATATCGGGCAGAAGACGATCGACACCCAGGTGTACGACCATGATTTCTTTATGCTCGATGGACGCCCTACCGGGCCAGGAATGGCCGTTCACTTTGCCTTTGAGCCGAAGGCTCCAGATCCGCTGGGCCCTGCAGTAAAGATTGAGGGGAAAGATCTCAAGTTTGTGGACGCGCTGGCACCTCGAAAGGGCGTCTCCGGCTATCTCACGGGCTATTCAGATAAAGTGGCGGACTACGACTTCACCGTTGAAGACACAGATACAAAGGTAGGCGTAGAGCAGTCGTCCGACACTCCGCTTTCACGGTTTTATTTCTGGTCGACACAGCGCACTATCTGCCCGGAGGCTTACATCCATTTGAACGTCCCACCGGGAAAGACCAGCAGTTGGAAGATTCACTATCGATTCTTTGCTCCTTCGGCTTAGGAAGTGCGGCAAGGTTCCAGCAGTGTGACTTCTCGCTCCTTTCAAGGACTCACTGTCGTTGACGAGCCTATGGTCAGCTTCCGTATGGATGCAGGCCGAAATTGATGAGAACAAATACTATTGCTAATAACGTTCGGAGGAGCGAAGTGATGCAGAAGATTTCGAGACGCGGGTTCATCCAAAGTTCTCTTGTGCTGTCCGTTGGAGCACATCCATTGTCCGCACTGGCGAAGGGCCTGGGTAAGAGGAAGTTGTTGCTGGTCGGGACCCAGACGGGTGGGAAGAGCACGAGTCATGGGATTTATGCCTATGCCTTCGACTCTGCAACTGGGGACCTGGAGCAGATTGGCCTTGCTGCGGAATCGTCCAGTCCTACGTTCTTCGTTCTTGCTCCCGATAAAAGATTCGTCTACGCGGTCAGCGAGGTGCGGCAGTTTGAAGGCAAGCCGGGTGGAGCCGTGTCAAGCTTCGCGTTCGATCGGAAGAACGAAAAATTGACTTTGGTCAATGCTTCGTCCTCATTGGGTGGCGGGCCCACCCACATCACCGTGGATCACACGGGACACTGCGTCTTCGTGGCGAACTATGGCGGCGGCAGCGTTGCGTCTTTTCTGGCGAACGATCAGGGGCATCTCAGTCCGTCGGTCTCGTTCTTCCAGTACAAGGCGGACAAGGAGAAGAACGAGAGGGGCTCTCATGCGCATCACGTTACTGTGTCGCCGGACAATCGTTTCCTTCTGGTCAACGACCTTGGTCTGGATCGGATCCACATCTATCGTCTGGATGCGACCACGGCGACGATTACTCCTAACGATCCGCCGATGTGGAGGTCCGGTGAGGGATATGGGCCGAGGGTTTTGGCGTTCCACCCGAACGGCAAGTGGGCTTACTGCGTCAACGAGCTGAAGCCGACCGTGAACGTTCTGAACTGGGATAGTGAGCGGGGTGCGCTCACTACGGTGCAGGATATCTCGCTGGTACCGGAGGGCTATAAGGGCGATGCGGCTCCCGGAGACATTGTCTTCGACAAGCAGGCGCGTTTCGCTTATGTCACCAGCCGACTGGATGACTTTATGGCGACGTTCGCGATGTCACCTAAGGACGGCACGCTCACTGCGATCAACCACACATCGTGCGGCGGGAAGAGACCGCGTCATCTGGCTCTCGATCCGAGCGAGCGGTGGTTGCTGGTGGCTAACCAGGACACCAATAACATCTCGGTGTTCGCGCGAGATCAGGGCACGGGGCATCTGGCGGATTCGGGGAAGAGCTTTCCTTTAGGAAGTCCGATGTGTCTGGTGTTCGCTTAGGCTAGCCCTGCAGCTCTATCAGGTGATCATTCCTGTCTTCGAGCGCTAATAAAAGATAGCGATGAATGGCCGTTAGTTTGCGCAAAAGATTTAGAGCTAACAGAGATAGGGCCCAGCGTTTCGCTGGGCCCTATCTCTGTCATGATTCCTTAAGAATGTTGACATATCGAGCTTCGCCGATGGGCCCTGGCATCTTGAACTGTAGGCAAGGCAGCTGATGTGCATGGAAATTGTCATAGAAAGATATAGGCTATTTGGCCTACTTTGATCCTGAACCAGCTGACCGATGACAACATTCTGTCCCCACAGGAAGATAAATCTACATTCTTTTTCCGTAATGCAGAGAAGTGCCTGAGGGCAGACGATGAAGTTAGAGAAGTACCCTTTGTTGTGCTTGATGCTGGACAGCACCCCTTTGTTTACAGGCATAGGTCAGGCGCAGCAACCAGCCCAGTCACAATCGAGGGGTCAGGGACAACGAACATCCCAGGCGGTTTTGCCAGATCCATTGCCCATGACCTTCTGCCCCAAAGGGCCATATTGTCGAACGCGGAGTCAATGGACTTGTTGAATGCGCCGCATTCAACCGACCTGGAAACTCGAGCAGCAGCTCTTTCTCTTTTTTTAAGAAGACGGAGCTGCTTTCAACTCGTGCACTTCAGTTCAACACAATCAGCGCACTGCATGTTAGAACGCGGTGCCACCAGGAGTGAGTGATTTGCCTTCTATAGAACGTCGTTCAAGAGTCCGCTATCTTCTAGCCTTCTGGCTCTTCGTCCTCAGCGGTGTTGCCTATCTGGACCGCACCAATATCTCCATCGCCGGTCTCCAGATCAGTGCGGAATACGGTCTGGGCAATCAACGGCTGGGATGGATCTTCAGCGCCTTCCTGATCGGGTACGCCGGGTTCCAGATACCGGCGGGCTGGCTCGCAGTACGTTTCGGGCCGCGGATTGTCCTCGCCTTTGGGGTGCTGTGGTGGGGTGTTGCTACCGCCATTACTGCGCTTCTGCCCTCCAACATCTCGCACGCCGTCATGCTGCTCATTGGGATACGCTTCGCCCTTGGCGCTGGAGAGTCGGTCATCTATCCGGCAGCCAATCAGTTTGTCGCTCGGTGGGTGCCTTTGCAGGAGCGCGGCTTCATCAATGGCCTCATCTTCGCAGGAGTGGGAGCAGGCAGCGGACTCACGCCTCCACTGCTCACGTGGCTCATCATGCACCATGGGTGGCGTGCTGCCTTCTGGTTCAGCGCAGTTGTCGGCCTGGTGGTCGGGGCGGCGTGGTGGTGGATTGCACGGGATACGCCGGAGGAGCACGCTGGTGTATCGGCCGCAGAGTTGCGCCATATCCGAGATGGACTACAGGCGCAACCAACCGCGACCCGTGGCATACCCGGTGCGCCTTCTACCGGCGTCTCCTGGCGAGCGATCTTGCATCGGCGGGATCTTCCTGCCCTGATGATTGGATACTTCAGCTTCGGCTACATCGCGTGGATCTTCTTCAGCTGGTTCTTCCTTTACATGGCACAGGTGCGCGGCTTCGATCTCAAGTCCAGCGCGCGCTATTCGATGCTGCCTTTTCTTTCAATGACGGTCTGCTGCCTCGCCGGTGGAGTTCTCAGCGATCGGCTTACACGTGTATGGGGACTGCGCGTCGGCCGCTGTGGCCTGGCGTCTGTCTCGTTCCTGCTGACTGCGGTATTCCTTGTGCTGGGCTCACAGGTCCATAGTCCTCAGCTTGCGGGCGTTATTCTTGCCGGCGGCGCCGGTGCTCTCTATCTTGCGCAGAGCTCGTTCTGGTCTGCCTCGGTCGATATTGCTGGCCGCAACTCGGCCGTCTTCTCGAGCATGGTCAACATGGGCGCACAACTCGGAGGCGCAGTCACGGCATCGCTGACACCCGTGATCGCGCTACGCTACGGCTGGACGACCTCCTTTGCCTGTGCCGCCGGGCTAGCTGTGGTCGGGGCTCTCTGCTGGATGGTTGTGCATCCTGAGCGTCCGCTCGACCTGACCGGCGAGACAGACGATAATGCTGTCCACGCTGTCATCGGATCTCCAATCACGCGGTAGACATGTGATCTCTGCCAGGTGGCGTGGAGGAAAAGGAGTGGCAGGACCGTTAGCATCGGATTAACTACCTGGATGCTCAAGCGGGGGCGAGGGTAAGTCGTTGCGACGCGTCTTGCGGGGTTCTTCGCGCCGACGTTGTGCCTCCCAAACTGCCGCAAGGTGTTCCCCTTTTCGGACGGTGGTCCGGAGGGTTAGCGGGACTTATCTTCTTTGGATTGAAGAGATAGAGGCTTCGGGAAGATTCCTCGGCGGTAGAAGGTTTTTCGAAGAAGCGTGAACTGGCAGCGCTGGTTGAAGGGGCTCGGATTCTGGGTATGCTGTGGCCGTTTGCTTTTGTGCCGGGCGCTGGAACTGGTCGTCCACTGGCAACGCCCGGCTCTTGATTCAGGCAGAACCAAAATAACTCTTGACAGCTCTGAACCTGCTTTCTATATTTGGCCCCGGCCTCAATGAATCGATTTAGTTGTCCGAAAAACTCTTGCAAGGAGTTATTTCATGTGAGGACAACAAGCAATGTATCAGGAGTCGAAGTAGGTCGAGGTATTGAGTAAGCAGTTTTGAGCAACGTCAGGTCTATTGGTCCTTTTGTAAAGACAAACGTTTGTCTAAATCGATGGAAGATTCTGCCGTGGATATGCGAAGAGGGAGTTCTATCAACGCATATTTTTGGTTCTTTGAGACAAACGTTTGTCTATTTACCGTATGGTTTTGATTCAAGATCGATGCCCGGATAGAGGCGCAGTGGTTGCAATATTTAGGAGGCAATATGAGGTTTGGAAGCAGAACGAAAATGAATTGGCTACTTGTGGTGTTCGCCGTTATTGCGTATGCCTGTTTTTCGAACGTTGGGTTCGCGCAGAGTACGAATGCCGGCGATATTCGTGGCATTGTGACGGATGCAAGCGGGGCCGTATTGCCTGACGTGACGGTGACGCTTGTCAACAAGAATACCGGGGTGACGAAGACTCTCACCACGAATCAGGATGGTCTGTACGATACGTCTTCGATTGTCGCGGGAATCTACGAACTCACGTTTTCGAAGCCGGGGTTCTCGCAGTTCGTTCGGTCGAGCCTTACGATTGACGTCGGAGATACGACGGTCAACGCTACATTGACAGTGGGCGCCGTGACGGAGCAGGTCGTGGTGAATACCGATATTCCGCTGCTTTCAACGGAGAATGCAGAGCAGTCGACTACGCTCGACGCCAGGGCATTGTCGCAGCTTCCTCAGGTAGGACAGAATTGGGAAAACTTCACCATTCTGCTGCCTGGAGCCAGCGGCGCTCCCAAGGGCTCCCAGGGAGCGAACAATCCTGGCCAGGTAGTCTCCGTGAATGGAAACCTGCCGTTCAGCACGGTTCTTGCCGATGGTGCCGCTATCACGCTGCCGTCGAGCGCGAATGCGGATGTGATGGTCCTGGAGACGGTTCAGGAGGTAAAGGTCGGCGCGTCCAACTTCTCCGCGCAGTATGGAGTTGGCGGCATCATGTTCAACCAGATCAGCAAAGGGGGCACAAGCGGCTTCCACGGAGCAGTCTACGAGTACTTTCAGAACGACGCGATGAATGCAGCGAACTATGCTTTCGCAAGCAAAACGAGAAAGCAGGCAGTCTCTCCGCTCCGTTTTAACAACTTTGGATTTGCCGTTGGCGGGCCCATTCTGAAGAAGAAGCTTTTCTTCTACTTCGACTATGACAAGACCATCAATCATGGCGCTGCTTCTACCGGAACGCGTACAGTTCCCACCGCGGCAATGCTTAGCGGAGATTTCACTGGTCAGAACACGATTTATGATCCTGCGACTACCACCGTTGTCAACGGCGTTGTGCATCGAACTTCCTTCGCGGCAGAATACGGCAACGGCAATAAAATTCCTGCCAGCCGAATCGATGCCGTAGCCAAGAACATTCAAGCGTATTATCCGACCCCGAATACCCCGGGAACGATATCAAATGGTGTTGTTCAGAATAACTATTTCTTTAATATCCCAAATTCGCAGCCATTTACCAAATTCTTTGGCCGTGCAGATTACGACATCACAGCAAATAATCGGCTGACTCTATCCGATACGGAGAGCGATAATCCGGCTTACTCCAATGGTGAGGGTATCTGTCCCGTCAACTGCCAGTCTCAGGATGTCAGCCGGCATAATGCGCAGATCACTGACGTGTGGACCATTAGCCCCAATGTCATTAACGAACTTCGGATTGGCTATACGAACCAATTGAACTTCTTTATTCCGGCATCGTTAGGAGGAGGCTTCCCGGCCAAGCTGGGATGGCAGTTTGCCAAAGCGGACGTCTTTCCAAATGTCAATGTCAATGGATATTATGGCCTGGCTTCGGCCACGAACGCTGTCTATAAAGAGCACGTCTACGATCCTTCCGACGTAGTTACCCTGATTCGGGGCAGGCATATTCTCCACTTCGGAGGAGAGTTCCTCTTTTTCAGGGATAACTCGACTGCCTGGGGGAATATCGATCCGGGCACGATGACTTACACGGGCGTATACACCGCGTCGACACAGGGAGATACCAATACAGGACTCGCGTATGCGGACTTCCTCCTGGGACAGACGCAGAAATGGAGCGCAAATACCACGCCGGAGTATGGCGGCCGTATGCGGCTTCCGCAGGTGTTCGTGCAGGATGACTACAAGCTGACGCCGAATCTGACCGTCAATCTTGGCCTGCGCTACCAGATCCAGTCCGGTTGGGGCGAGGTGAAGGGCAACATGGCCAGCTTCGATCCCGAGATTCAAAATCCTGTGACGGGCACGCCCGGCGCCATCTGGTATGGTTCGACGAAGGCACATGGCCGGAGCACGCTTCAGGCGCCGGTGTATAACACCTTCCTGCCGCGTGTCGGCTTCGCATGGCTCATGCATCGTGACACTACCTTGCGAGGCGGATTTGGCATGTATGCCTATAACTGGAGCCTGGATACCTATGCTCCTGGAATGGGACAGGCTTTTGGCCAGAAGGGTAACGTCACCGATCAGACCAATGGCGTGACGCCCGTCGTACTTCTGGGCAGCTCTGGAGCGAATCTGCCCTTCATTGCCGCGACGACGAATCCGGCTGCCTACAACGGCAGCAACGTCCCCTTCTACAACCAGTACCACGCTCCAGTTGGCGGCAGCTATCAGTGGAATCTCAGCGTACAGCATGAGCTTAACTCGGATCTGGTGGCTGAGCTAACGTATGTGGGTAGCCATGGCCATGATCTGCCATTCCCCGTCGACATCAACCAGGTGCCGGAGAATAGATTAGGACCCAATGACCTCCAATTCCGCCCGTTCCCCCAGTTCGGGAATATCAGCGGAAGCACTAACAATGCCAGATCAAATTACAACTCGTTGCAGGCCAGCATTCAAAAGCGTCTGACTCACGGGGTCAACTTTGACGCCAGCTACGTCTGGTCGCACTTTCTGGACGACATCGATTCGTCGGGTTGGGGAAGCCGTGCCGGGGCGCAAAACTACCAGCGGGCGCATAACCCTTCTGCAAACTATGGAAATTCCAACTTTGATGTAAGGAACGCGTTCAAGGCAACAGCCATCTACCAGCTTCCGTTCGGAAGGGGGAGACAGTTCCTGAATAACAACTTGCTGCTCGATGAGATTATTGGCGGCTGGCAAGCCAGCGGCACGGTCGTTCTTCAGAGCGGTCAACCGTTCACCGTCTCGATGCTAAATGATAACTCGTTCGCACAAGGCGCAAATGCACAGTGGTATCCCAACCTGATTGGCAATCCACGCCTAGGCAGCCACGGGGCATATCACGGAACGAACCAGTGGTTCAATGAGGCTGCCTTTGCAGTACCGGCCTCTGGAACCTTCGGCAATGCAGGACGAAACATCCTGAATGGCCCTGGGCTCTCTCAAGTGAACTTCTCAGTCGGCAAGACGTTTGCCATCTGGGAGTCGGTTAAATTTGAGGTTCGTGCCGATGCGAGTAACGTCTTCAACCACCCGAGTTTCAGCCTGCCGACCACTAACGGGAATCAGGGCTCGGCCCAACTCATCGTAAATCCAGACGGCTCAATCGCCACAGGAACTTCCACTATCCGTGATGTGACTGTTAAGGGTCGCACCATGCAACTCAAGGCACGACTGGCTTTCTAACCAATAATGAAGATGGGATGGCGACTTCCTTCGCCATCCCATCTTTATTTTAAGATACGATCCTTACCAGGATCGGACGGCCTTCGCAATGCAGTTATTTCCTTTTCTTCTGTTGTTAGGCATGGGTGGAATAGCTGCGGATGCAGCGCAATCGGGAGATAGCTCTGCGGCGCAGCAGGTGCAGCTCCACGAACAGCGAGCGCACCAACTTCTGAATGAGAAGAAGCCCGAGCTTGCGATAAAGGAATTTACCGCGGTTCTGGCGGCTGATCCGCACAATCTGGATGCGCAGGCAAACCTCGGCGTTCTTCTTTACTTTCAAAAGAACTATGCTGCGGCTGAGCCGCATCTGCGCGATGCGATCGAGCAACAACCGAACCTGACGAAGATACGTGCGCTGCTTGGCATGTGCGAACGACGCCTCGGCAAGACAGACGCAGCGCGTGCTGATCTGCAGGCCGTCGTGGATCAGTTGCAGGACCCCAATATACGTCTGGAGGTCGGGCTGGAACTGATCGAGATCTACACCGCGTCGCAGGAGTTGGAGAAGGCGGCAGGCGTTGTGGCGACTCTGAGGCAGGGAGCGGCCACCGATCCCCGAATTCTTTACGCAGCGTACCGAATCTATACCGATCTTGCGGGCGAGGCGATGCTGGGTCTGTCGGTCGCAGCGCCCGACTCGGGACAGATGCATCAGGCGACGGCACACGAACTGATACGTCAGCGTGAGCTCAGTGGAGCCATTGCAAACTTCCGTAAGGCCCTTGCAGCGGATCCGAATCTTCCGGGTATTCACTTCGAGCTGGCCGAGGCGCTGCACTCCTCGCCTGAGCTAAAACTGAAGGCCGAAGCCGAACAGGAATATAAGATGGCGATTGCGGCCAACGCTCTCGATGAGAGGGCGAAGGCCAAACTCGGGGATCTCTATGCGGACAAAGGAGAGCTCGACAGCGCTGCCGTGTACTACAAGCAGGCTTTGGAGCTACAGCCGAACGATGCCGACGCGGCGCTTGGGCTGGCACGGGTCTATACGGAGAAGAATGATCCTGCCTCTGCTTTGCCGCTCCTGGAGCGAGTGATCGCTGACGATCCTACCAATGTTCTGGCTCACTATCGTCTGAGCGCGGTCTATCGCAAGCTGAATCGTCCGGAAGACGCCAAGCGTGAGCTTGCGGCCTACCAGAAGTTCAAAGATATCAAAGAGAAGCTGAGGACGATATACAAAGAGCTCCGCCTAGACACCCCACAGGCCGACGAGGAGAAGCAGTGAGGGGTGTGGCGGAGGACGAACGATGTGTGTCAGCTGTTTGCGCGAGGCGGCTGCCATCGTCTCTTATCGTGTGGTGCTGTGTTGCCTGGCTTCTGCTGTTTTGGGGAAGCTGTCTCAGCGGCCAGACGAAGGCGATGCGTCCCCAGCCGAAGACCACTAGGAGTGTGCCGCTGCAAGCGCCTGCAAAGCTCGATAGCCGCGCCTCTCGCGCCTCTGTTGACGCTCGGGTACCTGCGTTGGTCGATATCACCGCCTCGACAGGCATTCGCTTCGAGCATCTCTCGAGTTCCGAGCAGAGGTACATCGTCGAGTCGATGAGTGGAGGAGTTGCGCTCCTTGACTATGACGGCGATGGGTGGCTCGATATCTACTTCACCAATGCTCCGAATGTGGCGATGGCGCTCGAAGGGAAAAAAGCCAGGAGCGCCTTGTACCGTAACAATCACGACGGTACCTTTGCCGATGTCACAGAGAAGGCGGGCGTTGCTTATCCCTGCTGGGCGATGGGCGCAGCCGTTGGCGACTACAACAACGATGGCCGCCCGGATATCATCGTCAGCTGCTTTGGCGGGGTGGTTCTCTATCGCAATAACGGCGATAGCACCTTTACTGATGTCACGAAGGTCACAGGTCTCGATAAGGACACCGGCTGGGCAGCCGGAGTGACCTTTGGAGACTACGACGGCGATGGCAACTCCGACCTCTTCGTTCCCCACTACGTTGACTTCGACATGCATGATCTGCCGCAGTTTGGCTCTCGCAAGACGTGTCAGTACCATGACATCGACGTGCAGTGCGGACCACGGGGATTGAAGGGCTATCCAGATACGCTGTACCACAACAACGGTGACGGCACCTTTACCGAGGTGGCAAAGCAGGCAGGCGTGGACGATGCCAAGCGGTACTTTGGCCTGGGCGCCGTGTGGTCGGACTTCGACAACGATGGCAAGCTCGATCTGTTCGTCGCCAATGACGGCGAGCCGAACTACCTGTATCGCAACGAGGGCGATGGCCGATTCAAGGAGATAGGTCTCAACGCGGGAGTTGCCGTCAGCGAAGACGGTGTGGAGCAGGCGAATATGGGACTCGCGCTTGGAGACTATCTGAACAATGGGCGCATGAGTGTGGTGATCACGCACTTCAGCGACGAGTACGCAACGTTGTTTCGTAACGAGGGCGCGATGAGCTTCTCCGACGTCTCGCACTCTGCCGGCATTGCGCTCTCGACTGTTCCCTTTGTCGGCTGGGGGGATGCCTTCTTTGATCTCGATAACTCAGGCTGGCTGGATCTCATGCTGGTGAATGGCCACGTCTACCCGCAGGTCGATAATGCGAAGCTGGGCACGGCGTATCGAGAGCCAAAGCTCGTCTTCCAGAATCAGCGGGATGGAACGTTCAAGGATGTGAGCGCGCAGACGGGCTCCGCGGTTGGAGTACCTCAGGTAAGCCGTGGGCTGGTGGTGGGAGACCTCTTCAATCGGGGCAGGCTCAATATCGTAGTCGAGAATCTGACGGGGGCTCCCATGATCCTCGAAGCGAAGAGCAATCCGGCTCATCACTGGGTCAGTTTTGAACTGGAAGGCAGCCCGGCTAATCGACTGGCACTGAATGCCCGCATTCGCGTCACGACGGGGAAGTTGCCACAGCTAAGCGAGGTGAGGAGCGGCGGGAGCTATCTCTCGCAGAATGATCTGCGCCTGCACTTCGGGCTCGCGGATGCTCCACGCGTCGAGAAAGTTGAGGTTTTCTGGCCGAACGGAAGCACTCAGGTCTTTCAGGATGTCGTCGCAGACCGTTTCTATCATCTGAAGCAGGGCGGTGTTCTTACGCCGGGCAAGGAGATGCCGGTGGCTGGCTCTACGGCGCACTGACCGACTTCCGAGGCGACGTAACTGCATTAGTTGAGGGGGATGTGGTTGCTCCATCTGCGTTGGGTGGCGGAGTAGGTCGTGGGGCTTAGGCCGGAGAAGGCGCGGAAGTCGTTGGCGAAGTGAGATTGGTCGTAGTAGCCGCAGGTGAGAGCTAGTTCGGCCCAGCGGATGTCCACGCCCTGGTGGAGGTGCTGGACGACCTGCTGGAAGCGCTGGATGCGGCAGTAGATTTTTGGGGAGACGCCTACCTGCTCGCGGAAGAGCTGGGAGAGGTGGCGGGAACTTAGGCCGATCTGGCGGGTCAGCTCGGCGATGGTGGTGGTGCCGGGGGAGCGGTGGAGGTGGGTGAGGGCAAAGTCGATTACGGGAGAGCGGTGGGGTGATTTGCTCTGGCTCAGGCGGTGGAGGAGGGCAGATTCGAGGATGGCGAACTTCTTCTCGGGAGTGGGGGCTTCGCGGAGATCGTTGCGGAGATCCTCGGAGGCTCGGCCCCAGATGTCTTCGAGGGAGGTTTCGCAGTTGCTGAAGAGATCGGTGTCGGCGGGGAAAAAGGGTAGGGTGCCGCCGGGCTGGAAGACGATGCCGATGAGTTCGGCCAGATCGATGGTGTCGATCTGCTGGTGGCGGGAGTAGATGCCGAGGAGGATTGCGGCTGGAGTGTGCTGGAGTGGGTCGAGGGCATTGTTGGCGTCGGTGAGGTAGTCGCGCGCGAGGCTGATGACGATTTGGGCGTGGCCGTTGGGGAGGACGCGCTCCTGGCGATGGATGGTGGCGTTGGGATCGCGGGCGTACCAGAGGGCTTTGATGAAGGGGACGAGGGCGGGATGGGGGCGGTGCTCCAGGTAGAGCATGCATCGACCTCGATTGAATGACCATCTGAACAGAGAGGAACCACCGGGACGGCTGGGATAGTTCGCGCTCAGGTGATGCGATTGTAGGACAATAGAAAGAATGGCGTTAATCACGAGAAGAACGCCGGAAGATAGAGGATTTTGTAGATGGCGGATGAGTGGGTTGTAGGGATCGATCTGGGTACGACGAATTCGCTGGTAGCGTTTATGCAGGGGGATTCGCCGGTCGTGATTCCCGGTGAGGATGGGGAGCGGCTGGTGCCGTCTGTGGTGGCGTGGACCGATGAGGGGGTGGTGATTGGGAACGCGGCGCGGGGAACGCTGATGTCCGATTCGGCGAGCGCGGTGTACTCGGCGAAGCGGCTGATGGGAAGGGACATTGCGGATGTGCAGGAGGAGTTGAAGCTGTTTCCGTTCAAGGTGGCGGAGGGGCTGCAGCCGGGTGAGGTGTTGAAGGTGAGCGTGGGGGGGCTGCTGCTGACTCCGCCGGAGATCTCGGCCTATGTGCTGATGCAGTTGAAGAAGAATGCGGAGCGTTACTTTGGGGCTTCGGTGACGAAGGCGGTGATTACTGTTCCTGCCTACTTCAACGACGCGCAGAGACAGGCTACGAAGGATGCGGGGCGGATCGCCGGGCTCGAAGTTTTGCGGCTGGTGAACGAGCCGACGGCTGCCGCGTTGGCTTATGGGCTCCAGAAGAATAGGGATGGACTGATTGCGGTGTATGACTTTGGGGGCGGGACGTTCGATATCTCGATCCTGAAGCTGCATGAGGGGATATTTGAGGTGATTGCGACGGGTGGGGATACGCACCTGGGCGGCGATGACATCGACAACCTGTTGATTGCGATTGCACTGGACGATATTGCGGGCGATCTGGGTGAGGATCTGCGTGGAAACGGCGAGGCGGTGCAGGCGATTCGCAAGGCGGTGATCGAGGCGAAGATTCAGCTTTCGGTGGTGGAGTCGGCGATGCTGAATGTGTTGCTGCCGAGCGGAAAGCGATATCTGCGGGAGATTACGCGCGCGCAGTTTGAGGAGTTAATTGCAGGTGTAATTGCTCGGACGGCTGGGCCCTGCAAGCAGGCCCTGAAGGATGCGGGGCTGGAGACGGCGCAGATCGATGAGGTCGTGCTGGTTGGAGGATCGACGCGGATTCCGGCGGTTCGACAGCTGGTGGATGAGTTGTTTGGATTGAGCGCGCAAGGGAAGAAGCCGCATACGGAGCTGAATCCCGATGAGGTGGTGGCGCTGGGGGCGGCGGTGCAGGCGCAGATTCTGGCGGGTGGGTCTGCGGCTACGGAGGACCTGCTGCTGCTGGATGTGACTCCGCTATCGTTGGGAATTGAGGCGCTGGGCGGTGTGGTGGCGAAGATCATTCAGCGGAACTCGACGATTCCGGCGAGTGCGACGGAGCACTTTACGACGGGCGTGGATGGGCAGACGAATGTGGCGATCCACGTGGTACAGGGCGAGCGGGAGCTGGCCAAGGATTGCCGGTCTCTAGCGAGATTCGATCTGAAGGGGATTCCGCCGATGGTGGCGGGGCTGCCGCGGATCGAGGTGAAGTTTTTGATCGACGCGAATGGAATTCTGCATGTGAGCGCCAGGGAGCAACGGAGCGGGAAGGAGGCAGAGGTTGAGGTGAAGCCCACCTACGGGCTGACGGACGAGCAGGTGGAGACGATGATCCTGGCTTCGTTCGACAACGCCGAGGCGGATATTCAGGAGCGGCAGGTGATCGAGGCGAAGAATGAGGCCGATACGATTCTGACGGCGGTGGATAAGGGCAAGAGCCATGCCGCGTGGCAGATGCTTTCGAGTGACGAGATTGCAAAGATCGAGCAGGCGGAGGCTGAGCTGAAGGCTTCGTTGAAAGGCGGAGACTACAAGGTGATCCGCCGCGCCATCGAGACGCTGGACCAGGCGACACGGCGGTTTGCGGAGCTGATGATGGATACGGCAGTCTCTGGCGCAATGAAGGGCAAGACGATGGAGTCCGCGGGTGAGAGCATGGGAGAGGGGCCAACAGCTCCACATCCATTTGCGAAGGCGCAGGTGATGAGTTCCAGGGCCGAGACCGATGCGGAGACGGCGAGGATTGAAGATTCGATACATGAAGAGGCTACGGCCGGAGAGTCGACGGAAGATTGAGATATGAGTGAGTTGAAACAAAGCGCGGAAGTTGTGGATTTGTCGAAGCCTGCGGGCGAGGGGATGGTCCGGGTGACGTTTGAGCCCCAGGGGAAGACGGTCGAGTTTCCGTTTGACTCTCTGCCTTACGAGGGGCATGGAGAGCCGATGTCATTTCTGGATGTGGCTGAGAACTTCGATATCTTTCTGGATCATGCCTGCGGCGGAGTTTGCGCTTGCACCACCTGTCACATCTGGGTGAAGGAGGGCGCGCCGGGTATCAGTGAGGCGGAGGACAAGGAACTTGATCGCATGGAGACGGCTGCGGATATTCAGCTGAATTCACGATTGGGTTGCCAGGCGATCATTGAGAAGCCGGGGACGTATGTGGTGGAGATTCCGAAGTGGAACCGGAACTATGTGCAGGAGGGCAAGCCTGCCCATGGGCCGGGTGCCTAGGAATTCAAGGACCGCTTCAGGCAGGTTCGATTCCGTACTTGACTTCGAGGAACTGCTGAAGATCCTGGGGCAGGGCTGCGGCTAGTTCCTGCCAAGTGAGGAGCTTGAGGCGCCATGCGAAGGTTGGACGGTGAACGGCTGAGAGGACCGAGTACCAGACTTCAATGAGGTCGCGGCGTCGTGCGTCGCAGAGGACGCAGAAGGATGCGTCGGAGGCGAAGGCGGCGAGGACATTGCGGATGAGTTGGTAGCCCTGTGTGGTGCCGTCCATAGTCCAGGGCAGGCGCGGAATATCGAAGACAGCTTCGAGGTCGCGGTAGCGTTCGATGAGGCGAGGCTTCGCGTTCTGGAAGCCGCTTTCGGTGAGCTTGGCTTCGACGAAGAGGTTGTCGAGCTGGAGATCGATCTCGGTGCGGTCTTTGAGGTTAGTGCGGCCGCTGCTGGAGTCGTGGAGGGGGACGCCGGGATGGATACCGAAGCAGGGCTGAGCGGTGGATTCGACGCTTAGAAGGTTGGCGACGGAGGCAGCCAAGGTATTGCCATTAGAGACTAGTGGGTGGCAGAAGATATTCATCAACAGGGCGTCGGAGCTGTTGGCGCAATCGAGTTCCATCCAGTGCCAGTCGGCGCGGGCGCGGACCCGGCGATGGGCGGTGTGGACCTTGTTGAGTCGGCGCGACCAGTTGGGGTTGGCGCAGATGGCAGCGTAGCTTGCGGGGTGAAAGTTGCCGTGGCGCGCTTGTTCGGCATCCTCTTCGCGACCAAAGAGGATGCTGGGGGAGTTGCCGGTGGTCTGTTCGTGGAGAAGGCGACCGGTGGTGGCGAGGTGCTGGGCGCGGGCATTGAGATCGCGGCGTAGCAACGAAGCCGACCATGGAATGGGAATGGGATTCTTGTGAGTCATAAAAACTGCGCGAGTTCTTGTAGTCTCTTGAGTGGGCTGGTTGTTTCGGGCCACAGACTAGTGTAACGAGGAGAGCGTATGGCGCGGGAGATTGACTGGACAGACTTTGAGGAGATCGGAATTTTGCTGCAGGAGAAGTTTCCGGAGGTGGAGCCTTACTCTGTGCGGTTTACGGACCTGCATAAGTATGTGACGGAGCTGCCGGGATTTGTGGGGGATCCGCTGAAGTCGAATGAGGGAATACTGGAGGCGATTCAGAAGGCGTGGAATGAAGAGTATGAGGATGCTAAGTAAGGACTTGAGCGCAGCTGATGCGGTCAGGCCATCCGCGAACGAATTTGACTCAGGAGCTTCGAGCCGGTGAGTCCTAGGGTGAGGATGCTGAGCGCAGCCCAGATAAGGGTAGCAGCGGCAATCGTGATGAGATCGCCGGTATAGCCGCTGTGAAGCGGCAGGTGATGGGCTAGAGCTGAAGCTCCGGCGAAGCTGATGGCGGCGGCGAGCAGGGCACGAGCTAGTTCAAGACCTTCGAGACCGCTGATGGAGACCAGCCTGCGACGGTGGAGCAGAATGGCTAGAGTAAGGGTGTGGGTGAGGATGCCAATGTCGGAGGCGATGGCGAGGCCGGCCAGGCCGACAGTATGGAAGAAAAAGCGGTAGACGGGGATGGATAGCAGGGTGATGATGCTTCCGGCCAGCGCTGGGGTGAGAGTGTTACTGGCGGCGTAGAAGGCTCGGGCATAGATTCCCTGGGCGGCCCAGAGAGCGAGCGAGACGGCGAAGATGGTGAAGTACTGTGCTGTCTCGGCGGCATCGGTACGGTTGAAGGAGCCCCCACGAAAGAGGTCGACGATGGAGGGAGCGAGTGCAACCATCCAGGCGGCGGCGATGAGCGAGACGGCGAAGATGCGGGTGATGGCGCGGTTGACGGCTGCGGCGAAGTCAGAGAGCCGATTTTGGCTGAAGAGAGAGGAGAAGAAGGGGAGCGAGGCTGCTCCAGCTGCCTGGCCAAGGATGCCCATAGGAGCGTTGAAGAGAGTTTTGGCGACGTAGAGACGGGAGATGCCGCCGGGGTCATGGGAGGCGAAGAAGCTGAGTATCCACTTGTCGGCGGTGACGAGCGAGACCCCGATCATCAGGGGAAGAGAGAGGCGAAGCCACTCGCTGAAGGCTGGGTGGCGGAGATTAAAGATGGGGTGGTAGCGGAGACCCTCGCGGGCGGCTCCGAAGGCAGTGAGTGCAGCAGGGCCGAGGATGACTCCGGCGAGGACGCCGATGGCGAGCGAGTAGATGCCGAAGCGCTGCGAGAGGAAGATGGCGCCGAGGATGATGCCGAGGTTGTAGATGAGCGGCGTGATGGCCTGGTAGAGGAAGATTTTGCGGACGAGGAGCTTGGAGCCGATGACCCCGCCGATGAAGAAGAAGAGCTGCGCAGGTAGCAGGAGGCGGGTGAGCGAGGTACAGAGTGCGGCGTTTTCGGGAGAGAATCCAGGAAACTTGATGCGGGTGTAGTAGGGAGCTAAGACTTCTGCTACCAGGATGGCTACGCCGAGGACCATGATCATGGCGTTGAGGACGATGGAGATGGCCCGATCGCCACCCTCCTCATCGTCCTGGGCGCGATAACGGTTGAGTATGGTGACCAGAGAGATGGAGGCAACGCCGCCGACGAGGAAGTAGGCAAGCATTTCGGGGAGTTCAAAGGCTGCGTTGTAGGCATCGGTCTGAGGGCCGGCGCCGAAGATGTAGTTGATGTATTTGGTGCGGATCAGGCCCAGGACGCCGGAGAGGAGCGTCGAGAGCATGAGGAGAAGAGTGGCGGAGAAGGCGCTGTGTGAAGTGGATGGGTGCAGGAGGGCGAAGAGGCTGCGCCTTTGTGGTGCAGGCATCGGTTTGGGTTCGTCGTTTGTAGTCACTTGGCTAGGCTTGGTTTGATTTTATCGGGTGGGCTTATGCTGATGGGATGGCGGGCTTGGTTCGCGGCTAAGGAGAGGGGTTGGAGAACTTTCGGCTAAAGGTGTTTCGGGCGGTCGCGGAGGAGATGAGCTTTCGCAAGGCGGCGGAGGTGCTGCATCTTAGCCAGCCCGCGGTGAGCCAGCAGATTCGGGCGCTGGAGGAGGAGGCGGGAGTTCGCCTGTTTGACCGGGCTCGAGGCGACGGGCATGGGACGCAGATTGCCCTGACAGAGGCGGGACGAGTTCTAGTGGGGTATGCGACGAAGGCTGCGGAGACGATGGAGGAGGCGCAGAGGGCGTTGGCGGCGTTGAACGACGAGGTGGTGGGGGAGTTGCGGCTGGGGGCTTCGACAACAGTCGCACAATATGTGTTGCCGCGGATTCTGGGGGCGTTTATGAAGCAGTATCCGCATGTCCATCTCTCGCTGGTGAGTGGAAATACGGAAAAGATTGTGGAGGCGGTGGTGGAGGAGCGGGTGGCGCTTGGGATCATTGAAGGGCCGGCGATGCGGCGGGATGTGAAGACGGAGCGGATGGTGCGGGACGAGATGGTTCTGATCGTGAGTCCGAATCATGCGTGGGCGAAGGCGGGGGCGATTGAGCCGAAGGAGTTGATGAAGGTCCCGCTACTACTAAGGGAGCGCGGGTCGGGGTCGCGGCGGGTGGTGGAGCGATCGCTGAAGCGGGTGGGGCTGCCGCTGCGGTCGCTCCGTGTGGCGATGGAGCTTGATTCGACGGAGGCGATTATCTCCGGGGTGGAGGCGGAGCTGGGGGTGGGGTTTGTTTCGCGGTGGGCGATCGGAAAAGTGATGCGGCTGGGGACGGTACGGACTGTAGCGGTTGAGGGGTTGGAGATCCTGCGAGACTTCAGCTTTGTCCGTTTGGCGGGAACAGAGGCTACGGGGGCTGCCGCTGCATTTCAACGCTTTGCAGCAGGGACTGCGGGGGCCTAGCGTGACGCGTTTGGGATGACGGAGTGAAGCACTCGAGGCGGTTTGCTCACGTCGGAATAAAAGTCTTTCGCTGTGCTCAGAATAGTGAGCTAAAACAATAGCCAGTGGCTAAATTGCACCGATAAGTAAAACTTATCAGTAATTCGAAAGTACGTCTCGACTGCGGTTGGAGTTGCGCTCATGCTTGAAAGCATGAGCGCGCGGAACCTGTTCTATATTGGGATTATCGTCTCTGCGAGCGGGTTGATTGGGCCTCCGTTTGCGCTGGCGGCAGGGCTTGTCTTTGGATTGACCACAGTGCATCACTTCCACGTGGAGAGTAGGCAGCTTTCGAAGTTTCTGCTGCAGGCTGCGGTGGTTTGCCTGGGGTTTGGGATGAATCTGCAGGAGGTGGTTCACGCGGGACGGTCGGGGTTTCTCTATACGGCGATCAGCATTACGTTTGCGTTGAGCCTGGGCGTGCTGCTGGGAAAGATGCTGAAGGTGGGGAAGACGCAGTCGCTGCTGATCAGCTTTGGGACGGCGATTTGTGGGGGTAGCGCCATTGCCGCGATGGGACCGGTCCTGGAGGCGAATGAGGAGGAGATGGCGGTCTCGATGGGCACGGTGTTTGTGCTGAACTCCGTGGCGCTGCTTCTGTTTCCGTTCATAGGATTGGCGATGCATCTCTCGCAGACTCAGTTTGGGTTGTGGGCGGCGTTGGCGATTCATGACACGAGTTCTGTGGTGGGGGCGGGAGCGAAGTATGGAGCGACGGCGCTGGCAGTGGGGACTACAGTGAAACTGGCACGGGCGTTGTGGATTGTGCCGCTGGCGATCGCTACGGCGATGCTGAAGAAGAGCAAAGCAAAGGTTCACTGGCCCTGGTTCATCCTGTACTTCTGCGCTGCGGCGGTACTGGCCAGCTATGCTCCGCGCTATGTGCCGCAGACGGCTGGACTCTTCGCGGCGCTGAATAAGTTGGGTCGGTCGGGGCTGACCGTGGTGCTGTTTTTGATTGGAACGGGAATTACGAGGAGCACACTGCGAGAGGTTGGGGTACGGCCGCTGGTGCAGGGAGTGGCGTTATGGGTAGTGGTGGCGAGCCTGTCTCTCTGGGCCATTCATGTGGGGTGGATCGCTCTGTAACGGAGTTACTCGTCTGAAGGATGAACCCCGGCTCATGGTGTGACTTCCGGTCAGGCGTCTGGTGGTGCGTCGAAGAGTCTTTCCGGGATTCGGCGGGCGTTGGCTACTGGCCGGGGAGCGCGGATGGTATGGATGGCCGCGCGGGTTGCAGGCTTTGAGAGTATGGCGAGGAGATCGCGGAGATCCTTCTGGAGTTTACGCAGGCGTTGGGGATTGACGTCCTGGGTTGGAGCGTCGATGGCGAGGGGTAGTTGCGGCTCTTTTTGCTTTAATTCGCTCTTGATGACCTGACGGGCGCCGGGGATGGTATAGCCCTCGTCGTAGAGGAGGGACTTGATATGGAGCGCGGTCTCGACGTCACGGCGGCGGTAGAGACGCTGGCCGGTGCCCCCTTTGTGTGGTTTTAGCTGGGGAAACTCGCTCTCCCAGAAGCGAAGGACGTAGGCTGGGACCTCGCAGAGCTTCGATACTTCGCCGATGCGGAAGTAGAGCTTGTCCGGGATGTCTGACCCGGATTTGGGGTGGGCTTTGCGGATTGGCTGGTGCTGCGCCATGCCGAAACTCCGGATCGCCTGGCGGGCGGTGTTGGCCCTATCGTTTGGGCTTCCCGTAAGTATAGGCCACGTTTGTAGGGTATTTCCGTATTTTTTGCTTGAAGGGGTAGTTTGTGAGTAAGAAGCGGCGGATTTAATTTGGGGTGTTTTGGGGCTGTTTTTTGCGAGATTGGCGGGAAATTTCTGTTTTTTGATGGACAGGTTGTGGTGAAATGCGTGGTAAATGTGGTCAGCGGACAGGCTTGTTCTGAGAGTGAAGATCATGCCACTCGTAGTGAGTTTATTTTTCCGGGGATATCGGGCATGGTCCGGCGGGTGGAAGGGGGGAACCGAATGGTTGAAAGTGGCGTATCGTTCTTTTGAATGAAGTGAGGCGTGGAATGGCGAGGCAAGCGGCGGCGGTAGCGATGGTTCTGGGGGCAGCAATGATGAGCGGCTGCCGGATCGACTCGCAGAAGAAGGGCGATAACGAAAACGTGAAGATTGCCACGCCGTTCGGCGGGATGCAGGTGAAGACGAACGAGGCGGCAGTGGTGAATGGGATCGGGCTGCCGGTGTATCCGGGGGCCGAGCTGGTTAAGAAGAAGGACAAGGACAGCGGGTCCGCCGATGTAAACCTCAGCTTTGGGAGGTTTCAGCTTCGGGTGAAGGCGGCGAGCTATCGATCGACGGATGCTCCCGATAAGGTGGGGGCGTTCTACCGCGAGGCTCTGAAGCGGTATGGCGACGTGATCCAGTGCGCGCACAATCAGCCAGTAGGTACGCCGACGCGCACGTCTGAGGGCCTGACGTGCAGCGAAGATCACAACAAAGTCAATGTAAGCGACGATGCGCCGGGCAAGATGGAGTTGAAGACGGGGTCGAAGCAGCACCAGCATATTGTGGCAATCGACCCAGAGGGCAATGGGACGAAGTTTGGGCTGGTCGCACTGGACCTGCCGGGGAATCTCTCTGCCGGGGGCGAGGATACCAGACAGTAGAGCGCCGGACGGGAAGACGACAACGGCAATACCTCGGTTGGAGTCGTAGAGCTTGCCGGGTTCTATAGGGTGGGTTAGCTTCAAAGGTATGCACGAATCTTGTCACCGATGTGGCGGCGACCTTCCTGCCGGTGACGGCTCGGTGGCTTTCTGTCCGTACTGCGGCGCTCCGCAGATCTACCTGATCGACTACGAGCAGCCGTCCGAGGGTGCTGAGGAGGGTACGACCGGCACGGTGCCTCCGCCGCGGCCGCGACGAGTGGAGTGGAAGACGGCGATTCGGTGCGCGGGGCTGGTTGCGCTTGTGGCGGCATGTTTAAGCCTGGTGGCCACGCGGATTCCATTGGTGTCGCCGCTTAGCTCGCTTTGGACGATCAGCGGATCCCTGATTGCAGTGGGACTGTATCAGCGACGGCGTCCGCAGGCATGGATGGATGCGGGGATCGGTGTGCGGATCGGGATTGTGGTGGGGCTGGCGCTGGTGACTTGCCTGGCTGTGTCGATGGCTGGGGCGGGGCTGGTAGCTCGGTATGGGTTGCACAGCATGGCGGGGTTCGATGCGGAGCTGACACAGCAGCTTCATGCCCAGATTGAGAAGGCCGCGGCGGCGAATGCACAGCCGGAGGCGATGCTGCGGTACCTGTACTCGCCAGAGTTTCGCGCGGGGATGATGCTGACGGGGTTTGCGATGGTTTCGGGGATTCTGCTGGTGCTGTCGGCGGTGGGCGGCGCGGTGGGCGGGTTGTTGCGAACGCGGCGACAGGCCTCGGCTTAGCGGGCGGCTGTGGGTGCGGGGTTGATCGAGGTCGTTACGAAACTCGATATACCAGACGTGGAGGATCGTTGGCGATCGCTATCAGCAGCCTGAGCCCGCCCGAATCCAAGCTCGGACATCACAAGCCTTTCGGCGAATGCGTCGATGACTCAGCAGACGTGATCCGCTGGTACAAAGTCATCCAATACCACTGGAAACAGTGCTCCTTGACCTCGTCCTTCGCCCTGGATGTAACTCATGAGAAGAGATGCCTCCGCTTAGCGAGGCAATCTTCTCATTCATCTGTTTGAAGGCGCTGATGAAATTATTGATGGAGATCTCGTCAATCAAGACGGACAAGCCTACTTCCCATCAAGTAGCTGTTCGATCGTCTTCTCGAACTCCAGCTTGTCTCCAAATCCAATCTTCACGGTTCGGATCTTTCCGGTTCGATCTATGAGGAAGGTAGCGGGAAGTAGATCGCCCATACCGTAGCTCTTGGTGATCTTTCCATCTCCAAGCACGATCGGATAGGAGACTTTGAGTTTGGAGATCACTGGTTGCACAGCCTTCCATCCACCATCGTCAAGTGAAACACCAAGGACATACAGGCCACGGTTGCCATAGGTTTTCGAGAACTCCTCGAACCACGGCATCTCGACGCGGCAGGGCGCGCACCAGGTCGCCCAGAAGTTAAGGAGCACAACCTGGCCTTTATGGGAAGCGAGGCTGACGGCCTTCCCGTCAGCCCGCTTCAGAACAAACGGCGGTGCCACATGTCCCGCGGTGAGCGGCTCTGCGCTCATCTCGAATGCAGATGAGAGAAGCAAGCAGACGATTGCACCGCTTCGAATGATCCCTGAACGCATCAGCCAACCATCCCTGGAAGCTCAGCTTTGATGAACTGCTTCACTCCGTCCGGTCCCGTGATGCGTAGGACCATAGGGGCAGAGTTGTCGCCCACATGGATATCAAACTCAAAGAATGGGCAGCAGAGGCGTTCGTTCCCGATCCACTCCGATAACGTTGCAAAGGTCTTTGGGTCAGATGGGAATTGAAAGGCGTAGCCATCTGGCCGCTCGCTTGTGTTGAGCTTCGCCGATTTGAGGGCCGGCGAGAGGACTTCAGAATGCCGCTTCCTCTGTGCCGGGGTCATGGCCTTCATGTCACAGGCAAACACAACAAGCTTCTTTGTGGAGGCTGGTGCAGTCTGAGTCTGTCCGTGAAGCGGTGTGTTCATCGTTGTTCCAGCCATAGATAGGGTCATAACAGCAAGCAAAAGTTGTTTCATGGTCTCTCCGGTCACGCGTGTATCCGGCCTGATGCCGAATCTCACTCTGTCAACCGTACAACTTCAAGTTAACTTGAAGGCAAGCTGCAATAATCAGGCATGGCTTCTTTAACGATTTCTCAAGTGGCAAACCAGGTCGGCTTGCGAACCTCCGCGATCCGCTACTACGAGCAGATTGGGCTTCTTGATGCAACGGAAAGAGTGGGCGGTCAGAGGCGTTATGACGCCAGCGTTTTCTATCGACTGTCGATCGTACAACGAGCTCAACAGGCGGGATTCACCTTGGAGGAAGTCCATGAGTTGCTTACGGGCTTTGTGCCTGGAACTCCTGCCCCGGAACGATGGAAACAGCTATCCGCCAGAAAACTGGAGGAGTTGGAAGCCAAGATGAGCGAGATCCAGTTCATGCAGGGACTGCTGAAAGACATGATGAGCAACTGCCATTGCGACACGCTTGAGACATGCGGTAAAGGAATCTTTCATCAAATCGGCGGACTCAACGATCAGGCTGTTGCGAAGTGTTGCACCCCAACAAAAGAGCTCTCAAAGCCGAGAGTTGTTACCAAAGCAAAGAGAGGTCATTGATGCTCCGGTTGAGTCAATTTGTCTCTTCACCGGTTGGAGCTTTCACTATTCTCGCTCTGGCCGCCTACCTTGAGGTGCAGGGTGCTTTTCTTCTTCGTTGCCCAGCTTGTAGCGAAACTGCAATTTCATCAATCGCCCAGCAAGCCTGTCTACGTCGGTGGAGCTTTCATAGCGATTGGCGGCTTAATAATGACTTTCTAGAAGGCCTGATCTGTTTCTGAGGGTCTAGACCACTTCTTTCAATAGCTATCAGCGTTGAACCGAATTCAGTTGTTGAACCGAAAGCTTCCACATTTCGATTCCGATTGAAGTGTCGACGACGTCAAGGAGACGTCCTCCGCTCAAAGCATAGAGTTCGTAACAGTCTCGATCTCCGCCGCAGTGCTGGACCGAGCTCCTGGCTCGGCGCCGCGAGATTCATACTCCATTTACAGTAGTAGTATGACGAAATCGTCGCAGGTCGACCTTGTCGGCGTCGGGTTGAACGCCACGGACACAGTTATTCCTCTCTCGAGTTATCCCGTACTTGGTTCCAAAGTCGAATTCAGTACCGCAGATGTATTGCCGGGGGGACAGGTCGCGAGCACTGTCGTCGCTTGCCAGAGATGGGGCATGCGTACCCGATATGTGGGAAGTCTGGGCGACGATAGCGCCGCAACACTTCATCGCAAGGCATTTGCCGAGGCTGGCGTGGAGACGCAGCTCATCACCGTATCGGAGTGTGCCAGCCGACAGTCTCTTGTACTGGTCGATGGCGAGGGCGAGCGGACGGTGCTTTGGAGGCGGGACGAACGGCTTGACCTGCGGCCCAGCGATCTCGACCGCGAGTGGATCGTCAATGCACGAGCCCTGCACGTGGATGGATACGACACGGCGACGGCGACCGTAGCGGCTCGATGGGCACGCGCTGCCGGAGTACCCGTAGTAGCCGATCTGGATGAGCTTTACCCAGGTGTGGAAGAGCTTATCGAGAATATCGACTATTTGATCGTGAGCAGAGATTTTCCGTGTCGACTGATGGCGGAGGTCGACCTGGAGAAGGCGTTGGGCATGATGCATCTACGCTATGGATGCCGGCTTACGGCTGCAACGCTGGGGCCGGATGGCGTGCTGGCGTGGGATGGAAAAGAGTTTCACCACACCTGTGCGTATCGGGTTCCAGTGGTCGATACAACGGGAGCTGGAGATATCTTCCATGCAGGCTTCATCTATGGGCTGCTTCAGGGGTGGCCGCTCGAACGGCAGCTCGACTTTGCGTGTGCTGCGGCTGCGTTGAACTGCATGGCAGTCGGGGCCAGGGGCGGTATTCAGACGGTAGAGGCGATTGAAGAGCTGATGGCAACGGGCTCTCGGTACGGCGCTGCCTACTATGCACGGGCTCGAATGGGGTGAATCCGTTAGCCCATTCGGGGGTTGCCCGGGTCGTTTGCAACGTTACTTTGCCCAAGTGTGGCAGATATACTTAATTGCAGGCTTTGCTGGGTTTGCGATGGCGGCGAAGTTGTTTCCTGCATGTCTACTACACCCAGCCAACTCGCCGAGCTACAGCCTGAGATAGACTCCCGGGTCACGCTTCGAATTCTTCCTGTTGTTGCGTTTACGTTCGTCTGCTACTTCAGCATTGGAATTCCTTTGGCGATTCTGCCTTCGTACGTTCATCTCCATCTGGGGGTGAGTACGGTGCTGGCCGGGTTGCTGATCAGCCTGCAGTACATTGCCACATTCGCGAGCCGGCCGCGCGCGGGGCATATGGCCGATACGCTGGGGCCGAAGCGGACGGTGATGTGGGGTCTGCTGGCATGCTCTTTGAGCGGTGGGTTTATTGTGCTGGCAGGGCTGCTGCGGCATAGTCTGGGGCTTTGTCTGGGGAGCCTGGTGTTGAGCCGGTTCGCGCTGGGGGTGGGCGAGAGCATGAGTTCGACGGGTGCGATCATCTGGGGGATCGGCCGGGTGGGCGAGGCGGAGACGGCGAGGGTGATCTCGTGGAACGGCGTGGCGACGTATGTCTCGCTGGCGATTGGGGCTCCGCTAGGCGCATTTCTGGAGCCGCGCTGGGGCCTGGGTTCGATTGGCATCGTGGTGATGGCGGTGGGAGGGGTGAGCCTGTTTTGCGCGTCGCGTATGGCAGCGACGGAGGCGCACAGGGGAGAACGTGTTCCGCTGCGAAGAATTTTGTTGGGGGTGTCCCCGTATGGGCTGGCGCTGGCCTTTGGAGGGATGGGGTTTGGGGTGATTGCCACCTTCATCACGCTGTACTTTGCCCATGTGCGCTGGGATGGGGCAGCGCTGTCGTTGACGGCGTATGGGGTCTGCTTCGTTCTTGTGCGGCTGTTGTTCTCCGGGCTGATCAATCGCTGGGGAGGATTCGTGGTTGCGATCGTCTCTTTCGCGGTCGAGGCGGTGGGACTGGTGGTGCTTGGAGTAGCGGGGACGCCTCATCACGCTTATGTGGGGGCGGGGCTTACGGGGCTTGGGTTCTCACTGGTCTTTCCGTCGCTGGGGATTGAGGCTGGGCGGGCCTTTCCGCTGTCGAGCCGTGGGACGGTGCTGGGAATCTACTCGGCGTTTGTGGACCTGTCGTTGTTTCTGACGGGGCCGATTGCGGGGGCGGTGATTAGCGGATATGGATATCCTGTCATGTTTTACGGCGCGGCATTTGCTGTGCTGCTGTCGCTGGGGGGGACGGTCTGGATGTCGTTGCGGCAGGAGGAGAGGAACGCAGTGGCCTGAGGCCGGGTACAGAGGGAAGGGCCCTGGTGCTGATATCATCAAGCCGAATCATTATGAGTGAGACTACGGAAACACCGAAACCGAAGTTACGAGAGAAGGGGCGGCTGATGTCGGCCTCGGAGATTGAGCGGACGCTGGTGCGGCTCGCCCATGAGATCGTTGAAAAGAACGATGGCGGCGCGAATCTGGGGCTGGTCGGGATCAAGCGTCGAGGGGTTCCGCTGGCGCAACGGCTGGGTGAGATGATTGCGAAGATTGAGAAGCATCCTGTGGACACGGGTGTGCTGGATATCAGCTTCTACAGGGACGATCTGTCGACGGCGGGGCCGCGGCCGGTGGTGACGCCGGGGGCGGTCGGGTTCGACGTGACGGGCAGGGACATCATCCTGATGGACGATGTTCTGTATACGGGAAGGACGATTCGGGCGGCGCTGGATGCGCTGTTCGACCATGGGCGGCCGAAGAGCGTTCAGCTGCTGGTGCTGATCGACCGTGGGCATCGTGAGCTGCCGATCGAGGCTACGTTTGTGGGGCGCACGATTCCGACGTCGAGCCGAGAGATCATCGAAGTGAAGCTGAACGAGGTGGATGGGCAGGAGCAGGTGCTGCTGGTCGAGCTGGTGGACTGAGTCGATGGCTCAGGGTTCTCACGGTTTGATGACGACTTCAAAGTACGCTGCGGGATCCTTACTTAGCATTGCTGATCTGCCGGTGGCGGAGGTATCGGCCGTGCTGGCGGAGACGGCGCGTCTGGAGACGATGCCGCAGTCTGAACGCGCGAAGATGCTGGCTGGACGGCGTGTGGCGCTGCTGTTTTATGAGTCGAGCACGCGGACGCGGACGTCGTTTGAGCTGGCGGCGAAGTCGCTGGGAGCTACGACTACGCTGGTGAGCGATAAGAGCTCATCGATTGAGAAGGGCGAGAGCCTCAAAGATACGGGGTTGACGCTCAGGGCGCTGGGCGCGGAGTGCATTATCTTGAGGCATCCGGCTTCGGGGGCGCCATTTCTGCTGGCACGCGAGACGGGGCTGCCGGTGCTGAATGCCGGCGATGGGATGCATGAGCATCCGTCGCAGGCGCTGCTGGATCTGCGGACGATGCTGACGCGGCTCTATGGCTCGGAGCGGGCGGCTGCGGTGAATGCCGCTTCGCTGCGTGGGGTTACGGTGGTGATTACGGGGGATATTCTGCATAGCCGGGTGGCGCGGTCGAATGCGATGCTGCTGCCCAGGCTGGGGGCGAAGGTGTTGCTATGCGGACCGGAGCGTCTACTGCCGGAGGACGCACGCGGACTGGGCGAGGGCGTGGAGATTGTGCGGGACTTTGATGGTGCTTTGCGGAGGGCTTGCTCTGAAGGGCTTGCGGTGGCGATGATGTTGCGGATTCAGAAGGAACGGCTGGCTGGGCTGGAGCTGAATCTGGGGGACTACATTGCCCGGTATCAGTTGAATGCGGAGCGGCTGGCGGCGTGTGCTCCTGAAGCGCTGGTGATGCATCCGGGGCCAATGATTCGCGGGATGGAGATTACCGGGGATGTGGCCGATGGAGCGAACTCTGCGATTGAGGATCAGGTAACGCATGGGCTGGCGGTGCGGTCGGCTTTGTTGGTAAGAGCGTTGGGTGTGGGTGGATTCGAGAGTGTAAGGGTATGAGCGATCTACTGATTTTGAATGGACGGCTGGTCGATCCGGCTAGCGGTCTGGATGCGGCGCGGGACCTGTTGCTGCGGGATGGCCGGGTGGCTGCAGTGGAAGAGCCCGGAGTGCTGAAGAAGAACGTTGCGGCGGCTGAGACGATGGATGCGACGGGGATGATTGTGGCTCCGGGGCTGGTGGATGTGCACGTGCACCTGCGGGAGCCGGGCCAGACCTATAAAGAGACGATCGCTACGGGGACAGCGGCTGCGGCAGCGGGTGGATTTACGACAGTTGTGGCCATGCCGAATACGGTTCCGGTAAATGACTCAGTTGTGGGGTTGGAGTGGATGCAGGATGCGGCCCGGGGCTCGGTGGTGAAGCTGTTTGCCATGCCGGCGGCTACTGTGGGGAGTCTTGGCGGGGAGTTGACGGACTTTGCTGCGCTGCACAAAGCGGGCGCGGTTGGGTTTACAGATGATGGGAAGCCAGTGCTCGAGGACCATGTGATGCGGGCGGCTCTGGTGGCGGCGGCTCGGCTGGGCGTGCCGGTGAGTCAGCATGCGGAGGATACGCGGCTGACAGGTGGTTGCAGCATGAATGCCGGACCGGTGGCGTTTCGGCTGGGGTTGCGCGGGATGACGATAGAGGCGGAGGCTCGGATTGTGGAGCGGGATATCCGGCTGCTGCGGGAGATCGAGAGGGCTGAGGGGTTGAGGCCGCATCTGCATGTGCAGCATGTGTCGACGGCTCGGGCTATGGCTGCGATAAAGGCGGCGAGGGCTGAGGGGCTGCATGTGACCTGCGAGGTCGCTCCGCATCACTTCACGCTGACGGATGAGGCGATTGCCGACTACGACACGCATGCCAAGATGAATCCGCCGCTAAGGGCAGAGGCGGATCGGGTGGCGATGGTCGCCGGGTTGATGGATGGAACGGTGGACTGCATTGCTACCGATCATGCCCCTCATGCTGCGCATGAGAAAGAGATCGAGTTCGCTGCGGCGGCGAATGGAATTACTGGGTTAGAGACAGCGCTGGGGCTGGCTTTGCGGGTACTGCATAAAGGGCAGGGGATGCCGCTCACGCGCGTGATGCAGTTGATGAGTGCCGGTCCCGCGGCGATTGTGAAGCTGGATGGGCGGGGAGCGTTGAGTGTGGGGAGCTTTGCGGATGTGGTGGTGTTCGATGCGGCTGCGGAGTGGAGCTTCGATGCGACGAAGACGCGGTCGAAGTCGCGGAATACGCCGTTTGATGGGGCAGCTATGCTGGGCAGGGTGAAGGCTACGGTTTGCGAGGGTAGGGTTGTGTTTCGGGGAGAGTGACCGTGCCAACACTTCGAAGTCGGATCGCGACTATAGCGTCAGTTAGCCTAGGGTATTGCATCTTGTTGCGCTGGGGCAACGGACGACAACAGGAATGCTTGAGTTTCCAGCCTACAAGACGTATCTAGGAGCGGTGGATGCGGATGGCTTGCCGACTAGTGCGGCACGTCTCTGTCTAGAAGCCCAGCCCACCCACTGTTATGCGTTGCCAGAGAAGCGGAGCGATATGCAGTTCGGACTCCATACGAAGGCTCAAAGCATCCCACTCCAAGCTGGCGGATCGCTAGTTATTTTCTCTGCAACATTTTCGGGAGGAGGCAGTGGTTCGCTTGATGAGTTAGCACTGCTTCGATGCGAGCCGGACGGTACGCTGAAGAATCTGTTACCGGTTGTGCAGTTGACTGAGCAAAGCGATCACGCGATCTGGCCGTTACAGGCTATTTCGCCGCTGCCTGTTCTTATGACTGCTGACTATGTGTGGGACTGGGACAAAGGGGAAACCCACTTCGAGAAACATGCCTTTGAGGTTAGGGCGTACTTGTACGACTTTAGCAAGGGAAACTACTCGGAAAAGATAAGGTATCGTACGAGTCGTCGCTATGCGAGTCTCGACGAAACTGATCGGGTGCAGGTGCTTATTCCAGAGAGAGCGGAGATTATTCGCCGGCTCAGGGCGAGGTAGTCGGCTGATGCGGCCTCCCGCTAGTGGGTGTGGAAGATGGCTTTGTTGATGTCTGGCCAGAACTCTTTCAGCATGAAGTTGGCGCCGTCGATGATGTCGCTGGTGAGCCACTTCTGGCCGACCTTGGTCCAGGTGCGGTATCTAGTGGGGTAGTAGAGGGTGGAGGTACCGGCAGCGGCGCCTGAACCGATGACTTCGGCGAAGTTGAAGGTGGAGTCTCCGTCATCTTTGCGCGAGATGAGGACGCGGGTGAGGGCGTAGAAGGTGCGCTTGCGGAAGCCGCCGTGGCCGAGGGTGTAGTAGCGGTTGTCCTGATGGAAGACAACAGGGCCGAGGCCGCCGACCATGAAGTTTTCGGTGGTTGTATCGGCGAGAGTGTGCCAATAGTAGCGGGCGTAGCCTTTGGCTCCCTGATGGAACTCGGGATAGGAGTTGCCATTCATGGAGAAGCCTGCCTGGATGCCGGCGATGAAGAAAGAGGAGTAGTCGAAGGTGTCGTGGCCGGCGGCGATGAACTTCTGTCTGGAGGTCTGGGGGGGAAGCTTGATATCGGCAGAGACGGAGCGGAAGTTAGGCATGATGCCGAGGATGCGCTTGGTCTGCTGGGTGCCATTGGGGCTGACGGCGTCGGGGTTGGTTGTCTGTATGGGTTGAGGAGGGGGTGCCGTCTGGCCGGATTGCGGGTAGAGGACGTGGCTGGGAGCGTCGGGGAGGCTGGAGTCTTCAGCGGGTATTGCCGAGGAACTGCTGGCGATGAGTTGCTGGGCTTGAGATGTTGCGGGTGATACGACGGCGGCGACCAGGAGGGCGACGGCCACGAGCGTGGCTAGACGCCTTGGTTGCTGCAGGGGAAAAGATGACATATCCCTATAAAGACGCAGATCTGGGCTAATAGACGCACCCCACTGTGTCTTTTGTGTGAAAAGCCACCTTCTAAAGGGGTTAAGGAGTGAGGATACCCATTTTTCTGGCGACGGTGGTGAGGACTTCGAGGGCTTGATCGATCTGTTTGCGGGTATGCTCGCTGGTCATGATGGTGCGAATGCGGGCCTTGCCTTCGGGGACGGTGGGGAAGGCGATGCCGGTGGCCATGACTCCGGCGTCGAAGAGTGCGCGGCTGAAATCCATCGTTTGGCGGCCGTCTCCGATGATGATGGGAGTGATGGGGGTCTCGCTGGCTGGAGTGGTGCGGCCACCTACGTCGAAACCGGCTTCGGTGAGTTGCTGTTTGAAGTATCTGGTGTTCGACCAGAGGCGCTCGATGCGCTCGGGTTCGTTCTCGAGGATGTCGAAGGCGGCGATGCAGGTGGCTGCGACCGACGGCGGGTGCGAGGTGGAGAAGAGGAAGGGGCGGGCACGGTGGTAGAGGTAGTCGATGAGGTCGCGGCTGCCGCAGACGTAGCCTCCGAGGGCTCCGATGGCTTTAGAGAGGGTGCCTACCTGCACATCGACGCGAGCGGTGCACTGGAAGTGGTCGACGCTACCGCGACCGTTGCGGCCGAGGACGCCGGAGGCGTGGGCGTCGTCGACCATCATGATGGCTCCGTACTTGTCGGCGAGGTCGCAGAGCTTGTCGACGGGGCCGATGTCGCCGTCCATGGAGAAGACGCCGTCGGTGATGAGGAGCTTGCGGCCGGGTTCGTCCTGGATCTCCTTGAGGAGCTCTTCGGCGTGCGCTGTGTCCTTGTGGCGGAAGACTTTAATCTTGGCGCGGGAGAGGCGGGCGCCGTCGATGATGCTGGCGTGGTTGAGCTCGTCGGAGAGGATGAAGTCCTCTTTGCCGAGGATGGAGGAGACGGTTCCGGCGTTGGCGGTGAAGCCGGACTGGAAGACGACGCAGGCCTCGACGCCTTTGAAGGCTGCGATCTTCTCCTCGAGCTCCATGTGGATGCGCATGGTTCCGGCGATGGTGCGGACGGCTCCTGAGCCTACACCATACTTCTCGGTGGCAGCGATGGCGGCTTCGCGGAGCTTGGGGTGCTCGCAGAGACCGAGGTAGTTGTTCGATGCGAGATTGATGACCTGCTTGCCATCGTAGGTGCAGATGGGGCCCTGTTCGTCGTCGAGCACCCGCAGCTTGAAGAAGGTTCCGCGCTGCTTCAGATCGTCGAGCTGGGCGATGAGATGGGCAAGCTGGGGGCGCGTTGCGGAGTCAGAGGTCATGGGAATAATCGTAAACCTTTTGTTTGCGGGCAGTCACAGACGCCAAATGAGCATCTTAAGGAACAGCACCTATCCAAACATTTACTTTACCTAGCACGAAATGAGGCTCGAACGATGAAGACTCCCCATGGAATGAAGCCAGTAGCCGCTATGGTTATGGCGATTGCGTTGTTTGTTGGATGTCAGTCAAAACAGGATGCGGCGATTGAGCAGGCGAAGAAGCAGGCTGCCGCTACAGGACAGGCACAGCAGGTGGTAACCGTCGACAAGAGTGGAAATACGACAACGACGACGGTGCAGCCACCGGCTCCGGGGCAGACGGCTCAGGCTGTGACGACATCGGTGATGCCTGCCACGTCCAGCCAGCCTGGGCCGGCGGCGATGTCGAACGGTGTGCCTGCGGGACAGCCGGCGATTGCGGGCGGACAGCAGGCAGTTGCGGCTAATCAGCCTCCAGCACCGGTGGCTGGTGGAAATCCAGTGATACAGCCGGCGGATGTGAAGATTCCTGCCGGCACTACTTTGGCCATTCGTATTAATCAGCACATCAGCGTGAAGACCAGCCGTGCTGGCGATCGGTTCGATGGTGAACTGGTCGAGCCAGTGATTGGAGACAACGATCGAGTCGTCGTTCCGAAGGGGACGCCGGTTGGCGGCGTCATTGATGCTTCGCATAAGCGCGGACACTTCAAAGGCGCGTCGATTCTGCAGCTGCGGCTTACTTCGCTTACATTGAACGGCACGCGCTATCCGCTGGCTACGGGCGATCTGACGCGAACGAAGAAGGGTAAGGGAAAGCGGACTGCGGCGTTTATCGGCGGCGGCACTGGCCTGGGAATGCTGATTGGCGGCGTAGCGACTGGCGGCGTTGGGTTGCTTGTAGGAGGATTGGCTGGTGCTGGAGCAGGAACGGCGGTGGGCGGACTTACGGGGAATCGCGATATCGATATTCCGTCGGAGTCGATTGTGCGGTTCAAGCTGGCGAATACTCTGACGCTTCAGCAGTGATGATGCGAAGGCCCATCCTGATGGATGGGCCTCTTGCTCGGTATTACCCGATTTGATCCATCAATGGATCACCGCATTTGAGGTGGTGACTGACCAGATGCAGGGCCTGTTGTGCGATGTCTTCGTCACTGCCACAGCCTTCCAACCAGTGCATGTCGGGCTCGCGGCGGAACCAGGTTAGCTGGCGTTTGGCGTAGTTGCGATGGCCTTGTTGGGCCTGGGATACGGCCTGTTCGCGGGTGAGTTGATTGCCAAGAACGGCCGTGGCTTCGGCGTAGCCAAGAGAGGTCAGTGGGCGGCAGTCGCGGCCGTAGCGTTCGAGGAGTCGCTCTGTCTCTTCGATGAGGCCGCGGTCGAACATGGCGGCAGCGCGCTGATTGATGCGTTCGTAGAGACGTGGCCGGGGCGGGTTTAGACCGAAGCGGAGGATGTTGTATCCGGTGAGGGCGTCGCGGCCCTTTTGCCATTGCTCTGTCAGAGGCTGCTTAGCGGCGAGTGAGACCTCGATGGCGCGGACGACCTTGGGAACGTCGTTGACATGGATGGAGGCGGCGGCGGTGACGTCGAGGCGAGCGAGGATGCGATGGAGATAGGCTGAGCCGCGCACTTCGGCGAGGTTGCGCAGGCGCTCGCGGCGACCAGGTTGCTGGGGAGGCGCGGGGAAGAGGCCGTCGATGAGGGCGCGAAGGTAGAGACCGGTGCCTCCGGCGATGATGGGCAGATGGCCGCGTTGCGTGATGCCGGTGAGTGCTTCGCGGGCCTGGCGGCCGTAGTCGCCCGCGGTGCAGGCCTCGTCGGGCCAGGCGATGTCGATCATGTGGTGCTGGACGAGGGCTCGCTCTTCGTGCGATGGCTTGGCGGTACCGATCTCCATCTCGCGGTACACGGCTACGGAGTCGCAGCTGACGATCTCGCCGTTGAACTGCTCGGCGAGGCGGATGGCGAGCGAGGTCTTTCCGCTTGCGGTGGGGCCTGCGAGGACGATGAGGGGAGTTTCGGGTTGCACCGAATTTGCTGGCTTCACCATAACCGCCACCAGCCGGGGGTGAAGACGTTGTGGAGACCTGCGCGCAGGAGGCTGAAGATCAGAATGGCTAAGGCGAGCAGGAGGAGACCGCGAATTTGGCGGCGGCGCTCGTGTTGCTTCGACTGCTCCAGTGGGGTGGGGGTAGGCATGCTTGCCTACTCTGGCGTCTTGTTGACGAGGAACCGGATGCGCAGTTCGAGTTGTGGTCCATGGAACTGAGCGGGCAGTGGCGGAAATGGATTATTTCCCTTGATGGAACCCCATGCGGCGCGGTCGATCGCCTCGTCCTGGGTTGAGCCATCGAGGTTCATAATACCGACACGACCGTTGGGCATGATGGTGAAACGAATCAATGTCTCGCCTTGCTTGTTCAGTGGCGGCCGCGCCTCCTCAGGGATGAGCGGTATCCACGTCCTCTTGATATCGCCGAGAATCCTTCTGAGGTAAGGCGCAAAGTCGACGCCCATTGTGTCGGAGAGGACTTCAACTCCCGTGTTCAGGCCCTGATGCGCTACTGGGCTATTGGCTCCGTAGTCTCCGCCTTGCCCGCGGTTTTGGGCTGCCTGTTCAGCGGCCTGTCGGATAGCGTCGCCAGCTGACTGGTTCGGGTTGCCGAAGTTGGGCCGAGTGGGTGCGGGGCGTGGGGCATCGACCATTGCCTGCTGCTGCGGCGGATGCTGAGGGAGAGGAGCGGGAGGAGGCTGCTGTTGAGGCGCAGGTTGTGGAGCGGCCTGCTGTGGTGGCTGAGGCGTAGGAGCGGACGCTCCTGGAGCACCAGCCTTGCGCATGGCCTGTAGCTGCTCGAGCGTCTTCTTGTCGAGGGTCGGCTTGGGGCTCTGCTGAGTGCGGTCCTTGTCGCTGATGACGTTGGAGGGCTTCTTCGGCAGCTGTTTGCTCACATCTTTAGGGACGTCGAGGTAGGTGAGCTGTTTGTCACGCTCTTTGAGGACGTCGGCAGGATTGACGAGGCGAGGCTGATGGAAGATGACCTGAGGTCCGTAGAGCACGAACCAGCCAATGACCAGCCAAATGATGAGTGAGATGTAAACCGATTCGCGGAAGCGGGCCTTGGAGCGTTCGTCGTCCAAGGAATCCAGGAGATGGATGAGCTCGTGCTCTTCGAGATCGCCGTAGCGATTGGTACGCACCTTGACGGGCGTGCTGGGCGGCGGAACGGAGTTGGGGGGCGTCTCGAGAGAGGGCATGAGCTATGTTGTTGTGACGGCTGCGGCACGCGAAAGTTGCGTTAGCAAATACAGAAACCGCCCGGGTCGACCGCCCGGTTGGCGTGGGCTCTTCTATTTTCTCACCTTTGGCGGCGGTTACGTAAGTGATTGCTCCGACACCGGATCATCGAAGCCGTAAACTAACTGGATGACTAGGAGCTTTGCCGTCGACACCTGTGCCGTCGTGCTGACCATCAGTGACCGCTGCTTCCAGGGGCAGCAGGTGGATCTCTCTGGGCCCACAGTGGTTCGGCAACTGGAGGCTGTGGGGGTTAGCGCAGTGGAGGTCGAGACACTGCCGGATGTAACGGATTTGATCGCTGCGGCGTTGCGTCGACATGCGCAGAAGGCTTCGTTGATCGTGACGACGGGAGGCACGGGGCTGGCGGCGCGGGATGTTACGCCGGAGGCGACGCGACTGGTGTGCGACCGCTTGATCGATGGTCTGGCAGAGCGTATGCGCACGGAGGGGTTGAAGCAGACGCCGCTTGCATCGCTGAGCCGGGCAGTCTGTGGGACGCTTGGGAGTACGTTGATCGTGAATCTGCCAGGGAGCCCGGCGGGTGCGGAGAGTTCGCTTGTGGCTATTCTTCCGCTGTTGCCTCACGCTCTGGATCTACTGGCTGGGCGAACGGCGCATGGTGGCGATGCGGCGAATGTTCACGAAACGGCGATGAAGAACGATTAGACTTGGATGAAACCCTGTGAAGATCCCCATCTCTCTTTGGATACATAAGGCGAACGTCGCATTGCAGGCCCTTGGAATATGGGGTTTGGGAGGCATGGCGATTGTGGATTCGTCGTCGGTGCCGATGCCTCTGGATGCACTTTTAATCAAGGATGTTGCTGAGAATCACGGCCGTTTTCTAGCCTATTGCTTCATCGCTGCTCTGGGTTCGGCTATCGGTAGCCTGGTTCCCTACTACCTTGGCCGCGCTGGTGGAGAGCTGTTTCTACTCAAGCGGATCAACCGGCAGCGTTATGAGAAGTTGCGGGATCGCTTTGAAAAACAAGAGTTTCTGGCGATCATGGTACCTGCGATGATGCCTCCGCCTATGCCGGTGAAGCTGTTTGAGCTGGCTGCGGGGGTGTTTGAGATGAAGCCGCTTTGGTTCTTCAGTGCGATTCTGATCGGGAAGTTTTTGCGGTTTCTGGTTTGGGCGATTATTACGATTCTGTATGGGCCGGCGCTTTTGCGCACGATTACGCGGACCCTTCATGGACATCTTGGCTATGTGCTTGGTGGGGCTGGAGTTCTGGTGGGGTTGGTCGTGGTGTATGTGGTGCGGAAGCTTTTTGATAAGAAGCGGGGAACTCAGTTTCCGGTTGAAGAAGATGTTTGAGAGCGCAGATTTTTTTAGGCTGTTTTCAGGTGGGATTTTGCGGAAAATGGGCAGTAATCGTGGTTTTTGAGTGGACAGGCTGTGGTGAAATGTGTGGCAAACGTGGATAGCGGGAGGACACTTTTCGGTCCTTTTGGTCTCTGATTGGTCTCTGGAGGGCGCGCCACGGATTGAGCTATTGGGTAAGGGCGCATGCAAAAGGGCTGCGAACCTCGCAGCCCTTTGCATTGCTCATGCTTGAAGGTTAGGCGGCGCGGTGGTTGCTCTGGACTTCGCGGATGCTCTCGGCGATATTGGCGGCGAGGACTGGAAGGCCGAAGAGGGCGCCTGCGGTGATCGCGGTGGACATGACGTCGTTCGCGTAGAAGGGGATGGCTGCGATGAAGCAGGTTGCGAGGCCGGCGGCGGTGTGAGCGTAGAGACCGTCACCCATCCAGACGACGAAGTTGCTGAGGAGGAAGAAGGAGGTGGAGGAGGCGAGGACGGCTCCGGCTACGCGAAGGGCAGAGGGCCTGCCGTTGAGTATCTGATGGCCGAAGAGGCAGACGCCGGCGTACCAGGCCCAGGTGACGAGATAGGAGCCGGGATGGAAGGCGAATCCGTAGGTGTAGACGGTGAGGTAGTAGTCGGTCGCCATGAGGGCGAGGACGGCGAGGATGGTCTGCCAGCGGCCGCGTCTCGCACCGAAGAAGAGGAGGCCTCCGCCGACAGCCGTGAAGCCTACGCTGGTGGTATGGAAGGTGTGGGGGAGGATACGGCTTAGAACAGCGAATAGAAGAACGAGATAGGCAGCCATAGGAACCTCAATGTCGGGGAGCATGGAAACATGCGCTCTATGATTCTCCGGCTTCCTGAGCGGCAGGTCAACTCGTGGAGTGATGTGGAGTGATAAAGACTGAGGTTTCCGACCGCTTCTCAGCGTCGGTATCGCGCAGCAGCGGGCAACGACGAGAGTGGCGAGACTATCGCTGGATGCGGCCATCCATCTCCATATGGTCGATGCGGCGGTCGGCGTCGATGTAGACGGCGCCGGAGAGGGGTGTCTTCTCGCGCCCGGAGAGGAAGGGCATGTCGTACATGAAGCGCAGATCTCGGAAGGTGACGGTGGTGATGCCGTCGGGGTCGGCTCCGGTGTCGGTGACGAGAGGGTAGCTGGACCAGTCGAGGTAGGCTCGGCCGAGCCAGCTCTGTTTGGCGCGGAGGGTGGCGAGGGTGGTGGGAGGCTTGTGGAAGAGGTCGGCCTGGGGGTTGGTGGCGAGGGTGTTGCTGAGGGTGTCGGCGGTGGAGAGCTGGTAGAAGCGCGGAGTTTCGGCGATGGTCTGCCAGCGGAATGGGTTGATGGGGTAGGGGTCGGCGGTGACGCGGAGGACCTGGGCGTTGTTGTAGTCGCCGCTCTGGGCCAGTTGGATGGCCTTCTGGCGCTCGAAGGCGCGTAGTCCCCAGAGGGCGAGGATCCCGGTGAGGGCGAAGATAGCCCAGCCTCGGCCGCGGAAGGGAGAGCGGCGTGCCCCTACTTCGCTGCCTACGAGGCCGAAGAGCGCCGGAGCTACGAGAGCTGTGAGGAGAAGGAGGAAGATGACAGGCTCGAAGATGAAGACGAAGGAGGCGGCGTACCAATGAGGATCAAAGGGGAAGAAGGGACGGAGGCCGTAGTTATTGGTCCAGTCGAGGAGGAGATGGCTTAGAAGGGCTATGAGGGAGAAGAGGTAGAGGCGCGGCCAATGGATGGGGGCGAGCTGTTTCACCGGGTTGCTTCGCTTCAGGCGCCAGCGATGGATGAGCCAGATGACGCCTACGACGATCGCGGCTTCGAGCGGGACGCCGATGAGAGTGTGGGTCCAGCCACGGTGGTGCTGGAAGGCGGCGATGGGGCCGCCGAACGACCAGAGGACGTCGAGGTCGGGGACCTCGGCGGCGAGGGTCATGGCTACGGTGGCGTAGGCGGCCTTGCGGTTGAAGCCGGTGCGCGAGAGGACGGCTCCAGTCATCAAGTGTGTCAGGGGATCCATTGGGTTCCAGCATATCGTGTGCGTGTAAGAAGCTATGGATGGAGCACCGGGATATTCGACTTGAGTGGGAAACTCCCGAAGGAGTAAGGTATTGCCACCAATGGCGTGGGGAGGTTCATCATGCGGCGTTCTTCCGTGGTCTTAGCGATGTTTTTGGTGAGCGTTGGATTGCCGGCGCAGACGAACTCTCGTACTCCGCCGGTGCAGTTCATGGAGGCTCCGGCGCAGGGTGGTTGCCCGGCAGGTTTCTCCGTTGAGCGCAGATCGACGCTGAACGTGGTCGAGACGAAGGGCGCAGCGGAGAGGCGTCAACGGCAGGGACTCGAGGTCAAGCTGGGCCAGAAGGACGCTGCGGGGATTGTGTCGGCCGATGTGACGGTGCATGGCTATTCGGCAAAGCGGCGTGTGATGCCTACTGTCAGCGGCGCGGAGCCGGACGCTTCGGAGAGCTTCCGGATTGCCGGGGAGGCTGCAAGCCTTCTCATCAAGGAGATCTGGATGCATCGGGTGAATACGGTGAGCTGGGTCGAACTCAACGAGGTTGAGTATGCGAATGGCTTTGTGTGGCACTCGTCGGCTAAGGCAAGGTGCAGCGCGGTGCCGAGTAAACTTCTGCTGGTCGCGGGCGCTCGTTGATGTCGATCCGCTTGATTCTGGCTTGATACCGGCTCCGAGGTTAGATCCAGCCCACTGCCTATGCGTAGCGAAATGCTAGGCTGAGACCAATGAAGTTTCCGGGTAAACCACGACACCCGCATCCGGTGACAGGTCTCGGCACGGGCGCTCTAGCGCTGCTGATTCCGTTGGCAGTCGGCTGCGCCAGCCCAGGCAATCCTCGACCACCTACCTTGAACCTCTCCGAGGTAGTGACCGATCTGACCGCCGAACGCATCGGCAGCCAAGTCCAGCTCCACTGGACGACGCCCTCGCGCACCACTGACCGCCTCGATGTCGTTGGAAATCTGACGGCGGAGGTCTGCCGCCAAATCAATCCCACATCCTCATCCGCAGGTGCTTGGGTTACGGTACAACGTCTCTCTGTGCACCCTGGTCCTACGCAGACTATCGATCCTCTGCCGCAACTCCTCACTGCCGATCCCGCAGCTCTCGTGGCCTACCGGATACAGATCTTCAACGTCGCCGGTCGTTCCGCCGGTCCGTCCGGCCAAGCCTTCGCCGCCGCCGGCACGGCTCCTCCCACCATTGCACAGCTGCGTGCAACCGCCACCAAAGATGGAGCGGTCATCGAGTGGTTGCGCCAGACCTCCGCCACCCCCGTCGCCTCTACTGTCGAACTGGATCGCGTAATCTCCAGTGCCCCCACTCCCGAAAAGACTCACGCTCAATCTGCCGCAAAGCAACCCCTGCAACTCACGCCACCGAAGCCATCCGAGGTTCACCTGCAGGCCGGCAAAGATCTCGCCGACCCCGGGGGCACCCTCGACCGCACCGCTCAAAAGGGCGAAACCTACACCTACACGGCCCAGCGCGTCCGTTCCGTCAAACTCGGCGGCCACACCCTGGAGCTGCGCAGTCCCAAGTCGATTGCCGTCACGATGCTCCTCAGCGACACTTTTCCGCCGCAGGTTCCTACGGGTCTGGCCTCTGTGCCGGGCGGCACCACTTCGGCCGACCGCTCCATCGATCTCTCATGGCAACCTGGCGCCGAAACCGATCTCGCCGGATATATTGTTTACCGGCAAGAGATCAACGCTGACGGCCAGCCTCAGGGACCAACCATCCGCCTCAACCAGACCCCGGTTGTTGGCCCTGCTTTTCGTGACCTCACCGCGACACCGGGTCATCGCTACACTTATCGAGTCACCGCAATCGACACCGCTGGTAATGAAAGCCAGCCCAGTGCCGACGTACAGGAAATCTTAAGGGAGCCGTAACATGCGCTACTGCAAATTTCTCTCCTTCGAACACGGAGTTCCCGTCCCACGCTATGCCTTTGTCGAGCAGCGAGACGGCGCTCTCTGGGCAATCGGCCCTATGGTTGCCCCCGAAGAGGACCTCGCGGCCCAAACTGCCTTCGCAGGCGGATTTGAGGCTAAACCACTTGCCGACCTCCACCTCCTCGCTCCCGTCTGCCCATCGAAGATCCTCTGCGTCGGGCGCAACTATCGTGACCACGCTACCGAGTTGGGAAACGAAGTACCGAAGGAGCCGCTGCTCTTTCTTAAACCGCCTTCCTCCCTGCTCGCGCCAAATGGCGTCATCCAGATGCCTGCGCTCTCCAACCGTGTCGACTATGAGGGCGAGCTGGGTATCGTCATCGGCCGTCGCTGCCGCAACATAGGGCCGGACGAGGACGTCCGGCCCTATATACGTGGCTATGTCTGCGTCAACGACGTCACCGCACGTGATATTCAAAAGAGCGACGGTCAGTGGACCCGAGGCAAGGGTTTCGATACCTTCTGTCCCGTAGGCCCCATTGTCTCCGACGAGATAGACCCAGCAGCCGGCGACCCCGTCACTGTTACCACACGCCTCAACGGGGCTATCAAACAGCAGGGCACAACCAGCGATTTCATCTTTCCCATTGCTGCTCTCCTTCGTTACATCACCGCAGCCATGACCCTGGAACCCGGTGACCTCATTCCCACCGGAACTCCCGCTGGTGTAGGCTCCGTCCAGGCGGGAGACCGCATCCAAATAGAGGTAGATGGTCTTGGCGCTCTCGAAAACGTATTTGCCACCGAATCTATTCACGGCACGCATAAGCCAGAGCAACACAAAGCCGAAATTTCATGAGCCGTCCACCATCGAAAACAACGGAATATCCCACATCTTGATAAAATCGTAGCCAATAGCGAAGGAGCAATATCATGGCGTCTTTACTGGAACAGCTTCGTGGCATGACCACCGTCGTCTCCGATACCGGCGACATCAACTCGATCGAACAGTTCCGCCCGCAGGATTCGACGACGAACCCCTCTCTGATCGCAGCTGCGGCAGAAAAGCCTGAGTATCAGCCCATCGTGGACGATGTGCTCAAACAGGCCCGCGTGGATGCCGGCAGCAGCGCGTCCGACAAGGAGGTTGCCGCCCTTGCCTTCAAGTCCCTTGCTGTCGCCTTCGGTCGTAAAATTCTGGAGATCATCCCCGGCCGGGTCTCCACCGAGGTCGATGCACGGCTCTCTTACGACACCGAAAAGTCTATCGCGCAGGCCCGCGACATCATTGCCCAGTACGATAAGGCCGGCATCTCCCGCGACCGTGTGCTCATCAAGCTGGCCTCCACCTGGGAGGGTATTCGCGCCGCGGAGATCCTCGAGAAGGAGGGCATCCACTGCAACATGACCCTGCTCTTTGGCTTGCATCAGGCTATTGCCTGTGCCGAAGCGAAGGTCACCCTTATCTCGCCCTTCGTCGGACGCATCCTCGATTGGTACAAGAAGGACACCGGCAAGGACTACACCGGCGCAGAGGACCCTGGTGTCCAGTCTGTTACCACCATCTACAACTACTACAAACACTTTGACTACAAGACCGTCGTTATGGGAGCCAGCTTCCGCAATATAGGCGAGATCATTGAGTTGGCTGGATGCGACCTGCTCACCATCTCGCCCAAGCTGCTCGGCGAACTCGAGGCGACTGAGGGAACCCTCACCCGCAAGCTCGATCCAGCCAAAGCGAAGGACCTCAAGATCGAGAAGCTCACCATGGACAAGACCACCTTCGACAAGATGCATGCCGCCGACCGCATGGCCAACGACAAGCTCAAGGAAGGTATCGACGGTTTCTCCAAGGCTCTCGAAGATCTCGAGAAGCTTCTCGAGAAGCGGCTCAGTGAGATCAGTGAACCAGCTGCCGCTCGGTAAATCAGTTTTTTGGCTTACACCAGGGCCGCGCTTACGAGCGCGGTCTTTCTTTTGCGGTGGGGGCGGGGGGTGCGAAGGTCTGGAGGTGGTTGCGGTAGGTGGCGAGGGAGGTGCGGCACTGGCGGTGGAGGGTCTGGGTGAGGGGGGAGGACTTGCCCAGGTGGTCCTGGGCTATGTCGGCAAGGATGAGCCAGTCGTGCCATTCGCCACCGGATTGCTGGAGGGACTCGAAGGATGCAGCTACCTTGCGGGCGGTGCGGGCGGAGTTGGGGGCGGTCTCGGCGATGTAGCGGGCTAGCTTGGCTGTCTTGCGGATGGCGTGGAGCTGGTCGGGATCGTCGGAGCTGGATGGAGTGTTCCGGGTGAACCAGCTTTGGGTGAGATGGGTGAGTTGGGTTGGGGGCAGGCTGAGGCGTTCGGCTGGGGCGAGGGCTTTGAGGAGGGACTCGAGAGTAAGGGCTAGCTTGGCCTGGTGCTTGTCGAGGGTGTCGATGAGGTCGGCTTCGGCTTGCGTACGCTGATGCTTGAGGGCTTTGCGGAGTTGGAGGGAATCTTGCCGGGTGTTGGCTGAGGTTTTGTCCTTGATTAGATCGCGTTGGACGTCGAGGTCACGGACCTGGCCTGCGGCTCGGCGGAGCTCTTTGAGGAGGCGTTGAGCCTTTTTTGCTTCTTTCCTGTGTGGGGGGAGGTGGGGCAGGAGGGAGAGGAGGGTTAGCTGGGCTTCGATGCGGCGGGTGGTGGTGCGGAGCAGATGGACCGGTTTGGGTTTGGGGTCGGCGCGGCAGAGGGTGATGGCGGCTTCGAGGTGGGTGACGTGATCTCGAAGCGTCTGGATGGGGCTCGCTTTGGGGGAGGCGGCCATTTTTGCTGGGTGGCTTCTAAGAGGTTCTTTGGTAAAAGATGGAGTATATACCCCCCCTCCCCCCAAAGGGATATCTTGGACGTAAGTCTATGACTGTCTATGGGTTACAGGGACTGTTCTCTTGTAAAATGTTCATAATAAACGGGTTGCGTCCAAAATCTTCTATCTAAAGGGGTTAGTTCTCTTAACGTTGAAGCCCCGGAGAGTCTCCGGGGCTTTCTTCAAGTCTGTATCCAGTATAGCGAATTGACTGAAACTAATCGGCAACCTCTATGTTCTTTATTTAGTTATAGATAAGTGGATTGGGGGCTTGACAGGATTTTTTATGGCTGTTTGGCTGGGGCTGGCTTGCCTACTTTGCGGACGGCGTCGTCTACGACGGCGAAGAGGAGCTGTTCGTGGTCGGCCTTGGTCTTCTGTTTGATGATCTCGCCGGCCTGACGGCCTGCGTCCTCGCTATCGGGGAGGGTAAGGTCGCGGTTTTTGGCAGAGATGGCGGCCAGATCCTGGACGATGTCGAAGAAGGTGTCCTCGGTCTTGTTGGCGAGCTGCCAGCACTGGGAGACGGTGCAGGTGAGGATCTGATCCGTGGTCCAGGGGTGCTTCTCGGGTGCTTCGTTGGCTCCGGGGGTGATGGAGACGGGGGAGGCGGAGGATTCGGTCTTCGGGGTCGGGGGGGCTGGAGCCGGGGTCGGGGCAGGGGAGCAGCCTGCGAGGAGCAGGAGCGAGGAGGCAAGGGCGAAAGAGCTAAGGCGGATCAGAGTCGGCTTCGAAGTCGTCATGGAGATGGTCCCTTTCTAAGGTGGTGATGTCGGACGCGGGTGGCCGTGTTTTCGGCTAGCGGCGGCGGTCGTTGTACTGGTTTCGCTGGCTGTTCTGGTGGGCCTGGCCTACGACTGCGCCGATGCCCGCGCCTGCGGCACCGCCGATGATGGTTCCCTTGAGCCCGCCGCCGAAGAGAGCGCCGAGGACGGCTCCGCCGCCTGCGCCGATGAGGGCTCCCTTGCCGGGGCCGATGCCGCCCTGATTGCGGTTGCGGTCGTTGTAGTAGCGGTCGTTGTTGCGGTTGCGGTCGTTGTTGTAGTTGCGGTTGTCGTAGTATTGGCCGCCACGGCCACCGTTGCGGACTCCGTTGTTGAAGTTGGGGTTTCTATTGTCCCGGTAGTTTCGGTTCTGGGCGGCGACGGGGAGGATACTTGTCACCATAAGGAGGGGGGCGATGAGTACAGCCTTGCGTATCTTCATCATTTGGAGTTAGATGCGGATTTTGGGCGGGGTGGCTAAATTTGGAAGAAATGAGATCCGGTGCCTGGATAAGACACCTGCCCTCCAGATTCGGCGGAGTTGCATCTTACGGTCTGGAGGTGGAGATATGAGAGTTTTTCCGTGGATTGTGGCTGGTGTCGGGATTGGTTTAGGAGTGACGCTGCTGTTCCTGCTGAACGAGCCGGAGGCAGAGTATGAGACGGGGTATGACGGCGTCGAGGGCGCGGCCCGGAAGACGTTTGGATGGGGTACGAAGACGCGGGCCAAGGGGACGGCGGAGTCGGTTGTAGGGGCGGTGAAGGAGGGGGTTGGAAGGATTGCCGGCGACGATGAGTTGGCGGGAGAGGGTTCGGCAGATCGGGTTGAGGGGAATATCAAGGATGCCGCGGGTACGGTTGGTCATGCGGTTGGGCAGACGATTCATGATTTGAATAAATAGGTTGAGCGACATCGCCGTTGCACTGCATAGAGGTGTCTTTCAAATTGGGGCCGATAACGGGATAGGCTTCCGTCGTCGGAAATCCTCGGAGGCAAGGGATCGACTAATCTGGCTTAACACTTCTGACATAACCTTGAATGCACATGCTCGAAGGCGTGAGTAGGTTTTAGAATCGATACCACTTTTCGTAGAGCCGTGGGCAATACCGTTCCTCGCCAAGAGCAACTGATCTATCTGTCCATCAAGGTGCGAAAACATATCCTCGCGAAGGCCAAGACGATAAAGATTCTTACGTAAAATTACTGGTTTAAGATTTGATTCGAAGTCGACAACGGCTTCCGGGATATTGATAGGTCGAGTCGAAAATTCGTCAAATCGTTCCAAAAATTCCCTTTGTCTCGCAAATTTATGTAGTTTCGCGTCTTCTGGTAAGGAACGTCGAAAGATATCAGACTTCCTATTAGCATTAGAGAGTTCGTTGAGGATCGTTGTCATTGAAGATGCTGCAATCGCAAAACTGGCGTTCGCGCTTGTTATAGTCAGCTGGTTGATCGCATTTATATAAAGTTGAAATGCAAATTTACAAAACCCTTCATAGTGGGCGTAAAGAATAAGGACTAGCATACGGCGATACATGTCTCGCTCTTTTTCATCAATCAGCGCATTGGCCCTATTTTGAAGTCGTCTAATTTCCGTTTCTCGCCACTCTCGGTCGGCTTCGAGTTCGGCTCGAAGTTTAGACAAGTTCATAGTGTGGCCTCGATACGCTCCTCCACAAATCGGACACGTTCGGCTAATTGGCCTGAAGAGTTTTTACCCCCACCGGTAGTCAACTTTATAAAATCTGGATCTAATTTGATCGCCATAAGAGTAGTGCCGAGCTTAGAAACACCAGCCCCATCATTGGGGTCAATTCGATCTAGAGCAGCCTGCATACCCAGCGTGATCGATTCGAAATGGTAGACACTGAAACTTCGGGCCAGTCTAGTTCGATCTGAGTTTGCAAACGCGAAAGCTTTATCCCCCAATGCCTTATCAAGTAAAGAAAATGTCCTTAGGAATTTCTTTTCTTCTTCAGCATAGTCAAAAAAGACTTTTCCGGTGGGGTCCGATACTTGCTCCATGTATTCGGTCATAAAATCATCCAGATCGTGCTTAAAACGTGTTCGATCATTTTTCATCGCGAAAAATCGTAGAACAAGCTCTTGGTCGAAGGCGCCGAGAATGCGTTCCGAGGTAAGTGTATCGGTACACGTCTTAAACGATGTGTCGCGACTCATCGTGATTATGAAATCGTTGAACGTTGGATCAAGAAGACGAATCGTACAGTTTCTCAGCTGCTGAGATGTCAGTATCTGTCCACCAGTGTTAAGACGCTTAAACATGTGGTACTTGAATCGAGGGTCACTACCTTTTCTAACAACTTCAACTCGTACAAAAGCTCTTTTCAAACGAATTTGTAGTGCCGTTCCAAGGTCGTCAAAGGTTTTTCCATTCAGTTCTTCAACAATGTCGCACTCGGAAAGGGTAAGTTTTTCACCTGGAGAAATAGGTGGGTCCAGATGCATTGCTGTTAATTGACCTCTCAAATGTAAGTAGGAAGAAATACGCTGAAGGCCGTCGATCAGCATATATCGTCCTTCATCCTGCTCTACAACGTAAATAGGCGGGACGGGCATTTCCAAGAGGAGCGATTCTATGAAGCGCGACTGCGCCCCTTCTGTCCACTGAAATAGGCGTTGATATTCAGGACTAATGTCGAGCTCATTACTCCGATGCATGTCGAGGAGCTCGTTGAATGAAAGGTCGAGGCTTTGAGTGTGGACTTTTTCGAGTTTGCCGTCTATAGCTTTTATTAATTCAACTACTTGCTCGTCCGTTGCCGCCATGCAGCTCCTCTTCCTTGATGAAGCACAAAACTGATTCAGTTGCTGAGAATTTCTTTCGGTACTGCTTTGTATGCGGCTGAATTCCAGCCAATGTTCTACTGACGTGAAAATCTTCTCGTCTATCAAGCTTAAGCGAACGTTGGCTCGCCATCTCTATAAAGATCAACGGTAAATTGTTGTACAGCTCTTTGTAATATGAATCTTGGACGACCAAGACGCACCGACCGTTTGTTTTTAGGCATCGCGACAACTCTGTTAGTGAATTCGCTATTCCTTCAAAATACTGCTCGTGGGTCTTTAGGTAATAAGACTCTGACGCCCTAGATTGATGGGATTTCACAGCACTTAAGAACATTTCACAAGTGGGTCCCCAACTTTCACTCCAATTGCGACTAGCGTGTTGCTTGATTGTTGGTGTACCTATAAGTTTTTCGCGGAGTTGACGGAGTCCATTTTTTGTGTCAATGCCGAGGACAGCTAGCTCGGGAAGTGTAGCAATACCATAATCGATGCGAGTGCAATAAGGTGGAGACGAAAGGGCTATATCGATGGACCCGGAGCGGACCGGTATTTGATCTGAGGACGCCAATGCAATTCCGGATTGAGATGACATCAACCTGCTATCTACCTTTTCGTCGGCAATCGCAATGAGTAGTCGTTCGATTTGATTCTGGAAAGCATTCCCAATCTCAATTGGATTTATCGCAATCTTAGCTGTCGGGCAAGTTGCCTTTTTGATCCATGTTGGATTCGTTCCAAGAAAGCTCTCTAGCAGCGCCCTGATCGATCGGAACAAGGCTACGTAAAAGAATGCCGCAAGCGTAGATAGCGCATCAACGTCAATCTTGAAATTAGAACGGCATGATTCATTCATCAGCAAATTCCTGATCGACAAATCTAGCGCGCGTATAGCTGAACTCGACTCTGCTGTGAACCACGCGTCAAGGGGCTCTTCAATTCCTGGCCATTTTCTCTTTTGTCTTGTCGCATTGATCCTTATGGCTTTGCAGAGCGGCTCGACGCTTTGTATGTCGCCTCTAGCAAATAGGCGACCCCGAGCTAAAACTACGGATACTGGGTTAATGTCGAACCCGAACGAATTGAAACCGAACCCTGAGGCAGCAGAGGTAGTCGTCCCGCTGCCGTTCCAAGGATCAAGTACCGATCCATCCTTTGGAAGGGATGCGCTGGTGATGATCGATTTGGCAAAATCTTCGGAGAAGCCCGCATAATACGAGTACCAGCTCTCACGTCCGAGAACCTTTCGCCGTCGTTTTGGATTCGTGATAACTAAAGGATTCATTCACGACTCTTAATCAATTTCGTTGTGAATCCATAATCCCTATTGAAGCAATGTTCCTTCTTCGGGCAGGGTCTTAGCTTCCTCGGGGGGGATGACTACGGCGGCGGCTACCTTGTCGTCGGCGTCGAGGTCGAGGAGTTTGACGCCTGAGGTGCTGCGGCCTGCGGCGCGGATGGACTTGGTGTCGATGCGGATGATCTTGCCGAACTGGCTGATGAGCATCAGCTCGCTGGTCTCGTCGACGAGGTTGATGCCGGTGACCTTGCCGATCTTGGGCGTCGCCTTCATGTTGATGACTCCCTTGCCTCCGCGGGACTGGAGGCGGTAGGCGTCGACGTCGGTGCGCTTGCCGTAGCCGTTCTCGCTGATGGAGAGGACGAGGCAGGGGGTGAGGCCGAGCTGCTTGTCGAGCTTCTCGAGCTTGGCGGTGGCCTCGACGGAGACTGCGGGGGCGGAGAGCTCTCCGGGCTCGGCGAGCTCGAGGGGCTGAGCGGCGGTGGAGACGGTGGCCTCGTCGATGGCTGCTTCGACCTGGTCGCTGAGACCCTTGGTGGCGGCGAGCTCGAGGCGCTTGCGGTTGCGGGCCTCGTTGGAGGGGGTGACGGCGGCTCCGATGACGTAGTCGCCCTTCTTGAGGGAGATGCCGCGGTTGCCGGTGGCGGGGCGGCCCATGGGGCGGAGATCCTGCTCGTTGAAGCGGATGGCCATGCCGTCGTGGGTGGCGAGGAAGATGACCTGCTGTCCGTCGGTGACGCGGGCGGTGATGAGCTCGTCGTCCTTCTCGATGTTGATGGAGATGATGCCGCGGGCCATGACGTTGGAGAAGTCCTTGAGGGCGGTCTTCTTGACGGTGCCGTTGCGGGTGGCGAAGAGGATGTATTTGCCCTCTTCCTCGAGGTTGCGGACGGGGAGGATGGTGACGACCTTCTCGCCGGGCTGGAGGGCGACGAGGGAGGCCATGGCCTTGCCCTTACCAGCGGCTCCGATGTCGGGGACCTCGTAGACCTTGAGCCAGTAGACGCGGCCCGTGTTGGTGAAGCAGAGGAGATAGGCGTGGGTGGAGTCGATGATGAGCTGGGCGACGAAGTCCTCTTCGCGGGTCTTCATGCCGAGGCGGCCGGTGCCTCCGCGACGCTGCTGGCGGTAGATGGAGATGGGGGTGCGCTTGAGGTAGCCGGTGTTGGAGACGGTGACGGCAACCTGCTCGTCGGTGATGAGGTCTTCGAGCTGGAGCTCGGCGGTCTCGTCGAGGATCTGGGTGCGGCGCTCGTCGCCGTACTTGTCGCGGATCTCCTCGAGCTCCTTGGTGATGACCTTGCGGAGCTTCTTCTCGCTGGCGAGGATGGACTCGAACTCGGCGATGTTGTCGCGGACCTCGGAGAGCTCTTTGAGGAGCTCGTCGATCGATAGCTGGGTGAGGCGGTAGAGCTGCAGCTCGAGGATGGCGTCGACCTGGCGGTAGCTGAGGATGAGGGTGCCGGTGGTCGAGAACGTCATGTCGACGTTGTACTTGGCTGGGTCGAGAGTGACTCCGGCGAGCTCGGTGCCGCGGAGGTTGACGGACTTGCCGGAGAAGTACTGGAAGAGGCGCTCGCGGGCTTCGACACGGCTGCCGGACTGGCGGATGATCTTGATGACGTTGTCGAGGTGATCGAGCGCGATCTGGTAGCCGAGGAGGATGTGCTCGCGGTCGCGGGCCTTGCCCAACAGGAATGCAGTCCGGCGGCGGACGACTTCGATTCTGTGATCGAGGAAGGCGCGGATGGCCTTGTCGAGCGGAAGCTCCTTGGGCTGGCCGTTGTGGACGGCAAGGAAGATCATCGAGAAGGAGTCCTGCATCTGGGTGTGCTTGTGGAGCTGATTGAGGACGATCTGGGACTCGGCTCCGCGCTTGAGGCCGATGTGGATGCGCATGCCGTCACGGTCGGACTCGTCGCGGAACTCGTCGCGGGCGATGTCGGTGATGATGCCCTCGTTGACGAGCTCGGCGATGCGCTCGATGAGGCGGGCCTTGTTGACCTGGTAGGGGATCTCGGTGACGATGATGGCCTGGCGACCGCCGGAGATGTTCTCGATGGAGCACTTGGCGCGCATGATGAAGCGGCCACGGCCGGTCTTGTAGGCACCAGGGATGTTGCTCTTGCCGAAGAGGAAGCCGCCGGTGGGGAAGTCCGGTCCCTTGACGTGCTGGAGGACCAGATCGAGGTCGCTGGTGGGATCCTGCGAGGACTTGGTGATGAGAGAGATGCAGGCGTTGACGACTTCGGTGAGGTTGTGCGGCGGGATGTTGGTCGCCATGCCGACGGCGATTCCGGAGCTGCCGTTGACGATGAGATTCGGGATACGGGAGGGGAGGACGCTGGGCTCGAGGGTGGACTCGTCGTAGTTGGGGGTGAAGTCTACGGTGTCGGAGTCGATGTCGGAGAGCATCTCGCCGGCGATGCGGGTGAGGCGGGACTCGGTGTAACGCATGGCGGCGGGTGGATCGCCATCGACGGAGCCGAAGTTGCCTTGGCCGTCAACCATGGGGTAGCGGAGGGAGAAGGGCTGGGCCAGGCGAACCATGGTGTCGTAGATGGCGGAGTCGCCGTGGGGGTGGTAGTTACCCATGACGTGACCGACGACCTTGGCGGACTTGGTGTACTTCTTGTTGAACTGGAGGCCCATCTCCTGCATGCCGTAGAGGATTCGGCGATGGACGGGCTTGAGGCCGTCGCGGACGTCGGGCAGGGCGCGGCCGATGATGACCGACATGGAGTAGTCGAGGTACGACCGGCGCATCTCGTCTTCAATATTGACGGGGAGGAGAAATGCGGCGCCGCGGCCCTGGACGGTGCTGTCGGGAGGAGGCGGAGGGGTGTTCGGATTGTTTGAGCTGGGGCCTAGCGGGAGCTGCGGGTTCTGATCGTCTGCCATGGTTTATGTATCTATTATAGAGGGTCTGCGGAGAAGCCGGAGATGTGGAGGAGGGTAGGGATCCATCCATATTCCTCCCTAATTCCTGCAAATTATCCCGAAAAAAAGGGACCTCATCCCAAATTTCATACGTGGACGCCACTCCGTGAATTTCACGGAATATTGGCTTGTTTATAAAGACTCTCTAATGTTTCAGTTAGGCGCGTAGTAAGTTTTTATAAGTTTGGTCCCTAAACTGCGTTAGACATCTTCGAGCAATGTTCCGGCTGAGTCCCGCAGCAAGCGAATCTTATTGCCTCGGAGAGTCAGGTCTGGGATAACGCGGCAGCACCTTAGGAGGAATAATGAAACGCATTATTTCTAAGGGCCTAGCGTATCTATTTGCACTGTTGGTGGTAGTGGCAGTGTCTGCCTTCGCACAGCAGCAGGGCGTCACCGGCGGTCTCAGCGGAGCGATTACCGATTCGACCGGCGCTGTGTTGCCTGACGTGACTGTAACCGTATCTGGACCTCAGGGAACACGTGTCCTGATGACTGATTCTGCGGGACGTTACAGCATAAACGGTCTTACACCTGGTTTTTATGACGTTTCTGTTGAGAAAGCCGGTTTCAGCAAAGTCCTGTCCAAGCATAACGAAGTTGTCGTCAACTCTTCCTCCAGTCTGAATTTGTCGATGCAGGTCGGCAGTGTGGGCCAGACGATTGAGGTGAGTGCGAGTGCCGTGGGAATCGATACTCAGTCGACTGCAATTACATCGAACCTTACCGATACGTTCTACAACAGCGTACCTATGCCAAGAAATGTGTCGGCCATCTTCTATGCGGCTCCGGGCGTTGCCGCGAGTCAGGTTGCCGGCGGACCGATGCAGATCGGGCCGGGTGCGTCGAATCCTTCGATTGGCGGGTCTTCAGGACTTGAGAATCTCTATGTTGTGGATGGCGTGACGATTACGGACCAGGCGTTCGGAAGCATCGGCACTTACAACCGTTTTCACGGATCCCTTGGAACAGGGATCAACCTTGCCTTTATCAAGGAGGTCGACGTCAAGACGACGGCCTTTGAGCCACAGTACGGCAAGGCGACCGGAGGCATCGTCCAGATCGTCACCAAGTCGGGCGGCAACCAGTATCACGGGGCTGTGGGTGCCTACTTCGGGCCGGGAGCCTGGTACGCGAGCCGCTATCAGTACTACCAGTTCGGCTACAAGCAGCTGACTCCGCCTTCGACACTCTCAAGCCCGCAGTATGACGCGGTGGCGGAGCTGGGCGGCTATGTTCCTGGCATGAGGGACAAGCTGTTCTTCTTCGGCGCGTTCAATCCCGCGCTGAGACAGGACATTTTGCAGGCGAGTCCGAATGCACCTGCACCAAGTGTCGCGCTTGGCGCCCTGCAGTACAGCACCACCACGCTTAGCTGGGCGGGCAAGCTGACCTATAAATTCCGCTCCGCGACGACCCTTGAGGCGTCCAGCTTCGGCGATCCATCGAGGCACAATGCACAGCCGCTTGCAGTGACATCGAACGCTCTCTCCTCGTTCTTCCCGCGGACGACGGCCAGCTCGTGGCAGTTTGGCTCGTGGAACTCGATTGTCCGTGGAACGACGGCGATTACGCCGTCCTGGTCGGCCGATGCCTCATGGGCCTATAACTACAACCACTTCGATGAGAAGCCCGCGACGGCCGATTACAGCATTACCGACGCGAGCGGCAATTCGTTGCCAACTCCCGTAGCCGCCGTTACCTCCGGGCTTGGCGGTTACGAGCCCTCGAAGAACCATACGTACAGCGTCGCGGCCAATACATCGAAGACGTTCGGTTTCTTCGGTCAACATACCGTTTCGGCAGGATACGCGTACGATCATACGAACTTCCTCGATCTGCCTTCGCGGTCAGGGCCGTTGTTCCCGATTACCAATCAGAACGCTGCCGGGCAGACGTTGTCTTCGCTCTTCAGCGCTATCCCCGCCCGCGCGATCGGTGCTCTCACCAACGCGACGTTCCGGATATCGGCAACCAATCCCAGTCCAGCCCTTACCGTAAGCGATGCGACTTGCACACTGTGCCCGAGGAATAAGTACGGTCAAAAGATTTATGCCTCGAGCAATCGGGGCACCTACCAGGGCCTGAGGGTGAATGCGACTGGCCGCTATCATACGGCCTATGGAAACGACGTCTACCAGATGAATCGTTTCATCACCATCAACGCAGGAGTCCGCTGGGAGCAGGAGCAGGTTGCGGGCGATCTGCTGAGGTACACGTTCACGGGCAGCTGGTCTCCGCGTATCGGAATCAATATCGACCCGCTGGGCGACCACAAGAGCAAGCTGTTCTTCAACTTCGGCCGCAACTACTGGGCGATGCCCCTGGATGCGGCGATCCGTCAGCTTGGCAATGAACAGGACGATACCAGCTATGTCTTTGCGCCGGTCATTAACGCGGATGGCTCGTACACGATCATCCCTGACGCAGCGCACAACCTGAATGGTCTGCCGCGATCGACGAGCGCAAGCGGAGTCGTGTCGAACTTCGGCGGTCCCAACTTCTCCTCCTCGACCGGCGAGGGTATTATTCCCGGGACCAAGGGAGAGTATGAGGATGAGTACGTGATCGGCGTTGAGCGCGAGCTTACCCCATCGATCGTCTTCAAGGCGCGCTATACCGACCGCCGTCTTCCAAGGATTATCGAGGACATCACCGCTTATTCGCCGGAAGGATCGACGATCACACCGAACAACGCCGGCGGCATCTCCAATCCTACGTCGAAGACCGACATTGCGGTGAATGAGAAGGAGCTGGCCTATACGCAGGCTCAGTTCCTTGCTGCGAACCCAAGCGGCAATCCCAGCACGGGGGGCTATAAGCCGCCTGTACCGGGCTGCACGGCAGCGAACGATACCTTCTTTGCCGCTGGCGGGCCTTTTATCAACAGTCAGAGTCAGCCAGTAGGCGGGGCCTGTTTCCTTAATGTGGACACGATGGACGCCGGTCCTCCCGATGGCATTCCTGATGGCTTTGTGCAGCCGGTTCGCCGCTACCAGGCCGTTGAGTTCGAACTGGACAAGCGGTTCAGCAACCACTGGCTGGCTGTGGTGAACTTCCGCTGGGGCACGCTCTATGGCAACTACGAGGGCGCGTACCGCAACGATAACGGGCAGTCCGATCCTGGGATCAGCTCGCTGTTCGACTTCACACCCGGCAAGCTGGGCCTGCTCGGCGATCAGTTCGCCAATGGCATGCTCAGCACCGATCGCCGGGCCGTGGGCAATCTCTTCCTGAGCTATAACATCAGCTCGGATACACCGTTCCTGCATAAGGCAAGGGGATTGACCATCGGCAGCGGCCTGCGTGGCCAGTCGGGCGTTCCGCTGAGCTTGTTGGGCGATCACCCGATCTATCTCAATCAGGGCGAGATTCCCGTTGGGGGACGGGGAACGGCCGGACGCACACCCTCCGCGATGCAGCTCGATCTGCACGCTGACTATCCGGTGCCCCTTGGCTCGCGGTTTGAGCGCTACAAGCTGAAGCTGGCGGCCGACATGTTCAACGTGACCAACAGCCAGTTCCAGACCGGGCGGATTCAGTACACGCAGACCCCAGCTGCGGGGGTTGGCATTCCGCCGCCTCTCAACCTGGACTACAATCGGCCAACCTCGTGGCAGACTCCGTTCTATGCGCGTGGCTCGGTACGGTTTGAGTTCTAACTCCGGACGGACTTAAAGTAACCAGGGAGAGAGTGTGTCCGCTCTCTCCCGCTTTCTTTTTCAGGAGGTCCTTCCTTGCCTTCGCGTCGTCCACGTATCTGTCTGCTGCTCCTCTTCGTCTTCCTAATCTTTGCATCCTCGATGCTTCGAGCGGTGGATCAGACCAAAAACCTGTCTCCGCAATATCGGCATTGGATCAACGAAGAGGTGCCCTACATCATCCAGACTGAAGAGAGGAAGGAGTTTCTTTCTTTACGGAGCGACGCCGAACGAGACAATTTCATCAAGTCATTCTGGGATGCGCGAAACCCCAGCCCAGGATCTGACATAAACGAGTACAGGGAAGAGCACTACCGCCGACTCGCCTACGCCAATCAGTACTTCGGAAACATCAAAGCACAGGATGGCTGGCGCACGGATCAGGGCCATATCTATATTGTTCTGGGCGCACCGGAGCAAAGAGCCAGCTATCTTGCTGCGCGAAACGTTCGGCCAATGATGATCTGGTTTTATCAGTCCAAGACTCCGGCACTGCCAACGCACTTCTATATTGTTTTCTATAAGCGGAGCATAGGGGAAGATTTCACTCTCTACTCGCCCTATCAGGATGGACCGTCGCGGCTGGTCACCGGGCTTGAAGGAAAGAACGTTCAGAAGAACAACCTCGACATCATCAAAAGGTCTCTAGGTAACGAGGTCGCTCGAACGACGATCTCGTTGATTCCTTCGGAGCCGGTCGATCTCAACGACTACAGTCCCAGCATGCAGTCCGATGTGATGTTGAGCACGATCAAAGGCCTTGCCGATAATGCACTGAATAAGGAGCTTCTCCATCAACGCAGGATGAATGAGCGGGTTACGACGAACGTCTTCTTGGGAGCGAACACCGCAGCTCTTCAGACAGCCGTCTTTCGGGATGCTACTGGCCGCATGACCGTCCACTATCTTCTTTCGTACGACCGTCCGGAGCAGGGGATGATTGGGCCTTTGCCAGACAAGCGTGTTGGCTACTCGCTGACACTGCAAACCTCCGTGCTCACGCTCGAGGGTAAATCGGTCTATGAGCAAAATGAGAAGCTAAGTGGCGTCGTCAACGATAGCCAGGCTACGGCCGCGCGCAGCAAACGATTTGGCGCGGAGAGCCGAGTACCGCTTGCTCCAGGCCAGTATCGGCTCGTGACTACACTGACTAACGACCTCAACCATTTGGCAGTACGGCAGCAGGCCCAGATCACAGTTCCAGATCCTGCGCAGACGGTTTGGAGTGTAAGCAGGATTCTGATCTTTTCGCCACAGCCTCCGGCCCGCGATCCCAATGGAGTCCTTCCTTTCAGCGTCGCGGGGCTGCGCTTTGTTCCCAAAGGGGTTCAGCAGGTCTCGTTGCATCCGGGCGAGCCGGTACGCCTGCTCTTTCAGCTTTGGAGCAAACCTATGGACCCCGCCTCTCGCGAAGGGCATAGGATTAAAGTCCATTACGTGTACGGCACCATGCAGGCAGGCCAGGAGACTCACCAGGAGGACGAAGAGATCGACGCCGCCAACTTCGATGCTTCCGGCACACTGCTCACGGGCCGTACGCTCTCTACGGAGGGGCTTTCCATCGGGAACTATCGGGTGGTGATTACTGCTACCGATGAGATCACCCAGCAGAAGGCATATGGGTCGCTAAATTTCCACGTATCCAATGATGCCGAAGTTACCGACCTCTGGACCGCTTACGATGTGAACGAGAACAGTCCGCGTGGGAAGGCCGTTGACGACTACAAGCGCAGCCTGAGCGCTGTCATGCAGGGGCAGAGTGACAATGCCATCTCATGGCTTCAGAGCTCGCTCGCCGCTGATCCAACCTACGTACCTGCGCTCAGCAAGCTGGTGGACTTGCTATCGCAAAACAGTCAGTACAAAAAAGTGGCGGAGCTTTCTACGAAGCATCCTGTTACCCATGAGATAAGCCAGCAGACGGCAGTCCTGATGTCACAGGCGAATGCCCAGGTCGGAGACTTTCACACCGCCACTCGTATCCTTGAGCAGGAGCTTCAGTTTCAACCGCCAAGTGCGGAGTTGTATCTAGCGCTGGCAAATGTCTACGAGAGACAAGGGAATTCATCTAAAGCAGAAGACTACAAACGTCAAGCTGCGAAGTTCGCGAATTGACATAGTCTGCAATTATTAAATTAGGAGTAAAGCCGGACAGAGGTGGAGTTAGGGCTGAAGGCCAAGTTGAATATTATTTTTTAGAGAACCGTATTCAAAACAGTAGGCGGGGGCCTCTTTTGTTCGAATACCGCACCTTCCTGCCTACGGATAAGTGTTTGAAATTAGGCATGTAAGGAACCCATTAAGTCTCTCTCATGAATGGCAATTTGATTGCCCTAGTCACCCCGGGAAGGTGACGATTTGTCGCTCCTAACGTTAAGTCGTCGCTTCTGGGTGACAAGGTGATTTTCTAAAGATTTGTCGGAAGGTGAGGAGTTCTATTTAATGAAAAAGATATTCGGATTGGCGCTGGTATTGTTTGCCGCCGTGGCCTTGAGTTGCGGTCAGACGATCTCCGTAAATGGTGGGTCCATTCAGGGGACGATCACCGATCCATCCGGCGCCGTGGTTCCTGGTGCCAAGATCACGATTACGGGAACGGAGACCGGAACTGTGAAGATTGTGACTGCGGACTCCTCCGGATTCTATAGCGTCGGTCCTTTGAACCCTGGCGAGTACTCGGTAAATATCGTTGCCCCGGGTTTCCAGACCCTGGTAGTAAAGACCGTGGTGCGAACCGGAACGGCGACGAGTGGTAATTTCAGACTCACATTGGGACAGTCGACAGAGACGGTCGAAGTCAATGCGGGAGCGCTGCAGGTAAATACTGAGCAGGCTGGCGTGAGCGACGTCATCACGAAGGCCCAGATCGATTCCCTGCCGGTGAACGGGCGCAACTTCCTCGATTTGGCGCAGATCGAGCCAGGCGTCATCCTGCAGAGCGGCGAGTCGTTCGATCCCACGAAGGCAGGTTATTCTGCCATTTCGGTCAGTGGCGTTTCGGGGCGCACCACTCGTATTCTGCTCGACGGTCAGGACATCACGGACGAGACGGTCGGTACGACCATCTTCAACGTCTCTCAGGGAGCGATAGGCGACTTCCAGCTCAATCGCTCGACACAGGACGTCTCGGGCGATGTTACGTCGACCGGTCAGGTGCTGGTATCGACGAACTCCGGCACAAACGCGTTCCATGGTCAGGCTTTCTACCAGTTCCAGGATCACAACGCTCTATTTGCCCGGACTGCCGGCGGTATCGATGCGCCCTTCCAGCGGAACCAGTTCGGTGGAAGCGTTGGCGGCCCGATCATCAGGGACAAGCTATTCTTCTTCGGAAATGTCGAGCGTATCAAGCAGGAGTCTCCAGTTTCGATCACGATGGCCCCGACTTTCGGAGCAATTCAGGCAGCGCACCCTTCCATTCCCTCTCCTTATCGGGAGACCTATTCGACAATTCGCCTGGACTACAACGGACCTTTCGGCGGGCATTACTTCGTTCGCGGCAACTATAACGTCAACAGCTCAAGCTCAAACTTCGGCAATGGCTATTCCATCTACAACAACCGCGACAACACACCCGGCCTTGCCGGCGGCGCGGACTTCAGCAGGGGGCACTTTACCCACTCCTTCCGCGCCAGCTATGAGAAGTTCCATAATCTGCTGGTTGATGGAACGGGAGGAAACCCGAGTGTTTACGATCCCATTCCGGGTTTGAACTTCCGCCTTGCGACGGCGGGCCTATACTCCGGCCCGAACGTCAACTCTCCTCAAAATACTTATCAGTCCGACAAGCAGTTCCGTTATGACGGAAGCTGGACGAAGAGCCGCCACAACATTCGCTACGGCTACAGCATCAATCGTATTCTCGGCGGCGGTTTTGCGAGCTTCTTCGGTCTTGCTCCGCGAGCCACCCTTCTCGCAAGCACAGCCTATACCGGTCCTACGGCGCTGAATCCAAATGCTCCTGGTTGCGGTAATGTTCCGGGGGCGTTACCCTGCCCCACTGATCCTCTGAACGGCTACTTTACGTCTAACGTGCGTTTCGGCAACGGACAGGGCTTCTTCACGGAGAAATCTGGCTTCAACCTACCGGGTGGGGGAACCGAGGATTGGCGCCAGGGCGCTTACATCTCCGACAACTGGAAGGTGACCCCGAGTTTAACGGTAACAGCAGGCGTCCGTTGGAGTGTCGATACGGATCGCGCTAACCAAGATCTTCCGACGCCGCTCTGCTCGGATGTGGATACCTCTCTTGTGGCTGCTCCTTGCTCGGGCAGCGCACCTCTTCTCGATCAGTTTGCACCAGGGTTAGGAAAGAAGATTCATCAGCCGTGGGCGAACTTCGGTCCTCAGATAGGCTTTGCCTTCAGTCCGGGGGATCATAAGATGGTCATCCGCGCAGGTTTCGGTATCTTCTATGAGAGCGATGTCTTCAACAACACGACGAACGCTCGTTCTAACTTGATCAAGCGGGGTCTGTTCAACGACTCGAACCACACCATCTGCGCCGGGACGAACTCACTTACCCTGCCGGATGGTTCGATCATTACGGAAGACGGCGGAGTTTCAATCGCTACGCTCTGCACGCAGCCGCTGAGCCAGGCAGGTCAACACTTTATCAACATCCAGAACAGGTATCAGGCTTCGACGGCAGCTGTCGGTCCTGCCAGCAACGCGAGCTATGTCGGAAACGTGTTGACGATCACCGGAGCCTATGCGGCGCCTTATCGGACGCCTTACTCGGAGCAGTGGAACGGAGGCATCCAGCATGAGATTCGCAAGGGAGGGGTCCTCTCGGTCGACTATGTACACAATACGACTTTGAAGATTGCTCAACAGGTCGACGTGAATCACGTGGGTGCGGCACGCACGCTGAATAAAACTGCGGCGGCCAATGCAATTGCCGCTACCGCCAATTCACCCGTCTCCTCATCCAACCCGACTCCTGCCTTCCCGAACTGCGTGGGGCTAGCTGGGGCGAATGCGGTCAGCTGCGTTATCAATAGCGGCGGCAGCATCGTCGACTTTGCGAATAACGGATTGGATTCGGGAAGAACTTATCTCAACACCAATCCTGCCTCCTATAACGGCTTAACTCCTGCAACCGGAGCGGCATTCCCGGGCGCAAATCCTGCCTTGGGTCAGGGACTTTTTCTGCTTCCGGTCGGCAAGTCCGGCTACGATGCTTTGCAAGTTGTCTTCCGTCAGCAGGCGGCACACCCGGCTCCTGGCCTTGTGAGCTCCAACCTGCAGGTTTCGTATTCGTTCTCCCGCATCATCAGCACGGCGAACCCTGCTATCAACAATGGCAATACGGGCGTAGGCGACCAATTCTTCTCCTCGCCTTCATATGACTGGGATAATCCCACGCTGTACATGGGACGGAACGGGCTGGACCACACGCATCAGATTTCGTTCGGCGGATCGGCGACCCTGAAGTATGGTCCGCAGATTGGTATCATCGGCCATTTCTATACAGCCGCTGCTACGGATTTGAACCTCGATAACGCTGGAACAGCTGGAAGCGCAGTAGCAGGTATCTTCCAGTCCGACGTAACCGGCGACGGAACGATCGGCGATCTGGTTCCGGGAACGAATCCCGGTTACTTCATGCATCAATTTAATGGGGCCAACCTGAATAGGCTGATTGATCAGTACAACGCGACGCAGGCCGGTCAATTGACACCGGCTGGCAAGGCTCTCGTTGCCGCCGGGCTGTTTAGTCAGCAGCAGCTAGTGGCTCTTCAAGCCACGCAGCAGCCCATCGCACGGGTTCCTGAGGCTCGGGGTCCGGAGAATGCTTTCTATCGGAATATCGATTTGAGCATCGCGTATCCAATCCGTCTCTCTCGTCTGCGGGAGGGTATGACGCTGGTGCCGGCGATCGCGTTTTATAACGTTGGGAACTTCTCGAACTTCAACAACTACAACAACGGTACGCTGGCGAACACGACTACAGCACAGGGCGACATCAGTGGCTTGCTGAATGGTCCGAGTAGCTTCGTCGACCACAATCAGAATCGTGTCCAGCGTGGTTCGGGTACGTCGAACATCGGTGGCCCTCGGACAACGGAGTTCCAACTTAAGCTGAACTTCTAACTGCCGCCATCAGGTGACATCCATCAGGGCGAAGGATCTCATGATCCTTCGCCCCTTTATTTATGGTGAGGCCAATCTCTTTCATGTGGATTTAGAATTGGGACCGATTTTGTCGGATATTTTTCTTGATATGGGACTGTTCCTGTCGTATATTCGGTTTATCGCGAAATTCAGTGAGGTTTAAGGTTTCTACAGTGCAGGTTTGAGATGTAGCAGAAGTGAAGGTGAATGGAAAAAAACAGATCCTCGCGGATTATCTCTTGGCGGAGACCGCGAGGACCTGGGGACTACAGTCGCTCAGCTATGACTGCAGATTATCTGCATTATAGGGTCATGGTGCGACTGGTTCAATGGGCGCGCAGATCCCCCTTCTCCATCTTCCCTTTCGATTTTTTTAGAGCAATGTGACATTTCGGTGCCTGTGGTTGCTGTATCGCCGCAGGCTGGCCGGTGAGCGGTTATGGACCCTTTGCGCGAGTTTTTCGGTCGGGCAGCGGGCTGGCTTAGGGATCGATTAAGGAGAAAGACGATGAAGCGGATGGACGTGAAGAAGAGCGCAAAGCTGGGGAAGCGTGCCAAGGATAAGACGAGGTTCGCCGGGTCGCGGGGATGGATTGCGATGGGGACGCTGGCGGCCTATGCCGTGATGGGTGGGACGAAGTCGGCGTTAGCCTATGTGGAGAAGGCGGGCGGGGTTGGGGTGAGTGGGGCCGAGGCTAGCTTGCCTCTGAAGCGATTCAATATTGCCGCGGGGCCGCTGGATGAGGCTATCGAGGCGTATGAGAAGACAACGGGATTGACGGTGAAGATTGTGCTGCCGTCGGGGACTCTGGCTGGGTTCAAGTCGATGGGAGTTGTAGGGCTGTATCCGGAGGAAGAGGGGATGCGGCTGCTGCTGGAGGGTACGGGTTTGAACTATCGCATCGAGGATGCGACGACGCTGGTGGTAGGGGTGCAGGCGAAGGATTCGGTGTCGGTGTCGACGAGTGCGACGAACTCGGTGTCGCTGTCGAAGTTTACGGAGCCTTTGCTTGAGACGCCGCAGAGTGTGACCGTGGTGCCGCAGTTTGTGATGAAGGACCAGGGGGTGACGACGCTGCGGGATGCGCTGCGGAATGTTCCGGGCATCAGCATGGTTGCAGGCGAGGCGGGCGCGCAGGGGGACAATCTCACGATTCGCGGCTTTACGGCGCGCAACGATATCTTCCTGGATGGAATACGCGACTTTGGGAGCTACTACCGCGACTCGTTCAACTATGAGCAGGTGGAGGCGCTGGAGGGACCGGCGGGGATTCAGTTTGGACGTGGGTCCACGGGTGGTGTGGTGAACCAGGAGAGCAAGGTTCCACAGTGGCAACAGTTCGTGAATGTGCAGACGCAGTTTGGTACGGACAAGACGCGCAGGCTTACGGCGGATATCAATGTGCCGGTGACCGATATCGTGGGTGGGTCGGCGGTTCGCGTGAATGTGATGGGCCAGGAGGGCGGCGTGGCCGGCCGCGACTATGCTGAGGTGCGGCGGTTCGGGATTGCTCCTTCGGTATCGATTGGGCTGAATACGAAGACGCGGGCGACGCTGAGCTACGTTCACCTGACAGAGAGCGACACTCCGGACTACGGTCTGCCGTGGCTGAACGATAAGCTGGCTCCGGGTGGGAAGGCAATTCGGCATAACTACTTTGGGTTCCCGGAGCAGAATTATTTGAAGACGGATGACGACATCCTGACGCTGAAGGCGGAGCATGAGTTTTCGCCGAATGTGAATCTGCATACGATTGCGCGAGCGGCCAACTATCCGCGCAGCACGCAGATTACAGAGCCTCAGATATGCGGCAATGCACCGGCCAGCGTACCTGTGGGCGGCTTTGTGAGTGCGTTGCCGACCTCCTCTGTGAATCCGCAGCAGGCATGTCCTTATACCGTTGGAAGCGATCCAAGCACGATTCTGGTGAATCGGAACCAGCTTTGGGTGAAGAGCGTGGAGGGGGACCTGTGGGACCAGACCGAACTTACGGCTCGCTTCAAGGTTCTGGGAGTGAGGAATGCGCTGGTCGCTGGTATCGAGGGCGGGCAGGAGATTTCGAATCCGATCCGAAGCAGTTACTCAATCGGCGGTGTCAATACGGTGCCATCGGCTAATCTGCTGCATCCGAATGCGCAGCAGATATTTTCGGGGACGGGGTATGTCACATCTGTCGCGCATACGAAGTCGAAGAGTGTTGGGTTGTACTTCGTCGATACGTTGAAGCTGGGCAAATACTTCGACCTTAGCGGAGGCGTGCGATGGGATCGCTTCGATACAGGATACAACCTGTATCAGCCGACACCCCCGCCTACGGGTGGAACGGTGACAGCTACGGTGAAGCCGATCAGCCGATTGGACCAACAGCCTAGTTATAGAGCGGCGTTCGTGTTCAAGCCATCGAGCCATGGGAGCGTGTACTTCGACTATGGGACGAGCTTCAATCCCGCGGCGGAGTCGCTGAGCCTGAGTATTGGATTGGTGAATGGGTCAGCGGTTCCCGAGCAGAACGAGACGTATGAGGTTGGGACGAAGTGGAGCTTTCTGAACGAGCGGTTGCTGGCTGAAGGGGCGTGGTTCCGTACGGAGAAGGACAATGCTCGCGAGACCGATCCGACGAACTCGAACAACATCGTGGCGTCCGGCAATCAGGTGGTGAGGGGTGTGCAGTTCAGCGTTGTGGGCCGGCTACCGGAGGGAATGGATATCGTCGCGGGGTATGCGTTTCTGGATAGCGAGGTGATCTTGTCGAAGTTCTTCCCGGCTTCTGTGGGATATCAACTGGCGAACGTTCCGAAGCAGACGTTCAACCTGTTTGTGACGCACCAGCTGCCGCTGCGGTTGAACATGGGACTGGGCGGAAACTATGTCGCCAGCAGGACGTCCAGCTCGACGGTGCCTTATGTTCCGACCAGCTACGGTCCGGCGCAGACGTTTGCCATCGGTACGTCGCCTTGCGGCGCGACGGCGAGGACATGCTACCCAGTAATGGCTACGGCGATGAAACAGGTTCCGGGATACTGGGTATTCAATGCAATGTTGAAGCGGCCCATTACGGATCGACTGGAGTTGCAGGCGAATGTGTATAACGTCCTGAACCGGTTCTATATCGACCAGCCGCATCCTAGCCATCTGATTCCGGGAGCTGGTGCCAGCGCGCTGATTGGTGTCAACTTCAAGTTCTGACGAGTGAAGTGGGTGAGGTAAGTCGGCTCGGATTCGATTGGGTCGACTTACTTTTGAGTTGTTGTGAATACAAGGAGTGGACGATGCTGATTACGATTCCGGATGTGTTGAGCGTGGGCGAAGTAGCGCAGGCGCGGGCGAAGCTCGATGCGGCGGAGTGGGTGGATGGCAAGGTCACGGCCGGGTATCAGGCGCAGAGGGTGAAGGACAATCATCAACTGCCGGAAGGGCATCCGGTGACGGTGGAGCTGGGCGAGATGGTGCTGGGGGCGCTGGCCCGGTCGCCGCTGTTTATGTCGGCTGCGCTTCCGCTGCGGGTGTTTCCGCCGATGTTCAACCGCTATACGGGTGGCGGCCACTTCGGCACGCATGTGGATACAGCGATACGAGCGATGGTGACGACGGGCCAGCGGATCAGGACGGATGTTTCGGCTACTTTGTTTCTCTCTGCTCCGGAGGAGTATGACGGCGGCGAGCTGCTGGTAGAGGATACGTATGGATCGCACTCCGTGAAGCTGCCTGCGGGACATATGGTGCTGTATCCGGCGACGAGTCTGCATCGGGTGGAGCCGGTGACGCGTGGAGCGCGGGTGGCTTCGTTCTTCTGGATACAGAGCATGATTCGCGGCGATGGCGACAGGGCTCTGCTGTTCGATCTGGATACGGCGATTCAGAGGCTGGCGGTGGATGTTCCGGCAAATGCGGCGGGGGTGCAGTTGACCGGGATTTATCACAATCTGCTGCGGCGTTGGGCGGAGATGTAGGCTCGCATTTAGGATGGAGCGGCCTATGAAAATGCCGCCGCGCCGTGCTTATGTCACTGTTGGAGTTTGTCTTCTGCTTCTGCTGTTTGGGTTGCAGATTGCGTCTACCGTGCATCAGGAGTCGCTGACGTGGGATGAGGGCGACCACATCTTTGCGGGGTACATGACCTGGAAGACTGGAGACTATGGGTTCAATCCTGAACATCCTCCGCTGATGAAGATGCTGGGAACGGTGCCTCTGCTGGGCCTTCCCCTGCGTGTGCCTGCGGATCAGCATCGCTACTTCAAGACAGAGGCGTACATGGACGGGCGGGAGATGTTGTTCGCCAACGGGCCGGAGTATGCCAAGATGATGACGTTCCGGGTTCGGATGGCGACCGGGATTGTGACGATCCTGCTGGGCTTGCTGGTGTTCCTCGCGACGCAGGAGATGTTTGGGGTTTGGGCGGGTTTTGTGGCGTTAGTGCTGCTGGTGTTTGAGCCGAACGTGCTGGCGCATGGGGCGTTTCTCGCGACAGATGCTGGTGTTTCCTGTTTCTTCCTGGCTTCGGTGTATGCGTTTTATCGGTACTGCAAATTGGCCTCGGTGGGTGGGTTGGTCGTTGCCGGGTTAGCAGCTGGGCTGGCGTTGGCAACGAAGCACTCGGCAGTGCTGTTGCTCCCCATGCTGGTGTTGCTGGCTGGGTGTGAGGTGGCGTTTCGGTTCAATGGAGAGGCCAGGGGGCGGCGGGCTCTGCGGTTGATGGGAGCGTTGGCGGGTATTGCGTTGATTGCGGTTGTGGTGCTTTGGGCGTTCTATGGGTTTCGCTACAATGCACGTCCGGATGGGCTACGGCTTGATCCTTCCTTGGTCGATTATGTGAGGCCACTGAAGCCGATGGAGGCCAAGGGAATTTTGTGCCTGGCACGGTTGCATATTCTACCGGAGTCTTATCTGTATGGTCTGGCGGATGTGCGAGCGATGGCGAATGGGATGCCGAGCTACTTCTTCGGCAAGGTCTATGCGCATGGGATCTGGTACTACTTCCCTACAGTATTGGCGATCAAGTCTACGATCGGCTTCCTTGGTCTGGTATTGCTGGCTGTGGCTGCGATGGTTGCGGGACGGTTTCGGCGATGGCGGGAGATTCTGTTTCTTCTTGTGCCTGCCGGAGTCTATCTGTTTGTGGCGATGACCTCGCATTTGAATATCGGTGCCCGGCATATTCTGCCGGTGTGGGTGTTTCTTTGTGTGTTTGCTGCGGGGGGTGCCCAGGCTTGGGTTTGGGTTGATGGGCGACGGAGGCAAGGTTGGGGCTTTGCAGTTGCGATGTTGCTGCTGATGCATGTGGCTTCATCGGCGAGAGCCTATCCGAACTACATGGCTTATTCGAATGAGCTTTGGGGTGGGCCTGCGAAGACATACAAGTACCTGACGGACTCGAATACGGATTGGGCGCAGCAGTTGATCGCGGTGAAGCGGTATACCGATGAGCGTGGCATCAAGGAGTGCTGGTTCGCTTACTTTGCCGATCCTTTTTTGAGGGCGGAGGACTATGGGATTCCCTGCAAGCCACTGCCTACTCCCGACTCCTGGTTCAGTAACGTGCAGCATCCGGTTCCGGCGACGATTACGGGACCGGTGTTGATCAGTGCGGGGACTCTGACGGGCTTCGAGCTGGGGTCAGAGGTGCTGAATCCGTACAGGGAGTTTGCAGGGAAGACTCCGGTGACTTCGATTCAGGATGGGGTTCTGGTGTTCGAAGGGAAGTTTGAGGTTCCGCTGGCTTCGGCGCTGAGCTATGCGCAGGAGTCGAAGGCGCTGCGAGGGAAGAAGGACTTCGAGGGTGCGGTGGCTGCGGCACGGCAGGCGGTGGCGATCGCTCCCGATGCGGTGGTGACACAGATGGAGTTGGGAGATACGCTGACGGCTATGGGTCGGAAGGATGAGGCTCGCACGGCGTATGCGCGGGCCATGGTTGCGGTGAAGACGATGGAATCGGGGGCTCGGGAGGACTGGGAGGCGCAAGTGCAGAAGAAGGTGGCTGCGTTGTGAGGTAGTTTGTTGTATCGCGGTCATCTGTTCTTCCATTGTTCTTCCATCCTTAACTGGTGTTGACCTTCAAAAGAGAAAGCCCGGTGGGTTACCGGGGCTTTCCCTTTTTGCATTTTGATTTAGGGATATCTGATTGGAGGTAATTTAAATCTGCAGATGTCCCGCGACGGCGCATTTGTTTAATTTACTGAGCCATACTCAGGCTAAAAGCTTGTCCCGCCCACTTGAAGCATGCTTTCTGTGAAGATGTGGAGGCCGTTGCGGCCCGTGTCCTTGATGACGTACATGGCGGCGTCGGCGTTTTTGAGCAGCTGTTCCGCTTCGAGACCAAAGTCCGGATAGATGCAGAGGCCGACGCTAACAGTGATGTTGATCTCGCGATTGCCGATGATGATGGGCCTGGCAGTTTTCTCGACGATCTGGAGCCCGCATTGCTTGACATCTTCCACGCTTTTAAAGTCGGGTATGACGATGACGAACTCGTCGCCGCCCATGCGGGCGATGGTGTCCGTGTCGCGCACGGAGGAGAGCAGCCTATTGCCGACAGCGGCGAGCAGGGCGTCACCATCGGAGTGGCCTAGAGAGTCGTTGACGCGTTTGAAGTGGTCGATATCGAGCATAAAGACCGCGACCTTCTGGTTATGACGCTGGGCGCGGAGGATTGCCTGGCGCAGGCGGTCCTGAAGCAGTGTGCGGTTGGGCAGTCCGGTGAGCTGGTCGTAGTGGGCGAGATAGCTTACGTGATCGGTCAGTCGCTTACGTTCGGTGACATCGCGGCTGGTGATGGCGATCCCATCGCCAAGCTTGACGGTCTGGACATGGATCCAGGTTGCCTTGATCATTTCGTCGTCGATGAAGACTTCGCCGGAGAACGGTATCCCGGTCCTAACCACATCCCTGTAGTTTTCAATGAGCCCGGAGGAGAGCATGAAGGGGCGAACCTCAGTAAGGACCTTTCCAAGGAGATTCTCACGACGGGTGTTCAGCCGGCGCTCGGCGTTGGGATTGATATACGCGAAGCGGAAATCGACGATGTTGCCTGAGGAATCGGGGATGCCATCGAAGATGTAGAAGTCGTCGAGGCTGCTCTCCGCAGCTGCGAGGAACTTGTCATGCTCCTTCCGCGCGCTGGCAGAATCTTCAACTTTGAAGCGCAGGTGAGGCAAGACGACTGCGGCGCTTATGGCGACCATGATGGAGCTGAGCATCTGGACCCACTGCGGCCCGTACGTGAGCCAGTGCAGTTGCGGCCAAAGCACTGTACGGCCAATAAGGCGCTCTATCGCAAAAAAGAAGAGGAAGAGAAAGAGCACGTAGCCGGTGAAGACGAACGGAAGGTTGTCGCGTAGAGAGTACGTGACCCGACCCATGATGATCAGAGAGGCGAGGCAGAGCAACGACGCTGCAAGGTCAAGAGGGAGGCTGGCATGAGACATCGCACTGTGGAAGCCGTGCTGGAGGATCCCAACCGGCTGGCCCAGTGGATAGTTGAGGATGATGAGCGCCGTTGGGACAAACAGGATAAACGAGAGAACCATGCGCGCTCTCTGTGAGGCAGGCCGGATGCCTTTCACGAAGGGCTCCAGGCGGTGGGCCAGCAACATAGAGCGGAGTCGGCCAGAGTGCTAAGCGGACCAAAGATTCGTTTCGCGTCACAGCCGTCGCCTGCGGTGCGAAGATTTCCTGTGTTACACAGAATCTGCTCCGCATGACAAGGCACGTGGTTTGCTAGCCATGAAGAGAATCCGTAGTCCATGCGCATGTTGTCGCCCTATAGTCCGTTGAGCGTTCAAATAATGACGATTGCACGACGAGATTATACAGTTCATCGGATGGCCATCGGCAATACTTGACTGCTCTGTGACCGCGGTGGCCAATTGGATTTCTAGTAATTAGAGGGTCGATGACGCCTACGAAGGCTTTACCGGATGGAAACCTAAGACGGCTTCTGATACTGCGGTAGCTAGTGCCTGGATGTCTCAATCGTTAATTGGAGGCTATTGGGGCTGTCCGATTAAGCGGAAGTCTTCCTGCTCCTCCGCTTGTGGCTTGTCCCATCCCCCAGGAGGGACAACGTGCTGCTCCACCTCCTGTGGCCCCCATGTGTGGGGTTCGTACACGTAGACAGGGGTGGCCGCCTTCAGGACGGGATCGACGATGCGCCAAGCCTCTTCGACGTAGTCCTGCCGTGCAAATAGCGTTGCGTCTCCTGCCATGGCATCGCTCAATACCCTCTCGTAGGCCTCCATCTCTTCTGGACGAGGATGACGGCTGGCTACCAACTCTACAGCCTCTCGGCTTCCATTCACTGTTGGCGAGGAGACCGAGACTGCCATCGCGATCGTCATCTCAGGGCTGATGCGAAAGCGCATGTAGTTCTGCGACACATTCGCCTCCGTAATGTTGGTAGATGGGGGCCTGCGGAGACGACCTATCACCTCCGTGCAGGTGACCGGCAGATTCTTCCCTGCGCGGATGTAGAAGGGAACGCCATCCCATCGCCACGATTTGACCTCCAGTCGCAGCGCCGCAAAGGTCTCTACCTGCGAGTTTGGCGCAACACCCTTTTCCTCAAGATAACCGTGAAACTGTCCTCGGACGAGATCCTTCGGGTCGATAGGAGGAATTGCCTTCAACACCTTCACCTTTTCGTCGCGCATGGACTCGCTGTCGCTTCGTGCCGGACACTCCATGGCAAGGTTGCACATTACCTGAAAGATATGGTTCTGAATCACGTCGCGAATAGCGCCGGTCTGATCGTAAAAGGCACCCCTGCCCTGTATGCCGAAGTTCTCTGCCATCGTGATCTGGACGCTCTCGATGTGGTCGCGGTTCCAGAGAGGCTCCAGGAAGGAGTTAGAGAAGCGGAAGGACACCATGTTGTGAACGGGTCCCTTTGCGAGATAGTGGTCGATGCGAAAGATTGCCGACTCTGGAAAGGCGGAGAGCAGTATCCGGTTGAGCTCCTGCGCCGAAGCCAGGTCGTGACCAAAGGGCTTCTCCACGATCATGCGGGCACCCTTGGCACAACTCGACTGCACCAGCTGCTCTACCACTTTCTCAAAGAGCGATGGCGGAATCGCCAGATAGTGCGCGGGCCTCTCAGCCGTGCCAAGCTCCTTCCGCACCGCGGCAAACGTGGAGGAGTCCACGTAATCGCCATCGACGTAACGCAGCAACGAGCTAAGCTTCTCCCACGCCGCTGCATCGAGGCCACCATGCTGCTCCAGGCTATCCTTTGCACGCGCCTTGAACTGATCTAGGTTCCACCCAGCCTTCGCCACCCCGATAACCGGGACGTTGAGATTGCCTCGCTTGATCATCGACTGAAGCGCGGGGAAGATCTTCTTGTAGGCGAGATCACCCGTGGCGCCAAAGAAGACCATGGCATCGGAGTGCGGTTGACTCATGTGTTATCCCTTCGAACCTGTAACGTTACTTGCCCGCGGGCTTCTCGAGATGACCACCAAACTCGTAGCGCATCGCAGATAGAAGTTTATCCGAGAAGTCTGCCTGCCCACGCGAGCTGAATCTCTCGTAAAGTGCCGTCGTCAGTACAGGAGTTGGCACTCCCTCATCGATCGCTGCTTTGATGGTCCAGCGGCCCTCTCCTGAATCCGATACCCTGCCGCCGAACTTCGTAAGCTCAGGGTCTTCCACCAACGCGGATGCGGTCAGATCGAGCAGCCAGGAGGCGATTACACTGCCCCGACGCCAGACCTCGGTAACCTTGGTCAGGTTGAAGTCGTACTGATAGTGCTCGGGATCGCGAAGCGGCGTTGTTTCGGCGTCGATCTCTCCTGCCTGCTTGCCGATGTTGGCGGCCTTCAGCACGGCCAGCCCTTCGGCGTACGCTGCCATCATGCCGTACTCGATCCCGTTATGCACCATCTTCACAAAGTGTCCGCCGCCGCTCTCTCCGCAGTAGAGGTATCCCTGTTCTGCGGTGCCGCCTATTTTCTCGCTTCCAGGCGTGGGCGGAATATCTCCAATGCCCGGTGCGATTGCCTTGAAGATGGGATCCAGATGTTGGACGACAGCTTCGTGACCTCCGATCATCATGCAATAGCCGCGCTCCAGTCCCCATACTCCTCCGCTGGTTCCTACGTCGACGTAGTTGATTCCCATGGGAGCAAGCTCTTTCGCGCGGCGAATGTCATCGATGTAGTAAGAGTTGCCGCCGTCGATCAGGATGTCGTCTTTCTCCAGGAAGGGGGTGATCTTCGCAATCGTATCGTCCACATATCCGGCGGGGATCATCAACCAGATAGCACGTGGCACGGCCATCTGGCTTACGAGATCCCGCAGCGATGAGGAGCCAGTGACTCCCTTCTCCTTCGCCAACTCTTCAACTGCTTTCGGAGATGTATCGAAGACGAAGCACTCGTGGCCGTGTGCCGCCAGCCTGCGAACCATGTTCGCTCCCATCCTGCCAAGCCCTACCATTCCAAGTTGCATGTTCGCTCCTTTTCAAATAGTTTGCTGGTCCTGGATATCGGTTCGAGGACTTCTTCGTAGCCAAGATAGACTACTCCCCCTTTGAAAAAAGTGAGTATGAATGCTCTATAGCTTGATTGCACTGGAAGATAAGCGGCTGGGATGGGGACTACAGGTGATCGTGGGAACGGTGCAGATTTAGGTGGGTGGGAGGTAGCGGTAGACGACGACTTCTTCCTGGGAGGAGCCGAAGCGATCGGCCAGGGCGTCTTCTTCGGCCATCGCGATGGTATCGCCCCATTGTCTTTCGATGCCGGGAACGTATTTCTTCAGGAGGCGCTCGAATCCTGGGTTGAAATAGATGAGGTGGAACTCGCGAGGCTCTGCGGTGAGCGAGCGGTTGAGGTTCTTCAGGAAGCGCTTTAGTACGGGCGGTAGGAAGGGATTGTAGAGGTAGAGGACAAAAGGGCCGGCGGGGAAGTCGAAGGCGAGGGCGTCGCCATTGTGGGCCTCGATGTTGTAGGACTGCTGCCAGGGCGCGGAGAACTTCGGGATGTTGGCGGCGGCCGCGGCGCTGAGCTGAGGCGAGAGCTCGACTCCGACGATGCGTTTGAAGGGGAAGCGGGAGGCGAGCAGGAGGGCACGGCCTTTGCCCGAGCCGACATCGAGGAAGGTGAAGCGCTGCCAGTCGAGCGAGAGGCTGCTGAGGGCGTGGGTGAAGAGTGAGGGCGAGATGCCGTAGTAGGCGGTGCTCCAGATATCGTTGCGGTGGCCGGTGGGAAGATCCTCGCCCCAGATGAGACCGCTGGTGTCGGTGCCGTAGGCGAGATCGAAGGGATGGATGTTGCTGCCATGAACGAGGTCGACGGTAGTGCCGGTGTCGCTGTGAGTGGAGCTGGGAGCGACGAGGACGGGAGTTTTGATGACGTGAAGGGCGCGGCCGACTTTCTGGAGGACCAGTACGCAGAATCCCCATGGGCCGCGATTGTAGAATACCTGCAACAATCTTCGAATGATGGGTCTGACCATGGCTGATTGTACCGGTGAGGCGCGGTGGCCAGATAGATACTTAAGGCTGGGCAACAACTTTTTCACAGCTCGTGGGATGTTGCACGCCCGTTTACTTTCCGGACTTGGAAGCGGGGCCGAACGTTACAAAGCTTTTGCCGCTGTATAAGCGGTAGCTTTGCGGCGTCCGGTCAGCCAGAACCTGCAACGGGGTTGGGCGGGACATCGCGTCATCATGCTGCGACTCGGTCACGAAGAGGTCATGACCTCCGATGTCCATCACCACGAACTTATTGTTACTAATGAAGCCGATACCATAGGCTCCGGGTGGAAGTCTATTTTTGCCAAAGGTGATTGCAACCTCTGTAATCAGATAAGCCTGGTATCTCTCCTGAACGCTGGTGGAGTAGCCCCCTGTATCAACCTTTGTCGCGAACATAATGGCCCCTCCGGCGAACCGAACCCCTCCGGAGTTACGCGTTTGCACTGTCGCAGACCGGCCACTGAAGAAGACTGAGGGAGGAATAATCGTTTCGAGAGCAGCTGCATGGAGTACGGTATCCGTGGTGCTGGCCGCAGCGGCAGGAGAGGCTACCTGAGCAGACACAAGCAAAGCTCCGAAGGTCGCTGATGAAGCAAGCAGGAGAAGAGCAAACAGGCTAGACCGATGCATTTGCATGGCGAGAATTATAGAGCGACGTGCCTTCAGTCCGACTTGCTTTCATTCCGATCTGCTATTTATTTCCTTTTGTCGGTTCTGGAGAATCCTAGATTACCCGCTTCTAAAATTATGCTGTGATGGGCATAAGCAACTGGGGAATGGTCCTATACTCAGGAGCGTCGCTATTGAATCAGCTCACTTGTCATAAAAGGAAGGCCTATGCTTCACGATGTACCTCTCCTGCAGAGAATTTTCTTTGTAACTCGTCGCCTGAATTACTTCGTTGCCGTGTCAGGCTTGTTTTTTTGTGGAACGTCGTACGGGCATGCAATGGAAGATAAGCTGGTGCTTATGCCCGCCCCTGCCTCCATCCATCAAGAGGAGGGATCCCTTCAGCTGACTCCGGGGATGCGGGTGACGTATGCCCACTTCCATGACGCTCGGCTGGAAGGCGGGCTGGACCGTGCGCTGCGGCGGCTGGAGTACATCTCCGGGCAGCCTCGGTTGCAGGTGGCTGCAGGGAACGAGGGCTCCGCTGCTCTGGTTGTGGACGTCAAGGGTGCGGGTGGAGCTGTGCAGTCGCTGGATGAGGATGAGTCCTACTCGCTGGTGGTCTCGTCAACGCAGATACAGCTGAGTGCGCCAACGGTTGTCGGCGCGCTGCGTGGTGTGGAGACATTGCTCCAGCTGGTTGCGTGCGATCATGGTGCCTGCCACGTTCCCGCGGTGAGAATCGAGGACACTCCTCGGTTCCGCTGGCGTGGGCTGATGATCGATGTCAGTCGGCACTTCGAGCCGGTGAGTGTTATCGAGCGGACGCTGGATGGAATGGCGATGGTCAAGCTCAACGTCTTCCACTGGCACTTGAGCGACGATCAGGGGTTTCGGGCGGAGAGCAAGCGGTTCCCCAAGCTGACTGGGATGGGATCTGGCGGCCAGTTCTATACGCAGGAGGAGATGCGGCATGTTGTCGCGTATGCTCGGGCGCGTGGGATTCGGGTTGTGCCTGAGTTCGATATGCCTGGTCATAGCGTGAGCTGGCTGATCGGATATCCGGAGTTCGGGAGCTCGGCTGCTCCGACGGAGTTGCCGGCTGTGTTCGGCATTCACGATGAGTCGCTCGATCCGACGCAGGAGAAGATCTACAAGTTCCTCGATGCTCTTGTCGGCGAGATGGGAGGGATCTTTCCCGATGCTTACTTCCATATCGGCGGCGATGAGAACACGGGCAAGGCGTGGAGAGAGAATCCGAAGATCGCGGCCTTCATGAAGGCGAAGAACATCCAGAATACGGATGCGCTGCAGGCTTACTTCAATCAGAGACTGCTTCCAATTTTGAAGAAGCATGGGAAGCACATGATCGGCTGGGATGAGGTGCTGACCCCCGGTCTGCCGAAGGATGTGATCGTGCAGTCGTGGCGGGGTGGGGACTCGCTGGCGAAGGGGGCTCGGGAGGGTTATAGCGGGATACTCTCGGCTCCTTACTATCTGGATGGGATGAAGAGTAGCGAGGAGCACTATCTGGCCGATCCGATTCCTGCCGATGCTTCGCTGACCCCGGAGCAGAAGGCGCTGATCCTCGGTGGCGAGGTCTGCATGTGGTCGGAGCAGCTGAACTGGCTGACGATCGACTCGCGCATCTGGCCGAGGACGGCGGCGATGGCGGAGCGGTTCTGGTCACCGGCGGATCGGCGCGACGTCGCCGACATGTACCGGCGACTGCAGACGACTTCGTTGCAGCTGGAGATGGCTGGGCTGACTCATATCTCCGGTCCGCAACGGGCTCTGCGGAGCCTGGCTTTGTCGCGGGAGCCTGTTGCTCTCGGCGTGTTTGCCTCTGTTCTCGAACCTGTCAGCTTCCACGATCGGTACCAGGCGCAGCATACGAATGCGACGACTCCGTTGGATGGGTTGGTCGATGCCGTGGTGCCCGATCCTCCTTCGCGATTTGAGATTCGCGAGCAGGTGGATGCTGTGGTTGGCGGTAGTGACCTGGCAGAGGCCGGCCGACTTGCCCTGGTGGCGAGGTTCCGGTCGTGGGAGGAGGCTGTTCCGGCTCTGACCGAGTTGGCGAGCCAGTCTCCGCGGATGCCGGGTGCGGCCGTCCGGGTGAAGCAGCTTGATCAGCTTGCCAAGGTTGGATCGGAGGCGCTGGGTTATCTGAAGGCGGATAAGAGGCCGCCGAATGGTTGGAGCGAACAGCAGTTGCAGGTGCTTGATGAGGCGGCGAAACCGGCTGGGATGGTGCGGTTCACCTTCCTGCCTTCGCTGCGGAAGCTGGTGGAGGCTACGGCTAAGTAGGGGGGTACCCCCCTCCCCCCTACTTTGTCCGTAAGTATCTTATTTACAATGAGATGGCGTATGTTGGTGTTGCTAAAGTCGTCCATATAAAGGGCTTACGGCCAAAGTCGTCTTTCTAAAAGGGTTATGGGTTAATGGAGGAAGCCCCGGGTTTGTCCCCGGGGCTTCTTTTTTAAGTCTGCTTTAAGTATAGCTGATTGGGGAAACTAGTATGCCACGTCTATTTTGTTTGTTTGTATGGAGTTAGGTGGTTTGAGGGCTTGACAAGGTTTTGGGTGAGGGGGACGAGAGGAAACGACAAGAGCTGGCCGGGCAAGATTTACTCTCCCACCCTTCGCGGTGAGGCTGCGAAGGATGGGGCACCCGGGCTTTTTGTGACGGGGGAGAGGAGTGCTCCGAGTGTTTGTGGTTAGGAAGATGTAGAAGGGTGGCAGCCGGGCCCGGTTGGCATGCGGTGTTGAGAGTTTACTCTCCCACCCTTCGCGATGAGGCTGCGAAGGATGGGGCACCCGATCTTTTGTGGTGGTTTGAAGATGGAAAGACTATGGAGTTATTTCAGGGTTAGGTCGGTGGCGGAGGTTGGGGTGGGGATGGTGGCGGTCCAGGATTTGTTGGATTGTTCGAGCTTGGACTTGATGGAGGCGGATGTCAGTTCTTTGGTGGTTGGGGTCCAGCCCAGGGCTTCTATGCGGAGCTGCTGCCACCAGGGTTTGAAGGTGCCTTCCTGCTTCTCTATGTAAATGGTCAGGGTTCCATCGGGATTGACCGCGCAGGTATAGTGCTGGCGTAGGTACTGGCCGGTGCGGAAGGCGAAGGTCTTGCCGTCGTCCTGGTAGAGATCGCCGTGGCAGTTGTCTCCGGCGTAGACGCGGAGGGTCAAGGGGCCAACAGGGGTCTCGTCTGTGCTTTGGGTGAGGGGGGAGATGGGGAGGATGGTGCCCTCGCGGACATAGACGGGGAGGTCGGCGAGCCTGGGTGTGACCATGATGGGTTTGTTGGGTTGTTTGGCGTCGCGCTGCTCCAGGTCGCGGGAGGCTGTCTGCTCGCGGCGGTCGAGGCGCTCGCTGGTCCAGTAGTCGTACCAGATGCCGGGTGGAAGGTGGACCTCGTAGGGGGCGACCTCTTCGGGCGAGGGGTTGGGAGCGATGAGGAGGTCGGGGCCGAAGAGAAACTCGCTGCTGTTGGCGTCGAGGTCGATGGGGTGGCCGTCGGTGGTGGCGTGGGGGAACTCGAGGAAGAGGGGCCGCATGATGGGGAGGCCGGTGCGGGAGGTCTCCTCGGTGACGGTGTAGAGGTAGGGCATGAGGCGATAGCGCTGCTCGATGTAGCGGCGGCGGATGGCCAGATGCTCGGGGCCGTCGACCCAGGGTTCGTGGTCGCGGGTTCCCTTGGCGGCGTGGTCGCGGTCGATGGGCTGGAAGGCGGCGACTTCGAGCCACTTGGTAAGGAGGTCGGGTGGGGGGGAGCCGGCGAAGCCTCCGACGTCAGCTCCGCTCATCGCGAAGCCGCTGAGACCGAGGTTGAGGAGTTGGGGGGTGGTCATGCGGAGATGGTTCCAGGTGGCGCTGTTGTCCCCGGTCCAGGTGGCGGCGTAGCGCTGGCCACCGGCGTAGCTGGCGCGGGTGAGGACGAAGGGTCGCTGGTTGGGCGCGAGGGCGAGGAGGCCGTCGTAGGTGGCGCGGGAGTTCTCCATGCCGTAGACGTTGTGGATCTCGAGGTGGTTGGCGGTGCGGGTCTTGAAGCCGGTGCCTTCGATGCGGTGCTGGATGGAGTCAGGCATGGTCTTCGAGGGGACGTTGAAGACGGCGGGCTCGTTCATGTCGTTCCAGAAGCCGGCGACTCCGTCGTGGAGGAAGTCCTTGTAGAGGGTTCCCCACCATTGGCGGCTTGCGTCCCGGGTGAAGTCGGGGAAGACGGAGGGGCCGGGCCAGACGGCTCCGACGTAGGTGGTGCCGTCGGGGTTCTTGACGAAGTGGTCTCCTGCGGTGCCGGTGTCGTAGGGGGCGTAGCCGGCGTTGGGGAGCTTTGCGATGTGGAGGTCGGTGATGGCTACGACGTGGAAGTGCTGCTGGGCGAGGTCGTGGAGCATCTGGGAGAAGTGGGGGAACTTGTCGGTGTCGACGGTGAAGGGGCGATTGTCTTTCTGGTAGTCGATGTCGAGGTAGAGGGCGTCGGCGGGGATGTGGTCGGCGCGGAGGCGGTTGGCGATCTCACGAACCTTCGACTCGGGAACATAGCTGTAACGGGACTGTTGGAAGCCGAGAGACCAGAGGGGCGGGAGAGGCGTGGGGCCGGTGAGCCAGGCGTAGGCCTCGACGACGTGTTTGGGATCGGGGCCGTAGAGGAGGTAGTAGTCGACGGGGCCGTCGGGTGAGCCGAAGGAGTATTGGTTGGGGAGCTCTTTGCCGAAGTCGAAGTGGGTGCGGAAGGTATTGTCGAAGAAGACGCCGAGGGCGCGGGCGGCGCGGTAGTCGATGAAGAAGGGGATGCTCTTGTAGATGGGGTCGGTGGACTCCTGGAAGCCGAAGGAGTCGGTGTTCCACATGACGAAGGATTGGCCGGTGCGGTCGAGGGGGCCGGGCTTGTCGCCGAGGCCGAAGAAGTGGGTGTCGATGGCCTTTTGCTTGTAGATGTTGAAGCTGTGGCCGTTCCATGCGATGGGGCGGGCGTCCTGCTGGAGGATCTTTCCGGCGAGGTCGGTTACGGTGAGGCGGAGGTCGGAGGAGAGCTTTACGCGGAGGGTGGCGGTTTGGAAGCCGAGGCCGTCGGGGTCGGGGGTGATGCGGACGGTGGAGGTGCGGGCTTCGGGGAGGACGGCCCAGGAGGCGTCCTCGGGGAGAGGGCTGTCGTGGGAGGCGCGGACGCGGAGGACGTCGTCGCGGAGGGCCGTGATGCGGAGGATGGTACTGCCGGAGGTGACTTCGATTCCGTTGGGGAGGGTCTGGGTTGCCGTCTGGGCAGGCGCCGACGGGAGGACTGCGATGAGGAGAGCGGCAGGCAGCAGCGCGGTGAGGCGGAAGAGGCTCATGGTGCAACAGAACTGTATCGGGGAGGATCGTCGCAATGCAGGACTGTCCCTCTTTGCCTCATTTTTGTGTCAACTGGTAAATGATTTGAAATGAGTGAGAAGGGGGGAGAGATGAATTGGTTTCGGGGTAAGAATTTCTGGGTAAGGCTCGAAGCTGTGGCCGCCAGGAGAGCCACTTGAGCAGGCGGATGACTCTCATCGAGGCGAGTTTGAATGGGCGGAGACGTCTTTGCGGGAGTGGAGCTCTGCTGGGAACCCTGTGGGTCCGGCAGGCCTCCGCGACGGCTTGGTCTTGGGGCTTGATCTTGGGGCTTGATCTTGGGCTGGGTTTGGCTTGCGGTGGGAGTGGGCGGTAGTCTGAACAGGTTGGTTGTGAGGTTATGGCACGGCCTAACCTGGGGTTTGGCGGACATGTTGGGTGTGAGCGTCGTAGCAACGGTTCTCAATGAGGCTGAGGATATCGGCGAGCTTGTCTCGAGCCTGATGGGGCAGACGCTTGCCGCGGCTGAGGTGATCATTGTGGATGGCGGGTCCACGGATGGGACCTGGGAGTGGCTGGTTGCAGCGAAGACGAGGTATCCGGCTTTGATTCCGATTCGTGATGAGAGCTGCAGCCTGAAGCACTCGCCCGGGCCGATTGCGCGGGGGCGGAATGTGGGGATTACCGCGGCTACGTCGGATGTGATTGCCTGCGTCGATGCCGGATGTGTCTATGGGCCGGAGTGGTTGACGCGGCTGACGGCTCCGATTCTGGAGGGTAAGGCGGAGTATGCGGTGGGGGGATCGTGCATCGACGTTGCGGATGCGACGGTGTGGGATGTTGCCTCGGCTCCGTTCTTTGGGGTGAAGCTGAGTGAGGATGAGCCGACGAAGTCGTGTACGGCGCGGTCGATGGCCTTTCGCAAGGAGCTTTGGGAGAGGGTGGGTGGGTTTCCGGAGACAGTGTTTCTTGGAGAGGATACGGTCTTCGATCAGAAGGTTCGGAGGATCGTCGCTCCGGCGTTTGCGGAGAGGGCGAAGGCTATCTATCGGCCTCGGCATACGTTTGGATCGGCGGTGCGGCAGCTTGCCAGCTATGCGATTACGGATGGCGTGCTGGGGGTGAGGCCGGCTCGCCTGATGCGCAACCTGATGCGATGTGTGGTGGAGGTGGTTGCGCTGCTGGCTCTGCCGTTCAGCGCTATTCCATTCATCCTTATTTTTGCTCTGGAGACTTACTTTGCCTTTCGGCTGGACTGGCGGAGTATTCGCAAGGCTTCGTTTGGCGTGTTGGTCGCTCGGCTGGTCTTTTCGCTCGTGGTGCCGTGGGTGGTTACGTGGAACCAGATTGTGGGTGGTGTTACGAAGGCGAATCAGCCTAACCGGCAGAATATCGGTTAGGTCTGGCTTGCCCAGGGCTTCTTTTTCAGGGTGAAGATGACGAAGGTGTACTCGAGGTTGAACTGGTCCCAGCGAATGGGGCGGTCGGTGCATTCGAGGTCGAGGTCGCCGGTTAGTTCGAATCCGATCTCTATTGCGAGCTTCAGGAGCTGCTGGATCTCGGGTTTGGTGAAGACCTTGATCGGTGAGCCGTGGGCGGTCTGGCCGTGGGTCTCGATGGGGGTGGGGTAGTAGTCGGTGGAGGTGATGAGCAGGCCGCCGGGTTTGAGAACGCGGTGCATCTCGCGGAGGTAGGAGGCGAGGGGGACGCCGTGCTCGATGACGCTGAGACAGGTGACGGCGTCGAAGTAGGCGTCGGGGAACTCGGTGCGGGTGATGTCGCCGGGGAGGTACTGGATGGGGCCGCGGCGTGAGGGTGCGGTGAAGGAGAGATTGATGCCGTAGAGGTCGCGGTAGCCGTAGACGAAGAGGGCGGGGAGGACGTTGCTGTAGAACTCCGAGCCGGCGTCGAGGATGCGGGCTGACGTTGTGGTGTGGCTGAGGATGGCGAAGACGGCGGCTACGTGGTCCCAGTTTTTTTCGGAGCCGCGATGGAGGGGGATGTGGTGCTGCTTGGCCTGCTCGTATGCCTGCTGCCACTCGGCGCGGGTTTGCAGGGTTGCGTTGGGCAGGTGCGAGGGTGGGGTTGCGGTGAGTCTGCCTGCGCCGTACTTCAGCTTGAGGTAGAGACGATAGATGGCTTCGGGCTGTAGCACTGCGCTTTTGAGGCGGCGGCGGAGCTTTCTTGATGCTTGAGGAGCGGCAGGCTTGGGCACGATGCGATTTTATCGTGTTGGAGAGAGGCAGCCTGGCTTCGCGGGGGAGTGTATGGGTGAGAATGGAGTGAGATTGTCTTGAGATTATCTCTGGAGGGTATTTCGGATGGCTGGTGTTGCAGTGGCTGAGGTGATGGCGGATGGTTTGGCGAAGGGCTCTCCGGGTTCTCCACGGATCAAGGTTTTGAGGCTTCGGACGGAGGCTCGGCTGCCGCGTTATGCGCATACGGGGCCGTTTGGGGATCTGGCGGCCGATCTTTATGCGTCTGAGGGCGTGGTGATCGAGGCTGGGGCGACGCTGGCGGTTGCGACGGGGATTGCGCTGGAGTTTCCCTCGACGCATGGTGCGCTGGTGGAGGATCGGTCTGGGTTGGCGGTGCGGGGTGTGACGACGCTGGCTGGGGTGATCGACCCGGGGTATCGCGGGGAGATCAAGGTGGTGGTGACGAACCTGAGCCCGGTAGCCGTTGAGGTGAAGGTGGGGGATCGAATTGCGCAGCTTCGGATTGTCGAGCGGATCGAGGCGCAGTTTGAAGAGGTTACGGAGTTGGAAGAGGCTCCGCGAGGCGCTGCGGGATTTGGCAGTACGGGAGTTTAGGCGTGGCGCTGGGGATTGGAGGCTGAATCGATTGTCGCCGTGCGACAATCTTAATAGCGAGCCATGCCAAATCAGCAAGTTCAGCAAGCCAGCGGTACCCCCTCCCCAGCCACCATTACGCCGGAGCTGCTCAAGCAGCACAGTATCACTCCGGATGAGTACACGCGCATCGAAGCAGCGCTTGGACGTACGCCCAGCCTGACCGAGCTGGGGATCTTTTCCGTGATGTGGTCGGAGCACTGCTCGTACAAGTCGTCGCGGGTTCATTTGAAGCGGTTGCCGACGAAGGGTGCCCGCAGCACGGGACCGGGCAGCGTGGTGCAGGGGCCGGGAGAGAACGCCGGGATCATCGACGTGGGCGATGGGTGGGCCTGTGCTTTCAAGATCGAGTCGCATAATCACCCCTCGTATATTGAGCCTTATCAGGGCGCGGCTACGGGCGTTGGCGGGATTCTGCGGGATATCTTCACGATGAATGCGCGTCCGTTGGCAGTGATGGATTCGCTGCGGTTCGGGCCGCTGGATGAGGCGGAGCCGGATGAGGCGCTGCGGCGCAGGAATCACCAGATTGCAACGGGTATCGTGCATGGCGTGGCAGGCTATGGGAACTGCTTTGGCGTTCCGAATCTCGGTGGAGAGACGCGGTTCGAGACTTGTTATTCGGGCAATCCGCTGCTGAATGCGTTTGCGCTGGGGTTGGTGAAGAGGGACGAGATCTTTTATGCCAAAGCTACCGGTGTGGGGAATCCGGTGATCTACGTCGGCGCGAAGACGGGCCGGGATGGGATTCACGGGGCCACGATGGCGTCGGAGGAGTTCACGGAGGGCTCGGAGCAGAAGCGGCCCAATGTGCAGATGGGCGATCCATTCATGGAGAAGCTGCTGCTGGAAGCTTGCCTTGAGGCAATGGCTACCGGCGCGGTGCTCGGGATTCAGGATATGGGAGCGGCTGGGTTGACCTGCTCGACGTGCGAGATGGGCGCGAGGGGCGACCTTGGACTGACGGTGGAGCTCGATCTGGTTCCACAGCGCGAGACGGGGATGTCGAGTTACGAGATCATGTTGTCGGAGTCGCAGGAGCGGATGTTGCTGGTTGCGGATAAGCCGCGTGCGCAGGAGGTGCTCGACGTCTTCGAGAAGTGGGGGCTGGATGCCTCCATCGTCGGCACGGTGACGGCTGAACCGAATATGCGGATTACGCAGCATGGCGAGCTGGTCGCGAATATTCCCAACAAGAGTTTGACGGACGATGCTCCGCTGTACCACCGGCCAGTCGGCGTGTGGAAGGCTCCGGTGCCGCTCGATCCTCCGGCTGATGTGCTGGCAAAGCTGAAGGAGCCGCGGGACTATACCGCTGATCTTAAAACACTGCTCGCGAGTGCGAATATCTGCGATAAGCGTTGGGTGTTTGAGCAGTACGACTCGATGGTGCAGACCAACACCGTGCAGGGACCGGGTGGCGAAGCTGGCGTGATGCGGATCAAGGGAACAGGGAAGGCGGTTCAGGGCCTGGACCCCCTGGCGTTTGAGCATAGCGTGACAGGCAAGGTGGCAAAGACCATCGCTGCCTCTACGCCCGAGGGCGAGGCGACGCTTTCGACAGGGAATGAAGGCGCGGCGAATCCGGTGGTCCTGCCTGATAGTTCGCAATCTTTCGACGGAGCACGGAAGGATAATGCCGCGAAGGGTGATCGTGGCCTCGCGATGGCTCTGGCGGGGAATGGGCGCTGGTGCTATCTCGATCCCAAGCTTGGGGCGATGCATGCTGTCGCTGAGGCCGCGCGAAAGGTCGCATGCACGGGTGCTACGCCGGTGGCGGCTACGAACTGTTTGAACTTCGGGAATCCGGAGAAGCCGGAGATTATGGCGCAGCTTTCGCGCGCGATTGATGGGATCGCTGAGGCTTGCATTGCATTGGGAACTCCGGTCACGGGTGGGAATGTCTCGCTTTATAACGAGACCAAGGGTGAGGGGATCTATCCGACGCCTGTGCTCGGGATCGTTGGGATCATCGAGGATGTGACGAAGAGTGTGCCGGCTGCGTTTCAGAGGGCTGGTGATGCTGTTCTGTTCCTCTCCGCATTTCAGGGTGGCGGGCGGCAGGCGAAGCGCGACTTCGGCGCAACGGACTATGCAAAGAGTGTGATGGGCGAGCTATGGGGTACGCCTCCGATACTGGATCTGAAGGAAGAGGCCGCGCTGCACAAGGCGCTTGCTGCCCTTGCCGAGAAGGGCCTGCTGACCTCGGCGAGCGATCTCTCCGACGGTGGCTGTGCGGTGGCGTTTGCGAAGGCGTGCTTCCCACGGGAGTTGGGCATGACGGTATCGATGCGACTCGACTCTGACGAGCCATTCCTGCTCAAGGAACGGTTGTTCAGCGAGATCGGATCGTCGGTTATCGCGACCGCCGATCCTACGAAGCTGGAAGAGATTCAGGTGGTGCTTCGCGAACATGCTGACGTGTGGCTGTTCCGATTGGGCGATGTGACCAAGGGTAACTACGAGATTGTGATCAACGAGAAGACGATTGTCGATGAACCGGTGCAGGCGTTGAAGGCGGCGTGGGCAGGGGCGATGGAAGCGCAGCTTGCGCACGAGGTGGTGACGGCATGATGGATAAGCTGCTGGCTCTCCCGAACAACCCGGTAGAAGAGATGGAAGAGGACGACGCAACTCCGTTCGACAAGCTGCGTGAAGAGTGCGGCGTGATGGCGATCTATAACCATCCCGATGCGGCGCGGCTTACATATTGGGGGCTTTATTCGCTGCAACATCGCGGGCAGGAGTCGGCTGGTATCGCGTCTGCGGATGGGCAGGAGGTGAATGACATCAAGGGGATGGGCCTGGTGTCGGAGATCTTTACCGACGATGTACTGGCCAAGCTGCCGGGGTACATGGCGATTGGGCATACGCGCTACTCGACGACGGGCGACTCGGCGCTGCTGAATGCGCAGCCTATCTCGGTAGATAGTACGAAGGGGCTGATTGCGATCGCCCACAATGGCAATCTCGTGAACCTGGGTACGGCGAAGGAGCGCCTGGAACGCGATGGTGCGTTGTTCCAGACAACGAGTGACTCCGAGATCATTATTCAGCTGATCGCGCACTCGAAGCGGTCGACACTGGTGGACTGCATCGCGGACTCGCTGGCTCAGGTGGAGGGGGCGTTTTCGATTGTGATGATGACGCGGAACCGCATCTTCGCAGCTCGCGATCCGCATGGGTTCAGACCGCTTTCGATGGGACGGATTACTGGCGTCGATGGGGCTCCGGATACGTTTGTGTTTGCTTCGGAGACGTGCGCGTTCGACCTGCTCCACGCGAAGTACGAGCGCGATGTGAAGCCGGGGGAGCTGGTGATGGTGTCGGAGGATGGCGTGACCAGCCGCTACTTCGATACGACGACGCAGCAGGCTAGCTGTGTCTTCGAGCATGTTTACTTTGCGCGGCCCGACTCGAAGATCTATGGGCGTTGGGTGCAGCAGTCGCGGGAGCAGATGGGACGACAGCTTGCGCGCGAATCCGGCGTACCTGCGGATCTGGTTGTACCGGTGCCTGACTCCGGTGTGACCGCTGCGATCGGATATGCGGCGGAGTCGGGGATCCCGTTCAACCTTGGGTTGATCCGTAACCACTATGTGGGGAGGACGTTCATTCAACCGGAGCAGCGGGTGCGCGACTTCGGCGTGCGGATGAAGCTGAATCCGGTGCGGAGCTTGCTCGAAGGAAAGCGCGTGATCCTGATCGATGACTCGATCATCCGTGGAACGACGTCGCGGAAGATCGTGCGCATGGTGCGGGCTGCCGGAGCGAAGGAGGTCCATCTGCGGATCAGTTGTCCGCCGACGATCTCTCCTTGTTTTTATGGGGTGGATACGCCGAGCAAGAAGGACCTTATCGCGGCAAATAAATCGGTCTCCGAGATCTGCGAGTACATCGAGGCGGACTCTCTTGCTTATCTCTCACTGCCAGGCCTCACCCACTCGTGTACTACCGGCGAGCCTGCTAATGGACTCTCCCCGGGCTCCTTCTGTACGGCCTGTTATACGGGAGACTATCCGACGCAGTGGGTGGATGTGTCGGAGATACTGCCTGCGGAGACAGTCGCCTGAGGAGTTCGTCCTCGGGTGACAATCTGAGTAAATGATAATAGAATATCGTTAGCGTATTTGAGCATGAGCCTCTTCATGTCTGTGGATACTGCTTTGAGAGTCCTCGTGCCTGAATCCATGGATGCAACACCGCGTACTTTTTCCTTCTCTGCCGATAAGCTCGGTATCTGGGCCTCTGCGCTCTGCCTCGTCCACTGTGTCGTCACGCCGATACTGCTCTCGGTGTCTGTGGTCTTTGCGCAGGTACTGCCCGGCGAGGGGAAGACGCACCGCTTCATGGCGATTGGCGTTGCCGCTTTGGGAGGCGTTGCCTTGATCAATGGCTTTCGAACGCATGGGCGACGGCGCATCGTGGTGTTGATGGCGATGGGGCTGGCTCTGATCTTTTTCGGGGCCTTCTATGGCGAGCGTCTCTCCTCGCCTCGATATGAGGTGCTGATAACGCTGGCTGGGAGTGTGCTGATGATCGCTGCGCATCGGATGAACCACACCTTCTGCAAGAACTGCAGTCGTTGCACCCGACACGCAGCAGATTGATCAGGCCAGGTCGAAGAGGAGGAACTCCGCTCCGGAGTCGCTGGTGATTGTGAGGGTGGCCTCGTCACTGATCTGGAGGCCGTCACCGGCCTTCAAGACTCCGCCGGCTACTGAGACGGAACCGCGCGCCACCTGCAGCCAGCCGTGTGCGGCCTTGAACGTGTGAGTCACGGAGCCTTTGGGCTCCAGCTTCGAGGCGAGCAGCTCGGCATCGCTGAAGAGCTTGAAGGAGCTGTCACGACCGTCGGTGGAGGCGAGGAGATGGAGCTGGTTGGGCTGCTCCTGCACGGAGAACTTCTTCTGCTCGTACTTTGGCGGGATGCCGAGTTGGTTCGGCATGAGCCAGATCTGGAGGAGGTGAAGGGTCTCGGTGTCGGAGGGATTCATCTCGCTGTGGCGGACGCCGGTGCCGGCGGACATGTGCTGCAGCTCGCCGGGGACAAGGGTTTCGCTGGCTCCGGTGGTGTCCTCGTGCTTCACCGCTCCCTCGAGGACATAGGTGAGGATCTCCATGTCGCGATGGGGGTGTTTGCCGAAGCCCATGGCGGGCGCGACGTAGTCCTCGTTGATGACGCGGAGGGAGCGGAAGCCCATGTGATCGGGGTCGTAGTAATCGGCGAAGGAGAAGCTGAAGTTGGAGTCGAGCCAGCCATGGTTCGCGTGGCCGCGCTCTGCTGCGGGTCGTATCGTCAACATGAACGTCACCTCAATTTATCTATAGAGATTAGATGATTGAGGTGCAGGTCCGACTCATGGGTGCCCTGGTGCATTCAGCGGTCGAACTATCAGCAGCCGGTCAGCAATCGCTATCCAGTCGTCGAGATCTGGACGAAGAACTGGTAGCGGCGCTAGGCCCTTTCCATATCCATGAAGAGGTAGTCCATTGGCCACCCTGGCTTGATTCCGTGTTGACGGAGAAGGGTGGCTAGTTGTGCGTAGTGGCGTTCTCCGTGGAGCAGGGCGTGGAAGAAGATGGCCTTGCGAGAGGCACGGGCGGGGCCCTTAGAGCGTGTGACGAACTCGATGCGCTCGCTCCAGTCGGTTTCAGTGATGGTTAGCAGATCGCGAAAGAGCGTTGCCGAGCGGTCGTGGGTGGCGTAGATGGAGGCTACGGAGTCGAAGGGAATGGTGGTGTAGTCGGTGGGGGGAAGGCCGGCGAGGCGTTCGGCGTAGCGGAGCTCGACGGCGACGATGTGCTGGAGGAGTTCGCCGAGGGTTTTTGCTCCGGCGATGTCGCAGGGGAGCGCAAGGGCCTCTGGGTGTTCGTTGAGCAGGTGGCGCCAATTGGCTGTGTTCTGCTCATGCCAGGCGAGTACGTCTTCGGCGGTGAGAGTTAGTTGGCTCATAGCTGCTCCTGTCGCAGGGCGCGGTGGCCGATGTCGCGGCGATACTGCATCCCCTCGAAGGATATCTTTGCTATCTCGGCATAGGCTTTGTCCAATGCTTCGCGCAGGTCGGAGTCGACTGCGGTGATGGCCAGGACGCGGCCTCCGGCGGTGACGAGCTGGCCGTCCTTGATGGCTGTGCCGGAGTGGAAGACGACGACGTCTTCAGAGGGCTGTTCGTCGAGGCCGTGGATGGGCTTGCCCGAGGCGTATCTGCCGGGGTAGCCTCCGCTGGCTGCGATGATGCAGACGCTGGCCCCGGTGCGCATCTTCACGCTGAGCTGGGCGGCGTTTTCATCGATGGAGGCGTTGAAGAGATCGAGGACGTCGGTCTCCATACGCATCAGGATGGCCTGTGTCTCGGGATCGCCGAAACGCGTGTTGAACTCGAGCACCATGGGGCCTCGCGCAGTCATCATGATGCCGCAGAAGAGGATGCCTTTGAAGGCATGGCCGTCGGACTTCATACCGTCGACAACCTTCTGAGCGACGTTTTTGGTGAGCCACTGGCGCATCGCCGGGGTGAGGAGTCCGTCGGTGGAGTAGGCTCCCATGCCTCCGGTATTGGGGCCGGTGTCGCCTTCGCCTACACGCTTGTGGTCCTGGGCGGCGGCGATGGGGACGGCGTGCCTGCCGTCGCAGAGGGCGAAGAAGGAGAGCTCTTCGCCGTCGAGGAACTCTTCGAGGACGACCTCGGTCTCCTGGGTGCCGAGCAGGGCTCCGGAGAACATCTGGGCGGCTGCTGCCTCGGCCTGGAGGCGGGTCTCGCAGATGACGACGCCCTTGCCTGCGGCGAGGCCGTCGGCCTTGACGACTACGGGGACCGAAAAGCGGACGAGCTGCTCGCGGACCTCATCGAGAGTGGTGCAGACGGCATAGGCAGCGGTGGGGATGTCATTGCGCTGCATGAACTCTTTGGCGAAGGCTTTGCTGGTTTCGAGCCGGGCGGCGGCCTGGGTGGGGCCGAAGACGCGCATCTTGCGCTCTTCGAGGGCGTCTACGAGGCCGAGGGCGAGGGGAACCTCGGGGCCGACTACGGTCAGCGCGGGTTTCTCAGCTTCGACAACGGCTACCATGGCTGCCAGGTCGTTGACGTCGACGGGAGTGCAACGGGCGATTTGGGCGATGCCTCCGTTGCCTGGGGCGCAGACGACCTCGGTTACCTCTTCAGATTTGCGAATCGCCCAGACCAAGGCGTGCTCGCGCCCACCACCACCTATGACCAATATCTTCATCACTTCGAGCCTAGCATTGTGAGGCGCTTAAATGCCCGATGTGGCGGAAACATCCGCCGCGGTTAAAGCCACGCTGAATCTATTTACTTTATTCCGAGATCGGGGGGGGTGCTCGTGCCCTGCGTCAGGCCTCTGGCTGCTCCGCGTAGGGCAGGAAGATGGTGAAGACGGTGCCGTGGTGGATACGGTGCACCGTGCTGCGGAGGGTGAGGCGTCCCTGATGGTGATTGATGATGCCGGATGAGATCCATAGGCCGAGGCCGGTGCCGTTGAGCTCTTTGGTGGTGTAGAAGGGCTCGAAGAGGCGGGCGCGTACAGCGGGCGACATGCCGTGGCCGGTGTCGGCGATGGTGATGCGGACGCCTGTGCGGTCGGTAGCGTGGTCGATGCCGTCGTGGGCTCGAATGATGAGACGGCCGCCTTTGCGCATGGCATCGATGGCGTTGGCGATGAGGTTGTTGAGGACCTGTCGGATGTCATTCTCGAAGCAGAGGATGGGGGTGGTGGTCTCGTAGGTGGCCTCGACGTGGATGCTGGAGTTGGCGAGGCGGCCCTGGTACAGGTTGAGGACAGCGTTGACCAGCTCGGCGGCGGTGACGTAGGTGGCGCGCACAGCCTGACGGTGGAAGCGGAGGGTCTGGGTGGCGATCTGGCAGACGCGGGAGAGCTCACTCTGTGCAGTCTGGATGTAATCGGCGAGGTTCGGTGGCAGATTGTCGGATACGGCGACGAGATAGAGGAGGTTGGTGATGGACTCGAGAGGGTTGTTGATCTCGTGTGAGATGGAGCTGGCGAGGCGGCCCACGGCGGCGAGCTTCTCGCTCTGGATGAGGGCGGCTTCGGCCTTCTTCTGGTTGGTTATCTCGAGGATGACGGCGGCTATCGCCTCGACCTTTCCAGCGATGTTGCTGACAGGCGAGCAGCTGACGTTCCAGGTGCGGAGTTCTCCGGGGTGGGAGGGAAGTTCTCCTTCGAGGACGTGATTCCGGATGGAATGGCCGGTAGCGACCTGCTGGAATAGCTCCTCCAGACCCTTGAGTGGGGCTATGTCGGTGATGCGGCGGCCAAGGATCTTATCCTTGGGGAGGCCGATGATCTCGGCCTGACGTCCGTTGACGCGCAGGTAGCGAAACTCGACCGGCTCGAAGAGTGCGAGGCCCACGGGTGCAGTCTCGTAGATGGTTTCGAGCTCGGCTCGCTGTCGCTCGGTCTCCTCCTGCCGCTGTTGGAGGGTTTCGGCGAAGGTCTTGCGGTCGTCGATGTCGATGTTGACGCCGAGCCAGTGGAGGATGGCGCCGGTGTCGTCGCGGACGGGCTGGGCTCGAACCCACCACCAGCGAGCGCGGCCATCGCGGGCTCGGACCAGCCGGGCTTCGAGATCGAAGTCGACGCCGGTCGCAACGGAGCGAGCCCAGGTTTCGATGACGCGCTTGCGATCGTGGGGATGGAAGGCATTGAACCAGCCATCGCGGCTGAGGTCGTCGATGGTGAAGCCGAGATAGTCGAGCAGTCCCTGATTGGCGTAGGTGATGTTGCCATTGGGGGCACCCATCCAGATGGCCTGGGGATTGAGGTCGGCCAGGATGCGGTAGCGGGCCTCGCTGGTGATAAGTGCGTCTTCGTTGCGCTTGCGGTCCGTGATGTCGATGCTCAAGCCGCGAAGGCGCGTAGGTTGGCCGCCCACCTGAAGTGCCTGCCCGCGGCTCTCGACCCAGAGGGTTTCACCGTTCGCGGCAAGGACCGGGAAGTCCAATACGATCATCTCGCCGGTTGCGATGGTCTTCTGGATGAGATCGGACAGGATGGAGACGTAGTCTGGCGGGAGAATCTTCGCGGCCGTATGGAGATCTGGAAGATCGGCAAGCGGGTGGCCGAAGACGGGATAGGAGCCGGGGCCAAAGATGATTCGGCCAGTAGCGATGTCGATATCCCACGTGGCGACATGCGCGGTCTGCTGGACGACGGCAAGAAGATTCTGCTGCTCTTTGAGAGAGAGATCGGAGTGGTGGCGGGCGGTGATGTCGCGAAAGAAGGCGACGATGCCGTCGTCGGAAGGACGGAGCTGGAAGGAGAGCCAGAGGTTGAGTGGGTCGGGGTAGTATTCCTCGAACTCGCTGGCGATGCCCTCGTCTATGGCTCGGTTGAAGTGATAGACATAGGCCCCCTGGTTGATGGCGGCGGGAAACTCCTCCCAGATGTTCTTTCCGAGGAGATCGCCTTTGACGGCGAGCAACTCTTTGGCACGACGGTTCAGGAAGGTGAAGTTTCGATCGCGGTTGATGCTGACGACTGCGTCGGTGGTAGCTTCGAGAACCTGGAGGAGCTGCCGGGAGGCGGAGTCGCGAAGATACTCGGCTCCTTTGCGGTCGGTGATATCGCGGAAGTAGCCGGTGACTCCATCTTCGGTTGGAAAGACATGGATGTCGGTCCAGATGTCGTGAGGGCTGTAGTAGTACTCGAAGCGGGAGGGAATGCCTTCCTCCATGGCAGCGCGGAAATCGCGCTCGAGGGGCGAACCGACGGTAGTGGGGAAGAGCTCCCAGTGGGTCTTTTTGTTGAAGTCGGCTGGACTGATGCGGCAGATCTTGCAAGCCTCAGGATTGGCGAACGTGATGCGCCATTCGCGATCGAAGGAGATGATTCCGTCGGGGATCCGGGCAAGAAGGTTTGCCAGGGGATTGAGCGGCCGATCAGTCCATCGCCGACCATAGCCTTGCCGCTGTGGGGACGGGTCCGCGTTGATGGTCGTCGAATTGGACATGAGTTGAGCCTGACGGTTTGAGAGTTTGATCATAGTCCAGAGAAGAGACTGTTATAAAAGCATATTCTCAGGCACCGGACTCCAGCAGATCGACGCGTGCCCGCAGGGCCTGCAGTGCTTCGGAGAGAGAGGCAATCTCGGCTTCCATCTGGGCGAGGCGTGCGGCAGCCGAAGGGGCAGCCCCCTGCGTACCGGAGTCGCTGGAGGAGGCTGGTTGGTGCGTTGGCGACAGGTCTGGGACGTCACCGAGAAGATGAGCGTAACGGGCCTCCCGAGCGCCTGGTTGTCGTGGAAGCAGGGTAGTTAACGGGCCTGCATCCGTGGGATCGCTTGCGGCATCGCGTGCGGCAAGTCGCTCCAGCGTGGACTGGACGGCGGCGAGGTCGTCGAAGGTGAAGAGGCGGTCGGCACGGCTGCGGAGCTCGCCGGGAGTCTGGGGGCCGCGAAGCATCAGGAGGCATAGCACTGCCGTCTCGTCGCGGCGGAGGTTGAGCACGGTTCGGATGCGGTGCTCGTACTTGGGAACGCGGCTGTCGCGGTTGGGTGTGGTGAGGCCAAGTTCTTCGAGGGAGTGCAGCGCCTGACGGACTTCGTCCTCGGTGAGCTCGAGCACGGGATCTCGGCTGGAGCGCTGGTTGCATGCGTTGACCAGCGAGTTGAGGGAGAGGGGATAGTTCTCCGGTGTAGCAATCTCTTTTTCTATGAGTGAACCGAGGACTCGGAGCTGAATTGGGTCGAGCTTCATGTCTATAAGGTTGCCACAGCTCTAAACGAGTGTCAGGGGACGTCCCATTTTGAATGGGTAAGTCACGATGACACAAAAGTTACATTCCAGAGGTGCTGACCCAAGGGAAGGTTCGGTAAAATGATGGTAGCAAATGACGAAAGGTAAACTTCATTTGCGAATTTCGATTTATTGTTTTGTATTGATGACCCTGGGGTGCGGTGGATGCAGCTATTGCGTAGAAGTCGTGTTGGTGTAGCGGTCGCGGTGGCGGCAGTGTGGTTTGGGCTGAGCGGAGTCTCCCAGGCGAGTGAAGTGGCCTCTTCGGCGTTGCCGGACGCGCAGCAGTACCATCTGCGATTGCACCATCTGCATACGGGCGAGGATATCGACGTGGTGTATCGCGTGGGTGACACCTATCTTCCGGCAGCGCTGGACAAACTGAACTACTTCCTGCGCGACCACCGGACACAGTCAGAGAGCAGCTATGACCCGAAGGAGTTCGATCTGCTGCACTCGCTGATGACGCGGCTGGGACGACCGAATGGCGTGATCGATATCGTCTGCGGCTATCGCACGCCCTGGAGTAACAGTCTTCTGCGGAGAGGCTCGGCTTCGACGGGGGTAGCGGAGCACAGTCAGCATATGCTGGCTAAGGCGATCGACATCCGCGTGCCCGGTGTACGCACGGCGAAGCTCCGAGACGCGGCGTTAGCGCTGCACAGTGGCGGAGTCGGGTACTATCCGGTGAACGAGTTTGTGCATGTGGACGTGGGGCCGGTGCGCGAGTGGTCGTTTGGACGGGCGCATGCGCACTCGCAAACTGCAAGAGTGCGGGGTGCAAGAGTGGGACGCGCGCGGTCTCAGGGTAGCGTCGCCGGCGAGTAGGTTTTTCTGACGAATGGAAGTAGAGGGCTCCGGGATGCCGGGGCTTTTTCGCGTCGCCGGAGACGATGTAGCGTGTTCCTGTGGTGCGGCTTCGCTCCTGTAGACTGCTGTCATTGAAGTCGATCTTCCAATTCCTACTTTTTTTGGAGCGTGTATGAGCCGCGAATATTTTTCCAGCGATCCCAGCCGTCCGTTTGCGGATGCGGTTCTGGTGGATGGCAAGACCCTGTATATCTCCGGCCGCCTCGGTTTGATTTCTGGGACGGACAAAGTTCCGGACAGTGTGGAAGAAGAGGCGCATGCCGTGATCCAGGAGGTGCAGCGGATTCTTGCGATGGCCGGTATGCGACTGGATCAGCTGGTGTCGCTGCAGATTTTCGCCAGCGACGTCTCGTTGTGGGAGCGCTTCAATGCAGTCTATCGGACCTACTTCACCGGGCAGTTGCCGCCGCGAGCGTTTATCGGTTCGGGGCCGCTGCTGTTTGGGGCTCGGTTTGAGCTGCAGGGGATCGCCGTTAAGGATTAGCACGGTGCCGAAGCCAGAAGGGATAGCGCATTCGCTCAGAGAGGGAGGGTGGGGGCTGGAGCGTGCCCGTTATGTGGCACGAGAGGTCGAGGCTGACCGGCGTGCTGTGAGGGCTCTGGTGGAGACGTTGTTCGGTGACGATGCGGAGACCCGCAAGAGGGCTGGCGACGTCGCTCGAAGGATTACGGAGCGGGATGCGGCTCCGCTGGAGCGCTATGCCGATGAGCTCGCCGGACTGCTAGCCGAGGTTCCGTTGGAGGAGTCGCGGACGCGGTGGCATCTGGGGCTGGTGGTTGCGAGGACTGCGCATACGCGGGAACAGAGGCTGCGGGCGGGGCGGCTGATGGAGCTGCTGATGGAGGATGAGAGCAATGTCGCGCGCTGCTCTGCTGTGGAGGGGATCGGCTTGCTGGCGACGGGAGAGGTTTCGCTGCGCGAGATCGCGGAGGAGATGATTGCGAAGGCGCTGCAGGAGGGAACGAAGGCTATGAAGTGCCGGGCTCGAGAGGCTAAGAGGCGGATAGAGAAGGCCGATCGCAAGCAGCCGAAGAGTAATCATGAATGGAAGCGAATGGCCGGTTCGAATTGAGCCGAAAAGAAAGGCCGCCATTGCTGGCGGCCTTTCTTTGATACTGGTTGAGGGCGATTAGTCGCCGGCTACGGTCTCTTCCGTCTGGACCTTGGCGGGCGCGGGGGCTGCCTTGATCTCACCGATGGAGATGAAGCCGGGCTGCTCCTGCTCGCCGAGCACTTCCTTGCGGTAGAGCTTGGCCATCTTGGCGTTCTCGGCGTCCTGCTTGATCTTCGCATCGCGTGCGCGGATCTTCTCTTCGCGGGAGTTCTTGGCGATGCCGGACTTGTCGAAGGTGTCGTTTGCAGCGGCGTTGACGTGCTCGTTGTTGAGAACGAGATCGTAGCTGGACTCCTTCTCGAGGCCGACCTTCTTGCCACCGGCGAAGATCTCGTGACGGCCATGCTCCTCGTACCACTTGGTGAGGGTAGAGGTCATGTGCATCTTCTCGATGATGTTGCGCCAGCCCACGCCCGTGTTATAGGCGCAGAAGCTGATCTCACCCTCCTGTGTGGCGTAGGGGATGATGCACTGCTCGGTGCGGCGGAAGTCGTAGTTGAAGAGATCCTGGAACCACATGCCGGCGATGAAGAGGAAGTTCCAGCGGTCGCCGCGACGCTTTGCGATATCTTCCATGGTGCGGTCCGCTGTGACCTTGCCGTAGCTCTTGCCGGTTGCACCGAAGCTCTTGTCGAACTTCTGCAGCAGGTCCTTGATCTTGAAGTGGGTTGGTGCAGCCTCGGGCTTGTAGTTGCGGAGCAGCGCGAGGGATACGCCGATGATCGAGAGCCACTTGCCGCGGGCCGCGTCGTTGATGCGGGCGACGTCCTTGGCGAGGCGGTCCGCATTGATGAAGGCGGTGACGGGAACGGCTTCCTTGGTCTCCTTGTCGATCATCAGGGCCATCGAGATACCGCAGTTCGGATGGCAGCCGCAGGAGAGTTGGCCCCAGTCGCGGTCCGGTCCGTGCACGAGGTCGGCCCAGTCGGAGAAGGTGGACATGAAGGAGATGGGGAACCAGTCACGGGTCGGCTCGCCGAGGCCGGTCTGGTTCTTCACATCGTGCGCGAGGTGCGACAGGGTGTAACGCTGTGCCTGGCGACGCTCGTCGGAGATGTCTTCATCGCGACCCGTAAAGCTGACCGGCTGGAAGGAGAGGAAGTTGATCTTCTTCGGGTTGTCGAGCGCGAACTCGATGATGCGGCCAACCTGCTCGTTGTTGATGCCGTTGACGATGGTCGTTACGGGGACGATGTCCACGCCGGCCTCGTGCAGGTTGTGGATGGCCTGGAGCTTCACGTCGAATGCGTTGCCGACCTTGCGGTGCGAGTTGGCGGCATTGCCGATACCGTCGAATTGCAGATAGGCGTAGCGGAGACCGGCTTCAGCAGCGGCCTTCGAGAACTCCTTGGATTTGGCGAACTCGATGCCGTTAGTCGCGGCCTGAACCGAGGTGTAACCGACCTTGCGGGCGTAGGCGACGGCGTCGAGGAAGTAGGGGCTGAGCGTGGGCTCGCCACCCGAGAACTGCACGGACATCTGGCGCTTGGGCTTGATGGTCACGGCGTTGTCGAGCATGGTCTTGATCTCGTCCCACGTAAGCTCGTGGACGAAGCCGACCTGATTGGCGTCCATGAAGCAGGGGTCGCACATCATGTTGCAACGGTTGGTGAGGTCGATGGTGAGAACCGAGCCGCGGCCGTGGGTAACGGTGGAGGTGCCGTGGTTGTGGAGCTTTTCGTCGTTGTGGGCGCGGATGTCGCGGCCGGGGAAGACCTCTTCGAGGTGCTTGAAGAAGGCAGTGTCGATTGACATCAGGTCTTCGAAGTGGCCGTGGATGGGGCAGTCCTTGACCATCAGGATCTGGCCGTCGCGCTCGATGATCTGAGCCTTGATCTCGCCGACCTTCTCGTTGAGAAGGATCTCGTGCGGCAGCTTGCCGTCGACGATCTGCTGGCGGATCTCAGGGATGCACTTGGGGCAAAGGGAGTCGGTGGTGCGTGGCCAGCCGAGGGGCGGCTTCTCCTTCTGGTAACTCTTAAGGAGGGGCTTATCGCTCCACTTGGGGGTAAAGCTGGCGTTGGGGCTGATTGAATTCAGCTTGTTGAATACGACCCAACCGGCCTTCGCTCCGTAGGTGAGAGCCTTTTCTACTAACTTTGCCTTTGGCATATGCGTTTCTGTCTCCTGAGATATCCGTCTCGATCGATGATCTGTGTGATGCGTGAATAGACTTAATCAGCTTATTCAGGCCCGGGTGCTCGCGTAAGTGTGCACCCTGATACCCGCTATCACTCAGTACAGTAACAAGATGCGAGAGTAATAGCTTCGATTCACCATTAACAGTACGCAGACAGAACCCCACATTGAAGCATCCGGTATCGAATGGCGAAATCCTGCATTGAATGGCGATCAGGTGCGCCAGATGGGACATTCTTTTTTGGGGCTAAAAAGACGAGCCTTGGTTGGAAGCTATGTTGTTCAGGATCTGTTGCACAAAGATGATCCGTACATGCACATGTTTTGCCACGTCGGGAAGGAACTCGTTGATCAGATTATTCGCCGGGTCGATGGCCAGACCGATGAGTATCCGCTGGGCGGTGGAGGCGCCGTCGGTCTCAATGCCTGGCACGTAGAGATTGCTGAGCTCAGAGTTGATCGGATAGGTCAGTAGCGTGCCATAGTTGGGCATGGGGCTGCCGTCATCGTGTCGCGAGATGAAGGTGCGCGAGACGGAATACAGGATCCGTTTGTGGACGGGAGCGTTGGGCATCCGGTAGTAACGTGGGTCCTGATCCGCGATAGATGGGATCAGGAAGGTACCGAAGAAACTGCCGGTCGCATCCTGCAGCAGGCTGACACCGACGATCTTGCCGTAGCCTGACCAACCTGTTCCATAGGCTGTGTGCGAACTGGCGCCGAAGGTGATGGCGGAGACACCGGCGATTGTGCCTAGATTGGCGAGATCGGTTACGTCGTGCAGCGCCAGATAACCCTTTTGCTGCCAGCTCAAGGGGATGGCGATGTTGGCGTTGAGGAAACGCTGGTACGGATAGACCAACTCAGTGCAAGGTCTCTGCACTTCATGCACTTTACCGGGGTCTATAAAGATCGGCCTTATAGCTTTCTTCGGGTTGCATGGCTCGACAGCCTTGCCACTCGCCTTCAGAGACGCTTCGCCTACGACAACGACATTAGCCTGCTGTACAAGAACTTCGCTGGGGGCGTCGGGCAGAGTGTCGGGAGTGGACGTAGGGGCCGTCGTGGGGGCGTCGGGAGTGTCATCCTGCGATTGCATCGGCATCTGGGCCCATGCGGCTATGGGAGATAGCATTACCGCCGTAATGAGAAGCCAACGCATCGCTCAACCCCTCCCGTTGTCTTTGTTTCAACCCTGGCAGGGGAAAGATTACTCGTGCTTGCTAATGTGCAGGATACTGGCGATTTCGCCACCGAACTCACTGACGAGATAACCGAGGGCGGAGCCTCCAAGCGATGAACCAAAGGCCTGAAAGACCTCTCCGGCACTTTGATTGCGGGGCGGGTAGTAGGCTTTGGTAAGCACGACAGCGCCGGCTGTGCCAGCAAAAAGGGCGAAGTTCGGGATAGTACGGCCACTGTCCGTGCGACCGATGATGGAGCGGGTGGCTGCGTAAAGACCGCGTTTGACAATGCCCCGGCTATGGCCGATCTGGTAGTAGCGCGGATCCTGGTGGAAGACGGGAGCCATGATGGAGTCGCTGAATATCTCCTTACTGGTGCCGAGCGCGGCAGCTGCGCCAAGACGCTGCGCGAAGGCTTGACTGTTGGTTCCGTAGTTTGGGCGGCCGTCGGTCAGGTGTGAGTAGCCTGCTGACGTCACCCATCCAATCATCGAGAAAGGGGTCACAGACTCCCGCAGACCCAGAAGAACCTTGTCGCGGACGGTCTGTGGCGGTGCAGGTTGTCCCGCAGAGATGAACTTCATCCTGGGGAGGGCCATTGGCAAGGTCGTTTTGGGCGTTGGGTCGAAGTAGGTATCGGTGTAGGTATCGGTCGCGACGGAGTCGGGCACGTGATTGCTCGAACTTGCAATCACCGCTCCCGGCGAGTCGGGAAGCGACAGCATGGCCTCCTCGGTCATAGCTGCCGGTTTGGCTGATGGCTGAGCATGCACCAATGGCTCGAGGCCTCCGACTAACGCCAGCGCTACTGCAAAAGTGTATGTCGTGTATGTCAAGGGGGAAGCTGTCGTGGAGAAAAACGTTCTTGCCTTGTTCAAAAGGGACACCTCATCGACTTCGGTCTCAAGTGTTCTGAAAACAGGGTCGAGAACCTCGGCAAGCGCGCATGTTGACGATATTTGTGCGGTTGCCTATGTATAACGGACGCATTCAGGCAATGGCAAGTTGTATTTCGCCCGTCTTCCTCTACCTCAGCTCTCAGTTACCACACGAGCACTGTCTGCCAAATACCCACAGATGGGCGTTGACCATGCCTTTTCCTCGTCTTGATAATCAAACGTGGAGAGGTGTGCGTATGTCGAACCCATCTAGCCAAGACCAGAAAGACCAGAAAGGCCCGAAGCGTCCGTGGGAACAGCGTCTGCATGACGCTGGAAGCCGTGTGGAAGAGGATCTTCGCAACATCATCACGTATATCAATGATGAGGTGGTGCCTGATGTGCGCCGCAACGGCTCCGAGGCCCTGCGAGCGGCTGCTGCCGAGTTGCACAGGCTCGCCCAAAAGATGGACGATCGTGCCGGAAGAACGCCCCCGCCTCCACCTCCACCCGAAGGAACATCAAAGCCGTGATCCGCGCGCGGCGCATATCTGCCGTAGGGCTGTTGGCGCTCGCGCTGGTTGCCGTCGGCTGCCATAAGAAGACGACCAGAGCCTATCGTCCCCCACCCCCACCTGCCGCGACCTCGAACGCGCATAGCAATAGCAACAGAAACGCCAGGCCAGCTCCCAACGGCTCGAACAGCACAACGGCATCGTCGGGTACATCACCCTCTCTGCCGACGCCCCCGCCCAACATTAATGGCAAACCTGTCTCCAGCGAGCTCGGTCTGGCGAGTTGGTACGGTCCACCCTATGCTGGCCGCAAGGGAGCTGATGGCACGGTCTACGATCAGAATGCGATGACCGCAGCCCACCTGACTCTGCCCATGGGAACGACAGTTCGCGTGACGAATCTGGAGACGAACCAGTCCGCCATCGTCCGCATTACAGACCGTGGCCCCTTCGTTCGCGGTCGTATTATCGACCTCTCGCTCGCTGCTGCCAAGGCTACCGGCCTCTACCGTATGGGCGTCGCGAAGGTGCGAGTGGAGGCCTACGCGCCTCCCGTGCGTCCGAACGCGACCCCTGGAGGCCGCTGGTGCGTGCAGATCGGGGCCTTCTCCAAGGAGAAGGATGCCATTCAATTGAAGAACCACCTGATGCGTCGCTACTCCACTGCCAAGGTCATCGAGTTTGCCGGGCCCACGGGCCACTGGGTGCGCATCAATCCGCAGCAGCCGGATAAGGCGCATGTCACGGAGATTGCTGGAGGCATCCACGTTCCCGACGCCGAGCCCTACATCATCCGTACAGATTAGTCAGGAGTTGAGCCGCTTCCCCGTGCGCCGCTCGATCTCCTTCTGAAACTCCGCCGCTGCCGAGTGGTTCGAGGTGTGCGTGATCGTCACGCGGTTGTCGCCGAGCACCCGGGTCATGCGGCCACCCTGAATCGCCTGCAATGCCATCACCTCGTTGTACTGAATCGTCTTCGATGGCAGCAGCCAGAAACGCTGCGTGATTGCCGTTGGCGTCAGCACAATGGTCCCCGGCATCTGCAACACGCCCAGCACGATGGCGGCCACGAACAGCAGCGTGGCCCACCATGGCACGGGCTGCTTATGCGAGACCAGGAGATAGACGAAGAACAGGACATATGCCGGCAACACGACAGCCCGCGACCAGGCGTACAGCGGTTTGATGCGGAAGGCTGGACCCTCCGGAGTCTCTTTCACCATGCCTTTGGTAAGGCGGCTGCCATAGAGCAACAGGAAGACCAGCGCAATCGCAAGGGCTCGCACCACGCCTGGATCAATATGCATCATCTTTCAGCTCCTATCTTCCGGGCAGCGCAGGTGGAGGATAGTATGGCAGCTTCTGCTGCTCCTCGGTGGCGCGCTTGATGCCAATATCGTCAAACAGCAGGCTCGGCGCAATGGTTGTTTGGAGCACGACACCCATCGAGTTCGCGACATAGGGATCATCGCCAGCCGCCAGGATATCCGACCGCAGACTGCGCGTATCGAGCTCATCGAAGGTTGCGCCTCGCATCAGCTCGCGTGTGCCGTCCGGATGGACGCGATACAGCAACCGCGGAAGCAGTTCGCCCCCCAGCGTCTCGACCGCGTAGACATCACGGCCCTGCTCCTTCGCCATCGCCAATAGCTGTTGGTTCAACTCGTCCGCAGACACCGGCTTGTTCGATTTGAAGAGCAACACGCCCGACCGTGCGTGGGCACCCTGCCCTGGCGCAGCTCGGCCGTGGCCGTTCGAGGTAGGAAAGTCCTTGATTGGCTCGCGGCCAATGAGGAAGTTCTCCAGCCTGCCGCCGAGGACGACATCGACAGCCTGTGCCGGCACGCCCTCATCATCCACCTCATACGCACCCAACAGTGATTTTCCTGCGAACGTCTTCTGCAGCGGATCGTCTGTCACACTCAGAAACGCAGGCAGGACGCGCGATTTGTAGCTGGAGGTGTAAGCTCCGGTAGTTCGTGCCGTAGTTCCCAGATCCGGACGATCCGCCTCCACGTTCGGCAGAAACAGCCGGTTCATCACGTCTGCCGCAGCGTCTCCGCTTAGCAATACGGGCCCGTGGTAGTCCTCCGCCGGAACCAGTGGGGCATTGCGGAGCGCCTCCAGGCTCTTCAGGTCGTCGATCGTGCGCTTGCGGAACGCCGGCCAGCTCTCCAGTTCCCTGGCGTCCGCGGCGACTGGTCCGTTATCACGGCTCAAACGCATCCCATCCGCTGCCTGCCCCCCGACGCTTACCCCACCGTTGTACGCGGTATACCCCTGCCGCAGAACGCTGCCTTCCGTATTCACGAGGTAGCGATTGATGGCTATCGCACGAATGTTTGCGGTGGAGTACTGCACATGATCCGCGAAGCCCTTTACCTCGGGATCGCTCGCGTACAGTCCGCTGGCCTCCACGATGCGGCGGCGCCACTCGGTGCGATCGAGGTTCATCTTTACCAGCGGAGCCACATGGACCACTGGCTTCACCGGCGCGAAGTCCTTCTCTACCCGGTCGGACTGGAAACGCTTCAGTGTCGCGAGCTTGGTGGAGTACGCCCGCAGCGCATTCTTGTAGGCCTCATCCGTTGCTGTCCACAGGGCGTATCGAACCGCCTCGGGATTGTTGTCCGTGGCGACGAGCTGAACCACCCCGCTTGTGCGGCTGGTGCTGCTGTCGGTGGCATAGTCGCCGATTCGGACCGTCACTCGGACGACCCGCTGGTGGCTCGCCTCCTCGCGGGTCAGCGCGCCGTAGTTCGCGAGCGCCTCGAAGCTGTCCAGATCGTCCAGTTGATATTCAATAAAGTAGGGCCGCGCCATACCCGGCAACACCAGCTGCGTCTTCTCGCGCTCCAGCTCCGCCTGCATCGCCTTCAGCAGGGGGTCGTCGCTCTCCGCCATGGCCTTGCATGTGACCGAAAAGACACCAAGCAATGCGCCAATGCAGAGAGTTGCAGAGATGCGTCTAATACGTAACTGTGAAAGGATCATAATCATTATTTGCGCCCCTTTCCATCTACGCTATCCGCTCCTGGGGGCGGCAGAATAGGCGGTCGAGCGGTCCCCTGCGCTTGTCGCTGTGTCTCGATCTCGCTCACCAGCATGGCTGGGGCAATCGCGCTTACGGGGATGCTTCCGGACTCCGCTCCGCATATCCCGTTGAAGATGTCCTGCTTGTTGTCGGTTGCGAGGATGCGGTTCAGCGCTGCCTGCGGAGTTCCTACGATGCTTACGCCGCGTACCAGTTCATCCGGCCTTCCGTCCACGTACACACGATAGACCACCAGCGGAATGACCTGGAAGGCCTGCGGGGAGCGCCTCGTCGTCACTGCGAAGCCCGAGGAGATGTCCTCGAAGTAGAGCCCGTACGGCTTGCCCTGCTTCTTCGCCTCGTCGATCAGCATCTGCCGCAGCTCCTTGTCGCTCACCGTCTTGGTCGAGGTCACAATCAGGTTTCCCTGGCGCCCCGTGGGCATATGACCCACTTCGGCTCGACCGTGTCCGTTGCTGTTGGCGAAGCTCGCGATGGGCAGCCGCGACATCAGAAAGGTCTCCAGCACGCCGTTCTTGATCAGGTCGACACGCCGCGCCTCCTGGCCCTCATCGTCGTAGCTATAGTGCCCGCTCAAGGGGCTGCCGTCGAAAGCCTTCAATGTCGGGTCATCCGCAACACTCAGGAATGGCGGCAGAATCTGCTTGCCCAGGAGCTTGGTGAAGGTCTGACCCTCGTCATCTCCGCGTTGCCGCTGGCCTTCAAGGCGATGTCCCAGCACCTCGTGGAAGAAGACCGCCGAGGCGCGCCCGCTCAGGATCGCCGGACCGTTGAACGGCTCGGTCACCGGGGCCTCACGTAGCGCCTCCAGGTTCTTCGCCATCGCCACGGTCTTCTCGATCACGGTCTTCTGATCGGGCAGATGTCCCACCTCGTCGGCCTCGAAGGTCTCCGCGCGGAACAGGTCCATTCCGTCAGCGGCCCGCGCCCGAGCCACGATAACCAGGCGGGCCACATGGTTCGGGGTGGCTACCTTCGCGCCCTCCGACGAGACGAAGTAGGCCGTCTCGTTCGAAGCCTGTAGTCCGACCGTATTGAAGAAGATGTCCGGATACGGCTTGAAGAGGCCAGAGATCTCGCGCAGCCGGACCTCCCACGCAGCCCGGTCCACTACCAGCGTGGGGGCCGCAGGCAGCAGCACCGTCTTCGCCTGCTCGTTCGAAAAATCCGCCGACCCGTCCTCTTCCTTGGCGCGCACCTGCTGTTCTGTCTTTACCTTCAGGAAGCTGTCCAGCGCCTTTGCGTAGCCACGATTGGTGGCGAACCACAGGCTCCGCTCGATGGCGGCGCGATCGTCGGTAAGTGGCAGGGGCATGCTCGTCAAGGCGCTGTTGCGGTGGTCGCCGTGCGTGTTGTCCTGCGCGGGCTCGCCCAGCCGTACCTGTACGTCGGCGGTGCGACGACGGCTCTGGTTGGAGGTCGTAATCGCCCCATACTGCGCGGAGATGCCGATACTGTCGCTGTCCGACACTGCATAGCTCAGAAAGTAGGGCTTCGGCTGCGCGTCGGAGCCCCCCAGCGAGCTCATCGCCCGGTGCAGCTCCGCATCCATCGCATCCACCAGCACAGGGCTCTTCTCCGCTTTCGCTCCTGCTGCCAGGGCCTTCCGTTCAGGCGATACGATCGCCACCATCACAAGACCGGCCAATACCGCACCGGCAAACACCGTTCTTTGTCTCTTCATGGGAAAGAAAACTCGTTTCGGCTGCAAAATTCGACTGAAGCCGAGTGTATCGGATAGTACAGCCACTCCGCCGCCATAGGTACGCCTTCATCTCAGAAGCCTGAGACTTTGACGAGCCCGCCATGGGTTTAGGCACCGTTATCGCAAAAACAGAGAAGCTACTCGCAGCGCAGGGCGATCTGAGGATCCACCCTGGCTGCTCGGCGCGCAGGAATCCAGCAGGCCAGCAGCGCGACCACGGCAAGGAAGACCGGCACGGAGGCGAAGGTCGCCACGTCGTGCGGACGCACCCCGTACAGGATGCTGGCCGAGAGCTTTGCCACCGCCAGCGCCGCAGGCAGGCCAAGCGCTACGGCGATCAGCGTAAGCGTCATGCCCTGTCGCACGACGAGCCGCTGGACCGCGCCGATCTGTGCGCCCAGGGCCATGCGTATGCCAATCTCTCGCGTCCGCCGGCTGACCGAGTAGCTCATCACGCCATAGAGCCCGACAGCGGCCAGCACCAGGCCGATGACACCGAAGACTCCGAACAGCGTAGCCGCCAGCCGCGGCAGGAAGAGCGCATCGCGGAGATGCTCCTCGATGGTCGCGGTGTTGAAGATGGCCAGCGTGGGGTCAAGCATGCTGATCTCGTGGCGTATGGCGGATGTCAGGGCCGCAACATCGCCGCTATAGCGGACCAGGAGCGAATAACCACCCTCGAAGGAGGGATCGCCAGCCATGTTCTGATCGAGCGAACGATAGAGGATCGGTCTAAGGTCTTCACCCAGCGTGCGTGATTTGATGTTTTTGACGATGCCGACGATCTGATAGGTCACGCCACCGCCCGAGACGCGTTGGCCAATGGGATTCGTCCCCTTGAACAGCCTTTGCGCGAAGGCCTCGTTGACGATAGCCATCTTCGGTGCCGTAGGACCTTCGTTGCCGAGGTCGCGGCCGGCAATCCGGGCGATCCCCATGGTCTCGAAGTAACCGGGCGTGACCATGTAGAGATCGACGCCCGGATCAGCTGCCGTTGACTTTGACTGGCCCTCCACGTGAAATCCGTCACGGCGTCCGCCCATCGATAGTGGCAGATTATCTGTGGAGGCGACCGAGGTGACTCCAGGCATTGCAGCGACCCGCAGGCGCAGCTGGGCGAGGAGTTGTTGCGTCCGTTCCGGGGTATAGCCATGCACGTGCGGGTCGATGGCCATCGTCAGAACCCCGCGGGAACGGAAGCCGATATCCATACTGGCAGCGCTTTGCAGGCTGCGCAGGAACAGCACCGTGGCGCATAGCAGGACCAGCGATAAGGTGATCTGCGTGACGACGAGAATGTTGCGCAGGTTCCAGCGGCGTCCCGGACGGGCAAGCGCGTCCTCACCCTTCAGTGCGCTGATGAGCAAGGGTCGCGACGCGGTCCACGCCGGGGCTATCCCAAACAACAGCCCGGTGCCTACGCTCAGAGCGAAGGTATAGAGCATAACCCTCCCGTCGACGCTGATGCTGAGGTCCAGGGGGACAGGAGCGGGCAGATGGAACGCCGAGAGGGCTTGCGTAGCCCATAGCGAGAGGATGCAGCCGAACACTCCGCCGCCGAGCGCGAGCAGCACGCTCTCCATCAGCACCTGCCGTAACAACTGGCCGCGTCTGGCACCCAGGGTAATGCGGACGGCCATCTCCCGTTGCCGTCCCGCAGCTTGTGCCAGCAGCAGATTGGCGACGTTGGCACAGGCGATGCCGAGCACCAGCAGCACCACTACCGAGAGAGCGGCGAGGAACATCAGGATGGCGGATCTGTCCCTCGGGGGCAGCGAGCCCGCCTGCTCGAAGTGGAATCCTCCGCCCTTGTCCGTAGCTGGATGAGCCTGGGCGAGCCGCTGAGCCAGTACATCGAGTTCGGCTGCAGCCTCCGCGTGTGTGACTCCGGGCTTTAGACGTCCGGCAACCTGAAGCCAATGGAAGACGCGTGAGTCACGGTTGGGAATGTTAGGTGCCAACTGCTCCAGATTGCCGAGTGGAACCCAGAACTCGGGGTCGAGGACGAGGTCAAGACCACGGAAAGAGGGGGGAGCCACGCCAATTACGCTAAAAGGATGGCCGGAGAGTGTGATGGTCTCTCCGGCGATGGCTGGGTCGGCTCCGAAGCGCCGCTGCCAGAGGCGGTGACTCAGGACGATCACTGGGAGGCGCTCTTCCTCGTTCGCGAAGCCACGGCCCAGAGTCATGGGAAGCTGCGCGACGTCGAAGTAATTGGAGGTGGCCGCCTGTCCCCACACGCGTTCGGGTTCGCCGTTGCCGCCGATGGAGGCGGGTAAAAGCTCATAATAGGCAGCGATGCCGGAGAAGGACTTCGCCTGATCGCGCAGGTCAGTGTAGAGGGGGCCGGAGAAGGCGTTGCAGCATTGATCGCCGTCATGGGTGGTGTGCACGCTCATCAGCGTGGAGGGATCCCCCACCGGCGCAGGCCGCAGGACGAACCGGCTGACCATCGAGAAGATGGTAGCGTTGGCGGCGATGCCGAGGCCGATGGAGATGACCGCCGCTGCCGCAAGGCCGGGCGATTTGGAAAGCCTGCGGAACGTGTATCGCAGATCCTCTATCCACGTTGTCATGGTGTCTCCCCGTTCTCTATCACTACGTCTCAGAGCATTGATTGTTCCCTGTACTCAGCGGAATATTTTGCACTCAAGCCCTCAATCGTGCACACTGGCTCAACGCTCAGGAGCTGACCATTTATGCGTCGCCGGACCCTTGTACTTCTGCTCGTCATACTTGCTACGGCTTTTGCCGCACCCTCTCTCACGGCTCAAAGCGCTGCCCCGACCCCACCAGATGCTCAGGTCCAGCAGCAGTCCGCTCCTGCCAGGCCCGCCTACTCCCTGCCTCCGGAGAAGCTCAAGCAGGCCATCGACTACTCGCGTATTCGCGTCATCCTCGACTTCGCCAGCAGCGGCTGGGGTATCCTGCAACTCATCCTTCTACTCGCGCTCGGCATAGCGGTGCGGATGCGCAACCTCGCCGTCAACATCAGCAGAAATCGCTGGGTTCAGGGCTTCCTGTTCACCTTTCTCTTCCTCCTGATCACTACGCTGCTCAGCCTTCCACTTGATATGTACGGCCATCACGCCGCCGTCGCCTACGGCCAGTCGGTGCAGCACTGGGGTAGCTGGTTCGGCGATCAGGCGAAGGGCTTCGGGCTCAGCCTGGTCTTCGGTGGCCTCTTCGTGATGCTGCTCTTCTGGGTCATCCGGAGATCCCCTGGCCGCTGGTGGTTCTGGTTCTGGATTCCAGCGATGCTGGCCGTTCTGCTTGGCGTCTTCGTCACGCCCGTCTTCATCGATCCGCTCTTCAACAAGTTTGAGCCTCTGGCGAAGTCCAATCCGGCGCTGGTCGATCGGCTCGAGCAGGTCGTCCATCGTGGCGGTATCGACATCCCTCCCGATCGCATGTTCCTCATGAAGGCCAGCGAGAAGGTCACCTCGCTCAACGCATATGTTACGGGGTATGGAGCCTCCAAACGCGTCGTCGTCTGGGACAACTCCATCGCCAAGGCCACACCCGACGAGATCTCCTTCATCTTCGGCCATGAGATGGGCCACTACGTGCTCAACCACATCCCGGCTACGCTGGTCTTCCTCGGCGTGCTCCTGCTCATTGAGTTCTATCTCGGCTACCGCGGCGTCCAGTGGCTCATCCGTCGCTACGGCGCTCGGTGGCGCGTTACCTCGCAGAACGACTGGGCGGCCCTCGTCGTCTTCGTTCTGGTGCTCTCAGTGCTTTCGTTCCTCAGCGAACCGATCATCAATGGCTACAGCCGAGCGCACGAGCACGCCGCCGACGTCTACGGCCAGGAGGTCATTCACGGCATCGTTGCCGACCCCCAGGCCACTGCCCAGCAGTCCTTCCAGGTGCTTGGCGAGCAGTCGCTCACCGATCCCAATCCCAGCCCCTTCGTCGAGTTCTGGACCTTCAGCCATCCCTCCGTCAGTAGCCGCGCCAGCTTCGCCGCGACCTACAACCCCTGGGCTCCAGGGCAGCATCCTAGGTATTTTCCACGATAAAGAAAAAAGAAAGCTACGAAATGCCCACTGACTGTTTGTTTTGCAAGATTGTAGCCGGTGCCATCCCAGCCAATCGCGTCTATGAGGATGAGCTGTGCATCGGTTTCCCAGACATCAACCCACAGACGCCGACCCACATATTGATCGTCCCCAAAGAGCATGTAGCGTCACAGGCAAAGGCAGTGGAGAAACATAAGCCGCTCTTGGGCCATCTGATGATGGCTGCCGCAGACCTCGCTCGCACCCATAAGCTGGACCGGGGTTATCGTGTCGTCGTCAATACCGGTGACGAAGGCGGCCAGACCGTTCAGCATCTGCATCTGCACCTCCTTGGTGGACGGGCGATGAGCTGGCCGCCAGGATAGACACCGGCAATTTTTGGCAAAAGGAATGGCCCGGGCAGAGTATTTCTCCCGGGCCATTCATCATCGCAATACCACGTCTGCCTTGCAAAAACTGCAACTTGACCAGCGAAGTTTACTGGTTGAAGTTGGGCTCTTCCTCTTCGGCAAGGCCGTAACGCCGCAGCAGGTTGGGCAGGTTCTGCGAGAAAGCCGCGCGCGGCATCACCGTATCGCAGCCGGCTTCCGTAGCCTTTGCCTTTAAATCTCCCTGCAGATGCGAGAGGAAACCAATAATTGACGTGCTCCGCTTGAGCTTTGTCTTCAGCTTCGGAATCAGCGTCAGGGGCTTGGCATTCGCGTTGTTGAGGTCGAAGACGATCAGCCCTGGCCGATCCTCCTCTGCGCTACCGACCAGTGCCGCGATCGCCTCCTTATCGTTCTTGACGAAGCCGACCTTTACGCCCAGCTTGCGCGCGGTCTCCTGAATCTTCGCGATAAAGAAGAGATCCTCGATGAAGAAGAAGATCTTGGTCGGCGCATCCTCGGGGATGGGAACGGTGCGTCCCTGCGAGTAGTCGATAGGTTGTGAGTCGCCCTGATAGCCACGCGCATGGCCATTGCTGCGGCCGAAGTTGCCGTGCGCTTCAATGGTAGAGGGAGGGGTATCGGCAAAGTTGCCGTTCACCGCGCGATAGCTGTGGTCCATGGGGCCAACAAAGCTGCGAGGGCCGCGTTGCTGCTTGCCACCGCCACCGCCTTTGCGCTTGAAACCGCCGACGCTGTTGCCCGGCTGGTGGGTATCGCTGCCACGGAAGCCACCGCCGTTGCTGCCACTGGCTTGGTTGCCGGGATTGTCCTGTTGCGGGCGCTGACGATCGCGGTCGCGAAACTTCTTCTTCCAGCGTTTGGCGTTGGCGCCACTGTTCTGTTGTTGGCCGCCACCCTGGAAGCCCTGCGCGCCTTGCGGCTGAGATGCATGTGCCTGAGGTTGCGCGCTGGAGGCCTGGATAGAATCGACGGCCTGTGCTCCCGCCTGCTCGCCAGCAGGCTGTGGGCCCTGTGGGGCATCGCTGCTCTTGCTCTTCCGCTTGCGGCGGCGACGGCGGCTGCTCTTGGACTGCCCCATGCCGTGGGGGATGTTCTGGCCAGTAAACTGTGCATCTCCATCCTGCTGGATGGGTGACGCTGTCGAACCCTGGTGCGGCTGCACCTCGGGTAGATTCTGCTCTGAAGTCATGCTTCCACTTCCTATTGCACTAGATCGCAATTAGCGGTTCACTCCCACGCCATAAGGCTCTCTCGTCTCCATGTAAGCCACGGAGCGCGAACCAAACCGAACTTGCAGCGTCGGAGAAACAGTCTCAAGTTGTACTCGAACGGACGTCTTCTGTTGCTCTATTCCGCTGCGGCCAGCCGGTAAACACCAGCTACGCGCAGCCCGGAACGCCTGACAGCGGCGAACCTTTCACCCTCTACCTGTTTTGCGACAGAGCCCAACAAACTCGGTCCACTGTGTCTTTGTGCTTCCGTCGCCAATCTTACACAAATGATTGGATTGACGGCTACACACAATGACCGACACCCACAGTCGGGTCACGAGGTAAATCTTAGACTACGCGCAAAGCTGGCAGTTTGCAACAACTCTTTATTATTAATACTTGTTGCTCTTCTCTTTGCAGAGGGGGGTACCCCCTCTGCCCTACTTTGCGCGGAAGTCTTGTAAGAGCAAGAACATAGGAGAATGTGTGTCGCTAAAATAGTCCAACAATAGGGTTACGGGCAAAATCGCTTTTCTAAAAGGGTTATGGTCCAAATGAGAAAAGTCTCTGCCGTAGGCGAGAGACTTTTCTCATGCTGTATTCATTATAACCGATAGGCAAAACTAATCGGCAACGTACATGTCGTTTGTTATCAAGTAGTTGAATAATTTTGGACTTGACAAGATTTTGAGAGCGCCGGGCGAATTTTTAAATTGGGGGATAAGAGCAAACGACAAAGGCTACTCCATAAGGGGGTAGCCTTTGTCGAATGACCATCACTGGTCTCCCGAAGATTCCGGTTAAGGAAATATCCCGTGGTCGACGGCAGCACCATCATTGGAGTGCAGCTTCGTTTATGACCTAGGCGCAAGTGTAGGGAGCAATCCTCAGGCCAAACAATTTTCCTCAATTATGGTGCAACTTCATCCTTGTTCCGGGGTTCATCGTCCAAAAACAGGAGACAACGTCTAACGTGCTCCATATTTCTGGAGATTTCTGGAGAATTTTAGGCATACTTTCGTTTGACCCGTCTCAGGCGCAGTCCTATAATCCAACTTGTTCGAGCAGCCTCTCGTTCCCAGCCGATTCCTTTCTTGGGGTCGGACGATCGAGGTAAATAGTCGCACTTCGCAAGAATGCGCCAATTGAGCGGATGCAGAGCATCATGGCTTCCAAGGTTGCGATTGGTGCGCCTACAGCCGGATGATTTAATTGGATTGACCCTCTTAAGGAGTACCACACACCGCATGAATCGTAACGTTGCTCTTGCCTCCGCCCTTGCTGCGGCATTGACTACTGCCGCCGGGATGGCCCAGACCTCTGGTCCTCAGGCACCAGCAGCCTCTGCTCCTGCGCCCGCCTCCGCTCCAGTTGCCCCTCAGGCAATCCCCGCAAAGATCGCCATTATCGAATACGAACAGGTCGCCGCTTCGACGAACGAGGGGCAGCGCAGTCTTCAGGAGTTGCAGAAGAAGTACGAGCCGAAGAAGACTCAGCTCGAAGCTCTCGGTGCTGAGATCGACTCGCTGCAGAAGCAGTTGCAGGCTTCGGGCTCGACGCTCTCGGAGACAGACCATGCATCGCGCCTGCGCGCCATCGATACCAAGCAGAAGCAGTACCAGCGCGATGGCGAGGATGCTACCAATGCCTTCAACTCCGATATGCAGGAGGCGCTTGGAAAGGTTGCTCAGAAGCTTGGGCCAACCGTTGTCCAATACGTGGAGAAGAACGGTTACACGATGTTGTTCGACAACACTGGACAGCAGGGCGGCATGACCTTGATGTGGTCGGTTCCCGGTACCGACATCTCTCAAGCTGTCATCGATGCCTATAATGCGTCCTCCGGAGTCGCGGCACCGCCGCCTTCCGCACCGTCGGCGACGCGTCCACGCGCGACAACACCTGCTCCCAGGCCCGCAGCTCCTGCTCCCAGGCCTGTAGCCCCGAAGCAGTAAACACACCTCAAGTTGTCGGCGAGAGCAGCTTTTCGCTAAGAACCAGATCACTTTGATTCCCGAAGGAGTACCACACACCGTATGAATCGCACTCTTGTTCTTGTCTCCGCAGTTGGCGCGGGATTGATGTCTGTTACCGCGATGGCTCAGGCCACCGGAGCTCAGGCACCTGCAACTCCCGCCCCCGCCCCCCAATCTGCAGCAGCAGCTCCTGCCGCTGCCCCGCAAGCCATTCCCGCAAAGATCGCCCTGGTCGCCTTCGAGCAGGCAGTGTTCGCCACCAACGAGGGCCAGAAGGCCGTTCAGGACGTGCAGAAGAAGTATGAGCCGAAGAAGGCACAGATTGATTCGCTCGCCCAGGAGGTCGACTCTCTGAAGAAGCAGATGCAGAGCGCGCCGGCCACCCTGTCGGATGCAGAGCGCGCCACCCGCCTGAAGACCATCGACACCAAGGAGAAGCAGCTCAACCGCGACGCCGAGGATGCCACCAATGCCTACAACGCGGATCTCCAGGAAGCCTACGCAAAGGTCGCCCAGAAGGTCTCGGTAACGCTGAAGACTTACGTCGCGCAGAACGGCTTCACACTGCTTCTGGATGTCAGCAGCCAGCAGAGCAACGTGATGTGGGCAGTTCCCAGCACCGACGTGACGCAGGCTGTTGTGACTGCCTACAACACCTCCTCGGGAGTAGCTGCGCCACCTCCGTCCGCACCTTCAGCCGCACGCCCACGTCCGACGACTACAACACCAACACCGCACACAGCAACTCCAGCCCCCAAGAAATAGCGCTGTCATTGGATAAAGGGAGGCCTCAAATGAGGCCTCCCTTTATGCTGTCGGGAACTGAATAAATCACACCATGTATGTGGAAAAACCTGTGGATCGCAGGTCTTGTAGTCGTCTGAAAAAGTCTTAGATTATTGTCTTTCCTTATCCTGCCAATAGCGACGATGTCTTCCAACTATCTGTAGATGAGGCTCTTGCGCGCGGAATAGCCATTTTTCATGCACAACCTCTTCCTCAATTCAGCAAATGCAGGTGATTCAAGGGTTTCCACAGATCAACGTTACTGAGAAGTTACAGATGTGTGCGTTTTCCGCACAATCCGTGTACTCGCAGGGCATTTAGCCCGCCATTTTGTTCCCGCCAGCGACTATTCCTCGCCGACTTTGAGTACCGCCAGAAAGGCCTCCTGTGGTATATCCACCTTGCCGATCCTCTTCATGCGCTTCTTGCCCTCCTTCTGTTTATCAAGGAGCTTGCGCTTGCGGCTGATGTCGCCGCCGTAGCATTTGGCGATGACGTTTTTGCGGATGGCAGTGACGGTCTCTCGGGCGATGACCTTCGAGCCGATGGCTGCCTGGATGGCGACCTCGAACATCTGGCGCGGGATGAGTTCGCGCATCTTGGAGACCAGGGCGCGGCCACGCTGCTGAGCGAAGTCTTTGTGGATGATGATGGAGAGCGCGTCGACGGGGTCGCCTCCGATGAGGATGTCCATCTTGACCATGGGGGAGACCCAGGTGCCGGCCAGAGCATAGTCGAGTGAGGCATAGCCTCGGGAGACGGTCTTGAGGCGGTCGTAGAAGTCGAGCACGATCTCGTTGAGGGGCAGTTCGTAGGTGATGAGGACGCGGGTGTCGGAGACGTACTCCATGTTCTGCTGGCGTCCGCGTTTCTCTTCGACGAGCTTCAGGATGCCGCCGACGTACTCTTCGTTGGTCAGGATCTTGGCGGTGATGACGGGCTCTTCGATCTGCTCGATCTCGGTAGAGTCGGGCCAGCGAGAGGGATTGTCGACCTCGCGAACGCTGCCGTCGGTCATGGTGATCTTGTAGCGCACGCCGGGTGCGGTGGTGATGAGGTCGAGGTCGTACTCGCGCTCCAGGCGCTCCTGAATGATCTCGAGATGGAGCAGGCCGAGGAAGCCGCAGCGGAAGCCGAAGCCGAGCGCGACGGAGGACTCGGGCTCGAAGGAGAAGCTGGCGTCGTTGAGGCGGAGTTTTTCGAGCGCGTCGCGCAGCATGGCGTGCTCGTGCGAGTCGACGGTGTAGAGGCCGGCGAAGACCATGCTCTTGATGTCTTCAAAGCCGGGAAGCGCTTCGGCGCAGGGGCGAGCGACTTCGGTGATGGTGTCGCCGACCTTGGTGTCGGCTACGTTCTTGATCGTCGCAACGAAGAAGCCGACCTCGCCTGCGGTAAGCTCGGCGATCTCGACCGGCTTCGGCGTCATGACTCCCATGCTCTCCACGTCGAAGACGCGGCCGTTGGACATGACCTTGATCTTCATTCCCTTGCTGAGTTTGCCATTGATGATGCGGGCGAGGACGATGACGCCCTTGTAGGGATCGAACCAGCTATCGAAGATCAGGGCCTGTAGCGGGGCTTCGGGGTCTCCCTGCGGGGGCGGAAGCAGGGTAACGACGGCTTCAAGGATGTTGGCTACGTTGAGGCCGGTTTTGGCGCTGACGGCGATGGCGTCATCGGCAGGGAGGCCTACGGACTTCTCGATCATCTCCTTGGTGCGCTCGATATCGGCGCTGGGAAGATCGATCTTGTTGATGATGGGGATGATCTCGAGGCCGTTCGAGATTGCGAGGTAGGCATTGGCCAGTGTCTGGGCCTCTACGCCCTGCGATGCGTCCACGACCAGCAGCGCTCCCTCGCAGGAGGCCAGGGAGCGCGAGACCTCGTAGCTGAAGTCGACGTGGCCCGGGGTGTCGATCAGATTCAGTTGGTAAGTCTCGCCATCCTGCGCCTTGTACATCATGCGGACGGTGTGAGCCTTGATGGTGATGCCGCGCTCGCGCTCGAGGTCCATGGCGTCCAGCACCTGAGCCTGCATCTCGCGAGCCGTCAGCGAGCCGGTCAGCTCGAGGAGCCGGTCGGAGAGGGTGGACTTGCCGTGGTCGATATGCGCGATGATCGCGAAGTTGCGGATGTGACTTGGATCCATTTGGGGTGCGGAGTGCCTCAATATCCATGTTAACACTGGGGCGGGTAAGTCTTTCGCGAACGACCTGCGGAATCGTGCTGGCCGACGTCTCTGGCAAGGGCATGCCGGCGGCGCTGTTGATGGCGGCAACGCGCGCCATTCTGCGCTCGCTGGTGAAGTTCGATCCCCGACCTGGACGGATCTGATGCAGTTGAACCAGACGTTGATGGACGATCTTCCGATTGGGAAATTTGTAACCATGATCTACGCCATGCTCGATGCCCGCTCGCGTGAGATCACCGTTGTCAGCGCTGGACATCTGCGTCCGCTGCTTATCAATGGCGAGTGCTCGTTCCTCGATGTCGATACCGGCATGCCATTGGGATTGGGTACGTCTTCCTATCCGGAGTGCACCATTCCTCTCAAGGCCGGGCACCCAACTCCTGTTTTATACAGACGGGAGCCTCTTTGGAGCCTGCTCTTCCTTCTCACGGGGTAATGATTCCCGCTAAGTCAACGCATTTGCTTCTTGCTCGTCTTACAATGAGCAGGGAAGATGGCGCAGATAAATTTACTCAATATTGTGCGGCGGTCTGCGCTTGTAGCGGCGTGTGTGCCGCTCGTCATGCTCGCGGGCTGTCCGGAGAACCAGGCAGCCGCGCCGGGCAAGTTGCCGGCCCAGGCGACCGCGCCAGCTCTGACAAAGGCTACAAACACCAATAGCGGACAGACGCCGCAACCGGGGATCACCACGACGAAGTCTGTAGACAACGCTGCCAAGGCCTACAAGGTGCAGCAGGTGATCAACCAGGCGGAGCAGACCTACCGCAGTGGCGTCGACAACTACCGCGCCGGCCATCTCGATGCTGCGCGAGTCGACTTCGACTCTGCCGTCGACCTTATGCTGACGAGCGGCATGGACCTGAAGACGGACCCTCAGCTCGCGGATGAGTTCGATCACCTGCTCAATGCGGTCAACTCGCTCGAGATGGCGGCGCTGAAGCAGGGCAATGGATTCTCTCCTGCTATCGAAGCCGCTCCGCTCGACGCCGCTAATGAGGTTACCTTTCCTTCGAATCCCGCTCTCAACGCCCAGCTCGCGGCGGAGTTGAAGAACACGCAATCGGACTTTCCCCTGGTAATCAACGACTACGTTGCGGGCTTCATCAGTTATTTTTCGAACTCGCAGGGCGGCCACGCTCATCTGCTGCGTTCGCTCGAGCGCGCCGGAAAATACAAGGACATGATCTCGAAGAACCTTCGCGATCAGGGTGTGCCGCAGGATCTGATCTACCTCGCGGTGGCCGAGTCCGGCTTCCAGCCGCAGGCGCTGAATGCGCACTCCGGTGCGGGAGGCATGTGGCAGTTCATGCCGACCGGAGCCTACGGGCTGGCGCGCAATGGGTGGTTTGACGAGCGCTTCGACCCACAGAAGTCTTCGCTCGCTTACGCCCGCTACATGAAGACGCTGTACAACCAGTTCGGCGATTGGTATCTCGCCATGGCTGCGTATAACTGGGGCCCTGGCAACGTGCAGCGCGCTGTGATGCGAACAGGCTACGCCGACTTCTGGGAGCTCTATCGCCGCAATGTTCTGCCTGGAGAGACCAAGAACTATGTTCCCGGCATCATCGCAGCAATCATCATGTCGAAGAACCCGGCGCAGTATGGTCTCGATAAGATGGTTCCGGACCTGGCGGTCGTCTCCGACACGGTAACAGTCGACTATGCGATCGACCTTCGTTTGGTGGCCGACGTAACGGGAGCCTCGTTGCAGGAGATCGTCGCGCTGAATCCTAGCCTGCTGCGGATGACGACGCCGCGCGACATGTCCTTCGACCTGCACATCCCCGTAGGAACGCACGACGTCTTTGCCGCTCGGCTCAAAGATATTCCCGAGGAGAAACGCACCAGCTGGCGCTTCCATATCGCGCACCAGGGAGAGTCCCTCGAGACCATAGCGACAGCGCTGCATGCGAGCCCGAGTCAGATCTCAGAGGCGAACGGCATCACTGCCGGTGAGACGGTAGACCCGGGAGACGAGCTTGTCATCCCTGTGGCAATCGCCTCTGCAGGCGTGCGTCCACAGCGGTATACGGTGCGTCGCAACGATACGCTGGTTACGGTCGCGGACCGCTTCAACGTGTCGGTGGAGCAGCTGCGGCGCTGGAATCATCTGTCATCGAACACTGTAAAACCGGGCCGATTGCTTGCCGTCGCGGAGCCCGTGAAGCTCGCACCCGGAACGCGCGTACGCGGTCGAGCGTCTCGTGGGAGGACAGCGTCGTCCGCGACTGCGACACGCGTGAGCACGAGGAAATCGAACGTAAAACCCACTTCGACGAAGAAGCGTTCGACCACGAAGCCCAAGAGTGCGTCTCCCAAATCGAAGTCGAAAGCTGCACTATGAGCTACCTCATGAAAAAGAGTTCTTGCCATTGCTAGCAACAGGATGCATCCTGTTGCTAGAATCTCGTGCCGAGATGCAAAGCTGAATTGTGTTGCATCGAACTTGTAGCGAAAGAATAATGTAGTGGCAGGAAGTAAAAAAGCAGCCAGGGGATATGAAATGACGTTCAACGACACGATCAAGTTCTACGCAGCTGCCGCAGATGACGATCACAACTTCGGCGATGACGAAGACCACGATGACCACCGCTCTCGCTTTGGCGACGATGACGAAGAGGAAGAGGTCACGATGACCTCTGACGACGACGAGAGCGATGAAGAGACAGACGAGGAAGGAGAGGAAGAACCTGAGACGCGTACCCCTCCTCGCGATCCCCACGCGGAGGATGCCACCATCTTTACGTTGCCTCCATCCCCAGTGGCGAGCTATACGCCGGCGACGAAGGAATCCGGACGTCCCAAAAAGAGTGCAAGCTCGACGAGCGCACCAGCACCGGTGAGCAAACCGAAGCCTGCGGCCAAAAAGAAGGCAGCGGCCCCGGTGAAGAAGGCGGCGACGCCTGCAAAGAAATCCACGCCCGCGAAGAAGGCACCTGCGAAGAAGGCGGCAGCAGCGAAGAAAACTCCTGCCAAGAAGACGGCCTCGAAAGGCGTGGCGGCAAAGAAGGTGGCTGCGAAGAAGGTAGCCGCAAAGAAGGCTCCGGCGAAGAAGAGTTCCGCCAAATCGACATTAAGATCTGCCGCGAAGAAGTCCAGTGCTCCGCGCGGCGGTAAGGACGCCTTTAAAAAGGCGTCCGGCAACAAGGGCACTGCAAGCAGTAAAAAACCAATTACGAGAGGTACTACCTTGGCAACTAAGAAAGCAGCAGCAAAGAAGGCCCCTGCAAAGAAGGCAGCGGCAAAGAAGGCCCCAGCGAAGAAGGCAGCAGCGAAGAAGGCTCCTGCAAAGAAGGCAGCGGCAAAGAAGGCTCCTGCTAAGAAGTCGGCAGCAAAGAAGGCAACCAAGAAGTAAGCAGTAAATAAGGCAAGCAAAAAGGCCCGGTCTTCTCAGTTCGAGAGCCCGGGCCTTTTTGCGTCTACTGATAATTGGTTTACTTCTTCAGCTCTGCAATCGCAGCCAGCACCTCGTCGCTGTGAACCTTCACGTCGACGGTGGGCCATACCTTCGCGACCTTGCCATCCGGCGCGATGAGGAAGGTCTGGCGGCTGGCGAACTTTGCCGGTCCCATAGCCTTCACCGGCACGCCGTAGGCGTCGACAACCTTGTGATCGGGGTCGGCCAGCAGCTTGAAGCTGAAGGTATCCTTCGCGCACCATGCCTTGTGGCCTTCGACGGTGTCGAGGCTGACGCCCAGGACGACGGCATTCAGCGCGTCATACTTCGCCATGTCGCGCTGGAAGTTGTGCGCCTCGATGGTGCAGCCTGTGGTCTGGTCCTTGGGGTAGAAGTAGAGAACAACCCATTTGCCCTTGTAGTCTTTCAGGCTGACGGGTTTGTCCTCCTGCGAGGGCAGGGTAAAGTTGGGAGCCGCCGCACCCGCCTGCACTGTGTCTGCCGCGGCATTCGCCTTCAGGCCAAAGCCACAGGCTGTTACCACGCCTATGACTACTGCAATCCAAATCCCTTTGCGCATCATCGTTCCTCTTTTCTGAAGCTCACTCTGTAGACGAGTGTAAGCTGCGTAAGACTCGCGCCTGATAGCGCGCTCCGCAATTTTACTCCCCGGTGACAAGGCGATTACAGAGTGATGACAATCTTCCTAGCTGGCAACGATGGTGATACCGGCCAGATCGGCTGCGGCGACGATGCCTGCGGGGTCGAACATCAGCGTTCGTCCCGCCTCGAGCGCAAGACAGGTCGCTCCCGCTCGCCGCATCGCTTCAATCGTAGCCACGCCTACGACAGGCACGTCGAAGCGCATGTCCTGATTGGGTTTGGCAACCTTCACTACGGTCAGCGACCGCGACAGCGTCGTAGCTTGTCGTAGAGTAGGCACCTGCGCCGAGGAAGGCTCTTCGACATCGAGTGTGCGAAAGAGCGCGCCCGCGCGTTCGATGGTAGCGTCGGTGCCCTCCATGGCCTCGACGGCGACGCACGCCTGCGCCGCGATCACCACCGTCTGCCCCAGGTCATAGGAGGCGATAGCTCGTGCGACCGTCCGCCCATACGTGATGTCCTTCTGCTCCTCCTCATTTGGAGGACGGCCCGTGAGCACGCCGGCACGCGCCAGCAGCGGCTCAAGGTAGGCGGTCGACGAGATCAATTCAATCCCCTCATCGCCAAGAACCTTTGCGACCGCGCCCAGCAGCACATCGGTCGAGCGAGTCCTAAGGTTCAGCAGCAGCTTGGCCAGTCGCCAGTCCGGCCGGATGCTGGAGAAGATCTGCTTATGCTTCACCTGGCCTGCCATCACGGCTCGCGCAACGCCCTCGGTCTTGAACGTCTCGATCAGGCGAGACAGCTCTCCCAGCGAGAGCCAATGGACGCGCACGCCTTGATCCTTAGCGGCTCGCGCGTCCATCTCAGGGTCTGTCTCCTCCTTGATCGCTGCGACGACAACCTGCAGGCCATGGGCCCGCGCAGCGTCGAGCAATAGAAAAGGGAAGCGCCCGTTGCCTGCGATCAGACCGAGTTTATCCATGGATAACCCTTCAGATAAGCCTTCAGCGACCTGCGCTCTGCGCTCCAGTTGGAGTCAGCTTCACGGTATGTCCGGTACGAGCGGATTGTCGCGCCGCGTCCAGAATGCGAACAACGGCAACATTGGTGTCGAGAGAAGAGAGATCGCCCTTCGGATCCAGGCGATGTTCCAGCACGGCGACCAGATAGTTCAGAGAACCATCCTGCGGTGATGCAAGAGGGGATGCCGTCTCCGTATGCTCTTCCGCCTCACCCGACAGGCGCACACGGAGCTGGCTCAGCTTGACGGTATCAACATAGCCCTTCGCGCCGTAGACCTCCATGTCCTTGCGATCGAAGGGCCAGTTCCACGAGCCCTGGATGATCGCCTGCGCGTGAGGATAAGCGAGCACGATGGTCCCCTCGTCATCCACATGGGGGTAAACATCAGGCTTGATCTGCTGGGTGACGGCCGTCACCGAGACCGGCAGCTCACCGTGCATCATCCACGTAGCGAGATCGACGCCGTAGCAACCAAAGTCGAACAGAGCGCCTGCGCCGTTCTGCTTCGGATCCGTGAGCCAGTTGAGGAACTCGGGGCCAACGCCAATCTCCTTGGGACCGCGATGTCCGTCGTGCACGACGAGCTTGCGCAGGTCGCCGATCTTGCCGCTGGCAAGCAGGTTATTCGCCGCGGTGTTCGAGGCATACCAGGTGGTCTCGTAGTTGGTCAGGACAGGGACGTTGAACTGCTGCGAGAGGCGTTGGATCGCCAGCGCATCGTCCAGGGTGGTCGCGAGCGGCTTCTCCACCATCGCGGCGATATGGAGCGGCGCAGCCTGTTCGATCGCTGCCCGATGTCCTGCGATTGAGGTGTAGACGAGGATGGCCTGCGGATGGGTCGCAGCCAGCATTGCCGATTCGGTCGGGAAGAAGAGGCTCTCGGACAGGTGGAACTGCGAGGCATACTTCTGGCGAAGCGCGGCATCGGGCTCTGCTATGCCGACAAGCTCCACCTCCGCGTGCGAGGGCAGGTTATGCAGGAATCCCTGGACATGGCCATGCACCAGCCCCACGATTGCGACTCGAACGTGACCGGAGGTCTGTGCTGAGCCGGGGAGGGCAAGCGTGCCGAAGAGAAGCGTAGTCAGGAGCGGTTTGAAGGCGAGTCGCAAGAAAGAGAAGTTCATAGAAGAAAGATAATCTATCCCCGTGGCAAAGAGGACAACGTAGTGCGCCTACTTGATCACGCCACGTTCACTTGCAGCGATGAACTCCGCCAGGTACGCCACATGCTCGCCCGCATTCCCGGAGGCGAGGGTCTGTCGTATTGCCTCCAGCGCCTGTGACGTATTCATCTTGGAGGCCAGCAGCAGCTTATAGGCAGTACGTAACTCCTTCATCTGCTTCGGAGTAAACCCGCGCCGCTCCAGCCCGACTTTGTTCAACCCATAGGCATGGTTGTTGCGCTCGATGGAGGTCAGCGAGTAGGGAAGAACGTTCTGCGTGATGGTCGTGCCGCCGCCGATGTAGGAGTACCGCCCGATCCTGCAGAACTGATGCACCGGGCAGAGCGCACCCACAACAGCGTAGTCTTCCACCGTGACATGCCCGGCCAGCGTGGCCGAGTTCGCCAGAATGCAGCCATTGCCGATGGAGGAGTCGTGGCCGATGTGCGTATAAGCCATGATCAGACAGCCCGATCCCACGCGTGTTACCCCACCGCCGCCAGTCGTTCCCCGCGAGATCGTGACATACTCGCGGATCGTATTGTCGTCGCCTAGCTCAGCCCGCGTCGGTTCGCCTGCATACTTCAAATCCTGCGGCGCAACACCGAGGCAGGCAAAGGGGAAGACGCGATTCCTGTCTCCCATCGTCAGGTGGCCGTCGAGGACGACGTGCGAGACAAGCTCACAGTCCTCGCCCAGTACGACATTCGCGCCAATCGTGCAGTAGGGCCCCACCGTACAGCTCTCGGGAATCTGCGCGCCTGCCGCAACGATCGCTGTAGGGTGGATGCTCACTCCGGAATTGCCTCGCTGCCAGAGGGTGCGACAGTCTTTTTGGCCACACGCGGAACGACCTGGCACATCACAATCGCGTCGCACACGAGCTTTCCGTCGACCGTGATATTGCCCTGCATCCTCACAGCGCGGCTACGCCAGTTCAGTACCGTCACCTCGATGCGAAGCTGGTCACCCGGCGTTACAGGCCTGCGAAAGCGTGCGTTTTCGACGCCCGTAAAGAGCATCAGCTTCGAATCACGGTCGGGGATCTCGGTCATCAGCAGAGCGCCGCCGGTCTGGGCGATGGCCTCGACCATCAACACCCCAGGCATGATCGGGTAGTCGGGGAAGTGCCCCTGGAATTGGGGCTCGTTCATCGTGATGTTCTTAATGGCGACGATGCGCTGCTTGCGCTCCATCTCGACGACTCGGTCGATCAGGAGGAATGGATAGCGATGGGGCAGGATGGACATGATCTCGACGATGTCCATCGTCTGCTTCGCCTGCGATTCAGGCGCGGATTCAGAATTCTGCTGTGATTCACTCATGGCAGACCTGAGTATAAACTGCGGCCTTACTTCTTCTTTAGCAGAATGTCCGGATTGAAGAGGTCGGGCGACAGACCCTGGTTGTACTCCACCTTGCTCAGAAACCGCTGATTCGACATGTCGCCGTTGTGGTAGCGCGTCATCGTGAAGGCCGTGGGCAGGCCCTGTACCGTGTGGTAGTCGTCGTACTCCTCCCTGTCCTCGTCGTGGTCTTTGAAGGTCGTATTGCGCCACTCGAACGTACGGCGCAGCGGCAGGTGCGTCCTCGAATCCAGCTCAATGGTGACGGCGTCGTTATTCGCGCTCAGCACCGTCACCTTGTCGGCCAGGCGGCGCTCCACCATGGCCGTGCCCTCCGCGACGACCATCACGCCGGGAGCCTTCAGCCATACCCGCACCACCTCTTCAATCGAGTGAGCCTGCCTCCGCAGATACTCCTCCACCTGATCCTTAGGCAAAGCGCTCTTGCTCTTGTAGGTCGTCTCGTAGCCGTTGTCGGCAGTCCATATCTGGACGATGTCGATCTTCTTGCCTGGGAAGATCATGCTCTTGTCCGTGATGAAGCCGATGCGCTCCGCACCCCCATGGCTCGCGTCCGGGAACTGGCGCCACGCGGAGAACTCGATGACGGTCCCGTTTGGGGCTCCGTGAAAGAAGCTCGCGGTGCGTCCCCTTACCTGCATGTCCTTGCGATCGAGCCACGCCTGCCCACCCAGTGCCTCGACCATCTCATCGAGCAGCTTGCGCCCCTGCTGCTCCTGCGTCAGCCCAGTGGGCCGCGCCGTCCCCGCGCTCTGGATCTCGCTGGCCTGCGCGAACACACGGGGCGAGGCCAGCGCGCCAATCAGAACAAGGCTCATCGTTGCAGAAACAACAGCTCTCTTCATCTTCAAACTCCATCAGCCTGCAAGCACGGCACCGCCATTTACGTTGAAGATCTCGCCAGAGATAAATCCCGCCAGCGGCGTGCACAAGAATAATATCGGTCCCGCGATCTCCTCCACCTGGGCAGCGCGCCCCAGCGGTATCGCCGCCATCACCTTCTTGGACGTCTCCGGGTGCTCCAGGGCAGCGGCCGACATCTCCGTCGCCACCCACCCCGGCGCGACGCAGTTGCAGTAGATTCCCTGCGCGGCAAGCTCACTCGACAGGCTCTTCGTCAGGCTGATCAGTGCGCCCTTGCTCGCTGCATAGTCGGCGTGGAAGGCCTCGCCCCGCTGCCCGGCGGTAGAACTCACCACCACAATGTGCCCACGAGCCCCTCCATTCGTCGGCTGTGCCTGCATCTGGGCCACCGATACCTGCACCAGACCAAATACGCTGTCCAGATTGATCCCCAGCGTTCCACGCCACTGCTCCACCGTCATCGACCCGATTGGAGCATCGTGCGGCGGCCATATCCCATGGTTGACGATCAGGCAGTCCAGCCGCCCCCACGCCGCTACTGCAGCCGCAACCAGAGCCTGTCCATCCTCCGCTGTGGCAAGCTCCTGCCGAATCGCGCGGCAGACATCCTCGCCGCCACACTCGGCCACCAGCGCCTCAGCCTGTGCCTCAGCAGAGCGATAGCTGAAGACTACCCTTGCCCCTGCCTGGCGAAACATTCTTACCGCCGCCGCGCCAATCCCCCGCGAACCGCCGGTAATCAGCGCCACCCGTCCTGCAAGTGACAAGGAAACGCCCGAATCGAAAATATTCTGCATACTCTGACGCTATCCAAACATACTATTGTGGTGCAAGTATTTCCGGCTCATCCGTAGCATGCAGCAGACATTCCCTCAGGAGAATTGCTCATGAAGATCGCTACCCTCATCGCCCGTATCCTCCTCGGGCTTATGTTCACCGTCTTTGGCCTCAACATCTTCTTCCACTTCCTCCCCAACCAGTTGCCGCCGGGCGATGCCGGAGCCCTGGCGACAATCATGTTCTCGCATGGATGGTTTACCTTCATCGGCATTCTCTACGTCATCGCAGGTGTGCTGCTCTTGATAGGCCGCTACGTCGGGATCGCGCTCACCATCCTCGGCCCAATCATCGTGGTCATCCTGCTTTACCACATCACCCTGCTGCCTCAGGGCATTGGCATGGCACTCTTGGTCGCCGCGCTCGAGGTCTTTCTGATCTACGCCTATCGTCATCACTTCGGTGACATCTTTTCAGCGTAGACACCGCTTGGCCGTCAGCCTTTAGCCGCAGCACGCTTCGCGAGCAGAGCCTTGCGCTCGCGAAGCAGCGTTTTCTGCTCCTTCAGGGGCATCGCCAGCACCGCACGCGTCCGCGGAGGTAACTTCGCCAAGGTGATCTCATACGCCGCCCGCAGCTCAGACTCCCACTGGCCCTGACGAAAGACTCCCCATCGTTCCACCGCCACCCAGAAGATTCGTGCCATATAAGGCGCCGGAATCACGCCCTCGATCTCCAGCAGCTCCGCGTACCGCTCCGCACCGGCAGTATATGAGATCACGGCCTTGCCATCGCCATCCAGGTTCACCAGCGCGAACATCTTGCCGCCGATGGATTTGTCGCCCACCCAGAAGACGAGATTGTTGCCCCACTGCATCGTCTCGACAACATGCGGTAATCCCAGCAGAAACCCACGCACCCTCTCGGCATCCATGCCGACAGTATATTTCTAACGCAATCGCAGACGAATCGCCCCTTTTGCAGTAGAAGCATCGACCACCCTCCCATGTTGCATCACGACGACCTTCCCCGCCGTCACCAGCCGTCGCGCCGCCTCCCGCGCAGGCTCCATCAAGCCCTCCCAGTCCCGTCGAGCCTCCAGCCCACCCACCAACTTCGCCGCCTCCGACGGGCAGATCGTCTTCCCCGCGCCTCTCTCCGCCAGAAGCTCCAGAATCGCCGCCTCAAGAGCACCATCCGCCCCCTGCGGCATATACCCGCGACACGCATCGCTGCAATACTTCACGATGTCCCAGTCCTTCTCCCACCTCTTCTGCCACGCAAACGTCCTCCCGCACGTCTTGCATATCTTGTCCTTATGCGGAGTCGTCCGTTCAGGCCTCCGTCTCTTATCCGGCATCGGAATCCCTCAGGCATCTTTATACTTAAAAACGATATGTCCTTTCCCTCCGTTGAAGACCAGCTCGACCTCATCACCAAAGGCGCCGCCGAGATCATCCCTCTCGAAGCACTCAAAGAGCGCATCCAGCAGTCCATCGCGTCCGGCAAGCCCCTTCGCATCAAGGCCGGCTTCGACCCCACCGCCCCCGATCTCCACCTCGGCCATACCGTCCTGATCCGCAAGCTGCGCCACTTCCAGCAGCTCGGCCACACCGTCATCTTCCTCATCGGCGACTCAACAGCCCTCATCGGCGACCCCACCGGCCGCAACGTCACCCGCAAGCCGCTCACTCCCGAGCAGATCGCCGCCAACGCCGAGACCTACAAGGAGCAGGTCTTCAAGATCCTCGACGCCCACAAGACCGAGGTCCGCTACAACTCCGAGTGGCTCGACAAGCTCAGCTACTACGACCTCGTGAAGCTCCTCGCCCAGTTCACCGTCTCACAGATGCTCGAGCGCGAGGACTTCCACAAGCGCTTCAACGACGAGCAGCCCATCGCCCTGCACGAGATGATCTACCCCATCGCCCAGGGCTACGACTCCGTCGCTCTCCAGTGTGACGTCGAGCTCGGCGGCACCGATCAGAAGTTCAACCTCATGCGTGGTCGTGACCTCCAGAAGCACTTCGGCCAGCCCCAGCAGAGCATCCTCATGGTGCCGATATTGGAGGGCCTGGACGGCGTCCAGAAGATGTCGAAGTCGCTCAACAACGCCATCGGCATCCACGAGCCTGCCTCTGAGATGTACGGCAAGCTCATGTCCATCTCCGACGAGCTCATGTGGAAGTACTGGACCCTCCTCACCGACCTCCGTCAGTCCGAGATCGCGAAGATGCATGCCGACGTAAACGGCGGCGCGCTCCACCCCATGCAGGCCAAGAAGAACCTCGCCCATGCCATCACCAGCGACTTCCACTCTCAGGCCGAGGCCGACTCAGCCGCCGAGAACTGGACGAAGCAGTTCCAGCAGCGCGGCGTCAGCGAAGATGTTCCCGTCGTCAAAGTAGCGCTTAACGAAGATGGGCTGTCCACGCCATCTACAGAAGAGCCCGGAACCATTATCAAGATGGCGAAGCTCCTGCACCTCGCCGGTCTCGCGCCATCGACCGGTGAAGCCAATCGTAAGATCGCCGAGAACGCCGTAAGCATCAACGGCCAGAAGTTCTCCGGCAAAACCGAACGCCTCGACCGCATTCAGGGGGGGCCCATCCTTCGCCTCGGCAAGAAGTCCGTTCGCATCGAATGGGTTCAGTAGAAGTGGCTGTTCTCTTAGACTTCACAGGCTATCGTTAGCCTAACTGCCTGCAAAGAAAAGACCCGGCGAACGAGTTAGCCTCAAAATGCATCAAACCGAAATAGTAGGAGTCAAACGACGATGCCTGTACGGATGCGATTTGGTTTCATTATTTGTGCTTTTGTTCTCTCCCTCGCAACGCTCGGTCTGCATGCCCAACCGCAGCAGGACACGCACGCGCAGGAGCTTGTGCGCACTGCGGTGCAGACCGAGCTCGCTGCCGATCGCGACGACCACTCCCGCTGGCAGTACCGCGACCTCAATCGCAGGCCCGACGGCGAGTTCCTCTACTACGTCGTCGAAACAGACCATGGCTCCGTCAAGAAGAAGCTGAAGCAGAACGGTCAGCCTCTCACTCCGGAGCAGCTCAAAGCCGAGGATGCGCGTATCCAGGCCTTCATCAACGACCCGGCACAACAGGCCAAGCAGCGCAAAGACGGAGAGCAGGATGACAAGCGCGCCGAGGACATGCTCCGCCTGTTGCCCGATGCCTTCCTGTGGACCATTAAGGGCGAAACCCCCGATGCCATAGCTCTCGCCTTCACGCCTAGTCCCAACTTCAACGCGCCCTCCATGGAGGCCCGTGTCTTCTCAGCCATGGCTGGCGAGATCGTCGTCAGCAAACCGCAGAACCGTATCCAGTCCATCAGGGGAAAGCTCATCCACGACGTCAAGTTCGGCTGGGGAATCTTCGGTCATCTGGCTCAGGGAGGCACCTTCAATGTCGAGCGTCGCGAACTCTCCCCGCGCGTCTGGCAGATCGTCGAGTCGCACGTGCACATCCAGGGCCGCGCCCTCCTCTTCAAAAACATCGGCGAGCAGGAGGACGAGGTGAAGAGCGACTTCCGCCGCACTCCTCCCGCCACCACACTTGAGCAGGCAGCCATGATCCTCAAGGCCGAACCCATCTCCCTCGACGCGCGACGCTGACGATTGCGCGCTATCCTTCTGATAGATGTCTGACCACCCATATCCGCAAAGCGATCGTGAACTCATCCGCCGCATCGAGCGCTCCGCCGGGCATCGCGCCGGCTACAAACAGCTCGTCCGCGAGCTCGGCCTGGGCGGTGGCCGTGAACGCCGCCTCCTGCTCGAGCAGTTAGCCCGCATCACCTCACGCGGCGACCTCGTTAAAACCGAGAGCGAGCAATGGAGCATCCCTGCCGCCGCTCCGGAAAAGACAGCCCGTCCGCCACATGGCGTTGCCGACCTGCCGCAGGAGCACCGAGCCACTCGCGACCGCCTCCTGGCCGGTCGTATCGACCTCCACCGCGACGGCTACGCCTTCGTCCGGCCCAATGGCAGCACCAACCGCGACGACGATCTCTTCATCCCTCCCAACGAGCTCAACGGAGCCATGCAGGGCGACGAGGTCCTCGTAGACGAGGCTCCTCCCGGCCGCGATGGTCGACGCTCCGGCCGCGTAGCCCGCGTCCTCACCCGCCGCAACCCCACTGTCGTCGGCATCTTCCACTACGCCCGCTCGCATCGTCGCGGCAGCACGTGGGAACACATGCCGCTCATCAACGGCAACTACGTCACGCCGCTCGACGAGCGCATGACCCAGCCCATCCTCATCCCCGAGGGAGCGGAGATCCCGGCAACTCCAAAGGAGACGCCGCACCGCGTTCTCGGCGAAGAAGCCCAGCTTCAACAGAGAAGCTGGAGCGACCTCGACCGGGAAGATAGCCACAATCCCCTCGAAGGTCTCGCCGTCGATGTCGAGATCACCGACTTCCCCACGCCGGGTCGCCCCGCCCGTGGCCGTGTTCTCGAAGTCCTGGGTCCACCCGATGCCTTCGGGGTCGATGTCGAGATCATCATCCGCAAGCACCACCTCCCGCACGTCTTCCCCACCAACGTCCTCGCCGAGGCCGCCGCCTCCGCCGCCCTGCCAATATCAGAACCAGCCGCAGAAGATTCGGAAGCCACAGAACCGGGTGCCCCATCTTCGGCGCGGCTTCATGCGCCTAAGGTGGGCATCGTGCGGAGCACGACCGTACTCCCTCAACCCGGCCCCGTCTCTCCCCGCCGCGACTTCCGCGGTCTCCCCATCGTCACCATCGACGGCGAGACCGCCCGCGACTTCGACGACGCCGTCCTCGTCCAGCCTCTCCCCAACGGCAACTGGCAGCTCCAGGTCCACATCGCCGACGTCAGCCACTACGTCCGTCCCGGCACCGCGCTCGACCTTGAAGCTCGCCTGCGCGGTACCTCCGTCTACTTCCCCGACCGCGCCATCCCCATGCTGCCACCCGATCTCTCCTCGGGCATGTGCAGCCTCCGGCCCGAAGAAGACCGCCTCGTCCTCTCCTGCATCATGGAGATCGACGCACGCGGCGAGATACTCGGATACAAGGTCTGCGAGGGAATCATCCGCTCCAAAGCTCGCCTCACCTATACCCTCGTCCAGGCAATTCTGGATAACAAGCCCATCGACGGCATCAGCCCCGAGTACACCAGATACCTCGATGCCTACTGGTCGGAGATCGAGCCCGCCATCCAGCAGATGTACCAGCTCGCCCTCAAGCTCAACGCCAAGCGCCACCGTCGCGGCTCCATCGACTTCGACCTCCCGGAGCCCGTCATCCTCTTCGATCCCAACGGCAATATGCAGTCCGTGGTCCGCTCTCAGCGCGGTTGGTCCCACCGCCTCATCGAGGAGTTCATGCTCTCGGCCAACGAGTGCGTCGCCCACTGGATCGAGGCCCACGGCATCCCCGGCATCTACCGGATCCACGAGACGCCCGACCCCAAGCGCATCATCGACTTCGAAGAGACCGCCAGCCAGTTCGGCTACTCCCTCGGCTTCAGCAGCCTCCCCGTCAAGCGCATCCAGACCAGGGGCGACCGCCGCGACAGCAGAGGAACCAACCGACAGGCCAAGACTCACGAAGTAGCCGAGTCCATCCCCGTAACCCCGCAGATGTATCAGCGTCTTACTGCCAAGATTGAAGGCAAGCCCGAGGAGCGCATCCTCTCCTACCTCATGCTGCGCTCCCTCAAACAGGCCCGCTACAGCGAGAAGAACGTAGGCCACTTCGCCCTCGCCTCCCCCAGCTACACCCACTTCACCTCACCCATCCGCCGCTACCCCGACCTCATCGTCCACCGCCTCCTGCGCGACCTCCTCCAGTCCGGAGCCGACCCTCAGGGCGCAGCCATCCTAAGCACCGAACCCCAACCCTGGGGCGAGAAAGCCACAACCAAAAGCAGTAAACACGATCGGAGCGCCAAAGAACCGGGTGCCCCATCTTCGGCGCGGCATCATGCGCCTAAGGTGGGCATCGTGCGCAGCACGACCGCACTCTCTCAACACCCCACACGTCATCAAGACGACGACCCCTCCACCCCCCCACCCCTCCCCGAAGAGGAACTCGAAGCCATCGCCGCCGAGTCCAGCCAGTCCGAGCGCCGCGCCGACGACGCCGAGCGCGAGCTCATCGAGTGGAAGAAGATCAAGTTCATGCAGGACCGCGTAGGCGAGGACTTCCACGCCATCATCCTCTCCTGCACCAAGTACGGCTTCTTCGTCGAGCTGGACGACCTCTTCATCGAGGGCCTGGTCCCCATCGCCACCCTGCAGGACGACCGCTACATCTTCCGCGACACCGACCGTCAGATCGTAGGCACCCGCAACGGCCGGGTCTTCAAGATGGGCCAGCGCGTCCACGTCCTGCTCGATCGAATCGATCGCCAGCAGCGCCGCCTCCAGTTCGCCCTCCTCCCATCGGAAGAACCGGGAGCCCCATCTTCGACGCGGCTTTATGCGCCTAAGGTGGGTGGAGGCGCCACGAAGCCACGCAAAGGCAAGGCCGCCCGAGCAGCCGAACCCGGCACACCCCACACCAGCCCCAACCGCTCCGGCAAGGCCGGCAAGACCAAATCCAAGGCTCGCGAGCGCAATAAGAAGGCCAAGGGCAAGCGAAAAAAAACCTGAGAAAGGTGGCATGTTTTCGCTGTCGAAAACATGCGCTCCGCTGTCCACAATAGCCACGCATTCCACCGCATTCCGGCCACAAAATCACCACGTTCTGGCGCTACTTTTCACAGAAAACCCCCGAAAAACAGCATTCCGCCACACCAACTTTTTTCCGCGTAAAATACCAAAAGGAGCTGACGAAAAATGGCGCATATGGTGTTCTGCACAAAGTACAAAGCCGAGATGGAAGGTCTGGACGAACCCCCCTTCGACTCCGACTTCGGCCAGAAGATCTACAAAAACGTCAGCAAAAAGGCATGGGGCGAGTGGGTAGAGCGCCAGAAGATGCTCCTCAACGAATACCGCCTGCAACCCTGGACTCGCGAAGCACAGGAGTTCCTCGTGGAGCAGATGAACGACTTCTTCTTCGGCGAAGGCGGCTCTCTACCCAAGGAATACGTAGCCCCCACCACCTAAACCAGGGATAAATTAGCCCAACAACTCGTGTACACTGAGTACTGCAACATACCCCACCGTCGTTCGCCTGAACGATGTGCAAACACAGTCGGGACGTGGCTCAGCCTGGTAGAGCGCACCCTTGGGGTGGGTGAGGTCGCTAGTTCGAATCTAGTCGTCCCGACCATTTACTTGTCCCTGTGTTTTGAGCAGCTTACAGCAGGACCTATTCTTTCGTTTCGAACTTCCCCACGAACGACTCTTGTTGATGCGTCCGCCTTGCAGGAAAGCTCGGTGAGTGCCCGTCGATTTATTAGCAACTGAGAGTGTAGTACTTCCACAAGCCTCAAGGGATGATTTGTCCTAAAAATGACTAGGCAGCGCAGCGGTTTCCCGATACTATCGGAACGCTTCCGATAAAACAGAGCAGCACGGGTGGCCTAAGTCCTTACCTCCGCTGGTCGTTCTCCGGAACGATCTTTGTCTTTTTTGGGGGACTTGTGCGCCACGGTGTTCTGCTTCTGGTTGGATCAACTCTTACTCTTTCCCTGCTTGCCGGTTGCAGTGGCAGCAGTTCTCCCTCTTCTCCTACCGCGCCGGTATCTCCTGTTGCCCCTGCAAATAATCCAGCTCCGACGATTACATCGATCTCGCCCACCAATGTTCTCGCAGGCTCTCCTTCGCAGACGCTTACCGTTACAGGGACCGGATATATCTCCTCCACGGCTGCGACCTTGAATGGTGCTGCGTTGCAGACGACCTATGTCAGCGCAACCAGCCTGCAGGTGGCGGTGCCTGCGTCTGCGCTCACAGCTGGGCAGGTGGCGAACCTTGTATTTTCGAATCCGTCGCCGGGAGGCGGCAGTTCTGACCCGTCCAAGTTCTCTATCATGAGCCCTACACCGGCGGTGACTGGAGTTTCGCCCAGTAGCACTCCCCAAGGCGTTCCAGCGACCATCACTGTCAACGGAAGTGGATTTGAGGCGAATTCCGTGGTGATGTACAACGGTGCGGCGCGACCGACTACCTTCGTCAACGGAACAACACTCCAGGTTTCGCTTACGGCAGCCGATCTGCAGAGCTTTGGCTCGGGGCAGATCTCGGTCAATAATCCAGGTCCCGGAGGCAGCAACACGACGCCAACTGAACTGGTGATTGCGGCAACTGTCCCGACAATCCTTTCGGTCAACCCGTCGAGCGTTGCGGTCAACACCTCTTCCAACGTGCCGACCTCGATCAGCATCTCCGGAAGCGGCTTTTCGGCGAACGCAACAGTACAGGCGAACGGCACCTTTGTTCCTGTCACCAGCCAAAATGGAACGAACATCACCGTCTCCCTGGCATCAACTTTCTTTGCGGCTGCAGGTTCCATTCAGCTCGTTGTGAGTAATCCCGGCACGCCGGTTGTCCAGTCAAACGCCGCGACGGTCTCGGTCGTTACGCCGACGCTGAGCTTCAGCATCTCGCCCAACTATGCAACGGCGGGTAGTCCGGATACCAAGATCACCGTCTCGGGAAACGGCTTCTTCGCGGACTCCGTCGTAAAGTGGAACAACACCGCCCTTGCCACTACTTATGTCAATGCAAAACAGTTGACCGCTATTATTCCCGCGTCCTTCCTTTCAGGCTTCGCGCAGGCCAGCATTCAAGTCTCCACTCCAGAGTCGCCGGGCCAGACACTGCCCCCACAACCTTTTACTACTTTCCTCGCGCTGCCGATCAATGACATCGTCTATAACGCGGTGGATGGACTTATCTACGCCTCCATTGCAGGTTCTGCGGGTGAAGGTCTCGGCAACACGATTGCCGGTATCGACCCTACCTCAGGCGTTATCGTGAAGACTATCTTTGTCGGCAGCGAGCCTACCCGCATGGCTCTCTCCAGCGACGGGACTCAGCTCTTCGTTGGTCTGAATGGCGCAGGCGCGGTTCGCCAGGTGAATATGACCACCGGTACGGCAGGCATCCAGTTTTCGCTGGGCGGCGGACCGGGTGTCTACAATCCCCCGTACACGGCGCAGGGCCTCGCAGTACTTCCTGGGCAGCCCAACTCTGTCGCAGTCTACGGAAGTAATGGGATTGTGACGATCTTTGACTCGGGCGTCGCCAGAGCCAAGACCAGCACTGGCCTAAGCGTCTATTTCAATCAGAATTCAGGCAGCCTTTCTTTTGGGAGCTCTGCCTCAACTCTCTATCTCAACTCGCAATCGACAAGCGCCAATCTTTATGCTCTCACCATCGACGCAACCGGCGTGACGGGCGCGACGGCTCTAGGTAACGGAGGTGGCAACTCGATCCAGTACGACAACAACCGGCTCTATCTTTCTTCCGGGGTCGTATTGAGCGCTAGCTCAGGCTCTCAGCTTGGTCAGTTCTCCACGGCGTCGACTAGCGGTAGCCCCAGCACACCAGTCGCTGCAGTCGGGCCTGTTGTCTCGGATTCGACGCTTGGACGCGCGTGGGTGGTCCCTTCTTCGCTTTCGTATCTGACGAACGCTAACCAGATCGTCGCCTTCAATGAGACTACCTTCAATCCGGTTGGTAGCATGCCGATCACAGGCGTTGGAGCTAACCTTCCGTCTTCTTACAACAACAACGTCCCTGCCGATCTAATCCGCTGGGGTCAAAACGGCCTGGCCTACCGCACTGCTTCACAGCTCTATGTGTTGCAAAGTCCTATTGTGAAGGACATCACTACTTCTCCGGCTGATTTGTCGGTCAGCATTCAGGCGCCGGCAACCGCAACAACAGGCACAGCATCCAGTTACACCGTGCAGGTAGCAAATCTGGGACAGAGCTCGGCGGCCGGAGTTACTCTCACAACCGTGCTGCCTGCCTCAGTGATCGGTGGAACCTATACCTCATCACAAGGCACCTGCAGCGGAGGCGGAGTTCTTTACTGCAGTTTCGGAGCGATCGCAAACGGCGGTTCGGCTACCGTCACCATCTCCATAACTCCAACGGTCGCCGGTTCGCTCACGATGACGGGGTCCGCGTCTTCGGTCAGCTTCGATCCGGTTTCTTCCAACAATCAAGCCAATGCAAACACTACGGTGACTGGTAACGCATTCAATGCGACGCCCAACGTCACACAGATCTCGCCGTCTTTGATTCAAGCAGGCAGTTCAACAACAACGTTGACTGTCGACGGTACCGGCTTCACCTCCGGCTCCAGCATTTTATGGAACGGGCAAATGCTGACTACGACTTTTATCAGTGCGGGCCAGATGACCGCCACGGTGGATTCCACGCTGATCCAGAACCTAGGCTGGGCGCAGGTCTCGGTCACTACCCCCACGCCGGGTGGAGGACAGTCCGCGGGCCTCCCTCTGCATATCTACCAACTCCTGAATGTCCCTGCAAACGTCATCAGCTTCGATCCTTTCACGCGAAAGATCTATGCTGCGCTGCCAAGCACCTCGACCACCATCACAGGCAACAGTCTGGTTGCCATAGACCCGGCTACTGGGAGCGTAGGACCTCCGATTCAGGTAGGCAGTGAGCCGAACCTGCTCTCTGAGACCAGCGATGGCAACTACCTCTTCATCGGTCTTAGCGGAGCCAAGAGTCTGGGTCGGTTCAATCTCCTTAATCAAACCATGGATGTTACAGTTCCTATTGTCTCCACTGCGTTTGGCAGCAGCGGCAACGTCGCTGCGACCAGTATCGCCGCGGTACCTGGGACGGATTCGAGCGTGGCCGTCGAATTCAACTCGTTCAACGGTATCGGTATCTACGATATTTCCGGCAGCACGGGCGCCTTCCGCAGCAAAATCTCTCGACCCTACAGCGGCGATAATCCGGTCTTTACGGACGCGACGCACTTCTATGCCTTCGACGCCTATACCTCTGGGGCAGAGTTTTATCGATACAGCGTCGATCCGACCGGTGTAACGCTAATCGATGGCACCACGCTAAACGGCTTTGGCGGCTTTGGGGGCAAGTTGGCGGTGGACGGCGGTCTAGTCTTTGGATCGTCTGGAGGCATTATCAATCCCAGCACAACTCCGCCTTCACAGGTAGCCGTTCTCCCTCTAGGGAATGGTACGTCATCGACCAGTCTCTCCGGAGGCGGCGTCATCCCCTATCAGGCTGAATCCAAGGCCTTCGTCATCGGCGTCAACACCGCCGGTACGGCTGCCTACTATCTGGAGCGGTTTGATACCCTGCATTTCACGCAGGAGCAACAGATACAACTTCCCGGGAACTCAGTTTCGTCTTTGCCAGGAATCCGCTTTGGGCAGGATGGGCTGGCCTATGTGGTCCCGAGAACGACAACCTCGAACACACCGCAGATTTTCCTGCTGCGCGGGCCGTTCGTGGTTCCTGCGGAAGCAACAACTAACCCTGCGCCGACACTCAGCAGCACTGATCAAGCCACGATAGCGGTCGGCAGCAGCAATCTTTACCTCACCGTTACGGGAACCGGCTTCCTGCCCGGGGCGGTCGTGCTTTGGAACGGCTCTCCGCGAACCACCACCTTTATTGACAATGCGCATCTGCAGGTGGCGATCGCGGGAGCCGATCTCGCCAGCGCACAAACTATCCCTCTCGCTAGTCAGAACCCGGGCTCCGGGAATTCCAACAGTCTCACCGTTACCGTTCAATAAGAAAGCGATCCAAGCGAGAGGGACAACCGCAAGCTCGGTTGCCCCTCTTGCTCTTTTGGCGATAGCAGGTCATGCGCCAGGAATGTTGGGGAGCGGAAGCTCAAAAGTTCGAAAATCGTCCACCAGGGCCGACCATTACTTCCAATCAGTTAGTTTTCTCAATATAAGAACAACGGAAGTACTCTGGGAACACAAAGGAACAAGTTGTTTCTAGCCCACTTTCTCTAGAGGCTGTAATGCACTTTGCGAACTGGCCTGCGCCTCAACCCTTGTACCTTTTGCTGTTGACGCAATGGTTGTCCTATGCCCCTGAGTCTCGCTCCCTGTTTTTTCCTGTCAAGCCCCCGCAGCAGAAACTAATACACAGTTCCGTACGCAAATCAAACAAAAGCAAGATCTTAGCCTCCGAAAATGATCTTCCGCAAAGTGGCATACTAGTTTTACTCAATCGGCTATAGTTAATACAGAGTCAGAGAAAGCCCCGGCCAACCACCGGGGCTTTTCTCTTTAAGCCAATAAACCGTTTAGAAAGACGACTTTAGCCGTAACCATTTTAGAATGACGAATTTGCAGCGATAGGTTCAGCTAAGTCGCTGAATTCAGATGACTTGGAGTCAAAGTACCCCCCGGGGGGGAGGGGGTCCTAAAGGGAAGCAGTGATCGTAGTTCATAACAGGCTCTAGGAACAGAGAGGTAATTCTGTCTTGTGCTTGCCTCTTGTCCGCCGTCAGTCCGTTCGCATAGATAGCCAAGATGATGCTCGCGGCGACGAGTGCCGCATGAGTTCCTGTGTTGGTCTTCATCGATGGAGGATTGCAACAAGGTCGCAAGGGTCCTGCGGAAGCTATGCCAGCCTACCCAATATTCCGGACGAGCGCCTCCAAAAATGGTTGCTGACTGGGCAGGATGCGCTCTTTCGCTTCTGGAATCGAGAACCAACCGCCGCGGTCGATTTCGGGAATATCTACAAAACGCTTTGTGCGTGGCGGCCATTCGATCTGACACAGATTGCTTTTCAGTTCCTCCGGGTTGCAATCTCCCTCGAAGGCCCACGCCAGGACTACCTTGCCGCTCTTCTGCCGTATTGAACCTAGTTCCAGGAAAGGATCATCAGCATAGAATCCAGTCTCTTCATAGAACTCACGTCGAGCAGCTGCAAGTGGTTCTTCACCGTCCTCAAACTCTCCCTTAGGCAGCGTCCAAGCGCCTTCGTTCTTCTTCGACCAGTATGGGCCGCCGGGATGTACCAGAAAGACCTCAAGCTGCTCGCCGCCTCTGCGGTACATGAGAAGACCTGCACTTTGCTTCGGTATTTTGCTCATTGGCTATCGAAGAGACTGGCCTGCTGATTGCTGATAGGGTCCTGTCGACAAGCCGCGCGTTCATCTTCGAGGCAGGAAGATGCGAGGCAGATGAACAGGCGGCTTGTCGGTTCGTGTGAGGTACTCTTCGTAATCCTCGGGTTAAAGAAACGTCGTCATGCGATCGTATGGGTGGACCGTTTCAATCCTCATCCTCTTCAGTTGAGAGTTTCAGGATTCGGGTTCCCCAGTTGCCCAGTGCTCCGCGAGTGGCATTGCAGGTGCCGAACGGAGAGGAGGCCCTGTACTCTTCGAGGCTACAGCTTTGGCCGATGTACTCCTGAGCCGCAAAGATCTGGTTGTCCACAACCGCAGTAGCGCCGTAGTCCCCCCAACGTGGGCGAGTTGGATCTCCGACCTGTCCTTTGTAGCCTGTAAAACCATCCTGTGCGCCGACTCCATGGGCCGCGATATGTATGTCCCCAGCTCCATGCTTCTGATTAAGATTCACGTATGCAAGGCTCGGAAAGTCGTTCGGGCCAGTCAAGGTAAAGGAGAGAATCGCCTTGCCTTCACTCGTGACGCCAAAAGTCGGATATGTGAGGTCCGCCTTGGGCGTGGCTACATAGCCCTGATGAACGATCTGGCCGCTCAGCGAGGTATCAGTGATTCTCGGCTTGATGATGAAGTATGCGATACCGTCCGAACCGAACGTCTTCCCATCAAACGAAACTCCGGTCCCGAGCGAGCCCCATACTCTTCCCTTGGCGAAATAAACTTGCGTCATACGGGAATCATCGCCATCGAGAGGACTGATTACTTCTTTGAAAGGATCTGCTGTGCCAAGGAGTATCGGGGCGCACGCTGGATCATTCAGGCATTGTCCTTGAGGCCAGTCGACGTTTCCACCGCCTGGTTTCTTGCCAACGCCATCGGTACCTACTCCGGGCTGTCTTGCGAGGCTTGGAATACCGTAGCTTTCAGTCGGGACTGCATTGTTGAGCAGAATCGGAGCCTTGCCAGAGGCGAGATTATAAGTGTCTGTCAATGCCCACAACTGCACCTTGGAATCGACGCCGCTATCGGCGAAGACGGCCGTGGAGCTGAGGAAATACTCCGTTCCGTTCCCCTCCTCTTCGCTTCTGCCAGAGGAGACCGCTGGAATTATGGCAAATCCGGGGAGACCTGTGGCAGATGCGAAACTCGCATCACCCGTGTTGTACTGGAAGATCGGGATGTTGGCCACCTTGGTCGTCAACGCGTTCTTCGAGATCGCGTATATCTGAGCGCCATAGAAGCCTGGCCCAAATAAACTAAATTCGTTTGTAGTGAGATAAATCCCATTGCTGTCTGCGCCAATGTGGGGGTAATCGCCGAGGCAGGGGCCCGTGGTGCCCTTTTTCGGGTCCACTATGCAGCCGTGGTTAGGCGTTCCATCGGTTCCATCGTTCTGCACGGGAATTCGATAAATCGTCCATTGGCCTAATGGATTTGGGGTCTTGCTCACAGCTAAATCAAGATGGTTACGACCGCTTAAGGCTTGACTCGTGGGTACTTTGCGATCAAGGGTCAGCACTACATGAAACCAGCGTTGTGTGTCGCGGTCGAAGTAGCAGCTTGGGTCGGTGATGGACGGGCCATAGGTCGTCGGCTTGGCACTCCGATCGACCTCGGCAGGGTATCCATAGAACGTGTTAAGGTCTACCACTCCTATTAGTGGATTGCCTCTGGTATCAAAGACACGCAGAACATCGTTTACAGACTCGAGAACGAATCCGTTGCCTGCGCAAAGTCCCTGGTCCGGAGGCTCGACGGAGAACTGATTTCCATTATTGGCGAAGCGTTGGTCATGGAAGTTGAGACCCTCGAATGAGGACTTGACTGCACCGTGCTCTTCACGCTCGCGCTTATCTTCGGCGCGATCGCCATGGCCATGCTGTCCCTTTATCATCGTACGATTCAGCGTTGTGAACCCGACTGCATCGTTTCCGGCGTCAGTGTCGCTACGCGTCGCCGCATCGATCTCTAGTTGTCCATCAGCGTTTAGCCCTAAAGGCGCTGCCTGCGGAGTGGTTGTGCCGCTACCTGCAATGAGTCTGGACTGAGAGTGCACGGCGAGGTTCGGAACTAGAAAGATAAGAGTGAGAGGGATGGCTCTGAACACAATAGAAGTGATCTTCATCTGGTAGGACCTCCGAAAGCGGTTGTCGCGACGTGTGAAAGTCGACCGAGCGATTATCAGGTTCCAAGTCGTGCGGGAGGGTCGGTACTAAGAACGACGGAAGTCTACATGAATACTGAGGAACTAACTACAAGCAAACTAGTGCAATCGGGTTTTGTTTGCCTGTGCAACATTCCACAGCTCTGTTTTGATTTTTTTTGAAATCTGTCGTAAGTCTTCCAACATGTTTCGCTTACACGTTTGTAGAGAAGGAAGGGGGGCCTGTACGAGCAAGATCTTCGGCTTAGCTGCACGACTGTCTGGTCTTCTGATGATTGTATTTGCTGTGGCGGCAATCGTACTTCATCCCAACTGGAACGATGTAGCACACGGGTTCCTTCCAACGTGGGGAGAGCCAAATACGAAGCGCGGTTATGCGTATCTTGCTTACCTCCTTCGCGACAGTAGTTCTAGACCCTGTTATGACTACGATCACTGCGTCCCTTAAGACCCCCTCCCCCCCCCGGGGGGTACTTTGACTGCAAGTCATCTGAATTCATCGACTTAGGCGAATCTATCGCTGCAAATTAGTCATTCTAAATAGGTTACGGCTAAAGTCGTCTTTCTAAAAGGTTTATTCGTTTAAAGAGAAAAGCCCCGGTGGTTGGCCGGGGCTTTCTCTGACTCTGTATTAACTATAGCCGATTGAGTAAAACTAATATGCCACTTTGCGGAAGACTATTTTCGGAGGCTAAGCTCTTGCTTTTGTTTGATTTGCGTGCGGAGATGCGTCTTAGTCTCTGCTGCAGGGGCTTGACAGGAAGAAAAGGGAGCGAGGCTCAGGGGCAGAGGACAACAACTGACGTCAACAGCAAAAGGCTCAATGGCTGAGGCGCAGGCCAGTCAATAGAAGGGTAGGTTTGGCAGGATAGGGTCAGGTCAAATTTTAAAGGGAGAGCCTTCGGTTGATCGCTTACCTGCAAACATCAGGAAGGGTGGTGTCCTTCCATTGGGCTGGATATTGAATGCAACGATCGTTGCACCATTTTGGCTATTGGGATGAGCTGGACTTTACGTGGTCATACAGCTCAATGCACCAGGAAGCGGTAGGAATCCTTTTCAAACAGTTGCCTGTCTTTAAGAAGCGTTACTTATAACCTTTGGGGGCCCATTGATTCTATGGGTGGGCATGATCGTTGACTAATCAACCAGATAGCAAGAAGAGCGACGCCACTCGCTAGGATAAACGGGTGTCATATTGCCTCAGGCCACCAAACTATAGGTCTCAATATTGGCTTTTCACAAAGACAGTTCTAAAATAGTCATAGCCCAGAATCTGCTAGCGTAATTGGGTTCGCAGGTACTACTCCGCACTGCCCCCACTTTTCGTTTAGCAAACTGTAAATAACCAGGCTAAAGCTTGCATCCAGACTGCGGAATGCAGACAATTGGTCAGGCCACGTATCGACCTATTTTCTTTACCTAGAGAAGAGGATCATATGGCAAAACATCCACCTGAGTCCGAGTCCGAAAGAACATCTGGCGAGCAGTCGGGTCATGTGTCCGAGGCAAGTCAGCCTCTTCTCGGTCGCGTCAGCAGAAGATCCTTCCTCTCGCATCTGGGAGCTGCCAGCATTGCCGCCGCCACGGCACCCCCGCTTCTTGCCACCGCCTCTCCGGCGCCCCCGGTCCAGGAAGAAGCTGCTTCCATCGAGGGTGCCACGGCCGTAACACTTCACGTCAACGGGAAAGATCATCACCTTCAGATCGATCCTCGTACCACTCTTCTTGACTGCCTTCGTGAGAATCTCAACCTGCCCGGTACTAAAAAGGGCTGCGACCACGGCCAGTGTGGAGCCTGCACCGTTCACGTCAACGGTCGCCGTATCAACTCCTGCCTTGCTCTTGCCGTGGCGCACTCTGGAGACGAGATCATCACCATCGAAGGCATCGGCCGACCCGACCACCTCCACCCCATGCAGGCGGCCTTTATCGAGCATGATGGCTATCAGTGCGGCTACTGTACATCGGGGCAGATCATGTCAGCCGTTGCGCTGCTCAAGGAGCCTGTCGGACCCACGGATGAAGACGTCCAGCAGGGGATGTACGGCAACATCTGCCGCTGTGGCGCTTACTCCAACATCGTTGCCGCTGTGCAGTATGTGCGCAGACAAGCTTAATCCGCGCAGATAAGCTTAATCATAGTTGCGGGAGCAGATAGCTATGGATGCATTCAAGTTCAGCAAGGCCACTACTCTCGACCGGGCCGTTCAGGCAGCGGCCAAGTCGTCCACAGCTCAGCAGGGCGCCGAGGTCCGATTGCTGGCCGGCGGCACTACCCTCATCGACCTCATGAAGCTTACCGTCGAGCGGCCCAGGGAGGTCATCGACATCAACGGTCTTCCTCTCGGCAGGATCGAAGCCACTCCATCTGGCGGACTCGTCATCGGCGCGCTTGCGCGTAACTCCGACGTCGCTCATCACCCCACTGTGCAGCGGGACTACGCGGTTCTCTCGCAGGCTCTGCTGTCCGGCGCATCACCGCAACTTCGCAATATGGCTACTACCGCAGGGAATCTCCTGCAACGAACTCGCTGCGTGTACTTCCGTGATACGGCTCACGCCTGTAACAAGCGCGAACCGGGAACGGGGTGTTCCGCCATCGGCGGTCATAACCGTATGCTGGCCATCCTCGGCACCAGCAAGGACTGCATCGCCACCAACCCTTCCGACCAGAATGTTGCGTTCACTGCGCTTGAGGCCACAATTCAGATCCAGGGGGCCAAAGGCCAGCGCAGCGTTCCTATCCACGACTTCTATCTCCTCCCCGGTTCGACTCCCCATCGCGAAACAGTGCTTGAGCCGGGAGATGTCATCACCAGCGTCACGCTGCCCGCTCCAGCGGCTGGAAGCCGCTCGCTCTATCTGAAGCTCCGCGATCGTGCGGCGTATGAATTCGCACTTGCCTCTGTAGCCATTGTCATCAAGGTGAGCAGCGGAAAGATTCAATACGCACGCGTCGCCCTTGGAGGTGTCGGAACCAGGCCCTGGCGTTCGATCGAGGCGGAGAGAGTGCTGCAAGGTCACGATGCCGATGCCGCCAACTTTCGTAAAGCAGCCGAAGCCGGTCTCAAGGATGCGCATCCCGCCAGCGAAAACGCCTTTAAAGTTGAGCTCGCAAAGCGCTGCCTCGTCAGGGCATTGACGATGTCCATCAAGACGGCCTGACCGGTAAGTACTTAAGTAGACGAGAACCGCAATGCTGCAAGTGCACCAGGAGATCGACCTATGATGTTCAGCGAATTTCTCGAGTTCATCCAGTCTGGCCAGGATGGCCAAAGCAGCACGCAGACCCAACCATTCGCCACACCCTCGGCTGTTATTGGTTCTTCTCTCTCCCGCGTCGATGGTCCGCTCAAGACGACAGGTTCCGCGGCCTACGCCTCCGATTACAACTTTCCCCGCATGGTCTACGCCGTGCCCGTTGGCGCCACCATCGCCAGTGGCAAGATCCGCCGCATCGACGCGACCGCAGCCGAAAAGATGCCGGGCGTTCTCCTCGTCCTTCACCACGGTAATGTCGCTCCGCTCTTCCGCAACGCGTCGGGTGGGTCGGGTGGAAGGAACAGCGAGAGCCGTCCGCCTTTCGAAGACGACACCGTCTACTACTGGGGCCAATATATTGCTCTCGCTGTCGCCGAGACCTTCCAGCAGGCACAAGCCGCTGCAGCCGTCGTCCGGGTCGAATATGACGCCGACAAGTTCAACGTGGCGACCTCCCTCGACGATTCCATGCCTGCTGTAGGAACCACAGGTGGCCCTCGCGTTCTGAGCAAGCGCGGAGATCCTGACTCTGCCTTCGCCTCCGCACCCGTCCAGGTGGATGCCACCTACGTGACACCCGCCGAGACACACAACCCCATGGAGATGCATGCCACGGTCGCTGTTTGGGATGGCAAAAAGTTCACCCTCTATGAGTCGTCGCAGGGCGTTGTCAACCACCACAATGTCATGGCGCAAGTGCTCGGGGTTCCAAACGAGAACATCGAGATCATCTCTCGTTTCATCGGCTCCGGCTTTGGCGGCAAGCTCTTCCCCTGGCCTCACTCCGCACTGGCCGCGGTTGCCGCGCGTCAGCTCAATCGGCCCGTCAAGCTCACGCTCTCACGCAAGATGATGTTCGCAAACGTAGGTCATCGGCCACGCACGCAGCAACGCATGCGCCTGGGTGCCACTGCGGAAGGCAAGCTCGTCTCCCTTCAGCAGGACTATCGCAACCATACCTCCCTGATCGACGACGTTCGCGAGAACTGCGGCGAAGCGACTCCATTCCTCTACAGTGTTGCCAATCTCCAGGTAAGCTCCGCGCTTGTTAAGCGCAACGTAGGTACCCCAACCCCCATGCGTGGTCCCGGCGCCGTTCCTGGACTCTTTGCTCTTGAGTCCGCGATGGATGAGCTGGCGATCAAGCTCAAGAAGGATCCCGTCGAGCTCCGCCTGGCGCACGACACTCTTATTGACGAAGAGAAGAACAAGCCATTCTCCTCGCGACACCTCAAGGAGTGTCTGCAGGTAGGTGCCACTAAGTTTGGCTGGTCGCGCCGTACCCCAGAGGTAGGTTCCATGCGCAAGGGCGACCTCATCCTCGGTTGGGGCGTCGCAGTCGCCTCCTGGGGAGCGGGACGCGGCGTCGCCGAAGCCACTGTCAACCTTCGCAGCGACGGAACCGCACGAGTTAGTTCAGCGACGCAGGATCCAGGTACCGGCACCTACACTATCGTGGCGCAGATCGTCAGCGACAAGACGGGCATTCCCATCGATAAGATTCAAGTCGTGCTCGGTGATAGCTCACTAGTTCCAGGCCCGACCTCCGGTGGATCTACGGCCACCGCTACGATCATTCCGGCTGTCGCGGATGCAGCCAATGCAGCCATTGGAATCCTCCTTGCCACCGCAGTGCGCGCCAAAGGTTCACCTTTCCTGCAGAAGGATCCCGCATCGCTCGCCATGACTGCAGGCTGTATCCACGCCAAGGGGCAGTCGCCCGAAACTGGCGTCCCCTTCCAGGATGTCCTCCGCATGGGCAATCTCGCCAGCGCCAACGGTGACGGCAAGTCTGGTGGCCTTGGCTCCGATACCAAGGCCCGCGACTACTCCACTCATTCGTTCGGCGCACAGTTCGTCGAGGTCGAATGGGATCCAGGTATTGCAAAGCTTCACGTCAGCCGCGTCGTAAGCGTCATTGACGGCGGCCGCATCCTCAACAAGAAGACTGCTACCAACCAGATCGCCGGAGCGGTTGTGATGGGTGTCGGCATGGGCCTGCTGGAGCAGACGACCTACGACCCGCGCAACGGCCACCCCATCAACGACAACTTCGCCGACTATCTGGTTCCCACTAGCGCCGACCTACCCCAGATCGACGTCCACTTCCTCGACATACCCGATCCCATGATGGGGGAGTATGGCGCTCGCGGCATCGGGGAGATTGGCCTGGCTGGCGTGGCTCCTGCCATCACGGCAGCGGTCTATCACGCTACCGGTGTCCGTGTCCGTGAGTTGCCGGTTCGCGTCGAGGACCTTCTAACGTCGCGCGTCCTGGTCTAAACCACGAAGGGAACTCCCGTAAGCTCTTCGCAGACCTGCCATAGCTTCGCTGCGGCTTTGGCGTCGCGTGCCTGGGACGCTACTTTGGCCACTCCTACCTCGTCGCCTCGCATCTCCTGGAAGCCCTGCGGCCCGTAGTAGCCGCCGCTCTCGGCGGTTGCTGCCGTGGCTGCGTAAAGTGTGGGCAATGCTCCCTCTGCGTCGGTATTGAGGAAGATGTCGATCGCGTGTGCTGCGACATTGCGGAGGGCTTTCTCTACAGGAGCGTGGTCGTCTGACTTGAACAGGTTCGTGTTCGCCACGCCGGGGTGGGCGGCGATGCTCATTACAGGTGAAGACTCGGACCGGAGACGGCGATCCAACTCGAAGGCGAGCATGAGGTTCGCCAGCTTGGACTGCTGGTAGGCCTTCATCGGCGAGTAGCTCCTTGTCGACTGCAGGTCATCGAAATTCAGCTGTCCCCGCTTGTGCGCGATAGAGGCTACTGTGACGATGCGTGGTCTCTCGTCGGACTCGGCGGCGGCGCGATCGAGTGCGGGCATTAGCAGGCTGGTCAGGGCGAAGTGGCCGAGGACGTTCGTGCCGAATTGGAGTTCGAAGCCCTCGGTTGTCTCCTTTCGGATGGGAGGGGCCATTACGCCTGCGTTGTTGACCAGGACGTGCAGCGGGCGGTTCTTCGCCAGCTCCTGCGCGGCGAACTCGCGTATTGAGCTTAGGGAGGCGAGGTCCAGGATCACCAGCTCCGTGTGGGTGCTTGGAGCCTCGGTGTGCAAGCGGTCGAGGGCTAGCTCGCCGCGTTGCCTGTCGCGGCAGGCAAGCATCACCACTGCTCCTTTGCGGGCCAGCTTCAGCGCGGCGTGGTAGCCGATGCCGCTGTTCGCTCCGGTGATGAGGATGCGCTTGCCTTCCTGCGAGGGTATGTCTGCTGCCGTCCATGACTTCTGTGTCTTGCTCATAGCTGTTTGGATGCTCTCGGGCAATCGGAGACCCAAACTTATCCGTGCGACTGGACGGGCGTCAAACTGTAGTAGCGGGCTTCATGCCATAATCAGCCCAACAGATGCCTGTGCTGCTCTTTACCGGACTCGTCTTTGTTGGCTCATTCGCGGCTGGTCTGCTGGGAGCTCTTACTGGCCTTGGTGGCGGCGTTGTCCTGGTTCCGCTGCTTACGCTGGTCTTTCATGTCGATCTTCGCTATGCCATCGGCGCATCGCTGATCTCGGTGATCGCGACCTCCTCGGGAGCCGCTTCGGCCTATGTTCGCGAGGGTTTTTCGAGCGTTCGGATTGGCATGTTCCTTGAGGTTGCCACCACCATTGGGGCTGTCTTCGGGGCTTTTCTGGCTTCGCGAGTCCCGACGCGGGCTCTCGCGGTCATCTTTGGAGCTGTGCTGATCTACTCGGCGTGGCTCTCCTGGCAGCAGAGCCGGGCTACGCAGCAAGTGGAGCATGCGATCAATCCGTGGTCGGATCGATTGCGGCTCTCGGGTTCGTATCCCGATGGACAGGGAGGGGAGACTGCGTACACGGTGGATCGGATTCCGGCCGGCTTCGCGACCATGTTCGGAGCGGGCACGCTCTCGGGGTTGCTGGGCATCGGCTCCGGTGCGGTGAAGGTGCTGGCGATGGACCGCGTCATGCGCATTCCCTTCAAGGTCTCGACGACGACCAGCAACTTCATGATCGGCGTGACCGCTGCCGCCAGCGCGGGCATCTACCTGCATCGTGGCTATATCGAACCCGGGCTAGCCTTTCCGGTGATGCTCGGCGTGCTTGTCGGATCGCTGTTGGGTGCGCGTGTGCTGGTTCGTGCGCGGGTCTCGATCCTTCGCAACATCTTCACCATCGTCATCCTCGCTCTAGGCGTGGAGATGATCGTCAACGGCTGGCTGGGGAGGCTATGACTTTGAGATCGTCCAACACTCCTGCTCGCGGTCTCGACTATCGCATGGATGCGATGATGGGGCGGCTCCTCCAGGTCGGTGTTCTGCTTGCCTCTGTCTTCGTCCTGGTTGGTGGCATTCTCTACGTTCGGCAGCATTCGGGTGCTCCGGTCGACTACCGGGTTTTTACCGGTGAGCGAGCCAGTCTGCGTCATCCGGAACAGGTGCTTCGACTGGTCGTCACCGGGGATGCTGCAGCTATCGTTCAGCTTGGGGTGTTGCTGCTGATTGCCACCCCGATTGCGCGGGTGGTCTTTGCCGTGATCGCGTTCGCGGTCGAGCGGGACCGGTTGTATGTGGCTATTGGTCTGGTGGTGCTGGCGGTGTTGCTGTTTGGCTTGCTGCATACTTCTTGATCTCTTGCGGGGGTACCCCCCTCCCCCCTCGGGTTGGGTGGGATTTGGATTTGACAAGGTGGGGATGGGCAGAGTTGGTGGAGAAGCGGGTTTCTCCGCTACGCCTCCCACGATGGTGCTGTGAGTTGCTCCGGTCGAAAGGACGATTTTGTGGGGTTGTTCGAGAGAACAGGCAACGGCAAGAGCAACGGCAGGAGCGCGGTTGTCGGATACTTTTACCGAGCTAGCAGGTGAGAGATAAGCACCACATGGAGGATCGGCCCTCAGGAACTGTCACAGCAGTTTGGATAAGATAATTGGGTGATCAAAGACTATGAGAACGCTACTCAATATTGGGCTGCTGTTGGTTTTGACTGCAAACCCAGGGTTTTCTCAACAGAAGGGTGCGCCACCGAAGGTCTATGTGAGCAAGGGGACATGTCCGTTTGAGTGTTGCACCTATCGAGATTGGACTGCCCGGCGACCTCTGAGTTTACTGGATCGGCCGGGAGGGCGTTCTATTGCCCGGATCGCTGATGGAGAACAAGTCTTAGCTCTTACGGGAGAGATCCACGCAAAGCCTCTGCGCTTTCGAGTCAGGCGAAGTGGTCCTCATGACGACGGTGTTCCCGCAGGTTCTGTCGTGTATCTGTTGCATCCAGTGGGAGAAGGGTTTTGGTTGGTCTGGTTCAAGGGGAAAGCCGTTCGGATTGATCCGGATTACGGCGGGCCAGTTTCTTCGTATCGGTGGTGGGCAAAGGTCAAGACGCGCTCCGGCCAGATTGGCTGGGTGCTGATGTCAGCCAAAGACCTGGCCTTTAATCATGTCGACGCGTGTAGCTAAATCACCCAGTCTGCCAATTTTTCTCCGGGGATTTTTCGTCGATCAGGATACAAGGGTAAGAGCGTGGCTGGGAAGGGTATGAGTTGAGAAGCGGGTTTCTCCGCTGCGCGTCTCACGATGAGGCTGTGAGCCGCTTCGGTCGAAATGACGGTTTTGTGGGTTGGTTCGAGAGAACAGGCAACGGTCAGGTGGAGAGGAGGGCGGCTTCTATGCCTGAGTTCACTTCGGCCTGGGCGAACTCGGCGGCTACGCGGATACCGTTCATGATCGCCTTCTCGTTAGAGGAGCCGTGGCCTACGATGCAGACTCCGCGGACGCCGAGGAGAGGAGCTCCGCCGTATTCGGAGTAGTCCAGGCGTCTCTTGAAGTCGCTGATGGCTTTGCGGGAGAGCAATGCGCCTACCTGCGAGGTGACGGTGGATTTCAGGGACTCGCGGAGGGCTCCGCCGAAGAGCTTGGCGGCTCCTTCGGTGGTCTTGAGGGCTACGTTGCCGACGAAGCCGTCGCAGACCGTGACGTCGGCGTGGCCGTTGAAGAGGTCGCGGCCTTCGACGTTGCCGATGAAGTTGATTCCGGGTACGGCGCGGAGCAGGGGAAGGGTGTCGCGGGTGAGGGAGTTGCCCTTGGAGTCCTCTTCGCCGATGGAGAGCAGGCCGACGCGAGGGTTGTGGATCTTGAGGACGTTCTGGGCGTACATGTGGCCCATGACGGCGAACTGGACGAGGTTGTCGGGATCGCTGTCGACGTTGGCGCCTACGTCGAGTAAAAGCGAAGGGATGCCGCGGACGGTGGGGAGAATGGTGGCAAGGGCAGGGCGGTCTACGCCGGAGAGCATGCCCAGGACCATCTTGGCGGTGGCCATGGCAGCGCCGGTGTTGCCGGCGGTGAAGAAGCCCGCTGCTTTGCCGGGGCCAGAGGGGCCGTGGTCGCTGTGGCCAGAGGCGAGGCCTTCGCGAACCATCTTCAGGCCGACGCGCATGGTGGAGTCGCGCTTGGTGCGGACAGCTTGTGCTGCCTTGTCGCCCATGGTGATCCACTCGGTGGCGGGAACGATGAAGACAGGCAGGTGATAACCGCGGAGGTGCTGGCGGAGGATTGGGCGCAGAATATCCTCGGGACCGACGAGGTGGACCCGGACGCCGTACTGACGCGCAGCGAGAACGGCCCCGCGAATCTCTGGTTCGGGGGCCTTATCTGAACCCATTGCGTCAACGACAATGTCAATCGGCATCAGGAAAAGATAGCAGTGTTTCGATGCTGAGGGTTAGCTTGCTTCTTTGACAGCGAGAACGTCGCGGCCCTTGTACGTGCCGCACTTGCGGCATGCGCGATGGGGCAGCTTGCGCTCGTGGCAGTTGGGGCACTCGGAGAGACCGGTGGGGGTGAGGAAGTCGTGGCTGCGGCGCTTGGCAGTCCGTTGCTTGGAGTGGCGCCGTTTCGGATTAGGCATTGCGGTATCCCTTTCAATCGCGCTGCGCGGCCATGCGTTGCGCAGGCGACGAAGCAAAACTTGGTAGTGCTTAGTGCTTTACCTGGACCTTGACCTCGATCTTGTCTGCCAGACCCGCCAGCGCATTCCAACGCGGATCGGCAGGAGCCTTATCGCAGGAGCATTGTGCAAGATTCAGATTCTGACCACAGCGGGGGCAAAGCCCTTGGCAGTCCGCTTTGCAGAGGGTACGACCTGGCAGGGAGAGCAACACCTGCTCGCGTACCACATCCTCAAGCAAAAGACCGCTCTCCTGATAATACCCTATTTCGGTCTCATCTTCGGTAATTGCGTGCTCGCCGGAGACGGCATCGGCCCCTTCGGGGCGGAAGATGAGGTCGAAGTCGCCGGATAAGGAGGTGGCGACGGGCTCGACGCAGCGGGCGCAGAGGATCTCGAAGTTGCCGGTGTATTGGGCGCGGAGGCGGATGTCGTGGACGTGGGAGTTGGAGCTGCGGTGCTCGACGAGGAGGTCGGCCTCGCCTTTGACGGGCAGGGGGCCTACCTGGTGGATGTCGGGGGCATAGTCCAGGGTACCGGGGGCGATGGATTCATCGAACTGGAGAGGCTCATCGACGAGTTGGAGCGGGGTAATAAGCACGTCTTTAAGGGTAGCAGGTTGGGGGTAGAGGTCAATACCGGCCAGATAGATATGGTTGTGCTTCAACTGAATGCAGCTTGAGTCAGGGCTACAATGAGGCCGATGAGAGAGATTCTGTGCATGCTGGTGCTGCTGGGTGGGGCGGTTCTTCCGGTGCGGGCGCAGGGTGGGTCGCGTCCCGCGGTGAAGCCGAACCTGAATGGGACATGGAAGCTGAATGCGGCGCAGAGTGACTTCGGCCAGGTTCCTCCTCCGACGAGGCAGGAGGAGGTGGTGACACAGGCTGGCGACGAGTTCGCGATCGCCATCACGCTTGAGAGGGAGCAGGGCAAGCAGAGCTACACGCTACGGTTTCAGGCGGGCGGGGTGGAGATGCCGATGGCAAAGGGGTCGTTCGCCGACGATGCACCGTTCCGGATTCGGAGCGTGAAGGGAGAGTGGCAGGGGGCGGTGCTGGTGGTCATGGAGAAGGTGAGCTTTCAGGGCGAGGAGGGGACGTTGAAGGCAAGCTATTCGCTGTCTGCAGGCGGCAAGGTGTTGCGGAAGATGACGCATGTCGCGATGAATGCGGGTGAGTTCGATACGGCGACGGTCTATGACAGGCAGTGATGGGGACAGGCAGTGATGGGCGTCGGTCCGAGGCCGGACTTGTCATCTATGCGGGCCTGGGCTAGATTTCGGGGAGACGCGTAGCTTCCGTTGGAGGATCCCCGAATGAATCTGAAGATGACTGAGCTGTTCCTGAATGAGTTGCAGCATGAGGCGGTGGGCACGCGCAAGGCGCTGGAGCGGGTGCCGGAGGGGCACTACGACTGGAGGCCGCATCCGAAGTCGATGCCGTTCGGCTATCTGGCCTCGCTGGTGGCGACGATGCCAGTATGGATCGAGCACATGATCAAGCTGGATGAGCTGGACTTCGCCCCGGTGGGGAACAACGACAATAAACCGCCGGAGCTGAGGACGGCGGCGGAGTTGGTGAAGGCGCTCGATGAGAATGTGGAACGGGCACGGGCGGCTCTGGCGGGAACGACGGATGAGCACTTGATGACGACGTGGAAGCTGAAGGCGGGTGGGTACCTGGTGAGCGAGGATCCACGCTATCTTGCTATCCGCAATGGAGTTATGAATCACCTGGCGCATCATCGCGGACAGCTGACGGTATATCTGAGGCTGAATGAGGCTCTGGTGCCAGCGTTGTATGGGCCTTCGGCGGATGAGCGTGGGTTCTAGGGTGGAGGACAGCTCATCGCCGTCTCCTTTTGCATGCCCGATCAGAGAGGGTTAGACGTCGGGGTTGTGGAAGAGACGGATGCCGGCTATGCCTGAGGCTCCGGCTTCCAGGCAGGCTTGCGTGTTTTCCAAGGTGACTCCGCCGAGGGCGTAGACGGGGATGGGGGCGGCGGCGGCGCAGGCTTCGCGCAGGCGGTCGAGGCCGACTCCGGGAAGGATCGTCCGGCCTGCGATGGATTTTTCGAAGACGGGGGCGAAGAGGATGGCGTCGGGGTGCTGGATCCGGATCCGCTCGACTTCGGCTATGGAATGGCATGAGACGGTGATCAGGGGTTGGCGGAGGCGCGCCTTGGAGTAGAGATGGCGTAGCTGGATGGGGATCAGTTCACCGGGGGACGAGGAAAGATGGACCCCGTGGGCGGAGGTGGCCATGGCCACGTCAAAGCGAGTATTGATAAGGAGTTGGGTGTGGGTGCCCTGAAGGGCGTGGAGGATGTTTCGAGAGAGGATGGCCAGTTGGGTGGTGGGGAGATCTTTCTCGCGGAGCTGGATGATGTCGATGCCGTTGGCGGCCCAGAGGGCGGCCTGGCGCAGCAGGGCGGCCTGCTGTTCGACTTCGGTGCCGGGAAAGAGGGCGCGGCTCGTGATGGCGTAACGGATCACGACGATAAGTGTAGTAGCAGGACGTACGGTCTCGAACTTTGGTAGCAGGAATGTGTCCGCCGTGCGATGGAGTCGCGCGAGGGGGAGGGCGGGCATTGTGGTAGTTTTTAGGCAGTAGAGGCTTATTCGCCTCATTGCCAAGACTGGCTCCGATGCCGCCGAGCACGGGCCCACAAACCGATCAACAACGACGCTACGGCGCAAAGAGTATGAGTTTATGAGCAGTGTGTACGATCTGATCGTTATCGGATCCGGCCCGGCCGGACAGCGCGCGGCAATTTATGCCTCCAAGCTGGGTAAGAAGGTCGCGCTGGTGGAGATGCGCGAGGTAGTAGGCGGGGCTTGCATCAGCACGGGCACGATCCCGTCGAAGACCATGCGAGAGGCAGTGCTTCACCTCTCTGGCTATAACTACAAGTCCATCTATGGGATGAACTACCGGGTGAAGGAGCGCATCACGATGGCGGACCTCGCCTTCCGGGTGCAGCACGTCATCAAGACCGAGATCGACGTCACCGAGGCACAGCTCTCGAGGAACAACATCGAGATGCTGGTGGGGGTGGCGAGCTTTGAAGATCCGACGCATGTGAAGGTGACGAACTCGCGGGGATCGACCGTATACGAGGCGCAGAATGTCATGATCGCTACCGGCACGAAGCCGGCCTCGTCGCCGAAGGTGCCGATCAACGGGCGGAGCATCATCAACAGTGACCTGGTGCTGGATCTGGTGAATCTGCCGAAGACGCTGATTGTGGTGGGCGGCGGCGTGATCGGGGTGGAGTACACCTGTATGTTCGCGGCACTGGGAGTGCGGGTGACACTGATTGAGCGGAGGCCGCGGCTGCTGGAGTTTGCCGACCAGGAGATCATCGAGGCGCTGAGCTATCACCTGCGGGACTCGCGGGTGACGATGCGGCTGAACGAAGAGGTGGAGTCTGTTGAGGAGATGCCGGACGGCACCGTCGTCGCGAATCTCGAGAGCAAGAAGAAGGTGCAGGGCGATGCGCTGCTGTATGCCGTTGGGCGGCAGGGCAATGTGGACGAGCTGAACCTGGCGGCCGTCGGGATAGAGTCTGACTCGCGTGGGCGTATTCCGGTGGACAAGGACTTCAGGACGAAGGTGCCGACGATCTTTGCGGTAGGCGATGTGATCGGTTTTCCGTCGCTGGCTTCGGTGTCGATGGAGCAGGGCCGGGTGGCTGCGGCGCGGGCGTTTGGAGATGAGAATATCCTGTCGAATCCGGGGTTATATCCGTATGGGATCTATACGATTCCGGAGATCAGCTTCATCGGCAAGACGGAGGAGCAGCTGACCGAGGAGGATGTTCCCTACGAGGTCGGCGTGGCGTACTATCGCGAGATTGCACGCGGCCAGATTCGCGGCGATACGACAGGTCGGCTGAAGCTTATCTTTCACCGGATGACCCATGCGATCCTCGGGGTGCACATTATCGGCGAGGGAGCGAGCGAGTTGTTGCATATTGGCCAGGCGGTGATGGCCCTGGGCGGAAAGCTGGATTATTTCGTGGATACGGTCTTCAACTATCCAACTCTTGCGGAATGTTATAAAGTTGCGGCTTTCAACGGATTGAATCGCGTCAGTAAGTTTGAGTAAAGAACGCGGGCTCAGGGTGAGGCGGAAGAGGCATGGCGAAGACGATCGGAGTTATTTTATCGGAGCGCATCTCGGCTGGGCTGGTCGTGGACCACAAGCTGGATGGGGGGCTGCGAAGCTTTCCCGCGAGTGAGGAAGACCGGGACGCGCTGGTGGAGCTGCATACGGAGGCGTTGATTCAGACGATCTCTGAAGAGGTCGTGCTGGCGGCGAACGGCGCGAAGGATATCGCCGCCGTCGGGGTTGCGGTCCCTGGACTGGTGAAGAACGGGGTGGTGGAAGAGTCTCCGAACCTGCCGCAGCTCAAGGGCGCACGGATGCGGGAGCTGCTGACGACGGAGCTTCGGAGCCACGATCTCGACACAGCGGTGACGATTGTGAATGACGCGGATGGAATGGCCGCGGGGCTGGCTTCGACGCATGGGAAGCTGGACAGCATGATTCGCGTGTGGACGCTGGGCGTTGGAATTGGGTATGGGCGGTATCCATTTACTCCTGGAACGTGGGAGGGAGGGCACTCGGTGGTGACGCTCGATGACAAGGAGCGGTACTGCGGGTGCGGTGGACGCGGACACATGGAAGGCATTATGGGGCATCGGGCGATGCGGCTGCGGTTTCTGGATATGGAGCCGGAGGAGGTCTTCGAGGCTGCGAAGAATGGCGAGGCCCGGTGTGTGGAGTTCAAGCGGCTCTGGCATAAGGCTCTGGCGGCTGCCACGGCGACGTCGGTGCATATGGCTGGGCCGGGCAAGTTCTTCCTGACGGGCTTCAACGCACGGTTTTTGGATCTGCCGATGCTGAAGGACTACATGCAGCAGATGGTTAAGATGAGCCCGCTGCAGAGCTACGCGCTGGAGATCGTGGAAGACAAGCCGGAGGTTCGGGTGATTGGGGCGGCGGTGTCGGCGGAGCAGGCTGCGGGCTTTAGGAACGGCGTGTCAGCCGGTTAGCGAGTCAGCGGCTACTTTTGGCATATAGGGCAGAAGTGTGTGCTGCGGCCGCCTACGACGATGCGTTTGATGGGGGTCTTGCAGATGCGGCAGGGTTGGCCGGTGCGGCTGTAGACGTGGTGGTGGAGCTGGAAGAAGCCGGCTACACCGTCGGCGTCTACGTAGTCGGAGACGGAGGAGCCGCCTAGCTTGATGGCGTCGCGGAGGACCTTCTGGAGCGCGGTGCGGAGGCGGGTGAGCTCGGCGCGGGTGAGGCGACCGGCTTGGCGGAGGGGACGGATGCCGGAGTGGAAGAGCGCCTCGTCGGCGTAGATATTGCCGACGCCATGCAGGAGGCTCTGGTTGAGCAGCGCGGCCTTGATGGGGGTCTTGCGGTTGCGGAAGAGGGTGATGAAGTCTGCGAGCGGGATGGTGAGGGGCTCTTTGCCGGGGCCTGCGTATTTCGTCTCGTCATCGGCTGAGGCGACTACGGAGAGGCGGCCGAAGCGGCGGGCGTCTACGAAGCGGAGCTCTTTATTACCAGAGGCAGCATCGGGTCGGCTGCTGAGGCTGAGGATAGCGTGGGTGTGGGGAGGGATCGGGGTGTCGGGGGTGGAGACGAGGAGTCGGCCGGTCATGCCGAGGTGGATGAGAAACTGGGCGGGTCTTTTGCCGCGAGTGAGATCGATGACGATGGTCTTGCCTACGCGGTAGACACGGTCGATGCGACTTTTCGTGAGGACTTGGACGATCTCATCCGGGGTTGATTTGAAGGTCTGGGGCTTGTTGCTCGTCCAGACGGACTGGATGGTCTGGCCGTGGATGCGCTCGTGGACGCCGTTGGCGATGGTTTCGACTTCAGGGAGTTCGGGCATGACCCTTGCAGTATATGGGGCGGCTGGACGGCGTGGTTGATCGCCGTGTTGGCGGCTGCGAAATAGTTGGAGACTAGGGGAGTTTTGTGCGGCTATACTTGCCTCCTTATGAAGAATCAAAACCTCTTGCGTTCGGCGGTAGTGTGTGCGGCTATGAGCGTTGCCGCGGGTCTCGGTTATGCGCAGGGCCATGCTAAAGCTGGCCTGCTGCTGACGATCAATCAGAAGGATGCCACCATGAGCCTCGTCGATGTTGGTGCGGGCAAAGTTGTTGCGTCCGTGCCGGTGGGTGGCGTGACCGGACATGAGGTAGCGGTGTCTCCAGATGGCAAGCTGGCTTATGTGCCCATCTATGGCAACTCCGGCGTGAGCAGGGCAGGGACGGACGGCAGCGAGATGGCCGTGATCGATATCGCCAGCCGCAAGGTTGTGAACAAGGTGGACTTTGGGCATGGGGTACGGCCGCATTGCGCGGTCTACGACAAGAACAGCGGAATGCTGTATGTGACGACGGAGCTGGATAAGTCGGTGAGCATCATCGACCCGAAGACGCTGAAGATCGTCGGGTCTGTTCCTACGGGGCAGGAGCAGTCGCATATGCTGGCGCTCTCGCATGACGGGCTGCATGGCTATACGGCAAATGTCGGTCCGGGGACGGTGTCGGTGCTGGACATGAAGGCGCGGAAGACGGTTGCGATTATCCCGATCTCGGAGAATACGCAGCGGATCGCGGTCTCGCGGGACGACAGCATGGTGTTTACGGCGGACCAGAAGAAGCCGCAGCTGGCGGTGATCGATACGGCGACGAACAAGGTGAAGACGTGGGTTCCGCTGCCGGGTAAGGGTTATGGCACGGCTCCGACTGTCGATGGGCGATGGCTGCTGGTCACGCTGCGGGATGTGAAGCAGGTGGCGGTGGTCGATCTGAAGACGATGAAGGTGGCGCAGACGATCGATGTCCCGGGTGGACCGTCGGAGGTGCTTGTAAGCGACGATGGGAAGTCAGCCTATGTGGCGTGCAACTTCGCCGATCAGGTGGCGATGATCGATCTGAAGACGATGAAGGTGGCGCGGCTGATCGATGCCGGCAAGTTTACGGATGGGCTGGGTTGGGCGCGCTGATTGCGTGAAGGTTTAGTAGTGGCCTGTCAGTTGAAGAACGGGTAGAAGGCTAGAGTAGTCGTCGGTCCAAGTTCGGAGCCCGGGGATGGCGGGCACCGGCAAGGCTAGGGAGACGATGTCGGGGCGATTGAAGAAGTCGGCGTTGGTGCTTACCAGAACCCAGACGGCTCGGTAGGCTCCGCGTGACTCAGTTGAAGGGCTATCGACGGTCCTTGCCATCATGCCTGCGGAGTCGGCTAGTCTGGCGATCTCGGGTGCGAGATCCACATATTGATTGGAGACGTGGAAGGCGAGGATTCCATTTGCGGCGAGATGTCTGCGATAGAGCGCGATGGCCTCTGTCGTGAGCAGGTGCAGGGGGATGGCGTCGCCGGAGAAGGCGTCGACGACGAGAACGTCGAAGTGCTGTGGGGCCTCCTGGGTGAGCGAGGCGCGGGCGTCGCCCTCCGCGAAGGTGATCTGGGCGGGGGAGTTGCGGAGGTAGGTGAAGAGGTTCTCCGCGATGGGCCGGACGAGAGGGTTGATCTCGTAGAAGCGGATGCGGTCGGCCGGGGTGCCGTAGGCGGCCAGGGTTCCCGCGCCAAGGCCTATGACTCCGATATTACGGCCGATGTTCCGAGGGCGGTCTTCGCAACAGTGAAGCAGAGCTAAGCCTACGCCTGAGTCCTCGGCATAGTAGGTGGTCGGGATCTTGCTTTTGCCGGGGGCGAAGAGCTGCGTTCCGTGCTGGATGGCGCCGTTGAGAAGCATTCGCACTGGCGCGTTCTGTGGTGGGGTGAAGCTCTGTTTCACGCGCAGCGCGCCGTAGAAGTTCCGCACCTGGACGAGGGCCTCGCGTGCGTTGGCGGTGTGCAGCAAGATCACCAGGGCAAGCAACAGCGCGCTTCCGGTAGACCAGAGAAGGCGCTGACCCCATTCGTCGCTCCATGTGACGAGGAGTGCAAGGACGGCAATCGTCAGGAACGAGATGGCGATATCGTAGTTCGCGGTGAAGAGGAGCGGGCTGGCGATGCCGATGAAGAAGGTTCCTGCCGCTCCGCCAGCGGCGATGAGGAGATAGAAGAGGGTGGTCTCGGAGACGCGGCGGGGGCGCAGGGCGTAGGCCTCCGCATGACAGAAGAGGCAGGCGAGGAAGAGCTCGACCAGGAAGAAGAGGATACCGATGCCGATGGGAAGATCTGTGTCGATCTTCGAGAGTGCGTAGCCCAGGCTTGCGAGCATAAGGACGAGGAGGCGGACTATGACTGCGCGACGGTACAGGGTGGGGAACTCGAAGGCGAGGATGAAGGTGAGCAGGTAGACGGCTAGAGGAAGTATCCAGAGGAGCGGGATGGCGGCGATGTTGACGGTGAGGTGGCTGGTGACCGCGCTCAGCTGCATGGCGGCGCCCATGGGCAGAAGGAACCAGAGCCACTTCTTCGCGGTGGAGGATGGCGGCGTGTCCGGCGACTGTTGCTGCGCGATGCCTGGCTGGCCTGTCGATCGCGCCTGACGGGAGAGGATGGCGCACAGGATGGCGTAGACGACGAAGCTCAGCGACCAGAGGATGCGCTGGAGTTTGAGCGAGAGGTGCGGCTCGACGAGGGTGGGATAGACGACCAGCGCCAGTAACGATCCTGCGTTGGAGAGGGCGAAGAGGCGATACCAGACCTTTCCCTCTTCGCTGCGGGAGAGCCAGACCTGCAGGAGAGGGCTGGTGGACCCGAGCAGGAGGAACGGAAGGCCGATGGTTACGGTGAGGGTGACGAAGATCGTCGTGACGGGATGGGTCGTGCCGTGGCTCAGGTTGAGGTGGAACAGAGAGGCTATGACCGAGAGGACGATCGCCAGTGCCAACAGGGCGAGATGCAGGCTCTGCCTCCGGAGGGTGAAGGCGCTGCGGTTCAGCCAGTGAGCGTAGAGGTAGCCGAGCAGTAGCGTGAGCTGGAAGAAGACCAGGCAGGTTAGCCACACCGCGGAGGAGCCACCCAGGACGGGGAGCAGCTGTTTGGCCGCCATGGGCTCAACCAGGAAGAGGAGAAACGCCGAGAGGAAGACAGCACTGCAGTACAGCAACCGGGATGAGGTCATAGAAGAAAGAGCACCGAAAGATGAGCCAGTTTATGCTATTGCCCTGCTGTGGCGCTTTGGGGATTCAGCTTGGTTTTGCGCCGGGACACTGGGCCGGTCCTCGGGGCTGGAATGGAGCGAGTTCAAGAGCAAGAAACGGAGTGTGGGAGCGGATAGAGATCGCTAGCCTTGACTCAGGTCGCCGGGTGTCATGGCGCGCACGGCGACAAAAACTGAGATTAAGGCAGTGTTGAGATGAGAAGAGCAAAGGATGTTTCCGGGACGATGGTCTGTGAGGGTGCGCCGCTTCGGGCGATGAGGGATCGAGGTACGTCCTGGGCTACATCTCCCGCTGTTCGCAGGGTGATGCAGGGGAACAGGTCTCGGGATACCGGGCCAGAGATTGCCGTGCGTTGCGCGGTGCATGCGCTGGGGATGCGCTATCGCGTGGCTGAACGGCCTGTCACCACACTGCGGCGAACCGCAGATATGGTGTTCTCTCGGGTGCGCGTTGCCATCTTCGTGGATGGATGTTTCTGGCATGGGTGTCCCGCGCATCATCTGCCGCCAAAGTCCAACGCGGAGTATTGGGCTGTGAAGATTGCCACGAACAAGGCTCGCGACGCGCACACGACCGCATCGCTTGAGGCGGCCGGGTGGACGGTGATGCGCTTCTGGTCGCATGAAGAGCCGGATGGTGTAGCAGCGCGAATCGCAGCAGAGGTGCGTTGTAGGCTAGCGGCAGGGATGACGCAGAGGGCAAGGAGTCGGCGAAGCGTATCCGCTGACGGAAGGAGATCGGGATGCCGGTAAAGGAACATTTCTTCATGGACTCGCCGTTGGGGACTTTGACGCTGGTGCACACGGACGGCGTTCTCAGCGGTATCTATATGCCCAGCCACCTGCGCGGACCCGAGGTGGAGACGCTCGGCTCACGCGCTCGGTCTGGCTTCGAGATAGTGGTGGAGCAGTTGCAGGAGTACTTCGACAGGAGGCGTACCGCGTTCACGTTTCCCAGCGCGGCAACCGGCACGGCGTTCCAGCAGCGTATATGGGAGCTCTTGCGAGGGATTCCCTATGGGGAGACCCGCACTTACATGCAGCTCGCCGATGCGTTTGGCAACAGGGCTGCGATCCGGGCCGTGGGTTTGGCCAATGGCAGGAACCCCATCAGCATCGTCGTACCGTGTCATCGCGTCGTGGGGAGCGACGGGAGCCTGACCGGATATGCCGGTGGGCTCGACCGCAAACGATTTCTATTGGAGCTGGAGAATGCGCCCATGGCGCGCCAGGCCAGGCTTCTCTAACAGACAAACCGCGGCATTTCGTTGGGCCTTCGGGCGGGACACGATATGATGGGAGAGGTGCGTCCGCATGTGCGAGGCGCGCCTATTCCGGCCAAGCCTTTCCTTTGGAGACATATCAGACGTGAGTCAACGCAGATCAGCGGTAATTTTGGGTGCCCAGTGGGGCGATGAGGGTAAAGGCAAGATCGTCGATGTGCTGTCGGAGCGGTTCTCTGTGGTGGCGCGGTATGCGGGCGGGCACAATGCCGGCCATACGGTCATCATCAAGGGCAAGAAGTTCGTGCTCCAGTTGATTCCCTGCGGCGTGCTGCGGCCGGAGTGCAAAGGTGTGATTGGCAATGGTGTCGTGCTCGACCCGATGGCCTTCCTGAACGAGGTGAAGAAGCTGAAGGACGCCGGGCTGCCGGTGGATGGACAGCTCTTCATATCGAACCGGGCGCAGGTGATCCTGCCCTACCACCGGATGATCGAACTGGCGGCGGAGAATGCGCCGGGACGGACGAAGATCGGGACGACGAGCCGTGGCATTGGGCCGGCCTACGAGGACAAGATGCATCGCAGCGGGCTGCGCGTGGTCGATCTGTTGAACTCGGCGCTGCTGAGAACGCATATCGAGAACGCCTGCCACGAGAAGAACACGATCGCCCATGCGCTGTTCGGCACGGAGCCGCTCGATCCCAAGATGATGTACGAGGAGTACTCGCGGGCAGCCGAGCAGATAGCCCCGTTTGTGACGGATACGGCCGTCATGCTGAACGAGGCGATTCGGAACGGCGAGAAGGTGATGTTCGAGGGGGCGCAGGGCGCGCTGCTCGACATCGACCATGGGACATATCCGTTTGTGACATCCTCGTCGGCTACGGCGGGGGGTGCGGTCACCGGGACGGGTGTCGGCCCGACGCAGATCGGCACCGTGATCGGTGTGACCAAGGCTTATGTGACGCGAGTCGGCGAAGGGCCGTTCCCGACGGAGATTCACGACGACTCCGCCGATCTCCTTCGCGCGCGTGGGCAGGAGTACGGTGCGGTGACGGGCCGTCCGCGGCGTTGTGGCTGGCTGGATCTGCCGCTGTTGCGCTATAGCAACATGATCAACGGTACGGAGTGGCTGGTGGTCACGAAGATGGATGTGATGGACGAGTGCGCGGAGATTCCCGTTTGCACGGGCTACAAGATTGACGGAAAAATCACGGATGTGATCCCTGCCGATATGCGCGGATTTGAGTCGATTCAGCCGATTTATACGAGGCTGAAGGGCTGGAAGGCATCGACCGAGGGCATCACCGAGTTCGACAAGCTGCCGCAGTTGGCGCAGGACTATCTGCGGTTCCTGGAGAAGGAGTCGGGTGCGAAGATCGGAATGGTCTCTACCGGACCAGATCGCGACCAGACGATGACGCTGCCGGAGTTCGCCGAGGCGCTGAAGGCTTAAGCCTCTGATCGACAGGGAATATTCCTTGGTGGTTCACTTTAGGGCGGGATTGAAGTTCTGCCCGCTTCAAGACAATGACTTATGGCAGCTGTTCAAGAGAGAAAAGGGCAGACTATGTTGAGTTTTATCGTACGCATGAAGTTTGAGCAGGAAGATTGCGAACAAGTCGCCGAATGGCTGCGGCTCTTGACGTCCGCTTCGCGACAGGAGCCGGGATGTGTGAGCTACATCCCTCACTTTGTTGAGGGAGAACCCTGCACGGTGCTGATCTACGAGCAGTATGTCGATGAGGCTGCGCTGGATCATCACCGCAACGCTCCGCACTTCCATCAATATGCGGTTGGTGGCCTCTACCAAAGGATGCGTGACCGACAGCTCGAAAATCTGACCGCTGTCTGTTGATCTATCGGGCTTTGCAATACACCCGGGTCACCGCGATATAGCTGTACAACTAAAGCGGCTTTGACTCCAGGCGGCGAACCGGTCTAACATCCGGTACGTCTATGCCTCGGTCAGTCCAATTATTTCGTGTCTCTCTGTTAGCTGCCGCCTCTTTGCTGACCTGTTTTGTCGTGGCCGTTAATCCGCAGCATGCTTTAGCTGCCGGCAACCATTCCGAGAAGAAACATGATGCTAAACGGCAGGTAGAGTTGCTAGAGGAGCAGTGGCGGATGGCTCAGCTGGCGAGCGATGCTGTCACTATGGACAAGTTGCTTTCAGACGATTTCATCGGCATCTCCATGTCGGGTCAGGTGAGCACCAAGGCGCAGCAGCTCGACCGCGTACGCTCGCATAAGCTGATGCTCAGCAAAATAGAGCTAAGCGACAGGAAGGTAAAACTGATCGGGGGAATTGCGATCGTGACCTCTCGGGCAGAGGTCGAGGGGACCAACGAAACCGGCCCCGTGCAGGGAACGTTCCGATACACCCGGGTATACCGGCGTCTGCCTTCAGGAGGATGGAAAATTACAAGCTTTGAGGCAACCCGGATCCCCTCGGCGAAGACATCGTCCAATGATCAGCGAGCGGCAAAGCCCCCCAGTGCCTCCCCGACCTCCGACCCAAGATTCAACTAAACTTCAATTGCAGGAGATATACCAAATAAAAGACCCTGCTCGGCGGCAGGGTCTTTCCAGCTCTCGATAGAGCAATTTGAGAATCTAAGCGATCTTCGAATCGGTAAAAGTGGAGACGGAGGTCGCCTTCATGCGACCCAGATCTCCAGCAATGTTCAACCCGAGTGCCCTGCGGTAGAGGGAGCGAGTTGAGCCTGTAAGGCATGCATCTTCAGGTTCATGAGGGAAGAGTGGAAGATAACGGCTCTCTACTTTTGTAAGACGCCGACGTTGTGCTGTGACCAAGTACGGATGTGGATGAGCTGCAACGCTACCGTAGTTCGTTCGTGAAGCGGACGAACCAGTTCTTTCCGAAGCGGGGGGATACTTGGATAGGATTGCCATTGGAGATCCCTCGATTGTGGCGAGGTCTTCGCCTTCTTATGACAAGTTGGATGATTTTAATGGTATGGGCGTTGTATTAACTTTGAATGCCTCCCAAAGCTTTGCCCAGGTAATATCCAGTGTCTCCGGCAGGACCCGGGTTTCGCCGATGACGGTCATGAAGTTGGTATCGCCGCTCCATCGCGGGAGAGCGTGCAGGTGAATATGCTCCGCGATGCCGGCTCCGGCGGCCTCTCCCAGATTCATGCCGAGGTTCAGGCCGTCGGGTCGGTAGACGCGGCGAAGGGAGGCCTCGGCATGCTGCGTGATGAGCATCATCTCCTGCGCCGCATCCGAGGGGAGGGCGGCGAGGGAGTCGAGATGAAGATAGGGGACGATCAGGACATGGCCGGTCGAGTAGGGATAGGCGTTGAGGCAGACGAAGCAGTGTGTGCCACGATAGACGATGTGAGTGGCCCGTTCGGCGAGCTCCGGCTGCATGCCATGGGCGATGGCGTAGTCCGTGGCCGCGATCATATTGCAAAAGACACAATGCCGATCCTCGGCGGCGGGCCAATCTGAGAGCTCGGGAGGGACACCGGTTCGAGCCTGTGCGTCTGCGCGGGTGATGTAGCTGTAGCGCCAGGGGGTCCAGAGGCGATCCATATAACCGCGAGTATAGCGGGAGGCGGGCTAATCAAAGCACATGATTGAAGATGGCGAGGAGAGGAAAGGCTTCCCTTCGAAGGCTCATCATGACATGGTGATTAAAATGCTGTGTTGAGGGGTGGTTCGGTTGACGTACGTCCTCCAAAGTTCTATGCTTTTAGGTGAGCCACTGCGTGTGGGATCCAAGTGCAGCCGCTCCTCTGCTAGAAGTGATTCATTCCTGCCTGCCGAGCTTCAACGGGATGGAAAACCAGCCAGCGCTCTTCCAGGAATGCTGATGGGTTCCCGGAGCAGCACCGCCCGAGATGGAACGAATTCTTGGATCCCGGAGTCCGCATTCACCATGGTAGACAACCATAATCCTGACCAAACCGAGAGCAAACCCCTGACCACCGAATTGGAAGTCCTATCGCACGATGCGACAGCGGCTAATGCCGACCTGTCTTCTGAATCCACCTCAACCCAACAGCATGAGACCGCACACGACGCGTTAACCGGCGCAGCCGGCGAAGTCCAGAGCGATGTCGCAACCGCGACAGCCGTTCATGACGAGCCGGACTACGATGCAGCTGATTTCGCGGCCGCATTGGCCAATTTTGACCGCGAGCAGGCCGCTGAGACGGCTGCTGCCCAGAACCTGACCGCAGAAGAGGTCATCGTCACTGGCACCGTCGTCAAGATTACGGACAAGCATGTCGTTGTCGATATTGGTCTTAAGTCTGAAGGCCTTATTCCTCTGGAGCAGGTTCTGGACATCAATGGCGTGTCCAAGTTCCAGGCCGGCGATTCGGTCGAGGTTGTGGTTGAGCGCGAAGAGCCCGAGGGTGGCTATCTTGTCAGCTATGACAAGGCTCTCCGTCATAAGGTTTGGGACAGGCTCGAGCAGGCCGCCAATGACAAGGTTCCCGTCAAGGGCATGGTTCTCAGCCGCGTCAAAGGCGGTCTCACCGTCGACATCGGCATCAAGGCCTTCCTGCCGGGGTCGCAGGTCGAGGTTCGCCCCGTCCGCAATCTCGACGGCTACATCGGCACTGAGATTGAAGTTCGCGTCATCAAGCTGAACAAGAAGCGCGGCAATGTCGTCATCAGCCGGAAGGAGCTTCTGGAAGAAGATCAGAACGCCAAGAAGGCGGTTACGCTCTCGACTCTCGAAGAGGGCAGCATTCTGACCGGAACCGTGAAGAACCTGACCGACTACGGCGCCTTCGTCGATATGGGCGGCCTGGATGGCCTGCTGCACATCACCGATATGAGCTGGGGCCGTTTGACTCACCCCCGCGACCTGGTCAACGTCGGAGACGAGATCCAGGTGAAGGTGCTGAAGTTCGACAAGGACAAGCAGCGCGTCTCGCTCGGCTTCAAGCAGCTGACGCCTGATCCGTGGCTCGATGCCACTGAGCGCTACCCCATCGGTGCGCAGGTTCGCGGCCGCGTGCTCTCTGTCACCGACTACGGCGCGTTTGTCGAGCTGGAGCAGGGCATCGAGGGACTCGTTCACGTGTCTGAGATGACTTGGTCGAAGCGGATGAAGCATCCGTCGAAGATGGTCAAGCCCGGCGATGAGGTCGATACCATCATCCTGAGCGTGAACCCGAACGACCGCCGCATCTCGCTGGGTATGAAGCAGCTTCAGGACAACCCCTGGGAGCAGCTGGAGGACAAGTACCCCACCGGTGCAATCATCGAGGGCCGCGTGCGCAACCTGACCGACTTCGGCGCCTTCATCGAGATCGAGGACGGAATCGACGGCCTGGTACACGTCTCGAACCTGAGCTGGACCAAGCGCATCAAGCATCCCTCCGAGGTACTCAAGAAGGGTGAGAAGGTCAAGGCGATCGTTCTCGGCGTCGAGCCGGAGAATCGCCGCCTGTCGCTTGGCGTCAAGCAGCTGCAGCCGGATGTGTGGGACACGTTCTTCGCGCAGCATCGCGTCGGCGATGTCATCAAGGGCAAGATCCTGCGTACGGCGCAGTTTGGCGCCTTCGTTGAGATTGCTGAGGGAGTCGAGGGTCTGTGCCACGTCTCTGAGGCTGTCGATGCGAATCACCAGCCCGTGCAGATGGACGTTGACTCCGAGCACGAGTTCAAGATCGTCAAGATGAACCAGGAAGAGAAGAAGGTCGGTCTCAGCATCCGTGCTGTTGGCGAAGAGGCCAGCCGCGCAGAGGTCGAGAGCTACAAGGAGCGCGAGAAGTCTCCCAAGGGATCCTCGAGTTCTTCTTCCTCTTCGAGCAACAGCAGCAGCACAACGCTGGGTGATCTGATCAATTGGAAGCGCTCTGAGTCTGAGCGCGACTAGTCTTCCGATCGGATAAGCAAAAGGGCCGCCCCATCTAAGGGTGGCCCTTTTTATTTTAGTTAACCAGGGATGAGATCTCTAGAGCCTGTTATGAACTACGATCGCTGCTTCTCTTAGGACCCCCCTCCCCCCGGGGGGTACTTTGTCTGCAAGTCATCTGACTTCAGCAACTTAAGCGAATCTATCGCTGCAAATTCGTCATTCTAAATGGGTTACGGCTAAAGTCGTCTTTCTAAATGGTTTACTAGTTTAAAGAGAAAAGCCCGGTGTTGGCCGGGGCTTTTTCTGACTCTGTATTAACTATAGCCGATTGAGTAAAACTACTATGCCACTTTGCGGAAGATTATTTTCGGGGGCTAAGCTCTTGTTTTGTTTGATTTGCGTACAGAGCTGCGTATTAGTTTCGGCTCCAAGGGCTTGACAGGAAAAAACAGGGAGCCGGGCTCAAGGGGCCTAGGACAACAACTGCCGTCAACAGCAAAAGGCACAATGGTTGAGGCGCAGGCCAGTTCGCAAAGTTCATTACAGCCTCCAGTTGTCCTTTAGCCCGTTTTATTCTTTAGGCCGTCCAGCGCGACAGGCTCGCATCCATTCAGATGCAGGAAAGCCGTCCCACTCGGGACGGCTTTCCTGTTATGTTCTTGCCTTCTTTATGCGGAGATGGAGCGTAGAGCAGCTGGAGAATCGATGCTAACAGGCATCTTGGCAGAGGCACGTCGCATAACCTCAAGTTCGGCTGGGGCAAAGAGCTCCGGTGGAATGCCGCCGACCGCGACATAACCAGGATCGTCGCCAAGGGCGAGGGAGATCTGATTCCAGCGCAGGAACGGTGAGGTCGTGGGGAGCACAATCAGGCGACGCTTCGGCTCGGGGAAAGTGAAGTAAGCCGACCAGATACAAAGAGCTACACACATGACAACGCCATTGATGATATTGAAACTGGAGTACACCTGCGCGCTATGAGACATCCATGCAGTTTTAACCAAATCGAAGGTTGCCATAAGGCCAAGGCCAAAGCTGATGCCGAAGATGCGGCTGCGATAGCTTAGACCCATCGGCCGGATAGCGAAGGAGACAAACAGCAAAAGGCAGAGCGTAAGAATGCTCGAAGTCTGTTGTAGCTGGGTGACCATTGCCACCATAAATTTCAAGCCAGAAAGGTGTGGAGTGAATGCTACTCCAAGGGCGACGGCAATAGAGATAGCAGCCACCCAGCGGAAGACCAGCATACCTAGGGTCTGCAATCCCTTGAGGGGTTCCATCGCAAGCTTGAAGATGCTGTAGATAACTAAAAGCGAAAGAATAGATTCCACAGCATAGGAGAGCCAGTAGACGTAGAAGTACATCTGGTATGCAAGATGTCTCTCAATCCCTCGTGAGGACAGGTCGATAAGAAACAAGCAAGCTAATCCGGAGATGAGCTTCAGGCTCAATAGTGAAGTTAGAAAGACGAACTTACGTGCAGCTCCAGAGCGCACCAAAGACACCAAAACTAAGGCGCACAAAAGTGGCTCAAGATACGATAACAATCCTACGAACAGGCTCTGAGACATGAACTGCCCCCAAATGACTACCTTAAGCGTAGCTCAACTTTGGGACCGATACAATAAATATCTCAATTACTTTGACATTCATTTGCAGATTGATGATCTAGCGGAAGCCGCAGGCATTGGGATCATCGGGAGCGCACATGGGAACGGGCATGGCACTGGTCTTGGCAACGGTGACCTTGGTCTGGGCAGAGGCGGAGGCGATCTGGGTGGAAGCTGCTGCACCGGTGAGGGCGAGGACGACGACGAAAGTGCGGATAATGTTTTTCATGTTATTGGCCTTTGTATTCTTGTACTTAGATTGAATTCAGCGAGTTTTTTGAGATGTCAGGGAATGCGAATCTTTGGGTCTAGCGGAAGCCGCAGGCATTGGGATCATCGGGAGCGCACATGGGAACGGGCATGGCGCTGGTCTTGGCAACCGTGACCTTGGTCTGAGCGGAGGCGGAGGCGATCTGGGTGGAGGCTGCTGCGCCGGTGATGGCGAGGACGAGGACGAAGGCGCGGATGATGGTTTTCATGATTGAACTACCTCGAAAGTGGGATTTACTTTTTAATAATTCTCTGGACAGATCAGATAAAACAACAATAGGATGTGAGTAAGGATAAGTCCAATAGAATGAGATATATAGTGCAATATTAAACATCGAGAATTACTGAAGTAACGCATCCTCTCCGCAATATGCAACAGCTTGCATTCTAATGGCGTTGGAGTGGGCAGATTTGTTCTACTTTGGGCGCAGAAAGGGCGAAAATAGAGCGTGTTTCGATGCGTTGTGCGATCTTATCGATCGTCACAGCGGCGTCACATGATAGCTCTTTTTTGAGGAGATAGAGGCCGTAGGGTGGACGAGTCTTGTGTGGGTTAAAAGCAACGAACACTCCTGTTGCACCCTCAAACTTAGAGGGCAACGGGAGTGTTCTTTGTCAGGCTGAACTAAGGCTAGGCTTGAGCGACAGGTGAGGCAGGAGGCGCGGTTGTCTTCTCAGCCTGGGGCGTCGACGGCCCGGCAGGTTTTTTGGGGGCGGCTTCGGCCTTCTTCGATGGTGCAAGGATGGCGTGCAGCGTAGTGCCTTCCATGCGGGGCATGAATTCGACGAGGCCAGCATCCCCGATATCGAGGATCAGGCGATTGATAATCTTGTAGCCAAGGTCGCGATGAGCCATCTGGCGGCCTTTGAAGCGAAGCGAAGCTTTTACCTTATCGCCCTCGCCCAGGAAGCGAACCGCCTGGTTCTTCTTTGTCTGGTAGTCGTGTTCGTCGACTGTGACAGAGAATTTAACCTCTTTGATGACGATGACCTTCTGTTTTTTGCGGGCTGCTCGCTCACTCTTATCCTTTTCGTAAAGGAATTTGCCGTAGTCCTGGATCTTGCACACGGGAGGCACGGCGTTCGGAGAGATTTCTACAAGATCAAGGGCGCGTTCGCGGGCCATCTTGAGGGCGTCGAAGGGGGCCATGACGCCGAGTTGCTCACCATTCTCGTCGATGACGCGAATTTCGCGGGCGCGGATGCGCTCGTTGGTACGAATAAAGGACTTGGCGGAACGTTTATCAATCGGTGGAATAGGTCGCCTCCACAGCGAGCCATCAAGCTCGCCATGCGTTGTTTTTGGGTTAGATGCACATTACGTAAATCTGCGCTGGAACAAGAAGTATAACACTCTATAGCAGGACAACCCCTGTTTACCAGAGGGGCGGATAGGAGATCGGAAGGCACAGGATTTGTGCAACCCGGTGTTGTTAGACTTGCTTCGCTGGAGTCATATCCGGATACCAGGTGTGACTTCGAACCAGGAGAGGAATTGAATGAAACGTCGCATTCTGCTTGTAGACGATGAAGTAGCCGTGCTCTTAACCATGAAAGCCATCCTGGAGATCAGCGGGTTTGAGGTCGATACCGCGGCATCGGGCCGCGAGGGCAAGTCGAAGCTCCACACCCGCGAGTATCAGATGGTCATCACCGACATGCGGATGGAGAATGATGCGGCTGGTGCCGAGGTGATCGAGGCGGCCCGTTCTGCCCCCTATCATCCAGCTGTGGCTCTGTTGACAGCCTTTCCCATCGCCGATGAGGACTGGCAGGAGATGGGTGCCGACAAGATGTTGGTCAAGCCCATGCACGTCCGGGATCTGCTGGTGCAGATTGAAAGACTTCTTTCGACCCACGAGGGCAAGGTAAGTAACGGGAAGTCCGCAGGCGCGAAGAAGGCGATTGCAACAACGGGAAAATCGACTGGTAAAAATGGCTCGGTCAAGCAAGCCGTGAAGGCTGCTGCACCGAAGAAGAGTGCGAAGAAAGCAGTCAAAAACTCAGTAGCCAAGTCTCCTGCAAAGAAGGCTGCCGCGAAGCGCTCGTAGGTGCGTCTAGCTGGGACTATGCGCCTTGATGTAGGTGCGCAATGTGAGATTGATGTCCATCGCCTTCTGTACGCCGTTGTCCATCATGCGTAGCCACTCACTGGCGGGTTCTTTCATCTCCGTTGTATGTAATAGATAACTTGTCTGCACGATGATCTCAAGAGCGTTGCTGAGTTCGTGGGCCAGTTTGCGTATCTCAACGGCGACATCTTCAGGAATGCTCTCGGAGTCTGGCCCAGGTTGGGGTATTGCATTCGTTGGCTCAGTCATAACAGGGAAACGATGCCTCTGGGATTTAGACGTTTTCGATCACCCAATTAGTCTACGAAAGACAACACGGAATTGACAGGGAAGCCGGTGTTTGTAAGACTGAAAGCTCGCGGTTGCGTGTTCCTCCCATCAGGGCGGGCGATCATACCGTGCCGTAGTGGCGGAATTGGCAGACGCGCATGGTTCAGGTCCATGTACTCGCAAGGGTGTGGGGGTTCGAGTCCCCCCTTCGGCACCAAAGCTTCAGAGCTAAGAAGAAAAGCATTGAATGAGCACCCTGCGGGGTGCTCGTTTTCGTCTTGCGGGAAGACACCATAAAATAGGATCTATGTCGACACAGCTAGACCAGATTCTTGCCAACACGCAGTTGGAGGTGAACGCCCGCAAGGCAGCAGCCGACTATGGCTTGCTGGAGCGGAGGGCCGCAGTCCACACGCCGCGAGGCTTCATAGCCAGACTGCGGGAGGTCGGCAACGACGGACCGGCCATTATCTCGGAGATCAAGAAGGCCTCGCCATCAAAAGGCCTAATCCGCAGCGACTTCCACCCGGAGACTCTGGCCCGCACCTTGGAGTCTGCCGGCGCAGCCGCGCTCTCCGTGTTGACGGATACCAAGTTCTTCCAGGGTTCGCTCCAGGATCTCGCGGCAGCCTCCGCAGCGGTACGAATCCCCTGCCTCCGCAAGGACTTCATCCTCGACCCCTTCCAGATACTCGAAGCCCGTGCCGCGGGTGCCGACGCCATCCTCCTGATTGTCTCGTCCCACACCGATGCGGCTCTTAGAGATCTGCGGGACGAAGCTCACCGCATGGGGCTCGACGTCCTCTGCGAGACCCACGACCGCGAGGAGCTGGATCGCGCCGTCCAGTTGGGCTTCGATCTCATCGGCGTCAACAGCCGCGACCTGCGCACCTTCACGGTTAGCACTGAGCCCTTGCTGGAGCTCGCGCAGTGGATACCTGCAGAAGCCGTCAAGGTAGCCGAGAGCGGCATCCGTACCGCAGCCGACATCGCACAGCTGCGTGCCGCCGGATACGGTGCCTTCCTGGTTGGCGAGGCTCTCATGCGGCAACCAGATCCCGGCGCAGCGCTTGCTTGCCTGCTCGATCCTGAATATGCCTCCGAGCGCTAACCATGTGGATCAAGATCTGCGCCAACACGAACCTCGACGACGCGCTACTAGCCATTGAACTCGGAGCCGATGCCCTGGGCTTTGTCTTCGCACCCAGCAAACGTCAGGTCACCGCAACTGAAGTTGCACGTATCACAACGCATCTTCCTCAGGCCGTCGAACGCGTCGGAGTCTTCGCCACACAGAACGCGGAAGAGATCGCGAACATCGCGCTGGAGGCAGGCCTCACAACGGTGCAGCTTCATGGCGGAGTTAACCACGAACTTGCGGCAGAGTTGGCAGAGTGGGACGAACGATTCAAAGGTCGTTTGACCCTTATCCAGACGCTGCACTGGCACGTAGACGCCGATATAGGCTGCGTCGCAACAGTCAGTCGGCAGCTCGCGGAGATCGCCTCAGCCGGTGTAGTCGATCGTGTCCTGATTGACTCCAAGGTAGGCCAGGCCACAGGCGGTACCGGTAGAACCTTCGATTGGGAGGGAGCGAAGGCTGTCCTCACCAAAGGAGCAGATCGCTTGAAGCTGATCGTTGCTGGCGGTCTTCGCCCGGAGAACGTGGCGGAGGCGATTCATGATCTCAATCCCTGGGGTGTCGATGTGGCTAGTGGCGTGGAGGCTCACCCAGGCCGGAAAGACCCGGAAAAACTGGCCGCATTCATCAATAATGCCAGACAGGCAAAAGGCGTTTAGCGTACGGCCTTAATGATTTGTGTGTGGACACGTGCCTTGGGAGTACGGTCGCGGAACAGCTGTGGGTGCATGCGTCCACCCGTCGTCCTGGGTCGGGCAGAGGCCGCAACAGGAGCGAGGACCAACAGCAATGCCAAGTAGATCTTCAATCTCATAAGAATCCTTCTGCTTCACCTATAGGACGCGCAAAGCCCATCGTCGGATTCAGAATTGGGCATCCATCCTACACGAGAACGCAACCTCGCTCTTTTCCGCGAAACGGATGCTGCTGATAGTATCCGGGGGAATTCAGGCGTAAGCCACGCTGATTTGCCCAAATTTCCATCCCAGGAGCTACATCGTTACCTCATGGCAGTCCGTTCCCCTGGCCAGATCAGGGCTGCGATACCTGCATCTTCAGCTCTCTCACCAAAAAGGCGAACTGGTCGACCGCCAGCTCCACCCGCTTGCTCAAGGGCATTCCGCCGCCGTGTCCAGCCCTGGTCTCGATGCGGATCAGCACTGGATTTGGTCCCGCCTGTGCCGCCTGCATGGCCGCCGCAAACTTGAAGCTGTGCGCCGGAAAAACCCGGTCGTCGTGGTCCGCTGTCGTAATCAGCGTTGGCGGATAGGCCACCCCCGGCTTCACATTGTGCAGCGGCGAGTACTTGTAGATCGCCGCGAACTCCGCCGCATTCTCCGAAGGGGCGCCATAGTCTGCCTTCCACGCCCAGCCAATCGTGAACTTGTCGAAGCGCAGCATATCCATCACTCCCACCGCGATCAGCGCCGCGCCAAACAACTCCGGCCGCTGGATCTCGCACGCCCCTACCAGCAGTCCGCCGTTGCTGCCGCCCGAGATCGCCAGCTTCGGAGTCGACGTATATCTGTTCGCGATCAGCCACTCCGCCGCGCCGATAAAGTCGTCGAAGACATTCTGCTTCTTCAGCATCGTGCCGGCCTTGTGCCACGCCTCGCCGTACTCGCCGCCGCCGCGCAGGCTGGGCTGCGCGTAGATGCCGCCCATCTCCATCCAGAGCACATGAATCGCGGAGAACTCAGGCATCAGCGAGACGTTGAAGCCGCCATAGCCATACAGCAGCGTAGGTGTGTTGCCGTCCGGCTTCAGGCCCTTTTTATAGCTCAGGAACATGGGTATCCGCGTGCCGTCTTTGCTCGTGTAGAACACCTGCTTCGTCTCATACTGCGCAGGATCGAACTTCAGCTTGGGCTGGCGATACAGCGCCGTCTTGCGCGTCTTCATATCCAGCCGGTAGATCGTGCCCGGCGTGGTGAAGTTGGTGAACCGGAAGAAGGTCTCCTCATCGTGCCGCTTGCCTTCAAAGCCCGTCGCCGTGCCGATCGCCGGCAGCGTCAGCCTCTCGATCAGCCTGCCATCGCGCGTATAGAACTCCACCAGGCTCTGTGCATCGGCCAGATAGTTTGCGATCAGCGTGTCGTGCACCATGGTGACGCCGTCCAGACTGTTCTTGCTCTCCGGAATCACCGTCTTCCAACTCGTCCGCTCAGGATGGTTCAGATCGATCGAGATCACCTTCCCATTCGGAGCGTCCAACGTCGTTCGCAGCCAGAAGATGGTGCCGTCATTGTCGACCGCCTGATAGACCGCGTCCGCCGTCGTCACCAGCTTGATCGCAGGTGCGTCCGGGTGCTCCAGGTCTTTCACCGAAAGCTCGTTGTTGGGGCTCGTCCCCTTGGTCTGGTACAGCAGCAGGTAGCGGCCATCGTCCGTCACCTGCGCGCCCACATTCAACTCCTTGTCGTCCGGACGGTCGAAGACCAGCTTGTCTTCACTCTGCTTCGTGCCCAGCTTATGGAAGAAGACCTTGTGGTAGTAGTTCGCGGCCTTCAGCGCATCGGCCTTGGACACGTTTTTCGGAGCGTCGTAGCCCTCGTAGAAGAAGCCGCTGCCATCCTTCAGCCACGATGCGCTGCTGAACTTCGACCACTCGATCAGGTCCGGCAGGTCCTTGCCTGTCGACACATCGCGAACGTGCCACTTCACCCAGTCGCTGCCCGCGTCTGCAATCGAGTAGGCCGCCAGCCTGCCGTCGTCGTTGATGCTGATGCCGCTGATCGCAACCGTGCCATCGGCGGACATCGTATTGGGGTCCAGCAATACCTTCGGCTCGCCCGTCAGCCCCTCCTGCCAGTACAGGACGTTCTGGTTCTGCAGGCCCTCGTTATGCGCGTAGAAGTAGCGCGTCCCCCGTCGCTCGGGAGCCGTATACCTCTCGAAGTTCGTAAGCTCCATCAGCCGCGCATGCATCTTCGCGCGCTCCGGCACCTGCGCCAGATAGCTTTGTGTCAGCTCGTTCTCCGCATCCACCCATGTCTTCACCTCGGCAGAGTCGACGTCCTCCATCCACCGGTAGGGATCGCTGACCTTGGTGCCGAAGTAGTCATCCACCTGCTCGACCATGTGGGCCTTCGGATAGGCGAGTGCGGGGGCCTTGTCGGCAGCCGTGGTCGTGGTTACATCGGCGGACATCAGTGCAGCGGCAAGAATCGGTTTCATCAATCGCATCTCTCGGTGTACTCCGGCAGAAGATTTCCTCGCCGCTCCGAAAAGTATCGCAGAATCTCGCGTCGGCTTTCTTGCGAAAGCTCGTGTAGAGGGTTATAACGGTGTTCTCCCAGCGGGCCCTCTCAAAAATTGAATCCCAAGGAGCAACTGTCATGGCCAAATCGAAAAGGGCCCCAGCCAAACGTGTCGTCGATCCCGTCGCAGCACTTACAACTCGCAATGTCCAATGGTATGGATGGGTTCCGGACCTGCCCGATCAACGCGACTTCCTCTACGCCGCACCCGCCCCATATCAGGCCAAGACCCCACCCAGCATCGATCTCAGCAAAAAGTGTCCACCCGTCTACGATCAGGGACAACTCGGAAGTTGTACTGCGAACGCGATCGGCGGAGCCATCCACTTCGATCAGAGGAAGGCCAAGCTAAAACAGTTCACACCATCCCGACTCTTCATCTACTACAACGAGCGCGCCATGGAAGGCACGATCAACTCCGACTCCGGCGCGCAGATCCGCGATGGGATCAAAAGCGTCGCCACTCTCGGTGCTCCACCCGAACCGGACTGGCCCTACAACATCGCTACATTTACGCAAAGGCCACCGGACAAGGCCTACACAGACGCCAGGCAACACCTCGTCGTCCTCTATCAGCGCCTCATACAGGATCTGAACACCTTCAAAGGCTGCCTGGCCTCTGGCTTTCCCTTCGTCTTCGGCTTTACTTGTTATGAGTCCTTCGAGAGCCAGGCCGTAGCCAAATCCGGAGTCCTCCCCATGCCTGAGTCCGGCGAAAAGGTAGTCGGTGGCCACGCTGTACTCTGCGTCGGCTACGACGACAAATCCCGAACCTTCCTCATTCGCAACTCATGGGGCAAAGACTGGGGGCTGAAAGGCTACTTCAAGATGCCTTACTCCTATCTCACCAACCGCAGTCTGGCCTCAGACCTCTGGACTATCCGCAGCGTCCAGTAGGAATCAACCGCCCTTCACTACCACGACCGGGAACGTCACCACCCTCCCGGTCGCCCTCTTCTCCCACACTCTCGCAGACTCAAACCGCAGCTCGCACTGTCCCTCTGCCTTCGCCGCAAACACCCAAATCCTCTGCCCGCCGGCACCTGGTGGACCCTCTACCGTCTTCGACTCGTCGTCTTCCGTAGTAAGAATCCGCGCACACTCCCACCTGCCTGCCATCGATACCCCGTGGTCCTGTTCTCCGGCAGAGTAATCCGAAGCCGCTGCCCAACCTCAGCCTTCACCGGCCGCCCCGCTGCTGCCTCATTCAGTTCCAGCATCACTGCACCTCGCCTGCATCCCTGTAATGCACTAAGCGCAACCAGAAGGCTCACCCGGCACACTCTGGAACCCATCAAACCCTCCGCGCATCGGAGCAAAAAAATCATAGTCCCAAACTCCTATCCGCAATCTCCACGACAAGAAGCCTTGTATCTCCACCCTCTATCCTTCCTAATTAGGATAGGACTATGCGTCTTTCGAGATTCCGGCCTCTCGCGCCGATCCTGACCCTCCTGCTCGCCGCCACGGCCATCGCCCAGAACACTCCGGGTAATCAGGACAACCAGAGCTACACCCTCAAGACCCAATCAAACGTCGTCCTCGTCCCCACTCAGGTTCAGACCAAGCACGGCGAGATGATCTACACCCTCAAGCCCGAGCAGTTCGTCGTCGAGGACAACGGCGTCCCCCAGACCATCCACCTCGACGAGGACACCGACTCCCTCGGTCTCTCGCTCGTCGTCCTCGTCCAGTGCAGCCGTGCAGCCGACATGGAGTTCGCCAAGCTGCGCGGCCTCGCTGCCATGGTCGACGCCGTAGCCGGGGACGCACCCCGCGAGGTTGCAGTCGTCACCTACGGCGGCAGGCCGGTACTGCTCGGCAAATTCTCCACCGACCCCAACGCCGTTGCCTCTGCTCTGGCGCAGCTCCAGCCTTGCGATGACCCGGATGCAGCCACGCTCGACGCCGTCTCCTACGCGACCGGGCTTCTCGAAGCACGCCAGAACCACTACCGCCACGCCATCCTGCTCGTCAGCGAGACCCGAGACCACGGCAGCGATATCAAACCTGCCAAGGTGATCGCCGAGCTGGGCCGCACCAATACCGTGGTCGACTCCGTGGCCTTCTCTCCGGGCAAGACCGAGATCCTCAACAGCCTGCACTACGGCGGGGGCAGCGGCCCCTTCGGCCTGCTCTTCATGGCGGTGAACTCCCTCAAGAAGAATGCCGCACACGAGCTGGCCGCACTCTCCGGTGGCGAGTACATCAACTTCACCACGCAGAAGGGCTTCGACAACAGCCTCCACGAGCTCGCCAACCACATCCACAACTACTACCTGCTCAGCTTCCAGCCCCACCCCGAAGCCGATGGCAACCCAACCGCCGGAATGCACTCCATCCGCGTAAAGATCCCCGACTACCCCGATGCCCGCATCCGCTTCCGCGAAAGTTACTGGAGCGGCCCCACCGACGACCTTCCCGCCGAGTCGCAGTAGTCAGCGACTCAGGTCAATCTCCACACAGGCAAGGATGATCGTGTATGCCCATCCTCTCCAAGCAGGCAGATGATCGTGTGTGCCCATTCTCTCCACACAGGCAAAGATGATCGAGTGCCCCATCCATCGCAGCCCCATCGCGATGGGTGGGATGTAGAACCTCTCCTCGCCAGCTTTGCCTTTGCTGTTGTAAGTTTTTGCTGTCATCCTGAGCGCAGCGAAGGATCCCGAAGGTCCACCCTCATCACACGTGTTCGGCCCTTTTCAACGACCAACTCCACCGCTGTTGCATTTGCCCTTGCCGTTGTCTGTTTCAAGCTGTCATTCTGGCCTCGAGCATAGTCGAAGGGGAAGAACCCCCGCATCTTCAAGGGGAGTGCAGCGACTCGTCTCAGCCCGAGCCTCTTCTCGAATTACGCACAAGCGAAGAGAAGGCGGCCCCATCTGGCAGCCGCCCTCTTGTCTCAAGTCGCGATTCTAGTCACGATCACCGTGCTTCCAATGCCCATAGGCATGCCCGCGTCCGCGATCATGGTCACGACCACGATCATGGTCCCCGCGGTCCCAATACCCCGGCTGGGCCCTCCATCCCCGGTCATAGTGCTGGTACCGTGTAGGCCGCCAGTACGCGCCCGGATAGGGAGGCACCATCCAGCGCCCTGAGATCCAGCGATAGCGCTCGCCATACGGCTCCCAATACCCATCGGTCCACATGTACCCGACGGCTGGCATGGGGGGCTGGACCTCATAACGGATCGGTGGCGGGGGAGTCCCGATATAGATCTGAATCTGTCCAAACGCCGGAGCCGAAAAAGCTGCCCCAGCCAGAATGCCGCATAACCACCATTTTGATCTCATGTCCGTAAGTCTCTCCTGTCGTACTACAGCAGAGTTGGATGCTTATTGGTTGATCTGGGGTGGTTTACACAAGAGGAACCCTGTTGAAAGGTAGTTCGAAGACTGTGCAGACTCCGTCGCTGGGGAGGGCTCGGTGAAAAAGGAAAAGCCCGGCTCTCTGCCAGGCCTCTCCTTATGGAAATGCCGTTAGACCATCACTCTAGTGGCGATGGTCGTCATGGCCATGGTCGTCATGATGGTTGTCGTAATGGTCACGATGGTCCTCGTGGTCCCAATGACCCTCATGGACTCGCCAGCCCTCAGGATAGTGGTCGTAGTGCGGATGACTCCAGTACGCTCCTCCATAGGGAGGTTGCTGCCAGACGCCCGGAACCCAGACATACCGTCTGCCCCGCACCGCCCAGTAGCCGTCGACCCACATATAGCCATCCCCGGGCATCGGCGGACGCGCCTCATAACGGATCGGTGGAGGAGGGGTACCGATAATGACCGAAACCTGCCCGAACGCCGGAATTGACGCCGGAATAAGTAAAGCCGGAGCCAAAATACTGCCATATAACCATTTTGCTTTCATTCTTTTATCTCCGTTTTCGACTACCTAATCTTCGATGCTGATTCTGGCCACATGTCTGCCCACGGTTGCCACACATTCCACCACGACTTGACCACAAAAACACCACCGCTACCGCGCATTTCCCTCAAAAAACCAAGCAAAAAGGCCCTTCCACCATCCTTCAAAAAATCTGCTTAAAAACGAAAAACCGCGACCAGGAGATCCCAGTCGCGGATCTTCTATTTGGTCCAACTAGGGAAGCACAGGAACGTTGATCTGCTGCCCAGCCTGAATCCTGTCCGGGTTTTCGATCCCGTTGGCTTGAGCTATCTGACTGTATTTATTAGCATTTCCATAGAACAGCTTGCTTACTTTCGAGAGATTATCCCCGGACTTGATGGTGTAAGGCTGCTCTGCTCCGCCCGTCGTGACGATCTCGTGCTTCAAGTCGGAGAACGTCGGATCAACCTGTTTGATAGCATCCCATACACGATTGGCAACCACCTGCGAAGGCACAGTCGCCTTCAAATGCAGCTGCTCACCATCAAGTTCAACCGCATCCAACGTCGCGCCATATTCCGCAAATCCCTGAATTGTCGCAATTACCGGCGCATATTTCTGCTTCAACTGTTCCAGATCAGCCATCAGACTTCTCCTTGGTTAGCTGCGCTAACCCGTTTTTCATTCTGTTAGGTATCGCGCGCCGATGGCCCCAGCGCATTGTCACGTTAGCTAAGGAATTTACCCAGAAGCTGTTGAGCCGCGCCACCGAAGGAGCTCTGCGGAGCTGCCTGGCCGTTAGGAGCAAAGTGCTGAATCACCATAGGAAGGATGGTCGCGAGCGCCATCTGTACCACCTGCGGGGAGACACCGGCGTGCTCTGCTGTCTTCTCGATGAGACCGGTTCCGCCAAGTCCCTGCTGCACCTGTTCCGGCGTTGCGGTTGCGTTTTCTCCATTGGCCCAACTGCCGACATGCTGCTCCATGCCGTTGTTCTTGAAAGCATCGAGCACGCCCTGGATGCCTTCAGGGTGGTTGGTTAAGGCTTCGATGAAGCCGCCTGCTACTTTTGCCTGGTCGGTACCGGCGGACTGACCCACCTGTCCGGCTAGTGACTGAATCGTATCCAGAATTCCCATGTCGACACCTCGATGCGAATTATAGGGCTGCTTTACTGAGTGGTTCTTTAGAAACCCGAGACTTTTATCAGGTCTTCACGATGACTGTCGTGCTGCCTTCTGGCAGATTTGCGTCCAGTCAAGAAGGATTTAGACTTAGCCCCATGAGCAATCAAGTAAAGACCTCGATCTCCACGAAGGAAGCTCCCGCCGCTATTGGCCCCTACTCACAGGCAGTCAGGTCTGGCGATATGCTGTTCACCTCCGGCCAGATTGGCCTTGATCCGGCTACTGGTCAGCTCGCTCCGGGAGGCATTACAGAGCAGACGAAACGCGTATTGGAGAACATCAAAGCAGTTCTGGCCCAGGCGGGATTCGATATGGTTCATGTCGTCAAGACAACGGTTTACCTGAAGAGCATGAGCGACTTCGCAGCGATGAACGAGGTCTATGCAAAGTATCTGGCGCCTGAAGGAGTGGTACCGCCGGCACGCTCCACCGTTGCCGTCGCGGGATTGCCGAAGGATGCTCTCGTGGAGATTGAAGTGATCGCCAAGGAGTCGGCCGAAGGGTAGCGTTGCGTAAACCATTCCCGGGCATCTGATAGACAGGAGGCATGAGCCATGGCCGAAACGACGAAGACGGAAAAGATTCAGAAGACAGAAGCTGAGTGGCGTGAGCTGCTGACCCCCGAGCAGTTTCATGTAATGCGCGAGAAGGGGACAGAGCGGGCTTTTACCGGCGCGCTGCTGAATAATCACGACAATGGGATTTATCACTGTGCGGCATGTGATGCTCCGCTATTCACTTCAGACAAGAAGTTTGAGTCCGGAAGCGGATGGCCCAGCTTCTGGCTGCCGGTATCCGCCGATGCCATTGAAGCGCATGAGGATAACGAACACGGCATGCGGCGGATCGAAGTGACTTGTGCGAGATGCGGTGCTCACCTGGGACATGTATTTCCGGATGGGCCAAAGCCGACAGGAATGAGGTACTGCATCAACAGCGCCTCTCTGGGCTTCAATAAACAATAAGAGAAGAAAAACAGGAAAAGCCCCAGCCGTCGAAAACGCGGCTGGGGCGATGTGTTTCTGAGAGCGTTTGCGGTCTAGCCTTTGACGACTTTGCCGGTTTTGATGCAGCTGGTGCAGACACGCATGCGCTTGCTCGCGCCGTTCACCTGGGCCTTGACAGGCTGGAGGTTTACGTTCCAGCGACGGCGAGTGGTGTTGTGGGCGTGCGAGATGTTATTGCCGAACTGCGGACCCTTGCCGCAGAGATCACATTTTTGAGCCATGACGAAAGTACTCCAATCTCGAATCGCAGAAACTTCCCGGGTATCAAGCTTGAGCGAAGAAAATCTCAAACGGGGCCGTGGAAGTGGTAGGCACGAGGAGACTCGAACTCCTGACCTCTACCGTGTCAAGGTAGCGCTCTAACCAACTGAGCTACGCGCCTGCGTGCGTCCTACCAGTCTAAACGGAAGTGGCGGCTAAGAGCAACTATAGGGCTGATATACGATTGATTGATCTAACATGCCCTTTTTGAGCCAATTCCGCGCCGCGCCGAACCTGCTGACCTTGATGCGGTTGTTTATTATCCCTTTTCTGGTGATCGAAATTCTCGATGGACACTACGGGAAGGCTTTTGCGCTATTTATATTGGCCGGGATCAGCGACGCTTTGGACGGTTTGTTAGCCCGGTGGTTGAGCCAGCGGACGACCCTGGGTCAGTACCTGGACCCTATCGCGGATAAGTTACTTCTAAGTACTTTGTTTCTCGTACTTACACATGTGGGCCTGATGCCCCGCTATGTGACGGTGCTGGTGTTCAGCCGGGATTTGGGTATCTTGCTGATCGCCACATTGTTATTCGCTACGGGCACGCTGCGGGATTTTCGCCCCAGCCTGTTTGGGAAGCTGAACACGCTTGTTCAGATAATCGCTTTGATTGCAGTACTTTGCGGGAAGCTGTTTGCATCTCCCGGGCTGGCCATGCTGCGGGATGGCCTGATACGAACGATTTCAGTCCTGGCGCCGCTTTCGGCGGCGCAGTATGCGTGGATTGTTTTTCGGCGGATCAATACGCCGCAGCAGACAGTGGTTTAGCTCAACGCCGCAGGAGCGGGTGGTTTAGCTGAGCTAGTCCTCGGCAGGGGTCTTTGTCGCCGCTGCCTCTTCTTCTTCTAAAGCGATGTCACTGTACTCAGCGGAATCAAAGACTTCTCCGCATTGTTGGCACTCAACGAACTCTGCATCGTCCTCTCGGGCGACGACTTTGACGATGGGATGTTTGCATTGAACGGTCATGGATTGGGATGTGAATGGTATGGATTCTGCCCGTCTTCAACCGCCTTGTCAACCGGGTTTCTCCGTACGCTTTTGTGATGCCAATTTGTGGTCAGGCGATGGTCAGAAGCGTGGCAAAGGTGGGTTGCATACGCGTCCTTCTGGACGTACACTAACTAGGACTGTAATTGTCGGCATTCTGCCAATTATTACGGCGAGTGGGAGCTCGATACCTGAGATGCTTCGCCTGACCAAAAAAGCGGATTACGGTCTGATGGCTCTGAAGTACCTTGCCGAGCAGACGGGCGGCAGCGCGCACAGCGCCAAGGACATCGCCGAGGCGTACCACATTCCCCCACAACTGCTGGCGAAGATCCTGCAGACGCTGGCCAAGGCAGGGTTGCTGGTCTCGCATGCCGGCACCAATGGTGGATATGCGCTTTCGCGGGCGGCCGCAGAGATCTCGGCGTTTGAGGTCATCCGAGCGATCGACGGTCCGTTGTTCATCACAAGCTGCATTACCATTCACGGAGCTTGCGACTTGACGAGCACTTGCACCATCAAAGAACCACTGCGCAAGGTGAACGACAGTATCAAGGATCTGTTGAGCGGAATCCATATCGCGGACCTGGTTGAGGCGGGGGATGCAGAGCATGTCGCAGGCGCGCCAGTCGGTGGCGGGCTGGTCAGCATCGCCGTTTAGAGGCGACGAAGAGCGATAACGAAGGGCGAAGTTCAGAGAGTGGCAGCAACGCAGTAAGAAGCAACTGACGAGATTAGGAGCGACAATGAGCAGCAACGGGAGCAATAACGGATTGGTTGTCACTGAGAGCGCAACACCGCTGCCTGAGGGCGTGCATCTGCCGATCTACATGGACAACCATGCGACGACGCCGCTGGATCCGCGGGTTCTAGAGGCGATGATGCCTTACTTCACCTCGACATTCGGCAATGCGGCGAGCCGCAATCACTCGTTTGGGTGGGAGGCCGAGAAGGCTGTCGAGAAGGCTCGCGAACAGATCGCGAAGCTGATTGGCGCGACCTCGAAGGAGATCATCTTCACGAGCGGCGCGACGGAGTCGAACAACCTGGCGCTGAAGGGTATCGCCGAGATGTACCGCGAGCGCGGCAATCACATCATCACGCAGGTGACGGAGCACAAGGCTGTGCTCGATACCTGTAAGAAGCTCGAGAAGATAGGCTACCGGGTTACCTACCTGCCGGTGCAGGCTGACGGCCTGATCGATCTTGAGGATTTGAAGCGGGCGATGGACGATAAGACGATTCTTGTGTCGATCATGGCTGCAAATAACGAGATTGGCGTGCTTCAGCCGATCGCGGAGATCGGCAAACTGTGCCACGAGAAGGGTGTGATCTTCCATACGGATGCGGTGCAGGCCGTGGGCAAGATTCCAGTTGATGTGCAGTCGATGAACATCGACGTGCTGAGCCTCTCCGGTCACAAGATCTATGGGCCGAAGGGTGTGGGTGCGCTGTATGTTCGCCGACGCAATCCGCGGGTACAGATCTCGGAGCAGATCAACGGCGGAGGCCATGAGCGTGGAATGCGCTCGGGCACGCTGAATGTTCCCGGTATCGTCGGGCTGGGCAAGGCCTGTGAGATCTGCGGCGAAGAGATGGCCACCGAGGCAAAGCGCGAGACCGAACTGCGCGATTACCTGCGGGCCAAGTTCGAGAAGGCTCTGGACTACGTCCACGTCAACGGCAACATGGAACACCATCTGCCGGGTAATCTGAACATGAGCTTTGTGTACGTCGAGGGTGAGAGCCTGTTGATGGGAATCAACGACATAGCCGTTTCTTCGGGTTCAGCCTGCACCTCGGCGACACTTGAGCCATCTTATGTGTTGAAGGCTTTGGGCCTGGGCGACGATGTGGCGCACAGCTCGATCAGGTTTGGTCTTGGCCGCTTCAATACGAAGGCTGAAGTGGACTACGTTTCCGATAAGCTGATCGATGTAGTTTCGAAGCTGCGTGAGCTGTCTCCGTTGTATGAGATGGTGAAGGAAGGGATCGACCTCTCGAAGATCGAGTGGGCGGCGCACTAAAGCTTGAGAAGCAAAAAGAGATTGGTATTGGCATCAGAGAAATAGGAGAAATGACATGGCATATAGCGATAAGGTGATTGACCACTACAACAATCCTCGGAACGTTGGGCAGATGGACAAGAGCTCGACGGAGGTTGGCACAGGTCTGGTAGGCGCGCCAGAGTGTGGCGACGTGATGCGGCTGCAGATCAAGGTGAACCCCGAGACGCAGGTGATCGAAGATGCCAAGTTCAAGACCTTCGGTTGCGGTTCGGCGATCGCTTCTTCCTCGCTCGCTACGGAGTGGGTGAAGGGCAAGACGGTTGCCGAAGCACTTGCTATCTCGAACACGGACATTGTGAAGGAGCTTGCGCTTCCTCCGGTTAAGATTCATTGCTCGGTGCTTGCAGAGGATGCGATCCGCGCGGCGATTGGCGACTGGAAGAAGAAGAACAGCGTCGGCGAGACGGAAGCGGCTGCTGTTGCCGTTGCTCACTAAGTTCGGCCAACAGTTAGTAGGAAGTACAACAACGGTAGCGGCGCGGAACCAGTCGCATCGCTACCGTGTTTTGTCAGTGGCAGGGAATACGATCATGGCGATGGTGAGTCTACAAACCGAGACGGACAGGGCTGCACAGGCAGCGGCACCCGCCGGTCATGCGAAGGACCCGCTGGCCGGGATGAATGTGTTGACGGCTGAGGGGCAGGAGCCCTCCCAGAAGGGCATTCAAATTACCGAGAAGGCTCTGAAGCGGATTCGCATCGCCATGGCGAAGGAGAGTGTCTCGCCAGAGCAGGGTGGGCTGCGGGTTGGGATTCAGGGCGGTGGATGTTCGGGGCTGAGCTATAACATACGGTTCGATACGCAGCCTCGCGAGCGGGATCGGGTGTATGCCTTCGGTGCCGGGATCGCGACGGTCGGCGACGCTACGAATGGAGCGCCGGTTCGCATCTTCGTCGACCCGAAGAGCTTCATCTACCTGCATGGCATGGTGCTCGACTTTGAAGAGACGCTGATGCGGCAGGGCTTCAACTTCATCAATCCGAACTCGACCAAGAGCTGCGGGTGTGGGTCTAGCTTTACTGCGTAAACAATCGATTGGTGCCAACTTTATTTCCAGTTGTTATTTAATGGGTTGTGATCAAGATCCGTTTGGCGATAGCCCTCTTTGCCTCTTCGCTTGCCGCACATGCGGCATCCCCAATTAACTGCGCCAAGGTCCATACCGCTACTGAGCGCACGGTCTGCCGCACGCCGTCACTGCTGCAGGCCGATGCTCGTATGACCGCGTACTTCGAGATTGCCACGCAGTTTGTCGGTATGGGCGTGCGCGGCGAACTCGGTGAGTCGCAGCAGGCCTTTCCCGCTGAACGCAACAGGTGCGGCACGGATAAAGTCTGCATTCTGGCCGCATACAAAAAACAAACAGCTCCCCTCGAAGCGGTGATCGCGAATGTGAAGACGCACGGCCCTTTCTAACGGTGCCCCTCTACAATAGAAGTCGATGAACTACTTCGAGGTTTTTTCTCTTCCGTCCAAGCTCGCGCTTGATACTGCTTCTCTTGAGAAACACTTCTATGTGCTCTCCCGCAAGCTGCACCCGGACCGGTTCGCCTCTAAGCCTGTCGCGGAGCAGGAGGCGGCATTGGCTCAGTCTTCGCAGTTGAACGATGCTTACCGTACGCTCAAGGATCCGATCCTGCGGACGCAGTATCTGCTGAAGCTCGAAGGGGTGGAGCTGGAGGAGCAGTCCAAGGCTGCGACCGACACGGCGCGCGCCACAGGCACGGAGAAGAAGCAGGTTGTTCCTCCGGAGCTGCTCGAGGAGGTCTTCGAGCTGAACATGCAGCTTCAGGAGATGCGGGCTGCCAAGCAGATGGGTGAGGATGAGCCGGAGTTGCGCCGGGACCTGATGACAGCCAAAGATACGTTTGACGCGAAGATGGTGGAGACGCAGGCGGAGCTGGAAGAGCTTTGGACCCGGTGGGATGCCGCGGTGGACTCCGGTGATGCAGCCGGTAAGGCCACGATTAGGGACGCGATGGTTGCGCTTTTGAATAAACGGAGCTATCTGCGGAACCTTGTACGCGACGTAAATGAGGCTCTGGAGTAAACCGGTTGCAGGTGCTCTCAGGCTTTGGAAACGCCTCTCGTTATGTTAGGTGCCTGCGGAGGCGAGGTGTTCGATTTGTCGTAAGTGATTGATGTCATGGCCGGCCATGGTTTCAACGATGGTCCAGAAGGTCATGGTTCCGCGCTCCGGGTGGGTGGTGGGATGATGGCGGTCCTCTTCGGAGATGGTGGTGAGGAGTCTCAGGTTCCAGTTGCGGGTAGCCTGGAAGGTCTCCATAGCAAACTCGAAGTTGTACGCGGCGTAACGGTCGGCCCAGCGGTCCTGATCGAAGGGCTGGATGATGGAGTGCGCTTCGCTGAGGGTTTGGCGAAGGCGAAAGCTGAAGACGATCTCGCAGTCGGCCAGGTGGGAGACTATCTCACGGATGCTCCACTTGCCGGGCGCTGGCTGGCGATCGATCTGGGCCGAGGATAACGGGGCCGTGAGACCGCGCAGCAGATCGACGGTTGTCGTGAGGACAGGGATAGGCTCCTGACCGTCAAGGAACTTTGCGTACGGATTGAGGTCCATGCCGAGACGGTATCAGAAGGGCGGGGGGTGGCGCTAGGGCTTTGGTTCGACGTGCCAGGGATCGTAAGTTCCTATGCTCCAGAGGTGTCCTTCAAGGTCGCGGCAGGTGAAGGCGCGGCCGCCGTAGTCCATGTCTGCGATATCGATGACGATGGCAGCGTCGGCTACTTTGGCCGTGGCGTAGACGGCGTCGGCGTCGGTGACGACGAGGTAGGAGCTCTGCGTCTCGCGGAGACCGATCTCATCTGGCTGAGCCATCAATTTGCTGTGTTCGGTACCGTTGTCGACCGAGCCGAGCATGATCATCCCATTGCCCAGAGTGAGTTGGGCGTGGGCGACGGTGTCGTTCGGTCCCATGTAGACGGCTTGCTTTTCGAAGCCGAAGGCGCGGACGAGCCAGTCGATGGCGACAAGGGCGTCGCGGTAGCGGAGACAGGGAATAATAGTGGAGAGGCGGGATTTGGTTTGGTCGCTCATGGTGTGAAGGATGCTCCTAACCATGTGGGATCGTCTTGGAAAAATCGGAAGGGCGATAGATATGGATACAGTTCAAGACAAATTCGAAGTGCTGGGATTCTGCCATGCATCGGCATAGTACGCCGTCTCCGGCGGGATGACGAGGTTTTGGGGGGTGGGAGAACAAGACGACTATGCCAACTAAAAACCGCTTAAGGCTATGCCAACTAAAACCGCTTAATTTGCCTTTGTGTGTTTCTTTGGTGGCTTTGAGCTGGCGGGAGCCGTGGACTCGCGAACAACGAGCTCTGGAGCTACGTGGACGAGGTCCGGCGTAGTCTTGCCTGCGAGCTTCTTCAGCAGCATCTGGGCGGCTGTGCTGCCCATCTTTTGTAGGGGCTGCCGGATGGTCGATAGGCTGGGAACCTGAAATGCCGCAGATTGAATGTCGTCGAACCCGAGGACCGATACATCTGCCGGCACGTGGAGGCCAGCCTCGTGCAGCGCGCGGATACTGCCCATCGCCGAGACGTCGTTGAAGCAGAGAACTGCGGTAAAGTGCCGGTGGCTCCGGATAAGCCTGCGGATACCGGGGTAGCTGATCTCGGGCGAATGAGAGTCTTTCTCAAGGTGAACGGTCAGCTCTTCGCTTACCTCGAGGCCGAGTTCGTGGGCCGACTCCAGTGTTGCAGTCCAACGGACATCGGAGTCGGAGCTGAATGGCTGGCCCTGCATAAAGGCGATCTTGCGGTGACCGAGTTCATAGAGATGATGGATTGCCAGCTTCGCAGCGCGCTGGTGATCGAGGATCACATTCGTGACCCCAGGCAGAGTCGTATGGCCGGCAACGAGCACCGTGGGCAGCGGGAGAGGCGAGTCCAGATGCGTGTCGATGGCCAGGATGCCGTCGACGCCGCGCGATCGCAGAAGATCGGGGTAGGCAGAAATGAGCTCCTGCTTGTGCCTGTGATGGACCGTGAAGTAGAAGTAGCCCTCTCGTATGAGGAGGTCCCCAACGCCACTCAATACCTGGGAGTGATACCCCTCGCCAAGCTCCGGCAGCAGGACACCGATCGTCTGCATACGCTTGCCCTGAAGGGTACGGGCGATCATGCTGGGCTGGTAGTTGAACTTCGCGGCGGCGGCTTTGACGCGGTCGCGTGTTGCCATCGGAATAGAACGGCCCGGCGAATCGTTGAGCACGAAGGAGATCGTTGACGGGCTGAGGTTGAGGTATGCCGCCAACATCTTGAGATTGGTCGGTCGTGTGTTGTGTGAGGAAGACGAGGCCGGTTTTTTCATGCTGACGTCGATGTCCGAACCTGATCTGGAATAGCGTTGCTAAAAGAATAACAATAACAATAGACGTTGGTTCAAATGCAGTTCACTCTTTGTAGTCGCTCTCGGATAAATCCTATTAGTCTCTCGGTATCATGCATATCCTATCTCGACTACTCCGTTGATCTACTTGCTGGACAAAAGAACAAACGTTTGTCTAAACTTGTGCGGCCGCTATATCCATGAAAACCTCTCCTCGGACAGCCAAGAGGTCTGGTCAACTTAAATGCTTGCGCTGCGTTCTTTTCACGGTGTCTTCGGGCAAACAACCGCAACTTGGAGCTTCTGATGTCTCTTCGCTTTCCTTCACGTCCCTTGGTACGTCGGTTTGTCATCGGCAGTCTGCCACTTATTCTGTCAGGTACCCTCCTCCTGGGGCCGTTAGCAGCGCAGATGCAACCTTCGTCACAGGAGAACCGTCAGGGCGATGCAGCGGCAGATCGTTTTGTGAATGACCTGCTTCAGAAGATGACGCTCGAAGAGAAGATAGGGCAGATGAGCCAGGTCGCTCTCAATCAAAAGGAGGACGTCCCTCGAGACGAGCTCATTCTGAAAGGCCAGGTCGGCTCGTTCCTTTTTATTACCGATGCGAAAGAGATCAACCGTCTACAGCATCTCGCCGTCGAAAAGGGGCGGCTGCATATCCCTCTGATCTTTGGGTTCGACGTCATCCACGGCTTCCGGACCATCTATCCGGTGCCGCTCGCGCTCGCGGCATCGTGGGACCCGGCCCAAGCGGAGGAGGCCCAGAAGATGGCCGCGAAGGAGGCCAGCGCAGTCGGAATCAACTGGACCTTCGCGCCGATGGTGGATATTGCGCGTGACCCGCGATGGGGACGCATCATGGAAGGCGCCGGAGAAGATCCGTATCTTGGCTCGCGGATGGCAGAGGCTCAGGTTCGCGGCTTTCAGGGGGATACGCTCGGTAGCCCGGAGCACATCCTGGCATGCGTAAAACACTTTGCGGGCTACGGAGTAGCCGAGGGTGGACGCGACTACGATTCCTCCAACATCTCGGAGGAACAGTTGTGGAACGTATACCTGCCGCCGTTCGAGGCGGCTGTCCGTGCAGGCTCAGGCTCGCTGATGACGGCGTACATGGACCTCAACGGCGTGCCAGCTACAGGTAATAACTTTCTGCTCCACGACGTGCTGAGGGACAAGTGGAAGTTCAAAGGCTTCGTGGTAAGCGATTGGGAGTCGATACGTAGTCTGACGACGCATGGCTTTGCGTCCGGGCCGGAAGATGCCGCCACTCGTGCCGTGAATGCAGGCGTCGACATGGAGATGACGAGCCATGTCTATCGCGATGAGCTGCCGAAGGCGGTCAAGCAGGGGGTGGTGCAACAGGCCACTATCGATGAGGCGGTGCGCCGCATCCTGAGGATGAAGTACCGCCTCGGGCTCTTTAAGAATCCGTATGTCGCGCCGTCGCGGGCGGAGACGGAGCTTGTGACGACCGCGCAACGTGATGCGGCAAGAAAGGCCGCAGAGCGAAGCGCCGTTCTGCTTCGCAACGAAGGCGGCGTGCTTCCGCTCAGTAAGTCGCTCTCGTCGATCGCCGTAATCGGCCCACTCGCCGACTCGAAGCCGGACATCATGGGTTCCTGGAGCCTGGCGGGGCACCCCGCGGATTCGGTTACCGTGCTCGAAGGTATCCGCAAGCGTTTTCCCTCCGGCACAACCGTCTCATCGGCAAAGGGAGTTGAGATCGAGCGGGTGCAGCCGTCGATCTTCGATGGACAATTCCCCAGCCCAAAGCCCGTGCTTAAGACGGATGCAGAGCGCGATGCAGAGTTCGCCCACGCCATCGCTCTCGTCAAACAATCGCAGGTGGCCGTGCTCGTTCTGGGAGAGGCGCAGACGATGAGCGGCGAGCGCGCCTCGCGTTCCACGCTCACTCTTCCCGGCCGTCAGCAGGAGTTGCTCGAGGCCGCGGTGGCCACAGGCAAGCCGGTCGTGCTCGTGCTGATGAACGGTCGTCCTTTGAATATCACCTGGGCCTCGCAGCATGTTCCCGCGATTCTGGATGCCTGGTATCCAGGCACCGAGGGCGGCAACGCGATTGCGAATCTGCTCTTCGGCGACGCGAATCCAGGCGGCAAACTTCCCATCACCTGGCCGCGCGATGTTGGTCAGGTCCCCCTCTACTATGCGCACAATCTAACCCAGATTCCAGATGCGATGGACACCCGCTACTGGGATAACTCCAGCGCGCCGCTCTATCCCTTCGGCTATGGGCTTAGCTATACCACCTTCAAGGTGGATGGACTCAAGAACACTGCGGCTTCAGTTAAATCCGGGTCTTCCCTGACCGTCTCGATTGAACTGGAGAACACTGGGTCCCTCGCTGGCGATCAGGTTGTACAGCTTTACACGCATCAGCGGTCCGGCAGCGCGTCACGTCCTGTACGCGAACTGAAGGCCTTCCGCCGTGTAAGCCTTCGACCCGGAGAGAAGCAGACCGTAGCGCTCCTGCTCGATACGCATGATCTCGGCTTCTGGAGTCCCCAGACTCATCGCTGGTCGATTGAGCCCGGCCCCTTCGACCTGTGGGTTGGCGTCGACTCTTCGGCTACGGAGCACACTACATTCACAGTCTTGCCGTAGAAGGATGCCGCGCGCAGGAGCTTGCAAGATAGAGGATCAATCGATGCCACTTCGTCGTCTGCTTTGTCTCACCGCCTTGTCCCTATGTCTGCTGCCGTTGAATCTATTTGCTCAGTTTGCCCACACCCGGCAGAAGGAGATCGTCGACGGCAGCGGCAAGGCGCTTCATCTCCGCGCAACCAATCTGGGCAACTGGATGGTGCCGGAGGGCTACATGTGGACCTTTGAGGGCGGCCCTCAGTCAGCTCGCGAGATCGAAGGCCTGGTGACGGAGCTGCTTGGGCCGGACAAGGCTGCGACCTTCTGGCATCAGTATCGCGAGAGCTATGTCACGCGGCAGGACATACACCTGCTCCACGAGGCAGGCTTCAACTCCATCCGCATCCCGCTGCACTATAAGTTCTTTGAGGCGGAAAACTCCGAGGGCTTCCAGCTGCTGGACCGGGTCATCCAGTGGAGCCGACAGGAGGGTCTCTACGTCGTTCTCGATCTGCACGCCGCTCCGGGCGGACAGACCGGCGCGAACATCGACGACAGCGACGGCTATCCCTGGCTCTACGACAGCCCGCAGGAGCAGGCACATCTCATCGCTATCTGGCAGCGCCTCGCGCGCCACTACAAAGACAACCCAACCGTGCTCGGGTACGACCTGCTGAACGAGCCGATCCCTCACTATCCTGCGCTTGCTCCTCTCAACGTCAAGCTGGAGCCACTCTATAAGAAGCTGACCACTGCTGTTCGTCAGATCGATACCCACCATATCTTCTTCCTCGGAGGGGCGCAGTGGGACTCTAACTTCGCCGTCTTCGGTCCTCCCTTCGACAGCAATACCGCCTACACCTTCCACAAGTACTGGAGCAAAACCGACGAGTCTGTTATCCGCCAGTACCTCGACTTTCGCGACCGCTATAACGTTCCCCTCTGGATGGGAGAGTCGGGTGAAAATACCGACGAGTGGATCGCGCAGTTTGTTGCCCTTCTCGAAAAGAACGACATCAGCTGGGCCTTCTGGCCATACAAGAAGATGGAGAAGACGTCAGCCGTTGTCACGATTGCGCTGCCCACCGGCTGGGATCAGATCGTCGCCTTCGCCAAGCTGCCGCGCGGCACGGGACACGTTGAAGAGCGTCTGAAGATGAGGCCCGATCAGCAGACCATCGACAAGGCTTTCGCGGGCTTTCTTGAAAACATTCAGCTCCAACACTGCCACGTGAATGCCGGATATCTTACGGCGCTTGGCTTGAAGCCTGTGTCAGCGTCGCAGTGATCGTAAGACGGCTCCAATAGCGCAATGAGATGTCGAATCCGTAGAAGTAATCAGTCAGGAGATTCAGTGAACACAAAGATGATGAACTTCCTTTTGCTGCTTGTCCTAACGCTGGCTCCATTGCCGTCGTATGCGCAAGGAGACGTCTCTCTCTGGTTAACGAATCCCGATCGGTCTGCTCTCTTTCAGTTGCAGACGCCCCCTACTTCTTTCACGCGGTCTCCTGCCGGCAACTTGATCATCGATGTCGATGACACCAAGACCTATCAATCTTTGGATGGCTTTGGATTTGCGCTGACTGGTGGGAGCGCGCAGTTGATTATGAAGATGGACCCCGCGAAGCGTGCGGCCCTCCTGCAGGATCTATTCGCTGTGGACGGCAACAATATCGGAACCAGCTATATACGAGTAAGCATCGGCGCCTCCGACATGAACGACCACGTCTACTCCTATGACGATCTGCCAGAGGGTCAAACCGATCTCCCCATGGCGAAGTTCAGCCTCGATCCGGACCGTGCTGATGTCATCCCTGTTCTCAAGCAGATCCTGGCCATTAATCCGAAGATTGGAATACTTGCATCCCCGTGGTCTGCTCCGTTGTGGATGAAGACGACCGGTGTAGCCAGAGGCGGTGTTCTGAAGCCTGAATACTTCGGCGCCTATGCTACTTATTTCGTTAAATATATTCAGGGGATGAAGGCCGAGGGCATTAATATCGATACCCTCACTGTCCAGAATGAGCCGCTGAACGAGAAGAATACGCCCAGCATGTTGATGCTCGAGTCGGAGCTGGACGACTTCATCAAGAATGACCTCGGGCCTGCATTTCAAAGGGCCGGCATCAAGACCAAGATCGTCTTATACGATCACAACCTCGACCATCCGGCCTATCCGCTCTCCATTCTGAAGGACCCCGCGGCGAATAAGTACGTAGACGGAACTGGGTTTCATCTATACGGAGGTACCGTCGACGCACTGACCCAGGTGCACGATGCCTTCCCGAAGAAGAATCTGTATTTCACGGAGCAGTCGGTGTCCGATCACAGCGGTAGCCCGGCGATGAACATAAGTAAGCCGGTGGCAAAGATCGTCATTGGGGTTACGCGCAACTGGAGCAAAAACGTGCTGCTCTGGAACCTTGCCGCCGATCCGAACTTTGGCCCCCATACCAATGATGGCGGCTGCACCGGCTGTCAGGGCGCCATTACCATCGACGGCGACAACTTCACTCGCAACCTCGCCTACTACACCATCGCGCATGCGTCGAAGTTCGTTCGTCCTGGCTCTATTCACATAGGCTCGAACGATCTGGAGACGTTGCCGAACGTCGCGTTCAAGACGCCTGATGGCAAGAGGGTACTCATCGTCTCGAATACCGGAAGCGCCTCTCAAGCCTTCAATATTCGCTATCAGGGTAACGTAGCCAGCACCTCTCTGAATGCTGGAGCAGTTGGCACTTACATCTGGTAACACCACGAGGTTGAACATGAAGTGGAAGTCCTCTCTCTGGCTCATGGCGAGCATTCTTTCGGCTCCTTTTACGGCTCCATTGTTTGCAGCCTCGTACTATCCACTTCGCCTCAACGACCCTAAAGCGGTCTACCTGGAGCGGAACGATCCCGCTGTTCATGGCGATGGTGTAGGAGACGATACCGACACCATTCAGAACGCCATCAACAAGATCCAAGAGATGACAGGGCAGGGAGTCCTCTTCATTCCCGAGGGCCGCTACCGTATCAGCAAGACCATTCTCGTCTGGCCGGGTATCCGCCTTATCGGCTACGGCGCGAATCGCCCCGTCTTCGTTCTCGGCAAAGATACACCAGGCTATCAAGACGGAATTGGCTACATGGTTCTCTTCACCGGTGGCCGCCCGGTAGCAGATACGAGTCGCTCCGCCAGCCAGAGTGCGAGACCGCGGCGTCCCTCCCCACAGGGAATTGTTCCGCCGAATAACTCCATTCCAGATGGAAATCCTGGGACCTTCTACTCTGCGATGAGCAATATCGACATGGAGATCCAGGATGGTAATCCCGCGGCCATTGGCATTCGCTTTCATGTGGCGCAGCACTGCTACCTGGCCCACATGGACTTCCATATAGGCTCCGGCCTGGCTGGCTTGCACGATATCGGCAACGAGGCCGAGGACCTGCACTTCTACGGTGGCCAGTACGGCATCATGACCCGAAAGCCCTCGCCAGGCTGGCAGTTCACGCTTCTCGACTCCACCTTCGAAGGCCAGAGCCAGGCTGCCATCAAGGAGCACGAGGCTGGCCTCACTCTCATTCGCGCTCACATCAAAAACGTTCCGGCTGCTATCTCCATCGATCCCGGCTATGCTGAGGAGTTGTGGGTAAAGGACTCCCGCTTCGAAGACATCAGCGGCCCCGCCGTTACGATCAGCAACGAGAACAACGCACGCACCGAGATCAATCTCGAGAACATCATCTGCCGTCACGTCCCGGTCTTCGCCAGCTTTCGCGAGAGCGGCAAAAAGCTCGAGGGCGGGGATGATATGTATCAGGTCACGGCCTTTACTCACGGACTCACCTTTGCCGGAGCCGGCTCCACCCCAGAGATCAAAACCACCTACCAGAAGAACCCTCTCACCACGCTTCCCGCGCCGGTGTCCTCCGATATCCCCGCTCTCCCCGCACAGGATACCTGGGTCAATCTGCGTACTCTAGGGGCCAAGGGCGATGGCGTCACCGACGACACGGCCGTCCTCCAAAAGGCAATCGCCGAGCATAAAACTATCTATATTCCATCAGGCCGGTATATCGTAACCGATACGATTACATTAAAACCCGATACGGTTTTGATAGGCCTCAGCCCCACAACCACCCAGCTCGATATTCCCGATTCCACCCCTGCATTCCAGGGTCCAGGAGCTCCCAAAGCTCTTCTCGAAGCTCCTCATGGTGGAACAAACATCGTGACCGGCATCGGCCTCTACACCAACGGCATCAACAGCAGGGCAGTCGGTGCGAAGTGGATGGCTGGCAAAGACTCCATGATGAACGACGTTCGCTTCCTCGGTGGCCATGGGACCTATGTTCCGGGGGTAGCTTCTCCAGCCATCTATAACAACACGCATACTGCTGACGTCGATATCAACCGTCGCTGGGACAGCCAATATCCCAGCCTCTGGATCACCGATGGCGGTGGCGGCACCTTCGCCAACATCTGGACTCCAAGCAGCTTCGCCCAGGCCGGCCTCTACATCTCGAACACCACCACCGAAGGCCGCATCTACGAGATCTCCAGCGAACACCATGTCCGCAACGAGGTGAAGTTAAAGAACGCCTCCAACTGGCAGATCTACGCCCTGCAGACCGAAGAGGAACGAGGCGAGAGTGGCTTCGCGCTTCCTCTTTCCATCGACAGCTCCAGCAATATCACAATTGCCAACTACCACAGCTACCGCGTCGTCAGCAGCTACCAGCCGTTCCCGACTGCAATCGAGATATCGAACTCGAAGAACATTCGTCTCCGCAATATTCACGTCTACGGCGACAACAAGGCATCCTTCGACAACGCCGTCATCATCAATCACTCAACCCCTACCCTGATTCGCAATCGCGAGTTCGCCTCACTCACCATCGACGGCGCCTCAGGTCCCGCACAGCCTCACCATCCTTCCGTAGTTCTTGCTGCAGGGGCCAAGGTGGAGAAGCTGCGTGACGGCTTCTACAACATCTCAGGCGCCGCCGTCGACAAGACAGGTCAGCTATACTTCGTCGACCCTCACTGGCAGCGTATCTATCGTTGGGCGCCGGATAGCCATCATCTCTCGATGATCCGCGACAGTCCCCTGGCTCCGGTTCAGTTGGCGTTCGATAAATCGGGCAATCTCATCGTTGTCTCGTACGATGGCAACGGTACGGTTTACACCTTCTCCCCCGACGCCCCAGACGAGCAGATCACTCTCCTCAAACCGCAACCCACTGCGGCAAGACCGGCAATGACGCCTGTTCTTCCAACCAACCACTGGCGCAACGAAAACGACTTCCTCAAGACAGTCCCCGTGCAAAAGCCTTATCAGTACGTATCGACGGACGGTTCGACCTTCATCCCGGCCGGCGAGGACTTCGTCACCGGAGCCCTCTACTACGGCATCAAGATGGCCGACGTACTGCGCGCCTTCGGCTTGGCGCGGGCAGTTCCCGGAAAGCCGTTCTACGTTAGTGACGAATCGGAGCAGAAGACGTACGTAGCTACGGTCGCGGCCGATGGAACACTCACGAACGCTCGCCTCTTTGCCGAGCAAGGCGGCGAAAGCGTCGCGCAGGATGCCGACGGCAACGTCTATATTGCCGCCGGTCAGATCTATGTCTACAACTCCTCTGGCCATCTCATCGACAGGATTGATGTTCCTGACCGCCCGATCGATCTCGTGTTTGGTGGCAAAGAGGGCAAGACATTGTTCATCCTGGCGCGTAGTTCACTCTATGCCGTTCAGACACGAGCGAAGGGACTGAGCAACTAGAACAATCAACGGAGGCGTTGATGTATGGCATACGGTACCTCATCCCAGTTCATCTCCCATGGCAAATACATGAGGTTATGAATAGGATGTATGTAATCGGTCCCTATGCATAGACGCGACTTCCTAAAAACGACAGGCACCCTTCTGGCCGCCACTGCCATCCCCGGCGTCCCTGCGCTCTCCGCAGAGCCTTCCGCACCTGGCCGTCACATCTTCCCCATGAATCGTGGCTGGCGTTACCACCCCAGCGAGGTCGTAGGAGCCGAAGACCCTACGTTCAATGACGCAGCCTTTCAGCGGGTCGTTATTCCACACACGAATGTTGTCCTACCCTGGCACAACTTTGACGACAAGACCTATGAATTCATCTCCACCTATCGCAGGCGTTTCAAAACTCCACCGGCAACGCAAGGGAAGCGTGTCTTCGTCGATTTTGAAGGAGTGATGACTGCCTCTACCGTGTGGATCAACGGTGTTCTGCTGGGTGAATACAGGGGCGGGTACACGCCGTTCTCATTCGAGGTGACGTCTCACCTCCGACCTACAGGCGACAATGTGTTGACGGTGCAGGTGGACTCGACGGAACGGGCAGACATCCCACCCTTCGGCCATCAGATCGACTACCTCACCTTCGGCGGGCTCTATCGTGAAGTCGCCTTACGCGTTGTTCCTACAACGTACCTCGACAATATCTTCGCGCGCCCAAAGGATGTTTTGAGTGGCAGCCTATCGCTCGATGTGGACTGCTTTGTCGCTGGACAACCTTCGACCGGGGGAGCCTTATCGCTGCATGTAGAACTTCGTGATGGCGAACACACATTGGCGAAGGCAGATCAGGCAATTGCCCACAAGGGTGGGGTTGATCCCGATGCCTCTGCCGATCCGACGACCAGCGCTCCCGTGCATGCCAGTACGCAGACGACCAACGATCCCGCACGACAGACCGTCTCCTTCAAGGCAATCGATGGCATCAAGTTATGGGACCTCAACAACCCGCATCTCTACACAGTTCACGTTCAGCTGTTGCAGGCAGGCAAGGTGATCGATGAGGATACTCGCCGCATAGGCTTCCGCGAGGCAACCTTCACCGATCACGGATTCTCTCTGAACGGCAAGATCATCAAGCTCCGTGGTCTGGATCGTCACCAGACATTCCCATTCGTGGGTCAGGCCATGCCCGCGCGGGTACAGCGTCAGGATGCGAAGATCCTGCGCAGAAACCTGCACTGCAACATCGTCCGCACCTCGCACTATCCGCAGTCGCGACACTTCCTGGACTGCTGCGATGAGATCGGCCTGCTCGTTCTCGAAGAGATTCCGGGTTGGCAGCACATCGGTCCCGAACCATGGAAGCAGATCTCGATCGACAACGTCGGTCGCATGATCCGTCGCGACTGGAACCATCCGTCCATCATCCTGTGGGGCGTGCGTATCAACGAGTCCAAAGACGACCATAGCTTCTACGCGCGCACTAACGCTCTCGCCCATCTTCTCGATCCAACGCGTCAAAGCGGCGGTATCCGCAACTTTGCCGACTCCGAGCTCCTCGAAGACGTCTTCACCATAAATGATTTCGGCTTCCCTCTCCGAAAGCCGAATCATCCCCGCTATCTCAACACCGAGTTCGTCGGCCATACCTTCCCCACCAAGACGACGGACGAAGACGAGCGTCAACGGGAGCACACCCTGCGCCACGCCCGCATTCACAATCAGCTCGCATCCGACCCGCAGTACGCCGGTGGCATCGGATGGTGCGCCTTCGACTACAACACGCACTCGAACTTCGGTTCAGGAGATCGCATCTGCTATCACGGTGTGACGGACATCTTCCGCGAGCCCAAGCCGGCAGCGGGATTCTATAAATCGCAGTGCGACCCCGCGGAAGAGATCGTCCTTGAGCCCGCATTTCACTGGGCCAACGGTGACGAGTCGACCAGCTTCACAAAGGCAGTCGTCTGCTCCAACTGCGATCATCTGAAGTTCTTCCTCCGCCTGAATAGTGTCGAGAGCAATCCGTGGGAACAGATAGCGGAGCTCGATCCAGAGCGGACCGAGTTCAATCATCTGACCTATCCGCCGTTCGTCCTCGACCGCCACAAGATTGAATCCCAGGGGCATCGCGGCTGGGGCGACCTGAGGATCGACGGCTATATCAAGGGCAAGCAGGTCATCTCGAAGACCCTGTCCGGCAGCGGTGTCGACAGGAAGTTCCTCCTGCTGCCAGATGACACAAAGCTGACAGCCGATGGCGCCGACGCAACCCGCGTCGTACTTCGGGTGACCGACGAGTTTGGTGCCATCCGGACCTACGCAAATGATGCTGTAGTGTTCAGGCTCGAAGGTCCGGCAGACCTGATCGGCGACAATCCCTTCTCGCTCATCGGCGGAACTGGTGCTGTATGGATTCGCGCGAAAGAGCAGGCCGGGACCGTCCGTCTCACCGCAACCCATCCCTATCTCGGCTCACAGTCGATTGAGATCGCTCTGACGAGCACACCGGCTGAGAGCCTCTAGAGGTAGTAGAAATAGACGGATAGCAAAGTGGCAGCACCCTTGAAAGTGCCCGCCATTTTGCGATTGAGATGATCGGTAGAAAACCCCAAGCCACGCCTGCGAACTGTAAGGCACGTGGACGTGAAACACTACACCTTACACAAATCACCAGGCCTCTGCGACCTGTAGCGCATGAGGGTTCAGACGGAGATATGTTTTTGCCTCAATGGACTCAGCTTCCGAAGTATCTGCATTCAATCGTTGCCGGTACGCCTGAATCGGTCTTGCTGCAGACCTCGCGTTTTGATCCATCCAATCGTCACAGTTATCTCTTCCTCAATCCTGTCAAGACTATTGCTGCAAAGACGCTCGATGAGATCCCGGAGCTATTTCGCCAGATTGAACAGGCGCTCGCCAGCGGCCTCCACGTAGCGGGATACCTGAGCTATGAGTGTGGCTACCACTTCGAGCGCTTCGAGGGCGTGCATCTCTCACTGCAAGAACTCCCTCTGGCTTGGTTAGGAATCTATGCGCGTCCCTTTGTCTACGATCACGCAAAAGGACGCTTCGAAGGCTCAGAGCCCGCCCCAAGGAACGACACCTCTCAGGAGGCGACCACCGTTCGCTTTACCGAGAGCGCCACTCTCACAATTCCAGAACAGGAATACCGCGCGAAGATCCTGAAGATCAAGGAGTATATCCAGGCCGGTGAGACCTACCAGGTCAACTTCACCGACAGCGTCTCCGTGCATACCGACAGCCCCGCGGCCTCGGCATTCGCCGCACTGTCGGAGTCGCAGCCTGTGGCCTATAGTGCCTTCATCAATGTAGCCGGTCACCATGTTCTCTCCCTGTCTCCCGAGCTGTTCTTCAGGATCGATGCCGGTCGCATTGTCACGCGACCTATGAAGGGCACGATGTCTCGCGGTCTCGACGCCTCCGAAGATGAGCAGCAAGCATCCCGGCTACAGAGCGACGCCAAGAACCGCAGCGAGCACGTCATGATCGTCGATCTGCTTCGCAATGATCTCGGCCGCATCTGCACGATGGGCGGAGTTCGCGTCGACGAGATATTCTCCATTGAGAGATATCAAACCCTGCTGCAGATGACATCGACGATCTCGGGTACCCTTCGCCCGGGGTTGCGGTACTACGACATCTTCAAAGGTGTCTTTCCCAGCGGCTCCATCACCGGCGCTCCAAAGATTCGCACCATGCAGATTATCCGCGAGATGGAGCGCGCCCCTCGTGGCATCTATACCGGCACCATCGGCTTCATCTCGCCCAATGGATCATCCGTCTTCAACGTAGCCATTCGAACACTCGTCTTGAAGGATGGCATCGGCCAGATGGGCGTAGGTGGTGGCATCGTCGCGGACTCCAACCCCATAGACGAGTATCGCGAATGTCTATTGAAAGCGGAGTTCCTCACCCGTCGCCGATATGACTTCCAACTGATCGAGACGATGCTATGGGTGGATGGAAACCTGCCCTTTCTCTCGATGCATCTCGATCGCCTCGAATCGTCGGCATACTATTTTGACTTCTCGTTTGATCGTGCCGATCTCCTGGCTCGAATAGCCGAAATCTCGCATCAGCTTCAAACCGGAGAGCGATACCGCATCAGACTGCTGCTCGATTTATCGGGCAACATCACGCTCACTCCTACGAAGTTCACGGAAGAGACATCGATGGTCTCGGTCCGCCTGTCGCACGAGCACACCAACTCGAGCGATGTCTTCCTGCGCCACAAAACGACGCATCGAGAGTCATACGAGCGTCAGTATGCGCAGGCACGCGCCGACGGATTCGACGAAGTCATCTTCGTCAACGAGCGAGACGAAGTGACGGAGGGATCGATCAGCAACATCTTCATACGGCAGGGAGGCAAGCTGCTAACTCCGCCACTCCGCTCTGGCGTGTTGCCCGGAATCTATCGCCGCCATCTACTGGAGACGAACGCGCTCGCGGAGGAGCGCATCCTCACAACGAACGATCTCGCATCCGCCGAGGCTGTCTTTCTTTGCAATTCAGTCCGTGGCCTGCGGGAGGTAAAGTCTCTCTCGATGGACGCTTCCCCAGATGTATGTAAAACGAAAGCCCCTTAGAGAAGGCGAATGGAAGTAGCCACACCTGCTGCGTATAAGGATTACCATTTACAGAGCTCTCCCGATTGAAGATGATGGGATGGCTTTGATGGTGAGATTTGGCCAGTATGGGAGTTTGAACGATGAAATCCGAGATTGGCGTACTTCGGCAGCTTCTTGAAAAAAACATCGGCTCTGAGAGAACCGAGCACCTATTCCACGTGCTCGTCCTGCACCCCGAACTTGTTTCGGATCAAGGGCCGAAGGTCTCCAGGGCAATCCTCTCCCAGGCCTTGAACATGCTCCTCTTTGAAGACCTGCTCAAGCGCGTCCCCGCCGCGAAGACCTACGTCGAGCAGTGCCTCCGTGACGGCAAGACCGTGATGCACGATCACGGAGCAGTTCGCACGGTAGCACTCTCCGGCATGGGTGCTCTTCCCGCCGGCCAGGAGGCGATCACCCGCATCCTGGGCCCACTCGGCTACGCTCTCAACGGAGTCTATCCCCTCGAGCGCCTTCGCATGACCGGCCGCTCCCACGCCCAGGCCGACTACCCCGAGGACATCGCGCAGTTCTTCATCAGCGAGCTGCACCCCGAGCGCTTCACTCCCGAATTTCAGGCAGCCGTACTCCGGGTGACCTCCACCTCCGCTGATCCCGTAACCCCTGAGGCAAAAGCGTTGCTCCACGAACTCGAATCCAAAGGCTCCCTCACGCTCGATCACGCCGCGACACTGCTCCCCGCGCTGGTCGCCTGCTTCGGTCGTCAGCACTCCGACGCCGCACTCGCAGACTACGAGATCCTCCTGGCCGAGTCCCCCGAGATGGCATGGATCTCCACCGAGGGCAACGCCTTCAATCACGCCACTGACCGCGTCCCCGACGTCGACAGACTCGCCGAAGAGCAGAAGGCGCTCGGCCAGCCCATGAAGGCTGCCGTCGAGACCTCGCAGTCCGGCCGCGTCCGCCAGACCGCCTTCCACGCAGCCCGCGTAATGAGAACCTTCCGCGCCCCCGACGGCACCATCATCGAGAAAGAGGTCCCCGGATCCTTCTATGAGTTCATCACCCGCCTCCCGCTCCCCGAGCAGGACGGCAAAACCGGCCTGGACCTGAGCTTCGATAGCTCCAATGCCCAGGCCATCTTCAAGATGACGGCGAACGCAAAGTCCTAGTCCGTTAAAATAGCCGCATCATCCGGAGAGCTGTGCAGTTTATGTCCACGTCGTCCACGCTTACGCCAACATCGCCCTTTGTTCTTCTCCCCAGCTCTCACGCTCGTGTACACGATCAGTTTCCCGGCGCCGACGATCTTGAAAAGCGGCTCCGCCAGAAGATCCGCGGCGAGGTCCGCTTCGACCCCGCCTCGAAGGCCCTCTACGCCACCGACGCCTCCAACTACCGCCACATCCCCATCGGTCTCGTCATCCCGCTCGACGAAGCCGACGTCATCGCCACCGTGGAGCTCTGCCGCGCCTTCAACGCACCTCTCCTCTCTCGTGGAGCCGGCACCAGCCTCGCCGGCCAGGGTTGCAACGCCGCCGTCATCCTCGACTTCTCCAAGTACATGAACAAGATGGGCCCCGTCGACCCCGTCACCCGCACCGTCCGCGTTCAGCCCGGCATCGTCCTCGACCGAGTCCGCGAGGCCGCCGAAGACTTCGCCCTCACCTACGCACCCGACCCCGCCACGCACAGCCGCTGCACCCTCGGCGGTATGATCGGCAACAACTCCTGCGGCGTCCACGCTCTCATGGGCGGCAAGACCGTCGACAACATCCACTCCCTCGACCTCCTCCTCTACGACGGCACCCGCATGACCGTCGGCGCCACCACAGAAGAGGAGTTGACGGCGCACATCGCCGCAGGCGGCCGCATCGGAGAGGTCTACGCCGAGCTCAAGCGCATCCGCGACGCCTACGCAGACCTCGTCCGCGCCCGCTTCCCCAACATCCCCCGTCGTGTCTCCGGCTTCAACCTCGACGAGCTCCTCCCCGAAAACGGCTTTAACGTAGCCCGCGCCCTCGTCGGCAGCGAGGGCACCTGCGCCGTCATCCTCGGAGCCACGCTCAACCTCGTCCAAAGCCCACAGTTCCGCACCCTCGTCGGCGTCGGCTTCTCAGACGTTTTCGTCGCCGCAGACCACGTCCCCCTCGTCCTCACCCACAAGCCCATCGGCCTCGAAGGCATGGACGGTCTCCTTCTCGACTCCCTCCGCCGCAAGCAGAAGGCCCTCGAAGATCTCCCGCTCCTCCCCGAAGGCCGTGGCTTCCTTTTAGTCGAGTTCGGCGGAGCCACGCAGGCCGAGTCCGACGAGCGCGCCGCAGCCCTCGCCCTCTCGTTGCAGAGCATCACCACCGCTCGCGTCTACACCAAAGGCGAAGCGGCCCGCGTCTGGGCGATTCGCGAGTCCGGCCTGGGAGCCACAGCCTTTGTCCCTGGCATCGGAACCGGCTGGGAGGGCTGGGAGGACGCCGCCGTCGACCCCACGCAACTCGGCTCCTACCTCCGGCAGATCTACGCCCTCATGCAGGAGTACGGCTACCACAGCCCCATGTACGGCCACTTCGGCCAGGGCTGCGTCCACATGCGCCTCAGCTTCGATCTCGAAACCGAACAGGGCATCCTCAACTTCCGCCATTTCATGGATCGAGCCGCCGACATCGCCCTCGCCCACGGCGGCTCCCTCTCCGGAGAACACGGCGACGGCCAGGCCCGCGGCGCGCTCCTCCCCAAGATGTTCGGCGAAGAACTAATGGAAGCCTTCCGCGCCTTCAAGCGGATCTTCGATCCCTCCAACCGCATGAACCCCGGCAAGCTCATCGACGCCCACGAGCCCCACGAGGACCTCCGCCTCGGCGCCGACTACAAACCCTGGCAGCCCAAAACCCACTTCGCCTTCGCCGAAGACAACGGCAGCTTCGCCTCCGCCAACCTTCGCTGCGTAGGCGTAGGAGCCTGCCGCAAAACCGACGCCGGAACCATGTGCCCCAGCTTCATGGCCACCGGCGAAGAGTTGCATTCCACCCGCGGCCGCGCTCATC
>JAOAPB010000094.1 GCA_025462645.1 Edaphobacter sp. | reverse complement strand
TTCCTCTGGCAGGTTGTGGCTGCTGAGCCGGGACGCGACCTGGCAGAAAGATAAAAAGGATTAGCGGAACAAGTCGTGAACCTGGCATTGTCATGGATCGCTAGTGCTTTAGACACCATCCAAACGGCAAATGTTCATCGAAGCCCATAGAAGTTCTCCCAAAGTCGGGTTTTCGGCAAGTTCGGCGCAGTTTGACCGTCCTGGACTTGAGAAGTTTCCGAAATCCCCGTTTCCCGGGAACTTTTGAGAGAAGTAACGAGATCCCAAGTCGAACTCTTGCGTGATCAAGAGGAGTAATTTGCCCACCATCGTCCACGTTTCTAAGAGTTTCCTTGTCCGTCGCACATCGCTAATGTGACCTATCGCAGTCGCGGTGCGATGCCTGGCTCGCGGCCGAGAGCCGTCTTTGATTCTCGCGCCGACTCACCGATGCGTCTATTTGTGTGCGGCCGTTGGAGGCACCTTCCACTTCAGTTCGGCGGGATTCCAGGTGGTCACCTGCGCGGCCATCAGACCGTCATGAGTCTCATAGGCGTCGGCCCCGCGATAGGTCTCCTTGAGCAGCGGAGAGTCGGCGCGCCACTGGACATTGATGGTCTCCCCGACGACGAAGGTATGCTCGGCGACGACCTTCAGGCCGCAGGTGCCTCCCTGCGATGGTGGCTTGACGACCTGGGCAAACATCTGCCCCAGCGCAGCTCTGCCACGCACCACCTGGCCGTTCGGGCCAAAGAACTCCACGTCGTCCGGGAACTGGGCCATCAGGCGAGGCCAGTCACAGCCGCTGAAAGCCGCCATATGTTCGGCGACCACTTTGGTCGGGCTGGGCTGACGCTTGAGCGGTGGCATGGTCTGGGCGACGAGCGGGGCGCAGAGGACAAACAGCGCGGCGAGCCGGCGGATCGCAGGAAGAGGCAAAGAAAGAGTAAGGATCTGCATACGAGCCAAGATAGCACCTCGGCGGAAGCATCCTGTACCTGCTTGGAGTATGGCAGGCCAGTCCTCGCCGTCCTTCGTCAGATGAAGTTGGAGTCAAGTCAAACGCGATTCTACCTAAGACACTTTATCTCTAGCGGCAAGTTGTTCCGCCGTCTTGAGAGCAGCTTTTAGAACAAGCGGATAGAAAGTTGGGTTCCATCGTATACAGAATTGCGGTCCGTCATCGACGATGCGGACGGCTTCGGCGCGGAAGCTGGCAAGGGCAATATCTTCACCCTGCGAGTTGGTGACAATCAATTCCGTGTTCATGTTGTCTAACATTCGAGACTGGAAGCGCACGCACTGAAATAGCGAGCGCGCTGTGTCCTCAGCACGGCCAAACGCCACATACCCCAAGCCCCCGCCATCGCGGCAGCTATATTGCGTTCGAACTCCCTGGACGGTATTGATAGCTTGGATGAGCAGCACGATTGCCTTATCGACCTCGACAGTCTCTCCGTCGACTTCCAGCATTACAGTTTTGTGTGCCGTCATCTTCTGATGATCACCTAAATGAGGCGAAATGACACGTTGCTCGGCCTAGCGAAGTCCAAACGAGTTCACTCGGGCATCTGTCACTCGCTCTGGCTCGACACCCTGGCATACCTCAACCGCATCCTTGAAATGGAACTGAGTTTAGCGGCAACTTCAGGGGAGTTTGGACTCATTCGTCTTTTATTCGTCCATGCCCATGCAGAGAACGCTCACCCACAGCGATATACTGTGCTTGTGAGCAAGACCTTCTACATCGAAACCTTCGGCTGCCAGATGAACGCCCATGACTCCGAAAAGGTCATCGGCACGCTCGAGCAGCAGGGCTACGCCCGCGTCCAGGACGAAGCCGACGCCGGCCTCATCCTCTACAACACCTGCTCCATCCGCGACAAGGCCGAGCAGAAAGTCTTCCACCGCCTCAACGAGTACAAGCGCCTCCAGGGCGAAGGCAAGAAGTTCGCCGTCCTCGGCTGCGTCGCCCAGCAGGAGGGCGAAAAGATCTTCGACAAAGCCCCCTACGTCTCACTCGTCGCCGGCTCTGCCTCCTATCGCAACCTCCCCGCCATGCTGACCCGCCTCGAAGCCGGCGAGCAGCGCATCACCGGCCTCGACGACCGCCAGACCGACCTCACCTTCGAGACCGAGTTCACCTCGCGCTCCAATCCCCACCGCGGCTACATCACCATCATCGAAGGCTGCGACAAGTTCTGCGCCTACTGCGTCGTCCCCTACACCCGCGGTAAAGAGCGTAGCCGCACCTCCGCCTCCGTCCTCGTCGAGGCCCGCAGGATGGCCGACATCGGCTTCACCGAGATCCAGTTCCTGGGCCAGAACGTCAACTCCTACCGCGACCCCTCCGGCCGCCACTCCTTCGCCGAGCTCCTCGTCGCCGTAGGCGAGATCCCCGGCATCCGCCGCGTCCGCTTCACCACCTCGCACCCTCGCGACTTCACCCGCGACATCGTCGACGCCATCGACGCCACCCCCACCCTCTGCGATCACATCCATCTCCCCGTGCAGTCCGGCTCGACCGCAGTCCTCAAGGCCATGGCTCGCGAGTACACCCGCGACTGGTACCTCGAGCGTATGAGCTGGATCAAGGCCGCCAAGCGCGACATCAGCATCACCAGCGACATGATCGTCGGCTTCCCCGGCGAGACCGACGCCGACTTCGAGGAGACCATCACCCTCCTCGACGCGGTCAAGTACGACGCTGTCTTTGCCTTCAAGTTTTCACCGAGACCGAATACTCCAGCAATAACATTGCCCGACAGCATCCCCGACGAGGTCAAGACCGAGCGCCTCCGCATCCTCATGGATCGCCAGCGCGAGATCCAGCGCGAGCACTACGGCCGCCACCTCGACGAAGTGCAGGAGGTCATGGTCGAGAGCTACAACCCGCACCGCAACCAGGTCGTCGGCCGCAGCACGCAGAACAAGACCGTCAACTTCACCACCATCGGCCACGACGCCCAGCCGCCCATCGGCAGCTATCTCCCGGTTCGCATCACCCAGACGCTCCCCAACTGTCTCGTCGGCGAAGCCCTGCCTCCCGACCCGAACGCACCCTTTCTCGTCCCCGGAGTCACCACGCTGCGCACACCCCAGTTCGTCGTCCTCAACTAGCCATGACCGAGACCACCGCAACCTCCGCGCCCGATGAAGTAGAGATGCAGATCCGCGGCCTCATGATGGACCCGGTCACCAACATGCCCATCATCGTCCTCAAGGACGTCGACAGCGATCTGGTGCTCCCCATCTGGGTAGGCATCTTCGAGGCCAACGCCATCGCCCTCGAACTTGAGAAGACCGCGACACCCAGGCCCATGACCCACGATCTCCTGCAGAACATGGCTCGCGGCCTCAACGCTCAGGTGAACAAGGTCGTCGTCTCGGAGCTGCGCGACGACACCTTCTACGCCGTCATCTGGATGGATCACGAGGGCGAGACCGTCGCCATCGATGCTCGTCCCTCCGACGCCATCGCCCTTGCCCTGCGTTGGGACTGCCCCATCTACGTCAATCGCGAGGTCCTCGAAAGCTCCAGACAAGCCGCTAGTGGAGCACAGAACGTCACAGCGGACGAGATGCGGCGCTGGCTTGAAAATCTGAACGACGATGAGTTGGGCCGCTACAAGATGTAGCTGCGCTGCAACTGTGCTTCAACTATTTATAAGGATTGCTCTTGAATCTTGTTCGGAATATGAAGGGCGGCGTCTTCGCCGGGGTTAAAGCACTTGAGCGTCTGGCAAGTCACGAGGGCACTGGCCGCTCTCTTCGGGAGATTAAGGACTTTCTTCTTCTCCAATACCCGAGCGCGCTGGGTACGGCCATACATGCAACCCCGCTGATCCCGGCCCTGCGCCACGCGGTACCGGGATGTCGTATCGTCGTCGCCGCCAGCGGCTTTGCCCTGGATGTCTTTCGCAACAATCCCCGCATCGATCGGCTTATAGAGACGCCCAATCCCCTGAAGGACCTGAAGGGTGCGGTGTACGCACTCCGTCGGGAGAACCCCTTTCGCGAGGCCGCATACGCTGCCATCACTTCGACAGGCAACGAGCGCACCCTCATTGCGATGCAGGCGCTGCTGAGCGGGGCATCCATCCGAGTCGGTTTCACTGTCGTCCCGCAGCTCTATCGAAAGCCGCTGTTCTTCGATCGTGACCTGAGCCAGATCGCCAACAATCTTCGCATCGTCGAGGCCCTTGGGCACTCTCCGGTTCACAGCGAGCCGGAGATCTTCTACAGCGAGACCGAGCTCGCGACTGCCCGCAACACGCTTGCCCTGGGCGGTGTGGAGACAGGTCGACCCCTCGCTGTCTTCGTCACCCAGACGAGTGTGACACAGCGTAAGGGGTGGCGGGTTGAGCGGTTTCGCGCAGCCGCCGAGTCTCTGCGGAAGAGATATGGCGCCCACATCCTCTTTGTCGGGACCGCCTCGGAATCAGCGGCCATCGATGAGCTGCGCAGCGCCTTGACCTTTCCAACGACGAACGTAGCCGGAAAGACGAGCCTGTCGCAGTTAGCCGCTCTGATGAGTTGCTGTAACGTTGGTCTTACTCTCGATACCGGTCCAATGCATCTTGGCCGGGCGGTCGGTCTTCCCATGGTCATCATCGCTCCGGCATGGTCTCCGCCAATCGAATGGCTACCGTTGGGCAACGACAGATTCCGCATTCTGAAGAACGCCGACATGGCTTCAGCGCCTGCTGACTACATCATCGATGAAGTCAGCGTCGATGAGGTTACCGCGGCATTGGACGACCTGATCGTACGCTATCCTCGTCAGCATCCTTAACAGGGAAGCATGAGGGTCAGGCCGGGGAACGGAACTTGATGGCCCCTTTTTCGCCTCTGCTTTGTAACAGTATTTGAAGATCCTTAAGCTACACTTCAGGTAGTGCCGAAACCTCCCCATGTTACTTCCACCAAGGAAGCAGGCCCGTATTCCAGGCATGTTCGCTCGTTAGATGGGCTTCGCGGAATGGCTGTTCTGGGAGTCATGGCCTCCCATCTCTTCCCAGGGACGACCAACGGACCCCTGATGCGAACCCTCGGTGCCACGCTCACCTTCGGGGCCACTGGAGTCGATCTCTTCTTCGTCCTGTCCGGCTTCCTCATCACGGGTATCCTGTTCGACTCTCTCTCGGATTCAGGTTTCTTCCGCAAGTTCTACGCACGACGCACCCTGCGCATCTTTCCCCTGTACTACGGTGTCCTCCTCACCCTGATGCTGCTCACGCCCTGGCTCGGCATCCAGTGGCACAGGATGAATTGGGTGCTGCTCGTCTACCTGCAGAATACCGATATCGCCGGACCGTTCTACTCCTTCCACCTCGGCTCCGGCCTCTCTCTGGACCACTTCTGGTCGCTCGCCGTCGAGGAGCAGTTCTACCTTGTCTGGCCGCTCGTCGTCTTCTTTATCCGGGACCGCAGTAGACTACTCTGGGCCTGCCTGGCCCTCTCATCGGCCGCACTTCTGCTGCGCTTCTCTCTCGCCTTCCACCACACCATCTATCACACGATCAATCGCAGCACTCTCTGCCGCGCCGACTCCCTGTTGATGGGAGCCGCTCTTGCTCTTCTCCTGCGTAGCCAACTCCATGACGCCGTGCTGCGTTCGGCAAAGAGAGTCTTTTTCCTCGTCGTCGCGCTCGTGGCCGCTCTCAACCTTGCGCGGCCAATCATCGGGCGTCGCCCGGACTGGCTCTTCGCCTTCGACGCCAGCTACCTGTCTCTTCGCTACACGCTGATGGCGCTAGGCTCTGCCGCTCTCATCGCATGGTGTCTCCGACCCACATCGGTGCCACGCAGACTCTTCGAGAACGGCGCTCTTCGTTTCTTCGGCAAGTACAGCTATGGCCTCTATGTCCTCCACGTCGTCGCGCTGGGTTTTCTCCTCAAGACATTTCGCGGCTGGATTGCTCTTGTCACCCCAAGCAAACTGGCTGCGGTCGCCGGCTCCGGCTTCCTCGCCTTCCTGGTGGCGGTCGTCGCCGCTTACGCCAGCTACAACCTGTTTGAGAAACAGTTCCTTCGCCTCAAACATCACTTCGACTACGACCGCCCCCGCGCCCCTAAGGTAGCAATAAAGGTCTGAAGAAAGCGCCACTTACTGTTGTTGCAAAGTTCTTGCCGTTGCTGTTGTTGCAAGTTCCTTGCCGTTGCTGTTGTTGCAAGTTCCTTGCTGTTGCGCTTGTTGCAAGTTCTTGTTCTTGCTGTCATCCTGAGCGCAGCGAAGGATCCCAAAGGTCTTCACCCACCACAACCGCCCGACCCTTTTCAACAACCAACTCCGCTGTTCTTGCCGTTGCTCTTGTCTCCCTCAACCCTCCACAAACCTTTAGGAAGCGGAAGAACACGCATTCATGCGTGCCGACACTCTGCCGAAGGCGAGTTTCTTCTTTTCGCTGTTTGTCTCTTCTCTGCCGACCACCAAAAACTTGTCAAGCCCCACCGGCCCCGAATTCAAGGCCATCAAACGTTCAACCCAAACAAAAATAAGTACTTATCCCTCAAAAATATCTTCTGCAAATGTGGCCGATTAGTTTAGCTCCAACAGCTATAATGGGTATATAGATCAAAATAAAGCCCCGGGACATCCCGGGGCTTTATTCTTTGGATCGTAACTCCTTTAGAAAGACGAATTTAGCCGTAACTCCTTTATATGGACGAATTTAGCGACAGCAATAATAGCTATATCGTTCTAAACAATAGAGTTGCGCCCAGTACCCCCCCCGGGGGGGGTACCCCCCTCAGAGGAGATAAATTTAACGCTGGCAAAGAGAGTCAAGTTGAGTAAAGAACTCAGGAAACGAGATTGCAGCCGCCTCAGCCCCATGAATCTCCGTATCGCCATTGGCGCGCAATGCGGCAATGGAGAAGGCCATGGCAATCCGGTGATCCGATCCCGAATCAATGGACGCCCCATGAAGCTGCTGCCCCCCGGGAATGGCCAGCCCATCCTCGAACTCGGTAAACACAGCGCCCATGGCCTTCAGGTTCTGCGCCACGAGAGCAATGCGATCCGACTCCTTCACCCGCAGCTCCTTGGCGTCACGGATGGTAATCCCATCCCGCGTATAAGGAGCGATCGCAGCCAGTACCGGTAGCTCGTCGATGATCTGCGCAGACAACGCGCCTGCGATGTCGATACCCTTCAGTCCATTCGGAGAGACATTGACCTGGATCGTGCCGATCAGCTCGCCATGATGCTCCTCGACGTTGAGCACCTTGATCTTGCCTCCGAGAGCCGAGATCACGTCGAGCAGCGCCGCTCGCGTCGGGTTCATCCCGATGGAGTCGAGAATGAGGTTGGAGTCAGGGAAGAGCAGGGCAGCGCAAAGGAAGAACGCCGCAGAGGAGAGATCGCCCGGTACCGTAGCCTCGATCCCCTTGAGCCTCTGGTCACCGGCGATGCTTAGCGTCTCGCCCGTGCGCGTCAGCGTCGCTCCAAAGGCTCGCAGCGCATGTTCGGAGTGGTCGCGCGTCCGCACCGACTCGCTGAGGCTGGTCGTCCCCTCAGCCTGCAGACCGGCAAACAGCACCGCAGTCTTCACCTGCGCGGACGGAATCGGAGTGTCGAAGGCGATAGCCTTCAACGGACCTCCGTGGATCGTGATGGGAGCATGTCCATCGACGAGATCCAGTCTCGCGCCCATCTGCATAAGTGGTTTGCGGATACGCTCCATCGGCCGAAGCGTAAGCGAGTGGTCGCCGATCAGCGTAAAGGTATGTGGATGCGGAGCCAGCAGGCCGGCGATCATACGCATGGTCGAGCCGGAGTTGCCGCAATCGAGCGCCCCCGCAGGCTGGATGAACTTACCGGCCGTGCCGGTGACTTCGATGGTCCTATCCTCTCTGTGGACGATCGTCGCGCCGAGAGCTTCCATACAGCCGAGCGATGAATGGGGGTCGGCTCCAGTCGAAAAGTTAGAGAGGCGCGTAGTCCCTTCAGCAAGCCCAGCGAGAAGAGCATAACGGTGCGAGATGGACTTATCGCCAGGGACGGTGACAGAACCCTGGAACGTGCGGGCAGGACGAATCGTCTGGATACTTGGTATAGAGGACATTATCTTTATCGTAATTGCTTTTGAGGTTAGCCTAACAAGACGCACGCCGTTGCCGTCAAAGGACGCGCAGGACGACGACCGTCTCATCGTCGAAGTGGTCCGTGCCGGCCTGAAAGTCAGTGACAGCATTCAAAATGGCCTCTACTGTGGAAGCGGCAGTCGAATGGGTCTGGGACTGGAGTACTTCGTTCAGACGATCATTGCCGAACATTTCATCCGTGGCGTTCACCGCATCCACGATTCCATCGGAGAAGAAGACAATCCGATCGCCAGGACGGGTCGATAGCGTGAATTCCTCATACTCGGTATTAGGAAAGAGCCCTAAGGGAAAGCCTTCGGCCTGGATCGTCTTGACCTCCGGACCATTGGACGTTGCCGAGACGAAGACTGGCTGAACAGATCCGGCATTCGCGATCTGCAGCGTCTGGTTGGAGTCGTCCCAAACCGCCATCAGCATGGTCACGTACTGGGAGTCGAGCTTCCGCTCCTGCAACTGATCGTTCAATGCTGCAAGCATCGCTGCCGGCGAGAGATGCTGCGGCGCGAGCGAACGGAGAATTCCGCTCACCAGCGCGGCGTATAGGGCAGCGGGTGCGGCCTTGCCGCTGACGTCTCCTACAGCCAGTGCAGTTCGTCCCGGGCCGTAGTCGAGGAAGTCGTAGACGTCTCCGCCGATGGAGCGTGCGGCAAGAAACTGGGCAGCGATCTCGGCACGCACAAGTTTGGGTGGCCGAGAAGGCATCAGCCTAAGCTGCACCTTGCGTGCCATCTCCAGGTCGCGCTCCATGCGCTGTTCCTCTTCGTGTATTCGCTGATACAGGCGCGCGTTCGCAATCGAGATGGCTACCTGCGCCGCAAGCGTGGAGAGCGTGCGCATGTGGTCCTCGTTGTAGTAGTTGACACGCGTATGCTCCAGGTCGAGGACTCCGATTACCTGGCCCTTGTAGATCAAGGGCACGGAGAGCTCCGAACGCGTCTCCGGGTTTTCGGCCACATAGCGTGAGTCCTTGCGAACGTCTGGGGCAAGAATTGGCTCTCGCTGCTCTGCTGCCGTTCCGATGATGCCTTTGCCCAGGATGATGGTGCGCTCGCGGGTTACGCGCTCGCCGTAGCGGGTGGAGAAGCGGTGCTCGAACTGCTGTGTACGGTCGTTCCACAGAAGGATGGTGAACATCTGGAAGTCGATTACGCGCTTCAGCAGGTGGCCGATGCGCTCCAGCAGATCGTCGAGATCCAGGATGCTCGTGATCTCGCGTGATATCTCATTCAGGACAGTCAGCGTCTGCGCCTGACGCGAGACGCGAGTATAGAGTCGCGCGTTCTCGACTGCGATCGCCATTCGCGAGGCGACCAGTTCCAGAAGGCGTTGGTGTTCGGCCGTGAAGAACCCGGGCGTCTCTGACTCGATATCCAATACGCCTATAACCTTGTTCTTCACGATGAGCGGTACAGCCAGCTCGGAGCGGACGTTGGGGTTGGCGGCAATGTAATGCTCCGACTTCGCCACATCCTCTATCAGCAGGGACTTGCGCTGGAGGGCTGCTTGTCCAACGACGCCTCGGCCTGTCTTGACGCGTACGCGCTCGATCTCCGGGGAGTGGCCGATCTGGAAGCGCATCCAGAGCTCCTGGGTGCGGTCGTTGATCAGCAGGATGGCGAAGATTCGGTAGTCGATGACGGCGCGAACGAGGTCGGCGACGCGGTGCATCAGGGTGTTCAGGTCGAGCGTGGTGTTCAGGGCATCCGCGAGGTTGTGAAGAAAATCGACCTGGAGAGGCTCCACCCGGATGTTCGTGGGTTGGGGTGGCTGCGCGGTCTCCTGCGCGGGGGGGCGGTAGTCTCCTTCGAAGTGGTGCTCGGGCGAGGTGCCTGGCGCAGCCGGAGGGGAGGCTGTCCGGCGAGGTTTATTGGCGGTGGACATCAGAATAGCCGATGATACTACTGCTGCTGGGGCTGTGGGGAGACCATTGGTTTCAAGGTTTCCTCAAGGGTCAATAGCCAGCGGCTGGCGTGATGGATCCATCTGCCTGACCGACTAGTTCGGAGACGATTTTGATACTGGCACTGGCACCAATACGCGAGGCTCCAGCCCGTAGCATGGTGCTGGCGTCGGCCAGGGAGCGGATGCCGCCGGAGGCCTTCACTCCGGCACGGTGGCCAGCCATGCCGCGCAGGAGGGTGATGTCGTCGGCTGTGGCGCCTCCGGTCGAGAAGCCTGTGCTGGTCTTCAGGAAGTCCGCACCGGCACTGAGAGCAAGCTCGGAGGCGCGCAGCTTCTCCTCGAAGGTGAGCAGGCAGGTCTCGAGGATGACCTTGACGATGGCTCCAGACCCATGGGCGAGCTCGACGACGCCGCGGATGTCCTGCTTCACTGCTTCGTAGTCGCTCGACTGACCGGACTTCAACATGCCGATGTTGAGGACCATGTCGACATCATGGGCTCCGTGCTTGAGGACGCGAACCGTCTCATCGCGCTTCGAACTGGAGAGTGTCGCTCCCAGGGGGAAGCCGATCACGACCCCGACGGGGACGCCGGTACCGGCAAGGGCGGCGGCGGCGAGTGAGACCCAGGTAGGGTTCACCATGGCGCAGGCGAAGCGGTACTGGGCGGCTTCGTGGCAGATCTGGAGGACCTGGGTGCGTGTAGCATCGGGCTTGAGCAGCGTATGGTCCAGGACGGCGGCGAGGTTTTCGGGTGTTGCCAGGGTGTGGGCTGCGAAGGCGGCGGCGTCGAACTTGTCAGGACCGGTTGGGAGAGGTTCAGAGATAGACAAGGTGCTCAAGAGTACTCCTTCGGCTGGGTTGCGCCGGCTATTTTCTATCATACCGGCGTAGGAGTTGGCTGTCGGGTGTATTGGCCGGTGGAGGGGTAACCCCCCCCCGGGTACCCCCCTTTTAAGTCTTTTGTTTTCAGGTTCATGCATAATTTCGTGTCGCTAAATACTTCCATAGAAAGGGGTTACAGCTAAGTTCGTCTTTCTAAAAGAGTTATGGGGAACAAAGAAAGCCCCGGTTTTTAGACCGGAGCTTTTCTTGATCCTGTATCTAGTGTAACGGATGGATGGAAACTAGTATGCCAAGTTTATCTACTTTGCTATGTTTTAGTTAGGTGGTTTGGGGGCTTGACAGGAGATGAAGTGCCGGGTTGGCCGTGGTTAGGCAGAGTGACTCAAGAGATGACACTGCAGTACCGGTGGGAGTTGGTTGTTGAAAACGGTCCGGCGATTGGGGTGAGTCAGGAACCTTCGGGATCCTTCCCCTTCGGGTCAGGATGACGACAGAGGCAGGATGACGACAGAGACAGGACGACGACTGAAACAGAAGGACGGTGGGAATAGAAGGAGGGCGGGAACAGAAGGATGCGGTGGTTTCGCTGGGTCGTTCTCAGGAGGCCTGACATCTAAACGGGAATGAGTCTGGATAGGTTGAGGAATGGTTTGCGGCTGTCGATTCTGGATCAGTCGCCGGTGCCGATGGGGAGTACTCCGGGGCAAGCTTTGCAGAACTCGATCGAGCTGGCGCGATGGGTAGACGGACTGGGTTACACGCGGTTCTGGATGTCGGAGCACCATGCGATGGAGACCCTGGCGTGTACGGCTCCCGAGATTATGCTGGCGCGGATCGGCGTGGAGACGAAGCGGATCAGGATTGGATCGGGCGGGATCATGTTGCCGCACTACACCTCGCTGAAGGTGGCCGAGGTATTTCGGACGCTTCATGCTCTTTATCCGGGGCGAATCGATCTGGGGATTGGACGGGCTCCGGGGGGTGGGCCGGTGGAGGCGATGGCGCTGCGGAGGAATCGCAAGACGCAGCCGGTGGATGACTTTCCCGAGCAGGTGAGCGAGTTGCTGGCGTTTCTGGATAGAGGGTTTCCGGAGTCGCATCCGTTTGCGAAGGTGACGGTTTCACCGGATATGCCGGGGTCTCCCGATGTCTGGATGCTGGGGTCGAGCATGTGGAGCTCGGCTGCGGCGGTGGAGTTCGGGCTTCCGTATTCGTTCGCTCACTTCTTCAGTCCGGTGGCTACGCGGGCGGCGATTGAGACCTATAGGCGTGGGTTCACACCGAGCCGGTATCGGCAGGAGCCTGAAGCTACCGTTGCCGTGGGGGTGATCTGCGCGGAGACGCAGGAGGAGGCGGAGTATCTGGCTTCGAGTGTGAAGCTGCTGCAGCGGCGAATTCGACTGGGGGACAGAAGGCCGGTGGCTTCGCCTGAGGATGCTCTGCGGGAGTTGAAGATCTTCGGGGATCCTTCGCTGGGTCAGGAGGAGGGCGAGTGGCCCCGGTATTTTGTGGGAACTCCTGCAAAGGTCCGCGGGGAGCTGGAGCAGATGGCAGGAGCGCTTGGGATTGGGGAGTTAATCGTGAATACGATTGTCTGGGACCATGCGAAGCGGCTGCGGAGTTACGAGTTGCTGGCGCGGGAGTTTGGACTGGAGCTTCAGGAGGCGGCTGTTCTTGCGGCTGCCTCGAGTGATCGCTGAGATGATCCGTTCTTTATTCCCCCAGATTCCTCCAGGTGCAGCGGCCTTTCGGCGAGATCGTCCAACGCGGCTGTTCAATCTCCAGATACGGAAGACCTCGTACTGGACGCGCGCGTGAACGAGGTCGCCTCGGCCATGAGGCAGTTTCTCGAGAAGACTGTAGGCTAGGAGCTCGGGGATGTAGCGTGAGCGAGAGCTGAATTTTCGGAGGTTTCAGATGAAGTACGGACGACTCTTATCTCACGGTCTCTTCATGGCGACAGCTTGCTCCATGGCTGTCTCCCAGAGCGGATCTGCCGGCAAGGCACGAACGGAGTTCAAGAACGCACCGGAGATCAGCGCGCCGGCCGGTTATAGCCATGCGGCGATTGTGAACGGAGGCAAGATGGTCTTTCTTGCCGGCCAGGTTGGGCTGAACAAACAGGGCGAGATGATCGGCAAGGACGATTTTCGGGCGCAGGCTCAACAGGTCTTCGTCAATCTGCGGTCCGCTCTGGCTGCCGCCGGTGCGACTCCCAATGACGTGGTGAAGCTGAACTATTACGTCGTGGGACTGAATCACGACAAGCTGCTCGCGCTGCGCGATGTGCGGGACCAGTTCATCAACAAACAACATCCTCCGGTGAGCACGCTGGCAGGGGTGCAGGCGCTCTTCCGGGAGGACGCGATGATCGAGATCGAAGCAGTGGCGGTGATCCCGTAGTCGAGAGCGCTTGTGGGGGGTGGGGAAGAATGGTCCACCGCAAAAGGCGGGGCTTGCTGGGGGAAGGTGTACATTCCCATCCTTCGGCGCGAAAGCCGCGCCTAAGGATGGGGCACCCGATCGTTTGCGGCGGGTCGAGGGAGAACAAGCCGGATGTCTAGAGGTTGGCGGTCTCTTCGGGGAAGAGGCGGATGTCTTCTACGCCACGGTAGCGCTCGGCGTAGTCCATGCCGTAGCCGATGACGAACTGGTTGGGGATCTTGAAGGCAACGTAGTCGGCCTCGATGGGGACGAGGCGGCGCTCGGGCTTGTCGAGGCAGCTGGCGATCTTGAGGGAGGCGGGCTTGTGCTGGAGCATGAGGCCGCGTAAATAGCTCAGCGTGAGGCCGGTGTCGAGGATGTCTTCGACGATGATGACGTGCTTGCCCTCGATGGGGTTGTCGATGTCCTTGATGAGCTTGACGGCGCCGGAGGTGACGCGGGCGCGACCGTAGCTGGAGACGGCGACGAAGTCGAAGGTGTTGTCGACCTGGATGGCGCGGGCGAGGTCGGCGAGAAAGATGGCCGCCCCCTTGAGGACGCCGATGAGAACGATGGACTGTCCAGCGTAGTCGGCGGTGATCTGGGCTCCGATGGCGCGGGTGCGTTCTGCGATCTGTTCTTTGGTGAAGAGGACTTCCATGGAAGAGGCGGGGGGGAAGGTCGGCGTACTGATGGACATAAACCTCAGAGTAGCGCGAATGGGGGGTGCAGGCCAAGCGTCGCCTATACTTTAAGCAAGCGAGGATTATGTATCCCTTTATCAATATCGGCCCGGTACACCTGGGTACGTTCGGGTTGTTTCTGTGGCTGGCTGCGGTGGCAGCGACGGTGGTGCTGCACAAGAACTTTATGCGGAATGGCGTGAAGGCAGATGCGCTGAACGTGGTGGCGATGGTGGTGGTCTCCGGAGTGCTTGGCGCGAAGGCCTGGCATGAACTGCAGAACGTAGCCGAGTTGCGGGCTTCGATGCATCAGGTGATGCTGCCGGGGTGGGGCCATCCTGTCGAAGTGCTGATGGGGTTTCTGCACTGGTTCCAGGCTGGGTTTGCGTGGTTTGGCGGGATGCTGGCCGGGATCGCGATGCTGATGTGGCAGGGACGGGCGGCGAGGCCGGAGGGAATGCCGGGATCGGTGGCTGCGGTAAGGATGCTGGACCTGGCGGCTCCGGCGGCTGCGATTGGGTATGGGGTGGGACGGATCGGATGCCTGACTTCGGGAGATGGGGACTATGGGATCCCGACGACTCTGCCGTGGGGCGTGCATATGGCTCCCGATGCGCTGGTGCCGACGACTGCGCTGGTGCAGCCTACGCCGGTGTATGAACTGCTGTTCTCGCTGGCATTGGCATGGCTGCTCTGGAGGCTGGGACGGAGGACGCGGCCCGTGGGCTGGCTGACGGGGCTGTATCTGGTGTTGAGCGGGCTGGGACGGTTTCTGGTTGAGTTTGTGCGAATTAATCCGCGGCTCTACTGGGGCATGAGCAATGCACAGGTGGCGGCGCTGGGATCGATGGTCGTAGGGCTGATCGTGATGGTGGTGGCTGGACGGCGGGCGACCGCTGTCCAGCCGGTGGTTGCGGTTAGTTCATAGAGGGCCGGCTCTACGAACTGACTGGCGGGTGGGTTGTCAGCGTGCCATCTCTTCGCTAAGCGGCTCCTGTGGAGCGGCGAAGAAGGTTGTCGAGATGAGGCCGCCGAGGATGGCTCCAAGGATAGGGGCTACCCAGAAGAGCCAGAGCTGGCTGAGAGCCCATCCTCCTACGAAGAGTGCAGGGCCTGTGCTGCGGGCGGGATTGACGGAGGTATTCGTCACCGGAATGCTGATGAGGTGGATTAGCGTCAGGCAGAGGCCGATGGCGATGGGGGCGAAGCCCTTGGGGGCGCGTACGTCGGTGGAGCCGAGGATGACGAGCAGGAAGAAGGCGGTGAGGACGACCTCGATGAGGAAGCAGGCGAGGAGATTGTAGCCGCCGGGGGAGTGGTCGGCGTATCCGTTGGAGGCGAAGCCGCCGGTGAGGCTGAAGCCGGGTTTGCCGCTGGCGATGAGGTAGAGGACTCCCGAGGCTGCGACTGCTCCGGCTACCTGCGCGACGATGTAGGGCAACAGCTCGGAGACTGGGAAGCGCTTGCCGACGACCAGGCCGACGGAGACAGCGGGGTTGAGATGGCAGCCGGAGACGTGTCCGATCGCGAAGGCCATGGTGAGAACGGTTAGACCGAAGGCGAGTGAGACTCCAACGAACCCGATGCCCAAGGCTGGAAATGCGGCTGCGAGTACGGCGCTGCCGCATCCTCCAAAGACAAGCCAGAAGGTTCCAAAGAACTCAGCCAATGCGCGTTTCGATAGCGGCATAGTGACTACCTCATTCTTCCCATATTTAATTTGTGCGTGGTGACAGCCTGGATGCAAGGACTTATCCGTAGAGAAACATGGAAGTTCCGGACGCGAGGATGCTAACACGGATGGGATGAAAGCTTGAGAAAAGAAGGAGACCGCTGAAGAGGACTACAGGCGCTTCAGATAGGCTTTGGCGGCGTCTAGCTCGGGGAAGAGACGCTCTTCGGCCTGGAACTCGCGGGAGTGGACGCAGCGGCGGCCGGCTTTGACGCGGACGGGGTGCTTGAGGTGAAGCATCTCGTGGTAGAGGAGGTACTCGATGGCGCAGCGGGGAGTGTCGGTACGGTCGAAGACGCGGCTGACGACGATGGTGTTGTGGGCGGCGTCATAGTGGCCCAACATGCGGCGGGCGTGGTGGGCGCTCCACGTAAGCGTAGGCCTGCCTAGCAGGCCGTGGAAGAAGCGGGTGTTGAGGGACTCGAAGACCTCGTCGAGATCGTAGTGGTGGCCGATGGGGGTGAGGATGCGCTTGCGTCCGCGGGTCTGGCGGATGTGCTCGGCCTGGCGGGAGACAGCCTCGGAGGAGACGTGGCGACGGTAGCGGTCCGCGTGCATGGGGGCGATGGGCTTCTTGTAGAGCTTGGCCAGGAGGATGTGGGCGATGGCGTGGTGGACGGAGTCGGGCGCGTGCTCGAGGAGGTCGGAGAGGCGGACGTGGAGGCATCCCTCGCGCAGGCGAATGGTGGTGTTGAGCGAGGTGAAGCGACGGAAGCGGATGTCGAGCGGAGGGATGGGAGCGCGGGGGCGGAGGTCGCGGTACTGCTCTTCAAATACGGGGATGAGTGTGGAAGACACTGTATTTCAAGGCTAGCATGACGGGTTGTGGGTCTGCAGCGCGCGACGCTAGCGGGGTATCGTGACGGGTTCTTTCTTGTTCTGCTCTTCCTTGGTGGGCGGGTGCGCGGCGAACCAGGCGCGCTGGTCTTCGACCAGCTGGGTGGCGCTTTCGCGGATGTCGTGAATGGTTTCGAGGGCCAGTTTGCGGGAGACGTTGTAGGTCTCGTTCTCGGATGGGGTCCTAAGGGCTGAGGCCCAACGATCGGTCGCTTCGATGAGCTTGGGCAGGGCCTTGCGAACGTCGCGGTGGTGGGGGCGGTAGTCGTCGAGGTTGTCGTCGAGCTCGTCGGCGATGGAGGTGAACTGTTCGAGGAGATCGTGGGTGTCCTGCTCGCGGCCTGGGCGGCGGGGCTTGGCGTACATATCCTGGATCGACTTGACGCGTGCGTCCAGCAGCTTGATGAAGAGGAGGACGCGGTCGTTTGGGACATAGGCCGAGTCGCGTAGCTGCTCGACCTCGGCGTCGGAGAGCGCACTGTTATCGCGCTGGGCGCGGAGGGGCAGAGCGAGAGTGAGCAGGGCGAGAGTGAGGATGAGGCGACGGGTCATCGGATCATTCGGGAATCATTTTTTGGGTTATCGGAGAGTATTCCGCACTAGTGGTTGAAGACCTGAGTCAGGATCTCATCCTGGACGATATTGAGTTGCTTGAGCGTAGCTTGCAAGGTGGGCTGATCCTCGCCGGAGGCTTTGTGCAGATATTCGCTGAGGCGGCGGGTGGTGTGGTGCATCAGCAGTTCGGCGTTCTTCAGGCGCTTGGTATCGCGGGCTAGACCGAGATGGATGAGCTGGGCGTAGAACGCGACCTTTTTGAGGGTGGCACTGGCCTGATCGGCGTCGCCGTTGAGCATCTGCCTGCCCGCGATCTCGGTCATGGTGTGGACGAGTTCGGTGTAGAGGAAGCACTGCTCGCGAGGCTTGGCCTGCTGGGCCTGGGCTTCGAGGCGGGTGAGGGCCTGCGCGTCGGGAAGGTTGTTGTCGTCGACAGAGGAGGCCTGGACCGGCGTGCAGAGAGTGAAGAGTAGAGGGAGGGGAAGGAGGAGAGCGGAGGGTCGAAATGTCAGGTTCATAACGCACCTCGAGGGAGCGTATGCCTACTTCATATGTTCGAGGGTGATCAGGCGGTGACGGGCCTGCCACTCCTCATCGGGAAACTTGCCGTTCGCCACCGAGAGGAACTGTTTGTACAGGTCTTTCGCCTGCTTGACCTGGTGAAGCTTGTCGTACGCGGTTGCCGAGAGGAACAGGGATGACGGCGACTGTGGCAGCACTCTATCACGAATCTCCAATGCTTGCAAGGAGGTGGCGGGGTCGTTGTTCTCCGAGGCAGCGAAGGCCAAATGGCTGGCTGCTATGCCGAGATCTTCCTTGGTGGGGAAGTCGTTAGGGTTGGATACGGCTCGCTTAAGAAGGCTCTCGGCTTCAGCGAATTTTCGGAGATGAATGAGTGCGTCGGCACGGTCGTCGAGGAGGGTCGCATCCCGCGGGGAGGCGGCGATGAGGGCAGCGTAGAGGGGATCAGCCTTGTCGAACTGGTTATCGCGGCTGTAGAGCCGGGCGAGTAGGCGGGAGAGATTGGCGTCCTGCGGATGCGAGGCGTGGAGCTTTTCGACGATGGGGATGGCCTGGGCGGTCTTGTTCCGGGAGTCGTAGAGGCTGGCGAGCTGGGCGTTGAGGGTGGGGTCGTCGGGGGTCTTCGCCAGAGCTGCCGTGAGGACTGCCTCGGCTTCGTCGGGCTTATTCTGCCGGATGAGGATGTGGGTGAGGGCGGCGGTGGCGGAGGTGTTCTGCGGATCGGCGGCGAGGATGCGGCGGTAGGCGGCTTCGGCGGCGGGAAGATCCTGCGTGGCTTCGGCGAGTTCGCCGGTGAGGAGGATGTCGTCGGGGGTCTCGGGGGAGATCTTCAGGGCGGCGAGGAGCTCGTTGCTGGCGTCTGCGGGCCGGGTGGCCTGGTCGAGGCGGGCGAGGGCCCGGTAGGCACGGGCTTTGAGGGCCGGGCTGCCGGTGGTAAGGGTGGTGGCCTTGTCGAGTTCGGTGCGGGCGTCGCTGAGCTGGCCGTTGCGGGCGAGGAGGAGGCCGAGAGCTACGTGAGGCTCGAGGAAATTGGCGTCGGCGGCGATCGCGGCGCGGTAGGAGGTCTCGGCGGGAGAGGTCTGGTCGAGGGCGTCCTGGGTAGAGGCGAGATCGTAGAGGAGGTGGGCGTCGTTGGGGGTCTTGGAGGCGAGGGCGGTCAGGAGCTTGAGGGCGGTGGGGTAGTCCTGCTTGTCGAGGGCGGCGTTGGCCTCGGCGCGGAGAGGGTCTTGCGGCGAGGGTTGAGGATGGGCGGTGGCGTCGGTGGTGCCGGCTGGGAGTTGGGCGCGGGCGGTTCCGGCTGCGAGAAGAACCGTGGATAAAAATAATGGGAGGATGGCCGAGCGGTAGTGCAGTTGCGAGGTTGCGCGGTTGGTTCTGTTGTGCGCTGTGTCCGACATCGGCTCTACCCCTCTCCTATCTTAAAGTATGCAAAGTATTCAAAACAAAAAACCTAAGTCTGGACTTGCTTTGAGCGTTAAGCGCGGAAGCCCGGCCTGGAATGGCCGGGCTTCGACAGCTTTCCCTGATTTAAGGATAACAGGCGCGTCAAGGTCTTGAATGTAGAAAGTGCGGTTACCGACTATTCGGCAAGCGCGTTTTCTGATCACTGATCCAAGGAGTTGAGGAGAGCAATGTACTGGTTCTCTCGGAGGGCTGGAGACGCAGTGAAATGACAGATCCGTGCAGTAGGCGGTCTAGATTTCGAGCGAGCCCAAATCCATACTGCTCCTATGCTTACAACAGTGAAGACAGCCCTATCGATTTCTTACCTTCCTATGAACTTCTACCGCAGAGTCTCCCTACTCTCCATCGTCGTTCTATCTCTTGGATGGTCCGCTAGCGGACAGCAGATGACAACTTCGTCCTCGCACAGCGCCAGATATGCCGTCCCAGCGAAGGGCACAATTCCTATCGCATTTGTCATCACCGACGACGCTGTGACGATCGACTTCGCCGGGCCCTGGGAGGTCTTCAAAGACGTCTTCCTTCAGGAGCGTGGCAAAACGCTGGCAGAGCAGGCCGCATTTCGTCTCTACACCGTTTCGGATTCACGTGAGCCCGTGAAGACGTCCGGCGGAATGCGCATCGTGCCGGACTACACCTTTGACGACGCGCCTCAGCCGGCGATTGTAGTGGTGCCCGCACAGCGCGGTCGCTCGCCAAAGATGATGGAATGGATAAGGAAGATGACGACTAAGAGCGACGTGGTCATGTCCGTTTGCACCGGCGCCGATGTTCTGGGAGATGCCGGGGTCCTGAAAGGAAAGAAGGCTACCACCCACCACCTCTTTTACGATGAATTTCAGAGAGCTTTTCCAGATGTATCGCTGCAAAAGGACAAGCGCTTTGTTCAAAGCGATCCGGTCATCTTCACGGCTGGCGGCCTCAGCTCCGGAATCGACCTTGCCCTTCATATCGTGGAACTCTACTTCGGTCCATCCCGTGCTGAGGAGACGGCTAAGCTTCTCGAGTACGAAGGAGCAGGCTGGAAGGGTGACGGAAGTGCAAGCGGTTCGGTCGCCGCCGGACATGATTGGAAATAGATGCTTGCGCGTTATGCGGTGACCTGGAGCTCGGGTTCAGGTTTGACTGCGGCAGGTTTCAGGACGGAGGCGAGCCAGTGGCCGGTGTGGGAGGCGGGGTTGGCGGCGATCTCTTCGGGGGTTCCGGTGGCTACGATCTGGCCGCCTCCGCTTCCGCCCTCGGGGCCCATGTCGATGACCCAGTCGGCGGACTTGATGACGTCCAGATTGTGCTCGATGACGAGGAGGGAGCCGCCGCCTTCGATGAGCTTGCGGAAGGCGGCGAGGAGCTTGGCTACGTCGTCGAAGTGGAGGCCGGTGGTGGGCTCGTCGAGGATGTAGAGGGTGCGGCTGCGAGCTTTGGCCGCAGCGTCGTTGCCGGAGCGATTGGTGATGGAGCGGGCAGTGGCAAGGTGCGAGGCGAGCTTGACGCGCTGGGCTTCACCGCCGGAGAGCGTAGTGGCGGACTGGCCGAGGCGGACGTAGCCGAGCCCTACTTCGTCGAGGACGTAGAGCTTGTCGACGATCTTGGGATGGCCGGCGAAGTAGACGAGGGCCTCCTTGACCGTCATGTTGAGGACGTCGTGGATGTTCTTGCCCTTGTAGCGAATGTCGAGGATGGCGGATTTGTAACGGGTACCGTTGCACTCTTCGCAGGGGAGCTCGATGTCGGCGAGGAACTGCATCTCGACCGTGACGGTGCCGTCGCCTTCGCAGACGTCGCAACGGCCGCCGGGGACGTTGAAGGAGAAGTGACCGGGGCCGAGGCCCTTGCGCTTGGCGTCGGGCTGGGCGGCGAAGAGGGCGCGGATGTCGTCGAAGGCCTTGATGTAGGTGACGGGGTTGGAGCGCGGGGTGCGTCCGATGGGGGACTGGTCGACGAGGATAACGTCGTTGAGGTGCTGGGTGCCGGAGAGCTCGCGGTAGAGATGCGTGGGATCGGAGCCTTCGGTCTGGCCGAGCGCCTGCATGAGGGCTCGGTAGAGGACCTGATGGATGAGGGTGGATTTGCCGGAGCCGGAGACCCCGGTGATGCAGCAGAGGAGGTTCAGGGGGACATCGAGATCGACGCCGCGAAGGTTGTGGATGCGGGCTCCGGTGAGCTTGATGTGCTCACGGCCGGGTTCGCGGCGATGCTTTGGGACCGGGATGGTGAGGCGGCCGGAGAGATACTTTCCGGTGATGGAGTTGGGGTTGGCGGTGACTTCGGCGACGGTGCCGGAGGCGAGGAGGTGGCCGCCGAGCTCGCCGGCACCAGGGCCGAGGTCCAGGAGGTGGTCGGCGGCACGGATGACGTCGGGGTCGTGCTCGACGACGAGGATGGTGTTGCCGAGGTCGCGGAGCTCTTCCATGATGTGGATGAGCTTGGCGGTGTCGCGGGTGTGGAGGCCGATGCTTGGTTCGTCGAGGACGTAGAGGGCGCCTACGAGGCGGGAGCCCAGCGATGTGGCTAGCTGGATGCGCTGCGATTCGCCGCCGCTGAGGGTGGAGCTTAGGCGGTCGAGGGTGAGGTAGTCGAGGCCGACCTGGTGGAGGAAGTGGATGCGCTGGCGAACCTCTTCGAGGATCTTTCCGGCGATCTCGGTTTGTGCCGGTGACAGTTGCAGATTGTCGAAGAGCTCCTGCGCTCCGGTGATGGTGAGGGCGGAGACTTCGCAGATGTTTTGATTGTTGATCAGGACTGCTCGGGCTTCGGCGCGGAGGCGCTGGCCTCGGCAGTCGGGGCAGAGGGCGTAGCCGCGGTATTTGGAAAGGAAGACGCGGACGTGGAGCTTGTATTTTTTGCGCTCGAGTGCGGCGAAGAAGCCTCGGATGCCGGGGAAGGTGGCTTGGCCTTCTTCGATGAAGCGCTGCTGCTCGGGGGTGAGGTCGTACCAGGGGACGTCGGTGGGAATGCCTGCGGCTTTGGCTGCGCGCTTCATCTCGCCGTGGTGGGGGCGGTACTTGGTGGTGGTCCAGGGGGCGATGGCGCCTTCGTCGAGGGTCTTGGACTTGTCGGGGATGATGAGGTTGGGGTCGAAGTCGATGGTGTTGCCGAAGCCCTGGCAGCGGGGGCAGGCTCCGTAGGGGTTGTTGAAGGAGAAGAGGCGGGGTTCGGGCTCGCGGTAGGTGCGGTGGCAGGTGGTGCACTCGAAGGCGGCAGAGAATCGGAGGTGCTTTGGGGTTTCGCTTTCTTCGCCATTCCGAGGAACGGTGTGGAACTGAATCTCGCCTGATTCGCGGTAGCCGGTTTCGATGGCGTCTACGATTCTTGCGCGGGCGTCGGGGCTGATGGCGAGGCGGTCTACGAGGACGAAGATGGGTTTGGTGAAATCGAGTTCGAGGAGGGATTCGGGGGTGGAGAACTCTACTATTTTGCCGGATTGGTAGAGACGGTTGTAGCCTCGGCGGCGCAGCTCGGCTAGACGTTCTTTGAGGGAGTCGGTTAGATCGAAGGATGGAGCGACCGCCGATTTTACGGATTTCGCGGATTTTTTTGTTGCGGATTTTTTGGGTTTGGGGGCTTCTTCTTCTGTGGTTTCGGTTCCTGGTGTCTGCATCGGCTCGAGTTTTATTTCGGCTCGGAGGATGGGGAAGAGAGCGTAGGTGCGGGTGTTTTCGGGGAGGGTGAGAACGGTGCTGACGATCTCGTCTACTGTGTCGTGCTTGACGATGCCGCCGCA
>JAOAPB010000064.1 GCA_025462645.1 Edaphobacter sp. | reverse complement strand
GCTCGGGAAAGCTTTTCACTTATGGAATGAGACTGCCCTCGTAGCAACCCTTCCATAACACAATTTGTGAGCGGCTCTCTCCTTTTTCCGCCCCCTTCGACATCAGGCTATTTAAGTTGACGATGCCCGAGGAAATCTTGCTAGGGTGGTAGCGTCGCAGCAGGGCGTAAAGGAGATAGTGAACAACAATTGGGTTACGCGGCAACTAGATCCCATTGGCGCCAACGTTGCACCTGCGCCATTTGACATACCTGATCCATTCCCGACTGGTAATACTTCGCCTGGTTCAATTTTTCCAACAGCATGTCGTGCCGTCGCAAAAGCGAACAAGAATGGGCGGAGCCACCACCCTTGTTCGCACCTCCCTTGAGTCCTAAGAGATTTCGAGTCTGGAGCTATCTAAGCTTTACGTTCTCAGCAATCTTCTCGAAGGTTTCAGGGTGTAGGCGTCGAGGGTCACGTTGCCGCCGTTCACATGGATGATCGCCATGGAACTGGGAGCGGGAAGTACCGAAATTTGTCGATCCAGGGCGTGTGGTACTGGGTGTCGTTCATCATGGCGTATGAGTAGGCGCCGCCGCCGTTGTTTACGACGAAGAAGGGACGCTTGATCTTGAGCCTTGCGGCTCTGTAGTTATCGGGATAAATGGGGAGGGCGGGGGTGACTTCAAGGGTGGAGAAGTTATGTTCGCTGCCTGTGAGAAAGCCGATCACTTTCTTGCCGGTCTGCCGTCCTGCGGACCGTTGGGGCCGGAGGGCATAAATGGATACGGGCGCCAATCCTGAATCGTTGGCTGGCCGGGGAGAGGGTGCCAGTGCGAGTAGCCGAAGCCCTGTGCCCGTAGCTTCGTCCAGCGCTTTGCCTGTTGTACAGATTTTGACGGCGCCTGATCCCAGGGTTCACCGGTCAGAGCGTTCAGATCGTAGACCACCTTGCCATCCTTAATGGTCAGTTCATCCTGCATCTTCTTGTCACTCTTTACATAGGTGCTATAAGCGTCATCAAAGCCAAACTCTCCATGCTGAATGCTGAGAATGGCGACATCGGCAATAGCACCTTCCGAAAGATTGCCTAACTGGGTCTGCCTGATCTCCTTCGCCGGATTCCAGGTCATATCACGAATAACTTCTTTAAGCGGCATGCCCATTGCGAGATACTTGTCCCCCACATTGAGCATGTCTTTCATACCAGCGTTCATGCTATCGATATGCAGATCGGTGGAGATTGAGTCGGGTGCGAAACCAGCCTTGTACAGCGGAATCGCCGTAAACCAGGCGAAGCTGGCCTGACCATGGCCGACGTCGAAGTAGATGCCGCGCGCTCGCCCCTCGCGCATACCGCGGCCCGGCCCGCCCGTGGCGAAGTCCTGCTCACCTCGTTCACCGGAGAACGCATGAGTATAAATGTCACCGGGACGGAGCTTTTCCTCCAATAGCAAATACAGCGGTCGCTCCACGCGACGCGCGCCGAAGTCGACCATGACCGGAATGTTTGCGATGGTTCCAGCTTTCACCGCCTGCTCAACGGGTATCCACTCCGGTCCGACGTAGTGGGCAGTCTTGATGCCAACGATGACGTTAGGATACTTTTTCGCCATCGCTGCGGACGGTTCGGCCTGCATGTCGGTTGTATCATCTTCAAATTTGGCGCCACGCATGCCATGACCCACGATATTTAACATGGCGAGAACACGCGTCTGCGATCGATCTATGATGCGGTCCTTGAAATCTTCGAAGTTCCGCCAGCCCGAACTACCAGCATCGACGATCGTTGTAACTCCCCCGCGAAGAGTAAATCCATCTGGGTAAACGGAGTCATCGCCCGCATAGGAGTTGCGCTCACCGGTGCCCGCATAGACATGTGTGTGAATATCAATCAGACCGGGGACAACATACATGTCTTTCAGCACAACGGTCTTTACTGCATAGCTCGCCGGAATATCCTTGGCAACCTTCGCGATCTTGCCGTCTTTGATTGCGACGTCGTAGACCTCGTCGATATCGTTCTTCGCATCGATCACATGCCCGCCTTTGAGTAGCAGATCGTAATCAGGCGAGCTAGGAGGAAGGGCGGGCGTGTTCTTCTGTGCATACAGTCCAACGCTTAAGGAGGTAAGGACCGCCACAAAGAGTAATAAACGAAGATTCATCGCTTCTCCTTTGGAGATTTTGTATTTTTACGCGGTAATGCAGTGTGGAAGCTGACACCAGCCGACACGCTTTTGATCAATCGCACCGTGTAGCTGAAATCGTCCAGAAGTGAGCCGAGGGTGCCCGACAGATGCTGAAAATCTCGAGCGGAGAGGCTACCGAAAAGGTTGTCGTTGATCAGTTGACGCTCAGGCCCGATATGCTCAACCATCTCCCAGCCAACAGGCGTCAGATGGAGCAAGACCCCGCGACCATCCTCAGGATTCCGTCGTTTTTCAATCAGCCCCCTGGATTCAAGGTTCGTCGCTTCAGCCGTTATAAACGTGGTGCTTACATGCAGTCTGCGGGCCACCTCGCTCACGCCGATGCCCGCACCACGGCCATTCGCAAGGATCATGGCGATGTTGTACTGCGGCGCCGTAATCCTAAGCAGCGACGCCAGGTAGGAACGGACGATTTCTAAGGAAGCGCCTAAAGTTGAAAAGTCATATAAAAACTGGCGGAAGCGATGATCAGTCTTGCCTCCCGGATCAAGCAGAGCCGCCGAAGAGGCGGATGGCGTCAGATGAAATGCAGCAGATGCTTTCTTGTCTACGCGCTCATGAACGTGAGGCTGCTTAATCCCGGAACCAGACCGTGCACGGCTAGACATCGTGTTTTCCCTCTTGGGGATGGATCATAAACTTAGTTAAGTTACTTGACTAATTTATTTTCTTGGACCTATGCTTCAGCCTAACTGTTCGAGTGAAACCTATATGCCGAAAGACGGAGCGCAGCACCTCGCCAGCCTGCAGGACGGACGTCAGATCTTCCTTGACGGAAAGTCCGTGCATGACCATGTTCACCACCCCGCGTTTTGCGCCAGCATCGCCTCGGCAGCGAGGATGTTCGATTTTCAGTCTGAGCTTGAAAACCAAAACCGGATGACATTTGTTTCGCCCAAAACGGGTGAACGGGTCAGCCGGATGTGGCAGCTGCCGACTTCTTATGATGAACTGGTGGAGCGTCGCAAGGCCCTCGAGGCGTGGGCGGAACTGTCCTGTGGGTTCCTTGGACGTTCGCCGGATCATGTGGCTTCGGTTCTATCCGCGATGTATATGGGCCGGGAGCTTTTCGGCGAGAAGCAGGGCCAGGCAGTTGCTGACTACTACGAATATGCCCGAGACAACGATTTGTACCTAACGTATGCCATCATTAGCCCACAGGCGAACCGCAGTAGGGGTCCAAGTGAACAGGCTGACGAGTTCTTAGCCGCAGGCGTTGTGGATGAAGATGCCGAAGGCATTTCCATCCTTGGAGCAAAGATGCTGGCTACCGGCATCCCCATGGCGAACGAAGTCATGGTTGCGGCGATTCAGCCGCTGAAACCCGGCGAAGAAAAATACAGCTTCACGGTCATGCTTTCTCTAAACGCTAAGGGCGTGAAACTGCTCTCGCGCAAATCGTTTGAGGCGTCGGCGGTTTCCGCTTTCGACAATCCACTCTCTTCGACGTTTGATGAAAACGACAGCATTCTCTACCTGGACGATGTCAAGGTTCCGTGGAACCGCGTTTTTGTGCACAACGACATACAGCTGGCGCAAGCGCAATGGTACTCTACTCCCGCGCACGTGTATCAGAACTACCAGTGTCAGATAAGGCTTAGCGTAAAGATGCGGTTTCTGCTTGGGCTCGCCCGCAAAATCGCTGAGACCAATGGCATCCTTGAGATTCCCTCCGTACGCGAGATGCTTGGACAGATGGCAGCGGAGGTCTCCATGGTGGAGGGCATGCTTGAGGCCATGGAGATTAGTGGAATCAGATTCGGCTCGTATTTTGTTCCCAACGGACGCAGACTTTATTCGTCAATGGTTTTGACTCAGCAGCTTTACCCCAAGTTCATAGGCCATCTACGCGAGCTTTCCGGAGGCGGAATGATTATGCTTCCCTCTTCCGTCAATGACTTCGAAAATGTCGAAATTGCGCGGCTGATCGGTAAAACACAATGCTCTCCAGTTACGGATGCTATGGGACGGGTGAAACTGTTCAAGCTGGCGTGGGTTGCAGTCGGTTCCGAGTTTGGGTCGCGTCATCTGCAGTACGAGATGTTTTACGCAGGGGCAAACATGGTTACGCGTGGTCATGCGTTCCGAACCACAGACTGGGAAAGCTCTACAGGGATGGTCGACAGGTTTATGAGGACCTATGATCTGGCGGGCAGACGATGACAGTGATCGATCACCGCAGCCTGCGCAATGTGCTCGGATGCTTCGCCACGGGTGTTGCCGTCCTGACTACTCGTACCGTCGAGGGCGAACATGCTGCGGTCACCATCAACTCTTTCTCTTCGGTTTCGCTTGATCCGCCACTCGTTCTGTTTTCTCTGGCAAAGAATTCGAATGTACTGGAACATTTTCAAAATGCAAGAGGTTTCGCCGTGAATGTCCCTTCCCACAGACAGGAAGCCCTGTCGAACATGTTCGCTCGCCCATCTTCAGCGAACTGGGATGAGACGGAGTTTGTAGAGGGTGAGAACGGTTGTGCTTTGTTCTCCAACTCTCTTGCCCAGATCGAATGCGCCCCTCATGCCGAAATTGACGGAGGAGACCATCGCGTCTTTTTTGGTCTGGTAATACACCTTCACCTGCACAGTACTATTGATCCCCTGCTCTTCTACCGGAGTGGCTATGGCACTTACCTGCGTTCGCAATGGAAAAAGATAGCCGTGGAGGATGGATCATTATCGGATTTTTTTATTGGGGGAAGGGGATGACAGAAATACAATTTCTTATTGGCGGAAGGCCGATCTCGACAGAGATTAGCGACCTGGTCGTCACTGGGTGGACAGGGCGCGACCGCGAGAGCCTAGAGCATCACATCGCGGAGTTGGAGGCCATCGGTGTCGCACGTCCGCGCACAATCCCCTGTTTCTACCGCTGCGGTGTAAACCTGCTCACCACCTCGCAGCAGATCGATGTAACCGGTTCCAACTCGAGCGGTGAAGCAGAGTTCGTCTTAGTCTCCCTTTCACAGGGCTTGCTAGTGGGTGTAGGTTCTGATCACACTGATCGAAAGGTGGAAGCGTATGGAGTTACAGTATCTAAGCAGATGTGCCCTAAGCCTGTCAGTCGGGAACTGTGGGCGTTCGACGATATCAAGGATCATTGGGATTCACTGGTCCTTCGGTCGTACATCACCCGCGATGGTGATCGAATGCTCTATCAAGAAGGCGCCGTGACACGGATGCTAGGCCCGGAGGATCTTATCTCGCGCCTGACAGAAGGCAGCACGACTCTACCTGTCGGCACTGCGATGTATTGCGGCACGATGCCGCTCCAGCAGGCGATGGGACCGGCGGACCTGTTCGAGATGGAGTTAGAAGATCCGGTCAGAGACTGCAAGCTTAAGCACAGTTACACTGCACGCACACTGCCCTACAGCGATTAGAGGAAGATATGTCCATCAAAAAAGAACATAAAGAGTTTCACACAATAGATTTGAGCAGCGGGTGGACGACACCCGCGGGATACCCCGAGGGCAGATTCTTGCGGGCGAGCTGGATGAGGTGAATAAGCGAGGCTTTCGTACAAGGCATCTGCGCTTCGCTCCCGGAGTGAATACGACCAAGCCTTTCGTCCACGACTACTGGGAGGAGGTTTACCTCGTCTCCGGTGATCTGATCGTAGGGTGCGATGAAAATGGCGAAGGCGGCGAGAGCTTCTTACCAAACACCTACGCATGCCGCCCTCCGGGAATGGTTCACGGTCCCTTCAAATCGAAGAACGGATGCCTTCTTCTCGAGATTCACATCTACGACGATCAGGAGAGACAAGCGTAGGAATGCAACTCACGCCTATCTATGAGACATTGCTGAAGCTGCGCACTGGACAGGTGCGAAGCAACGATCTCTCACGGGCGTGCCTCGATGCGATTCACGATCCCGCAGGCGAAGGCGCACGAGCCTTCATCCGAGTCTATGACTGTGCGAAAGACATTCCTGCAAACGGTCCTTTAGCTGGTCTGCCGATATCCATCAAGGATCTCTTCGATGTGGAGAGCGAGCCAACGACCGCCGGTTCCACCCTGCTGCGTCACAGCACTCCCGCCCGGAATGACGCGGTCGTCGTACAGCGCCTCAAGAGCGCGGGCGCTGTACTTGTTGGAAAAACCAATATGACGGAGTTCGCCTTTTCCGGCCTGGGCTTGAATCCGCATCATGGAACTCCGCGAAACGCGTTCGATCGCGAGAATGCGCGCATCCCGGGAGGATCTTCTTCTGGCGCAGCGATGTCTGTAACAGATGGAATGTCTCACGCAGCTATCGGCTCCGATACTGGTGGTTCAGTGCGCATTCCTGCCGCGCTTTGTGGCCTCACGGGTTTCAAACCCACAGCCAGGCGCATACCACTCGAAGGCGTACTTCCCCTCTCCCCATCGCTGGACTCCATCGGGCCAATCGCACCGACGGTTGCCTGCTGTGAATTGCTCGACTCAGTTATGTCCGCTGAGAGTTGTAGTCCGGTGAAGACCGCTCGAATCCCCGATGTGCGGGTTGGCGTTCTGCAAGGCTACGTTCTCGATGGGCTCGAGCCGGAGGTAGCACGAGCATTCCAGGATGCTCTTGATGTCTTCTCAAGAAGTGGAGCGAGGGTCGAGAGTGTTGAGTTCTCCTGCCTCGATAACATCCTTTCCGCAAATGCAAAGGGTGGTTTCAGTGCTCCAGAGTCATTCGCGTGGCATCGATCTCTTCTCGAAGAATATTCGGACGAATACGATCCACGAGTGTTGTCACGCATTATGCGGGGTCGCGACCTGAGCGCTGCGGACTATCTTGATCTTCTCGCGGCGCGCAAACGCATTATCAATAGCGCAGAATCCGCGTTTGATGGTTTTGATGCAATTGTTTTGCCTACCACGCCGCGCGTGGCGCCGCGGATCTCAGACCTGGTGGCAAGTGATGCAGCGTACTTCGATGCCAACATCGCCATGCTCCGCAATCCCAGCGTCTTCAACTTTCTGGATGGAACAGCTCTCTCGATCCCGTGCCATCGCCCCGGTCAACCACCTGTCGGATTGATGATTGCCGGACTTGCGATGTGGGACAAGAAAATTTTCGGTGTCGGCAAAGCCCTTGAAGCTGCCCTTACCGAAGCCGGTTGCGCCACACACTGCGCAGGACACAAGGCTCTGGAACAAATTCACAGATAGAGGTCTGCCCGTTGCGCCCCTCTTTCGCTAGCCTGCTAGTCCTCTTTCTTACCATCGGCGTCTACGCGCGACAGAATACTCGTCCCGTCACACTGCAGGTCGCGGACGCTACTGTAGAGCGCTGGGCTGGAGAACATATCGGCGAAAAAAATACGACAGCCGCATGGGGCTTTGAGCCCGGCATCGTCCTCGCCGGCTTGGGAGACGACCAAAGACCCTCGCTATCTCGCTTATATCAGGCGGGCGGTCGATCAATGGGTCGGGCAAGATGGCGTAATCAAAACGTATGATGCAAGGTCATACCTTCTCAATAACATCCTAATTGGCCGCGAACTTCTTCTTCTCGAGCGAGAGACGCACGAAGAGAAGTATCGTGTAGCGGCAGAGACGCTCCGCAAGCAACTCGCAGCGCAACCTCGAACAGCCTCCGGTGGCATGTGGCACGCTCAGGCGACACCCAATCTCATGCTGTTGGACGATGAGTTTATGCTTGCGCCGTTCTATGCGGAGTATGCACAGAAATATAAACGGCCGAACGATCTGGATGACGTGGTCCGGCAGTTCGCATTACTCGATGCGAATGCGCGAGATCCTCGCACAGGACTTATGTATCACGGTTGGGATGAATCGAGAAAGGCTGCCTGGACGAACCGAAAGACCGGCACATCGCCTAACCTCTGGGCGCGCGGCATGGGCTGGTATCTAATGGGCTTGGTCGACACGCTACAGTATCTCGACGACAATGATGTACATCGAGCTGCTCTACTAGAGATATTTCGCCGCACCTCCAAGGCGGTCGAACGCGCCCAGGACAAGGACTCAGCCCTGTGGTATCAAATCCTCGATAAGCCACATCTACCAGGCAATTACATTGAGTCTTCGTCCGTGTTGATGTTTACCTATGCATTCGGAAAGGGCGCGCGGCTCGGTTACCTTCCTGCGCACTATCATGCTGATGCTGAACGCGCATGGCGAGCCATCCTAAAACGTTTTGTGCAGACAGATTCACAAGGCCACGTGATCTTAACAGGCACCGTCACTCACATTGCGATGGGAGCGGCTCCGGAAAATAACGGCAGCGATGCCTACTATTTGAAAGCGCCGATTGCAAGCGACGATCCGAAAGGGCTTGGCGCCTTTCTGTTGGCAGGCAGCGAGATGGAATTGCGATAGCAAAATAACCTGCAATTGAGGAGTGAAGACATGTCACAGTTCCGTCCCAGCCGTCGCCACTTTCTTCGCGCATCGGGAACCGCAGTCGCAGCCATAGCGCTCCCGGCGCAGGCCACGAGCGCCGTTGCATCGGCAAAGCGCGCCTCCAAGCGAGAGCCCATGCTCATAAAGTTGGCTGCCAAAGTGCGCCGACGAATGACGAGCACCTCAGCTATCTTGCCCGCTACGGTGTAAAGCACATCTGCGGCTATCCTGAGATTGGGGATGGACGTCTTTACGCAACGGTTGAAGAACTGCATCGCATGCAAGACCTCGCCGCAAAGTACAAGATCGACGTCGACATGACAACTCCTCCATTTCTGGCATCCATATCGGTGGATGTGGATAAGCACGCATCCATCATGCTGGGTGAGAGTCCGCAACGAGACCGCGATATCGATGACTTTAACACGATGATCAAAAACTGCGCGTCAGTCGGGATTCCGGCGATCAAATACAACCTTCAGATCGTTGGCGATCTCCGCATCGCGCGCACACCCGGTCGAGGAGACTCCACCTATGCGACCTGGAGGTACTCCGAGGCTCACCCGAAGACACCGCTGACGCGCGCCGGTGAGGTATCAGGAGAGCAATCGTGGGAACGCATCACGTACTTCCTTGATCGTGTTGTGCCCGTGGCTAACCAATATAAGGTCCGGCTGGCATTGCATCCGGATGACCCGCATATTCCGCCGCCCGGCTATCAGGGCGATCACCGCGTTCTCGGCACCGTGGAGGGACTGAAGCGTTTCATCAGAATTCAGGAGAGCCCCTATCATGGGCTCAACTTCTGTCAGGGCACCGTCTCGGAGATGTTGGAGAAGCCGGGCGAGGAGATCTTTGACGTCATCCGCTATTTCGGTGCGCGAGACAAGATATTCAACGTACACTTTCGCAATATCCGCGGGCATGTAAACGACTTTGTAGAAACCTATCCGGACGAAGGCGACATCGACTTTGTAAAGGCTATCCAGACCTACAAGGAAGTCCGTTACAGATACATGATCATGCCCGATCATATGCCACAGGCGGCAAACGATCCGCATGGTCTCCAGTCATTCGCTTTCTGTTATGGATACATCAGCGCGGTGCTTCAGTCCGTGGGGGAACTGGGATAGGTCATCCGAGCCCGAATGCAGAAGCGCGATCGATTTAGAGGTTCTAGCGCAAACTATGCAACGGTTGGGGTCGATTGCGATAATAATCAGGATGACTGCACTGGATTTGTTTAAGGGACGGCATTTCGATCAGAAATCATCGTGCTTTGCGTGCGTTGGTATCTGAGATTTAAATTGAGCTCTCGGGATCTAGTCCAAATGATGTTGGAACTACCTATATCGAGCAGTGGATAAGCTGGGGCGAACGGTAGACTTCCTGTTGAGTGAACGACGCGATGTTGCGGCAGCGAAGCGCTTCTTCAGCAAGGCGATGAGGGAGCACGGAACACCACGGGACATTACACTCGACGCTTACGCGGCTTCGCATCGAGCCATCAGGGAGCTGGAATCAGTGGGAACTGATAGCACGCCGTGTTGGGATACGATCCAGCAAGTACCTGAACAATGTTGTGGAGCAGGACCATCGTCGCATTCAGCCGATGCTTAGGTTCAAGCGATTTGAGACAGCGGCGATAACCATCAGCGGCATTGAGCTTGCAGAGAAGATTGAAACAACAGTTCAAGACTGGAAACTCGCCGGGCAGACCCATAGCTGATCCTGACATTTGGGCAGCTGTTCTCGCTGACTGTCCACATCAAGAAATTCTTTCCAATCACACCCTATTTACACGTTCTACCAGAGTTTGCAACAGAACCGTAAATTCTACAGCCTTTGCACTTCGGATTCCTCTTGCCCTTCCCTGCTAGACAGATGACGCCAGACTCCTCTGTGATGTAGGCTACCGTGAAGCTCTGCTCGCTTGTACATTCGGTGTCCTGACTTCCCGGCGGAGACTCCAGCCCTTGAAGTCTGACAGCCGTCGAAACTGCTTCTCATGACTACCATTGAATGGGAACCACGCTAGGCAATCCCTTGCTTGCAATTGGTGCTCACGGCTTCCTCATGCGTGCGGAGCGGACGACGCAGCGGAAACAAACTTGTCTGTTACCGCCGTGACGATATCGACGCCGATTTTGGTGCCAGCCGCCCAGAGAAACAGCACGGCATAGTCCTGAAACGTTCCAAAGGGCTTACCCAATAATTGCGGCAGTTCCACTGTGCGCTGCAGTGCTACTCTCAACAGCGATGGCAACCAATTTAGTTCGATTTTCTTTAAAAAAACCAGATCCACCCTGATGTTTTCCGCAGAGCCGATGGGCACGGAACACAAAGTATCACCATGCAGGGAGTGCAGATACAGCGCTTACAGTCGGAGAGTTCCATCCTGAAGTCACTGGAACTTACCAGGATTGGACGCTGGTCATCCTTTCCGACAGACGGCATCCAGGCCGCCGTGACGCGTGATCAGCTTTGGGCCATGGGTTTTCGAGGGAACTTCTAACTCAGACCTTTCTCCTCAGCGGGCTGCAGCAGGTGGAGGTGGATCGACCAGAGCCTCACCCAACGGTCCTCGATCGATGTGATCCATATCCACTACATGCAAAGACACCCTCGCCGTTTCAGGAGGAGCTGCCACCGTTGCATGAAGCTGCAGCGGCTTCCCAGGATCGGCATCGCCTACCTCTGCACTTCCAATGGGCGACCCACCGCGAGCGTAGTAATGCGCAACTAACTTGCCGGGATAGAAGACGCCAAACTCTCCCGCGAGCACAAGCCCAGCAGAAGTCGCCGTCGCCGCAAGCGGCGCACCGATCACTCCGCTATAGGTAGTCGCTTTGAAGCCCTCGCCCATGCGTGTGGGATACCACTGTGTGTCCATCGCATAGCTCTCGCCCGGGGCGAGCTCGATCACAGGGCTGTTTACCTCTGCCTCCATATAGTTAATCGGAGGAGGAGTAACTGCATCGGGAGCCAGAGGAGTCGTTGCCTGCCGTATACGCTGTCCTGTTGCGTAGAAGAGCATCGTCGCCTTTGCGGGATACTCTACCGTTGGATAGAAGCGATTCCTCTCCACCATCGTGAAGTTGCTCGTACCGTCCACGACCGCAAGCCAACCGCCCGGAGAGTCGACCCACACTTCTCCACTACTCACCAGCGGATGCACTTTGAAGAGACCATTCTCCACCGTGTAAGCAGGTCCGCCCGCCATGCCCGTACGCACGTGGTAGCCATTCAGGTATGCGCTGGCCGAATTCGCAAGAGTGAGTCCCCATATCTTCGGATTCACCTTAGCCAGATCGTCAGGCGCAGCCGTGTTGTACTGCGTGACGGACTGCTCCGACCAGCTTCTTGGATAGCCGCTGTTGTTCTTCATCACAGCGTGGAAGGAGATAACGGGCGATTCCTTGCCAATGCTAATATCGCGGACGTATTGCTGCCCTGTAAAAGAGTCCGTCGGTCCCGTAAGTCGTACGGAGCAGACAGCGCCATGCGAAAGAACCTCAAAAACATACGGCGCCTCGTCCAGCTCTGAACCACCAGCGCCAGGCCAGTGCTGCTCATCCTGAGAGCCTTCAGGCATCGGCCAAATCTTGTCGCCACCGTAGTTGTACCAACGACGGTGCACCGTATCGATAGGCATGTTCTTTCCCTTCAACTGCTCATTCACGAACAGAAAGTCATGCCCACCAAAGCTTACCTGCATCAATCGGCCGCCAAGCGCGGGAACAATCGTAAGCTCCACCCATTTATTGGAGACTTTCTCCGCTTTCCAACCAAAATAATCAGCCGACTTAATAGAGCAGTCTTTCGCTAGCGCTGGCACAGTGCCGTAAGCGATAAGCGCAGTGAGAGCAACGGTAGACAACCATCTCCGCATGGCAAGCATTTGCATAAGATCCTCGGATTCAAACTTGAGCTTCACAAGAAAGAAAAGCTGCCCGGCATATCTGTATGCCGAGCAGCGAAGAAGCAATAGCAACTATCTCAGCTAGAAGCGATACTTCGCCGCGATCTGGTAGATGCGCGCCGGACGCGCCGACGAGACAAGACCAAACGTGGACGTGGTGTTCACTGTAGAGCCAGGATTGTTGAACTGGGCATGATTCCACGTATTGAATGCCTCTGCGCGGAACTGGACCGTGTGTCCTTCGTGAATGTGGAAGTCACGCAGAACGGCAAGATCGGTGTTGTTGATGCCAGGCCCATGGAAGAAGCGACGGTGTGAGTTACCGTAGACTCCGAGCCTCTCTATCGAGAAAGCTCCGGTGTTGAAGTAGGGTACGGCTGTTGCGCGGTAACGGTTATTACGCGGATTACGATCGGCATTTGCTGTCAGGCTCTGGCCGGTGTAGTTGGGCAGATCGCATCCACAACCCACGAGAGAGCGGTCGTCGCTTTCACTCAAGTTCACAGGAATTCCAGTCGCAAAACGCGTAATGCCGGCGAGAGACCATCCTCCCAGGAAAACCCTTGCCCAGCGGCGGTCCGTGTGCTGTCCGAAGGGCAGGCGCAGGTTATAGCTCGCAGCGAAGTTATTGGTTACGTCAAATTTCGAAAGACCATAACTTCTGCGCGGATTGTAGACGTACGTTTGATCGGTCAGGCCTGACCCGTTGTCAAAAGAACGGCTCCACGTATAGGAGACCAGAACGTCCCACATGGGGCTGATGTGCTTCACGCTCGTCTGCAGAGAGTTGTAGTTCGAACTGGCCTGGGTCTGCAAATATGGATTGCTGCCAAAGGCGATACCCAGGGTAGGACGTGTACCTTGTACTGTTCCACCACCTGCAAGGGTGTAAACCTGCGTCTCAAGCTTTGGTCCGCACGGTGTTTGCCCAGGAGCAAGCACTGCTGCGGTCAGAGAGAGACAGAGAGCTGGATCACCGGGATTCGCTTCCACAGCATTAGCAAGATGGCGACCCACATTACCTACATAGTTAATGGTGAGCACAGTGGCAGGCAACAGTTCCTGTTGGATGCCGAGGTAGTAGTCCTGATTATAGGGAACCGTGTTGTGAATGGAGACTGCGTCGCTCGAACTGAGAGGCAGGTAGTTCGCCCACGGCACATTATTATCCGGGTTAGTTGCCGAAACATTTGTGGGTGGGAAGGTAAACGGGAATTTTTGAAGCTGCACATTGCCCGTTGCTCGATCGACATAAGGCCTCTCCGTTCTCACAGGAACAGGCGAGGAATAGTAGAGTCCATAGGGAGCATCGCCAATTTCTACGAAGCCCGACTGGTCCTGGTAGTTTGTGTAGAAGATGCCGTATCCACCACGGATTGCCATCTTGCCGTTGAAGAGAGTGGGCGTATACGAGAATCCAAAACGTGGAGCAAACTTGTTCCACTTGATCGGCGCGAGAGTACGCGGTACGCCCGGATCGCCCGGGAAGACCCAACCCTTCGGAGCTCCGGGGAAGACAATGGATTGCTGGCCGGGAATAATCGTCTCAATCTTATTCTGCGTGTCGTACCACGGCGTTGAAACTTCATAACGAATGCCATAGTTCAACGTGAGATTTGAAAGGATTCTCCACGAGTCCTGCGCATAACCACCTGCATAGTGGCTGCGAGAATCAAGTAGCTGCGGCGTAGCTTGCGTAAGACTGTTCGATGCACCGAGCAGGAAGTCCAACGTATCGAGACCCGTCTCGTTACCTCCCGCGTAGCTGTATTGACCATTTACCGCATAGAAATTGCGGCCGTTGATCTGGTCGTAGTGATAGTTGATGCCGAACTGCATGGTGTGCTCTCCGGCAACGATCGCGTAGTTATCAAGAATCTGATAGCTATTGTTCACGCGAATATTGGTGGAGTTCGGCGTACCAATGCTGAAGTTGCTGAATGCAATATTCGGCACACCCTTCAACGCAGGATTGACCACGTCAATGCCGCCGGTAGGCCCCCACGGCGTCACGAAACCAAGGGACGCAAGATCCGGACCTGAACTGAGTGGAGCATTGGTGTGAAGAGCACTCCGTACATAAGCAATGCGAAGAGTGTTTACTTGATTGTTTTTGAATATGGTTGTAAGCCCAAGGTTGACCATCTGCGCTCGACCAGAAGTGACACCAGCGAAACCACCCACTGAACCGCCAGCGTAGGGGTTCAGGATGTGATCGTCATCAAGAAAGTAGTAGCCAAAAATGGTTCCGTACTTCGTGTTCACGTCCAGACGTCCAGCACCCTTGTAATCAGTCGTAGAGCCGGGAAGTGAAGTGACGTAATTGAACGCCCCTGATGTATTGGGAGCCGGAATGTACTTGGAGAGGGGTACTGCTGTCGAAGACCATGCTGTTTGTGGGATCTGCGCATTCGGAAATACACACTGCGATGTGAGCGTACAACCCGTGTAGTAGTAGGGTTCGCCCGGATTCACCGTATATCCCAAACGGGTAGACAACGTATTCGCCCATCCCGTTCCGACCACTCCGCCACCATTCGTAAAATCAACGCCATTGGGACGGGCAAACTTGTCCAACACAGCTGCTTGATTTGAAAGATCTCCTGCAAGATTGGCCGCCGTCGGCACAGTGAGGTTGTTCGTTGTATTGGCAGCGGTCTGCTTCGTGGCCTGAAAATCTCCGAAGAAAAATATCTTGTCGCGCTTGATCGGCATGCCAAACGTTCCGCCGAAGATGTTTTGATTGAAGGGTGGCTTCGCTGCAGTGGGAGAAGCGTAAAAGTTACGCGCGTTCAAAGCGGTGTTGCGGAAGAACTCGTACGCTTCACCGTGAATCTGGTTCGTACCGGACTTGGTGACCACGTTCACCTGGCCACCGCTAAAGTTGCCATACTCCGCGTCAAAATTGCTGGTAATGATGCGGAACTCGGAGATCGAGTCCAGCGTCGGAATGATGGATGCACCATCCTGGTAGCCATCCGTTACATTGGCACCATTCACCATGAAGCCATTGGAGCCTTCACGTCCGCCGTTCACCGACTGATTGCCGGGATTGAGATTGCCCGAAGTAGAAGTAGCAGAACCTTCTGTCGTAGCCGTGTAGGGAGAGACACCAGGCTGCAGCGACAGAAGATCGGTGTACGAACGTCCGTTGAGCGGTACCGCTGTGATCTTCTGCGACTCGATCACTTCACCAAGCTGTGTGTTCTGCGTTTCGATCTGCACCTGGCTGCTTGTAACCTGCGTCGTCTCCGAGACACTGCCCACCTGCATCGTGATGTCGTTCTTAATCGAAGAGTTCGCATCGACCTTGATCTTCGTCACCTCCGATTTTTGGAAGCCCAAAAGCGTGGCTGAAACGGTGTAGGAACCAACATCCAGCGCGTTAAAGCTGTAGAAGCCTTTTCCGTCCGTCTTCGTTTCGAGCGAGATGCCAGTTGCTTCGTTAAGAGCGACAACATCCACTCCCGGAACTGCAGCACCGGATGGATCGGTGATTGTGCCGGACACAATGCCTGTAATTGCGGCAAAGGCGGGGAAAGATGTGGAGAGGAGAACGAGAAAAAGTACCAATACGAACGAAAAGGTTCTGCGCATACTAAATCTCCTCTAACAAAGTGATCCCACTGGACCAATTGCGTGACCAAGGGTGGCAAGGAACATAGGAGTCGCTTGATCGCAGGGAGGCTTGTGAACAGCAGTTACAAGGTCGCAGCGATCGCTAACTCGAATGAGTGAAAATTGAGTGAAGATTCTTAGTGCGTTTGACAGAACTTAGCAACGCCTTTGTTAGTGTGTCAATACTAATAACTCACTAAGTGGAAGATAATCCTGCATATAGGTCATTTGCATTACTATCCGAGTGGGCCCTTTGACCTAGAGAGTGGTCGCAATAAATAAGTGCTTCAGTAGGACATGGCACCTACACCAACAACGCGTAAATGAGATTGAATCGATAGCACACTCTTCATCTCTTACTGAGGCACCCTTATGAAATTTTCTTCTCTTCGCCTGCATCTTGCACTTGGCATTCCTTTCCTTGGCTTAGGCGCACTCGTTTTGATCACAAGCGCCGAAACGCAGACCCCCGAAACGGGCACAGCGCGACAGGTCGCTGCAGGCAAGCAATCCTTCATCAACCATTGCGCGGCATGTCATGGTGAAGATGGAAGAGGCGGTGCACTTGGTCCGAGCCTTCTCGATGTGCAGAATCCCCGTGCTACTTCAAAGCAGGCTGTGCATGACATCGTCCTCAAAGGCATTCTCGCTGCAGGCATGCCTGCCTTCAAACTTGCCGCCCCCGAGGTGGACTCTCTCGCCGTCTACGTCATGTCTCTCAAGGCTCCATCGGGCGCAAGCGCTGTGCGCAAACTAGCTGTCGCCACTGCAGGCGATGTAAAGGCGGGCTTTGATTTCCTCGCGCACGAAGGAAAGTGCCTTAGCTGCCACGCGGTAAGCGGACGCGGTGGCGTCGTAGGCCCCGATCTCTCAAACCTCGCACGTACGCGTACCGCAGAGCAGATCCAGCAGTCCCTCACCGACCCCGGATCGTTGCCGCTTGTTGCGGCTGGTGGAGGAAGACGCGGTGGCGGCGAAGGCGGCCTCGGGGTAGCCCCGGCGTCCTACGCTGCAGCCACAGTGAAGCTGCGCAATGGACGGACAGTACACGGGGCACTGAAGAACGAGACACCCTTCGACCTCCAACTGCAGGGTGTCGACGGCAAGCTCTACCTCTTCTCAAAAGATCAGGTGGCAGACGTCGTCCACGAGAAGCAATCGCTCATGCCCAAGACGCAGGCCACGCCCGAGCAGATGAAGAACCTGGTGGCCTATCTCACACGCCTCAGCGGAGAGATGAAAGCGGATGTACCTCTGCCCTCGCTCGATCTCGGCGCAGGCGTTCCCATCGCACAGGTAGAGCATCCCAAGTCCGGCGAGTGGCCCACCTACAACGGCAACGTAAGCGGCAACCGCTTTAGCCCGCTCAATGAGATCAACACGAAGAACGTCGCGCAGATCGTGCCCAAGTGGTCCTTCACACTTCCGGGCGCGCATCGCGCATTGGAGAACACGCCCGTCGTTGTAGACGGCGTCATGTACGTCACCGCTTCCAACGAGTGCTACGCGCTCGACGCTCGCACTGGCCGGCAGATCTGGCACTACGGCCGCCCGCGCACGAAGGACCTTGTCCCTACTGGCGATGCCGCCTCTGGCATCAACCGTGGTGTTGCCGTTCTCGGTGATCGCGTCTTCATGGTCACAGACAACGCGCGACTCATCGCTCTGCAGCGCTTCACAGGCACACTCGTCTGGGATGTGGAGATGGCGGACTACAAGCAGAACTACGGCGCAACGCAGGCTCCGCTCGTCGTCGGCGATTTCGTCATCTCCGGCATCTCCGGCGGTGATGAAGGCGTACGCGGATTCCTCTCTGCCTACAAAGCTTCGACAGGCGAACGCGTCTGGCGCTTCTGGACTACGTCACTCGCAGGCGAACCCGCCTCCGAAACGTGGGTCGGCACATCGCTCCAGCATCCTGGTGCGTCCACGTGGATGACGGGCACCTACGATCCCGTCGCGAAGATCCTCTACTGGGGCATCGGCAATCCTGGCCCCGATCACAACGGCGATCAGCGCAAGGGCGACAACCTCTACTCCTGCTCCATCGTCGCGCTCGATCCGCTCACCGGCAAACTGATCTGGTACCGCCAGCTCACGCCGCACAACCTACATGACTGGGACTCCACGCAGACGCCCATGCTCGTGGACGCACCCTTCCACGGCAAACCGCGCAAGCTTCTGCTGCAGGCCAATCGCAACGGCTTTTTCTATGTCCTCGACAGGCTTACCGGCGAGTTCCTCCTCGGGGCGCCCTTCATCAACAGTATGAGCTGGGCCAGCGGAGTCGACAGGAACGGACGCCCCATCCTTAAGGGCGACAGCACACCCACCTACGAAGGCACACGCGTATGCCCACGCCGGCAGGCGCTACCAACTGGCCTTCGGCCTCCTTCGATCCGCAGACAGGGCGCTTCCTCGTCTTCGCATCCGAATCCTGCGCTGTGTATGTGAAGCGTGACGTAGAGTTCGAACTCGGAAGTCCTTCTACGGCGGCACCACGCGTCGCTCCGTGGGCGATACACCGGAAGAGAAGTTTCTTCGCGCCATCGACATTCAAACCGGCAAGATCACCTGGGAGATTCCGAAGGTCGGTGGCAGCGGTATTGCCAGCGGCCTCATGTCCACTGCAGGCGGCATCGTCTTCTACGGTGATGGCTCCGCGCAGTCGTTGCAGCAGATGCAAACAACGGCCACCTGCTCTGGCACTTCAACACCAGCCAGATGTTCAAGGGAAGCCCGATGACCTACACTGTCGACGGCCACCAACGCCTCGCCATCACAGCAGGACAGACCGTACTCTCCTTTGGACTGCAGTAGGCTCAGTCGTACGATGCCTCAGGCAACATAAGCTGTCTGAGGCATCGCACTGCATCATCCCGCTGCGCGCAACGTCTGTGGGGTTCAGTAAAAAGGACTTCGCGCTCCAGCTCAGGCCGATTCACCTCCTCGTGATGGCCACGACATCATCTTCATCGGCTAACGCATTCAAGTGATGCGTGCTCCAAAACCATCTCGCAGAGAGCGCAGCCAGTTAGGGGTCCGTGGCAACGCGCTGCATATTGTCCCCTGTAGTCAGATCCTGGCCAATATCCTCTCCGAATGTTTCGTAGTTGCAGCGTCCGGTGATCTGAATCAAGCCTCTTCCCTTAAAAAGCTCTCCGTCTCCCGCGTGGATATTCCCGAGATCGCGCCGTCCCTCGTAAGCATTTCCCGTACCTAATCATTCGTAAAACAAAGATCGCAACTTTCGTGCGCAATTTGAGCAAGAAAGTGAGCTTCACGAAGAGGCGTGCTCATGCCATAACGACGCACCTTTTCGACTAATGGGTGGAAGAATCGTTCGAGTGTCTGAGGAGATGCCCTGGGAAGGACCAATTGAAGTAGCTCTGGCGACCACTCTGTGTACAACATCTCGCTCTCCTTAGAAAACCACCGGCACGCATGTGCGGTGGTGTCAACGTTGGTAATGCTCATGCGAGAGTTTCGATTTTGTTTGGAAGAGGATAGGGCCGCCGTTCGATCCACCCCCCTTCCGTCTCAACCCCAAACCAACCCCAAATAAGAACTCGCTAAACCTACTGACAACTACTTAGGCTCTTAAACTACCGATCGCGCCATCTAACTCTATGATAATACGTTGGTTACATCACTCATAACCCAAAGGTCGTAGGTTTCAAATCCTACCCCCGCAACCAAACAACTAAGCAATATCAGAAACGTCCAAATCCTGAGTTTGGAAGTTTCGCTTTTGGTGAGCAGTTAGGTGACCAGAATCGAGATTTTCCTCTGCGGCCTTCACCGCTTTGGTTATCTCTTCCCCTAATCTTTGGGCCGCATCTACATTTGCCTTCCAATCGAGCGTATGACCGTACACGTCCAACGTGAACGATCCGGTAAGCGCGTATCCTATGCGCTCTTGGATCGTCTTCAGTGGAACGCGCAAGGCGTCCATCATCGAAACGTTGAAATGACGGAAGGCATGGTATCCAGCCTTTGGCAGTTCCAACGTTTCTTGGGTGGGTGCGAGCCGCCTGCTCCGTTCGACGTTCATATCAAGCGGGCTGCCAGTACCGACCGTGAACAACAGCGACCGACCGGCTGCCCTTTGCAAGCCAATCTGCTTCCACAGCAGTTCGGCGAGCTGAGGTGAGACGGCAACGGTCCTGACCGCGCTCGGACTCTTCGGCGATTGCTTTCCCGCCCCACACAGACTGTGAAACGGTAATTCTGTCCAGAGCTACGTCTTTGCGAAGTCCTGCGACCTAACCGGCCCGTATGCCAGTTTCGGCAAAGAGCCAATAAAGGCATCTCTGCTCACCTTGAACGGAGGCGATGATTCGAGCCGCATCCTCCAGCCGAAAGAAACGGGGTGCCTTCTTTACGGCCTTCGGCAGCTTCGGCTTCGGGAGTGTCGAGTCAACGTACTTCTGAGCGAGAGCCGCCTGCCAGATAAGGCTGATGGTCCCCCAGAGGTTCCGTATCGTCTTCGGTTCCCTGCCGTCCCGCGTCAATCTGGCGATGAGACGCTGAATGTCGCCAGCGTCAATCTGCCTCATGTCCTTTGTGCCGAACTCCGCCTTCAACGCTCGGAGCTGGGTACGAACACTGCTCTGTGTGGATGGTTTCGAGAGAATCAGATAGTCGTTCTCCCAGATCATTGCAAACGCTTCAAACGTAGCAGCCTTGCGTTCCCTTGCCGGGAAGGTTGATCGTTCATTTACACGGTTGATGTAGGGCTGAAGCAGATTCTTTGCCTCATTCTTCCGCATCGTTGTGCCATCATCCTTTCGGACGGGTGACAGAACAATGCGGACCCTTTTCCGCCGCTCGACGCCATGAGAATCCAACGCATACTCAGATATGCGCCGATCCATTGCGTTTTAGGTTTGTTGAGATACACAGTGCCTCTTTGAAATCTTCGACGCGCCACGGTATTACCGATGCCTTTCCGTGCTGTCGAGTCAATCGCTACTGGCCCCAGTGTAGCAACGGCAGGCTTACGCCGCGACGTCGAAGGTTTGGCTTTTGAGAAGAAGTTTCGACGCGGCCTCAGCGCCGAGGAAAGAGCCGGGCGAACGGAAGTCGATTCAGTGTCAGCTTCATTCTGTGTCGAAGGTCCCGGTTTCGACGGTCTCGTCGACGCGACCGAAGAGAAAGCTAGCGCCTGTGTTGCGATAATTCGAGAACGCATAGAATTTCAACCGATCTAAGACCGGCATCGATATTCGAAAATAACAAATCGAAATTGAGATAGGAAGAATACCCATTTTCGGAAGCAATCAGGAAACGAGCCTGGCTTGCTAGAGCCTGCTATGAACTACGATCACTGCTTCCCTTAGGCCCCCCTCCCCCCCGGGGGTACTTTGACTGCAAGTCATCTGAATTCAGCGACTTAAGCGAATCTATCGCTGCAAATTCCTCATTCTAAATAGGTTACGGATAAAGTCGTCTTTTCTAAAAGGTTTATCGGTTCAAGAGAAAAAGCCCCGGTGGTTGGCCGGGGCTTTTCTAACTCTCTATTAAGTATAGCCGATTGAGTAAAACTAATATGCCACTTTGCGGAAGACTATTTTCGGAGGCTAAGGTATTGTTTTTGTTTGATTTGCGTGCAGAGATGCGTATTAGTTTCTGCTGCAGGGGCTTGACAGGAAAAACAGGGACAGCGGCCTCAGGGGCATAGGACAACAACTGCCGTCAACAGCAAAAGGCACAATGGTTGAGGCGCAGGCCAGTTCGCAAAGTGCATTACAGCCTCCAGGGTGAGCGCAAGCCGCCTGCTCCGTTCGACGTTCATATCGAGCGGGCTGCCCGTACCGACAGTAAACAACAGCGACCGACCGGTTGCCCTTTGCAGGTCCAATCTGCTTCCTAAGCAGTTCGGCAAGCTGAGTTGAGACGGCAATCTTCCTGACGGCGCTCGGACTCTTCGGCGATTGCTCTTCCCTGCCCCATACAAACTGTGCAACGGCTATGCTATCCAGAGCAAGATTCCTCTTCGATGCGAAGCCCTGCAATCTCGCCAGCCGTACGCCAGTCTCAGCGAAGAGCTAATAAAAACATCTCTGCCACACCTTGCACGGAGGCAATGATTCGGGCAGCATCCTCCAGCCGAAATAAATGTGTCTTCTTTACGGCCTTCGGCAGCTTAGGTTTTGGAAGTGTCGAGTCAACGCTTGTAGTGCAGATACCAGCGTACGAACAAGAGGATCACCTCGCGATCGAAATGCCGCCCTGCAAACAGGTTCTTCATACCTTCAGATGACCCAGTACTGGCCCTTCGGCTCTTCGACTGAATCCGGCTGCTGTTTGCACCAGAGCCGTTAACTGGCAATCCTATCCGTTCGCGCGTTGGGGCAGCATGGTCCACTACAGTCAGGGCTGGGCCTGAAGCTGGGTGACGATATTCTGAAGTTCATCGAAGCGCGCAATAGAGTGCCGCACATACTCACCGTAGCGCGGGTGGGTGAGCAGGGAGTGGTCGATCAGAGCTTCTGGCTGGATAGTGGCGAAGTCCGTCTTATCGGCCACCGACTGAGCCATCGCATCCATGCCATCAGCCATGGCGGAGCGCAGTTGCAACAGTGCGGACTCGGTGAAGAAGTCGCGATCCTGCTCGCTGTGCAGGACCGCGAACTGGTTCCAAAAGAAAGCGACCGAAGTGAGCGCGGCCCGGAGGATGGTCTCACCGGCGTGGCCGTGTTGGCGGCGGTCGACGCCGAACTCGTACTCGATGGTGTCGTTCATCGAGCGGATGCCGGCGACGGTCTTGCCGATTTGATCGCGGTAGCTATCAGCGCGACGGAGGAGTTCGGTTCGGGCATGTACAGTCTGGGGCAGCCGGAGAAACTGGGCTGCACCGCGTAGGATCGTGGCAAGGGCGCTACGCATGGCTGTAACGGTGCGGACCGGCCAGATTTGGTCAAAGACAAAGGCCATGATCACCAGAGCAAGCAGAATCCCGATGAGGCGGTCGCGCGCCGGGGCGAGTTCCGTAGGAGCCGAGAAGCCAGCGAAGACCACCAGGTAAAAGGAGAAGGCGATCTGCAGCCCAACGTAGCCGAAATTACGTCCTGCGGCAACCCAGGCAGAGAGCAAGGCAACACCGGCGGTCAGGACGACTAGCGAAGTGATCGAGTCCATATAGGGAAAGAGGAAGACGGTTGCGCCAAGGGCGAGAATGAGACCTCCGATGAAGGAGCCAGCGAGGCGGAAGATGAGCCTCTGTTTGGTCGCTCCGCTGGTGCTGAGCCCTGTGATGAGGACGGTCGTGACCGCGGTGGAGATTCCGGGCCAGGCGACGGCTTGATAGATGATGTAACAGATGGTGGCGCAGAGGGTAAGTTTGAGGGCGAAGGCTATGGTCTGGGGCTGCCGGAGGGCTCCGGGAATAAGGAGAGTGATCTTGCTGGAGGGCAGGGCTACGAGCTCCTTGTCAGCGGCCGCTGCGGCTTCGAGAGGCATGGATAGGATGGAGTGGAGCACGCCGTCGACGCGGTCAAGGAGCGATGGGTCCGGCCCTATAGGGTGCTCTGTTACCAACTCCAATCGGCGCTCGGGGGGGACGGCGCCGGCGGCGAGGTAGCGGCAGTACTCGGCGATGTGCGCGCAGCGCTGGCGAAGTGCAGGATCGGAGAGCGACGGGTACTGCCACCCGAAGGCGGCTGAGATATCCGTGAGCTGCGCGAGCATGGTGATGCGTACTCTAGTGCCAATGGGGAGCACGCCTGTGTCCAGGTTGCGCTCGACGATGGTGTTATAGATTCGCTGCATTCCGGATTGGCCGGCAGCGGCGAGACGCGAGACGCGAATGACGGCTGGCTCGATCTGCGCGGCGTCAGCTCCCTGCGCGTAAAGGGTAAACATCGCTTCGAGAGCCTGGTAACGCATGAGGCGCTGCTGTTGGAGCTCCTCGGCAGGAGGCCGGCCTGCGAAGATGTACTCTACCGCGAGGACCGAGACAACCGCAAGGGAGATGGTGCCGATCAAGTAGAGCATCTCCTTGACCAGCGGGCCGGCAGGTGTACTGGTCTCCCAGAGCGCGATGAGCGTGGCGAAGATAAAGCCGAAGCTGGAGGCAAGTCCCGGGGCTGTACTCGACAACATGAACATTCCGGCCATGAAGGTGACGACGGCGATGCTGAGCACGCGCGCCATGGGATCGTTGTCGGTGAGAATGACGACCGCCAGCACGGAGCCGACGGAGATGACCAGTGTGACCAGCGTAAGGACGCTTGAGCGAAATGAGACGGCCGGAGAGTCGCGTCCGATGAGGAAGACGAAGTACATACCTAGCCCGGTGAAGGGCATGCGCAGTGTCATGAGCAGAAGCAGCGTGATGATGGAGGCGAGGACGATGCGTAGCGAACTGTTTAAGCGGCCGGCCGTCGGTTCGAGGTCCTGCCGGAAGCGCGCGATCCAGGTAGAAAGAATCATGACCACAGACGTTACCTCACAACCGTGACGGCGGTTTCGCCTATACGGAAGAGCTGCGGATCGGGATCTTCGATGCGCACACGGACCGGGAATCGTGCCGAGAGGTGAACCCAGTTGAGGGTGCGCTCGATGTTGGGCAAGCCTCCTGAGACCTTGCCGTCCTCGGGAAAGACGCCGAAGCCGATGCTCTCGACGTGGCCGTTGAAGCGGCGGTTTGGGTGGCCCATGAGATAGACGTCGACGTGTGCGCCGAGGGGAATGTTCTTGAGCTTGGACTCACGGTAGTTGGCGATGACGTACCAGGCGCGCGTGTCGATGAGAGTGAAGATAGGCGTGCCGGGATGAGCGTAGGCGCCGACGGAGATGTTCATGTTGGTGACGTAGGCGTCAAAGGGAGCGACGACGCCGGTACGCTCGAGATCAAGCCGGGCACTGTCCACCTTTGCTGTCCGAGCGGGCCGCTGCGACTCGGGCGTCTCGACACGGTCGATGGTATGGATGGCCTGGCCAAGCTTCGCCTGGGATTCTGCAGACTGCGAGTTGGCCTCCTCCTGGCGAAGCGTGGCTTGACTGAGCTGGGCCCGCGCCTGCACGAGTGCGGCCTGGGCCTCGTCGTAGCTGCCCTGTGCGACGCGGACGGCAGTGTTGGCCTGGTCAACCTGCTCCACGGTGACATACTGCTTCTGGAGCAGCGGCTCGATGCGATGGTAGTTGTTGGTCGCGAGCCTGAGCTGCGCCTCGGCTGCGGTGGCGGCGGCCTGGGCGCGGGTGACGGCCGCATGGGCTGCTTCGATATTGCTTCCCGCAGTCTGGATGCCGGTCTTTGAGAGAGAGACTGCAGCTCCAGCAGCCTGCACGGCGCTGTTCTGGGCGGCGATGCGGCGTCGCTGATCGACGATCTGTTCTTCAAGTGCTCGCTGGTCGGACAGCGCCTGCTGGAGAGCGTACTCGTAGGGGCGGGGATCGATGACAAAGAGCAGATCGCCCTTCTTGATGAAGGCATTGTCCTTGATAGGCAGTTCAACTAACCGGCCGCTGACTTCGGGGGCGATCTCGATGTAGTTGGCCCAAACACTGGCGTCATCGGTGCGCGGCGAGCGGTCGACCAGATAGACGACCCACAGCAGCGCAACAGCCGCGGCCGTGACCACACCGATAAGCACGCGACGGCCAATTCGTCTGCGATTCGCACCTTCCGTGGTGGTGTCCATAAACGCTCCTTAGCTGTAGAAGATGAGCCACAACAGGCAACTGAGAAGAAGGACGACGCAAGGATAGAAGAGCGCGACAGGCTCGATAGCCGGCTCAAGCTGACGTCGCAGGAGGAACAGACGCAACAGCGATGCAAGCACGATGGAGATGATGAGGCAGACCATCCAGACGGGAAAGAAGGAGCCGATGACGTCGATAGCCGGCGCACGCGCGCAGCCGATGCACAGGAGGCAGATTCCGCCGATGCCGAGAGAGAGCGCAGGTGTTCTGTTCATCGTTGCCGACCATCCTGAGGTGGAGTGGAAGACGGTGGAGTTGAGGGAGGGGGAGCCGGAACTGCAGGTATTGAGGGCGAGCTTGTCGTCGTCGCGGGCGGTCCGGTCCGCAGAAGGTTACCGGTCACAAACTCGAGGTCAACGGCTTCGAGAAAGAGCTGCGAGCGCGCCGAGACGCTGGAGAGTCGAGCCTGCGCGAGCTGTCGTTCGGCCGTGACCACGTCGATGAGATTCTTGACGCCGTACTTGTAAGCATCGAGCGACGCGGAGTAGGAAGCGCTTGCCGAATCCAGCAGAGCGACGGCGGCCTGCTCTTTGCGAAGGGCGGTGCGGAATGCGATGTATGCGGTCCAGACCTGACGTGTGGCCTGGTCGCGCTTCTCTCGCATCTCATCCTGCACCTCGCGCTTCTTCGACTCTGCTTTGGCTACCTCATTTTTTCGCTCGCCTCCGTCGAAGATGCGCCACTGGATGGCGAGGGCGGCCGACCATGTTGTCTGGCTCGCATTGCCGAGTTGACCGTAGTCGGTGGTGGGCCAGATGGAGGTTTGCGCGGCCGACCCCTGGAGCGCGATCTTCGGCCAGTATTCGGCGCGAGCGGCTCGGATAACATCGTCAGCGGCTCGAATCTCGGCAGCCTGCGCGGCGAGGTCCGGACGGTCGGCGATAGCGCGGTCTATCAGCGCATCGATGGACGAGACCAGAGCCGATGGCAGTGGAGCAGCGTTGGCGGCGTCGATGGCGATGTTGGGCGATGGCTCGACACCGACGGCCTCGGTGAGCGCAACGCGGGCGATCTTCTCGTCTCCGTCGGCCGATTCGCGATCGAAGATGGCCTGCGCGGCCTCGGCACGGGCGTTGAGCACGTCGGGCAGAGTAGAGCGCCCGTTGCGAAGCTGAAACTCAGCGGCGTCGGCAGTGGTCTGCGCGGTCTTAAGCGTCGCTTCTGCGGCAGCCAGTCTCTCCTGCCGGGTAAGCAACTGGTAGAAGGCGCTAGCAACGCTGAAGGCCACATTTTGGTTGGCTTGAATAAAGTTGGCACCGGCAGCGAGCTTTTCGGCGGTGGCGGCGTCGACCTGAGCCCCGCGCTTACCGAAGTCGAAGATCAGGTACTCGAGCGTTACCATGGGGACAACGGCTGGAATTTCGATCATGGTATAGCCGCGAGGGGCTAGCGGCTTGGGGAAGGGATTGATGATGCGTTGGTCGGCGAAGGCCGCCTGGCCAGCCAGCAGGGGGTAGTACGAGCTCTTCGCGATGCCGAGGTCTGCGGCGCGCTGGCGGGCTCTCTCCCAGGTGATACGAGTTCGTGGGTTGTTGCGTTCGGCCAGGTCAATCAGTTCAGCCAACGAGTAGGTGTGGGCAGTATCAACCGGGACGACGATGCCTTGCGGGATGCCATGCGCAGCGCAGTCGGCAGCCGCTTGAGGCGTAGAGGCGATGCCGACACATTGACTCGCACCCGATTGAGGAAGGCAGGAGAGAGGGAAAAACAGTACAAGAAGGCGCTGAAACTGTCGCCATCCGAAGCGCGGAGAGAGTGACGTGGCTCTATTGGACCCGATTTGGCCTCGGACGATCGGATGCATCTGAGACAGGCCCTCCCCCGGTTGGTGAATAGGTTACGTGAATCATACTGCGTTCGCGATTCGGACTCGTATCTGAAAGTCAAAAGTCGCAGAAGATCATCAAGGTAATGTTTGGTTACCAGCCACTCATAGGTACCATGTGTTCCAACAGTCACCGGGAAAGTTTGAGGAGCAACCATGTCTCTCTTAAGAGAGCGGCCCAATTGGAGCGGAGCAATTGCTGGCGAAACTGGATCCATGTGACTTCAAGAGTCGCAGTCTCTGCAAAAAGGGTTATGGGTAATTTGCCGAGTTTTGGGCATGCTCTCCTATTAGCCCGTCAGTTGGCGAAATCGCCAATGTACTCATTGAGCTTCGTAAAGCTCAAGGCTTCCGTGTTGCTCCCGATAACGGGCAATCTGGAAACTACCCGTTTTGGCGCAAAGTTCGCTTATCGGCAACTTCACCAGCAGTTCCGATAGTGATCCCTTATGCACAGGGGATGACTCAGTTTGTAGAGCTCGGATTGACGACTCCCAATCCGACGACGCCGGGTTAGGTCGGGTTAGATTGACCTGTTCCACACGCTCACATGACACAACTCGGCCAGTCATTTGGAATTACCACTCACAAGCTTGCCGCAGCATTCCGGTCGCTCCGGCAGACTGGAACGGTCCCATCCGCCACCAAGAGCCTGGATCAGTAAGACCGTATCCGCCATCCGACGTCCGAGAATATTGACCGCCGTAACCTCATTTGTGAGAGCCGCATTTTGAGCTGTGATTACCTCAAGATAACTCGTGACCCCTCCTCTGTATCGTTTGATCGAAAGGGCTAACGAGCGCTGGGCTGCGACGACAGCTTCATCCTGGACCTTGGCCTCATTTTCCAGAATTCTTAGAGCCGCCAGATTATCTTCCACTTGTTGGAATCCAGTCAGCACGTTCTCTTGATAACTAGCGACCTGATAGTCGTAGGCCGCAAGCGCCTGGTCTGTAAGGGCGCGGCGTCTTCCCACGTCGAAGACAGTCACCGCTGCAGATAGCCCAACGGACCACAGGCCGCTCGGTCCATTGAGCAAGGTAGTGATACTGGAGCTTTCAAATCCTCCCGAGGCGCCCAGATTGATCAGCGGGTAGTACGCTGATTTGGCTATTCCGATCTGAGCATTGGCGGCCGCCACCCTTCTCTCCGCAGCTGCGATATCCGGTCGTCGTTCCAGCAGATCCGATGGTACGCTGACGGGAATGTGTGGAGGTGGGGTGGTGACAGGCAGAGGCGGAAGGCTGAACTGAGCGGGAGGTTTCCCTATAAGGATTGCAACTGCGTGCTCGTATTGCGCTCGCAGGACGCCGACGTCGATCGCCGCCGCCCGGGTAGTTTGCAGTTGAGTCTGCGCCTGCTGAACTTCCATATCCGAAGCGATCCCTCCCCTGAAACGGCTTTGAGTCAATGCGAGAGCCTGTTCGTACTCTTTGACTGTCGAGTTCAGGAGCTGTTCCTGGGCATCGAGAGCGCGGGCCTGAAAGTAATCGACGGCCAGATCCGCGTGCATGCTTAGATTGACCGTAGCCAGATCTGCCGCACTCGCTTGCGCCTGTTCTCGATAAGACTCCACCGTACGTCGAACTCGTCCCCAGACGTCGGCCTGGTAGGAAAAGTTGAACGGCAGCGCGAAATCGTTGTAGGTGACGCCATTAAAGATCGAATTAGGAGGCGGGCGGTGGGCAGACACCCGTGTCCGGGTCGCAGCCGGGCCGGTCGTCCCGGTCGGATAATAGTCGGCCCGGTTGTAGCGCAGGACGGCTCGTGCTTGCTGATACTGCGCGTCTGCGGCCTTCAGATTCTGATTCGATACGTTGACCTGTTGTTCTAGCGCATCAAGCTGTGGATCTTGAAATATCGTCCACCACGTACCGCCAAGATTTTGCTCATTGGGTTCTGCGGGCTTCCAGTTCCCTACCTCCTTATAGGCGGGAGGAGGCTGTACCACGGGAGTGTGGTATTTGGGCCCGACCGTGCATCCACTAAACTGGATCACTGCTACTGCAAGTAGCGCTCCCAGCCAAGGTGCTTGCCGCGTGTTCTCGACTGAAATTATCTCTCCAAGGCGCTTCACTTGATATCCCCCGGCAATGCTGCCTGAACGATTTGGACATCCTGGCCCGAAACGATGGAGTCGGGTGGGTTGATAATGGCCTGGTCGTCTGCCTTGAGCCCGGCGACAATTTCTATCTCATTGCCGAAATCGTGGCCGGGAGTTACGGCAGAAAGCGTGACTTTCCCATCTTTCACAATGCCGACCCGCAAACCCTCCGAGCGGAATATCAGAGTATTGACTGGAAGCAGGTAAGTGGAGGCTTGCGCCGGTACCGCCAAGTGGACCTCTGCATAAGAGCCAGTGAGCAGCGTGCCCGCAGGATTGTCCACATCTACCTCGATCAGCAAGGTACGGGTGGTCACATTGATGGCATTCGCTGTGCGTACCAGCCTTCCCTGAAACTTCCGACCGGGAAACTCGGCCAGACTGAGGTCTGCGGTAGTGCCAGTTTTCATGCCCTGCGAGTATTCCTCTGGGACATTTACGTAGACGCGCAACGTTCCAGGTTGAGAGATGTGAAACAGATCGGTTTTCACACCGCCGCTGCTACCGGAATTGATGAGGTCGCCAATATCGATATTTCGAGCCGTGATAACTCCATCGTACGGAGCGTATATCTTCTCGAAAGACTGCAGAGCCTGCAGTTGCCTGACGTTTGCCTGATTAGCTTCAACGATTGCTTTGTTGGCATTGTAGGTGCCGACGGCGTTGTCCACGTCTTGCTGCGAAACGGCATTGTCCTTCAGTAGTCCCTGGTAACGATTCTTTGTGGTCTCGGCAAGAGCCAGATTCGCCTTGGCGGTATTGAGGTTGCTAAATGATTGCTCCAGTTGCTGGTCGACTTCAGGAGTTTCAATCACGGCAAGCAGTTGTCCTTGCTTGACGTGCGCTCCAATGTCGAAGTACCACTTCCTCAGATACCCATTTGTGCGTGCATAGATCGGTGAGGAGATGAATGGCTGTACATTTCCAGGGAGAATGATCTCCTGTGCGGGCGCGGTTCGTTTTGGCGATACGACCGACACCGCTGGTCGAGCCACTTGAGCCGTCTCTCCACTTAGAACTGCGCGGGCCCTGACACGGGACCATATGCCCCAGACAAGGACGGCCGTAACTGCGATCAACGTAATCCCCAGGACAAGCCATGGTTTGCGGGGACGTTTCCCTACTTCCACATCGTTCGCTGGGAGCGTTTGCCTGCTGATCCGTCTTGTATCTTCACTTTGAGGCAACATAATGACTCCACAAAACTTGGTGTCTACAGTTCGTCTCCCGTTTGGGCGGGATGCCTGCGTGAACCCTGAAGTACGCTGAAAAATGCGGGGACAAACAACAAAGTCGAAACCGTCGCGAAAAGCAGTCCACCAATGACTGCCCGTCCGAGGGGAGCATTCTGTTCACCGCCGTCCCCTAGGCCGAGAGCCATTGGCACCATGCCGATGATCATGGCCAGAGCCGTCATCAGGACGGGGCGAAAACGCGTGAAGCCTGCCTCCAGTGCAGCGCTGACGGAATCACTCCCCTCCATCATCTTCTCCTTGGCAAAGCTCACTACCAGGATGCTGTTTGAGGTTGCGACGCCCATACACATAATGGTTCCCATGAGCGCGGGCACGCTCAGAGTCGTGTGCGTTACAAACAAGAACCAGGCAATCCCGGCAAGCGCTGCGGGCAACGCGGAAACCATGATGAGTGGATCCAGCCAGGACTGGAAGTTGACTACGATCAGCAGGTACACCAGTACGATCGAGAACGCCAGCCCGCTCAGCAGACCAATGTAAGAGTCTCGCATCGTCTGAACCTGCCCACGGACAACGACTCGAGAACCGCGGGGTAATTGCTGGCGTGTGGCGTCAATGATTTTGTTGATGTCGGTGGCCACACCACCCAGGTCGCGCCCCGCGACAGAGCCATAGATGTCAATCACCGGCGCAACGTTGTAATGAGAGACCACCGCCATTCCCGATCCCCGTTGCACAGATACCAGACTGGCCATGATCGATGGAGGAGCGGTCGGGTCGGTACCTGTGATCGGAATGTTCTCTAACTGCTGCAACGTGTCTGTGCGATACTGCGGCGTCTGGGTGGCGATCTGGTAACTGACTCGGTTTGTTGGGTCAACCCAGAACGTGGGTGAAGTCTGGAAGCTGCCACTCAAGGACACCAGGAGATTCTGCGCAATGTCGTGGGCAGTGAAACCAAGTTGTTCAGCTTTCGTACGTTCGACCCTCAGGCGCAGATAGGGCTCATCGAAGGGTTGCTGGATCCGCAGATCTGCCGTTCCTGTCACATCTCTCATCTTCGCAAGCACCGCATTCGCGTAGCGCCTGTTCCCTTCCAGGTCGTTTCCTACGACCTGAACATCAATTGGGGCTGGCAATCCAAAATTGAGAATCTGGCCGACCATGTCGGCGGGCAGGAAAGCGAACAAGACGCCCGGAAACTGCTTCGGGAGTGTCAGACGAAGTTGGTGAATGTAGTTGTCTGTGGGATGGTGGTTGGCGGACAGGGTCACCAAAATGTCGGCATCCGATGTTCCAACTGGCGCCGAATTACTGTAGGAGAGATTGATGCCGCTGTAGGGCAGACCTATGTTGTCAATGACATTCTGGACTTCGCTTGCCGGTATCTGCCTTCGAATCGACTGTTCGACCTGGTCGCAAAGGTTGGCCGTTTCTTCAATGCGCATTCCAGTGGGAGCACGCAGATGAAGCTTGAAACTGCCACTGTCAACGCTGGGGAAGAAGTCCCGGCCCAACCATGGAATCAGAATTACCAGAGAGCCCAGACAAGTCGCGAAGAACGCAATCAGGAAGACGCGCCGGTGATGGAGACATGTCTCCAGTAGTCTGCGATAGCCGCCATGAAATCTCTCAAAGACCTCTTCAAAGCGCTTCTGAAGCCGCACCAGTGGATTGCGGACGGCGGTATCCGCCTCCATTTTTTCTCCGCGCAATAAGTATTTGGCCATCGTCGGAACGATGGTTCGCGAAAGGAAATACGAGGCCAACATGGCGAAAACCACGGATTCGGCTAGCGGCACGAAAAGGTACCGCGCTACGCCGGACAGTAGGAACATCGGAGCAAATACAATGCAGATCGAAAGCGTAGCCACAAACGCCGGGGTCGCGATTTGCGATGCGCTCTCAAGGACAACTTCGTCCATGTCCTTCTCTGGCTCTGCCTCCCGGTTGCGATTGATGTTCTCGACCTCGACTGTGGCGTCGTCCACCAGGATGCCGACCGCCAGAGCGAGTCCACCCAGCGTCATGATATTGATCGTCTCTCCGATCGCACTGAACACAATGATGGAGGTCAGAATAGCCAAGGGGATCGAGGTCGCGATGATCAAGGTGCTGCGCCAGCTGCCCAGGAACGTGAGAATCATGAAAGCAGTGAGGCACGCGGCAATCAACGTCTCCCTGACCACTCCGCTGATCGCACCACGAACAAAAATCGATTGATCAGCCAGAGGTTCTATCTGTAGCTGGGGTGGAACCGTCGTCTTAATTTGAGGCAGAAGGGCCTTGATGCCCGCGATCACGTTCAGCGTTGACGCGTTCCCCGCCTTTTGGATCGTTAGCAATACTGAGCGCTGCCCATTGACGCGCACGATATTGGTCTGGGGGGGAAAGCCATCGCGTACCCAGGCAACATCTTTGATGTAGATCGTAGTGCCGCCGATCGTCTTGATGGGGATTCGGTTTAGGTCCGCTATCGTCTGCGGTGCTGCGTTGGGAATCGAAACATCGTATTCTCTGGAACCGATCTTGGACGTTCCTGTCGGCAGGATCAGGTTTTGCACGCTGATCGCATTGACTACGTCCAGCGCGGACAAGCCCTTCGACTGCAACGCTGTGGTATTCAGATCCACCTGCACCTGCCGTTGTTTCCCGCCATAGGGATATGGCACCGCTGCCCCAGGTACAGTGATGATCTGTGTCCGGATGAAATTCAGGCCATAGTCGTTTAGCTCTTGCTCTGACAGATTTTGCCCCGAGAGAGCTAACTGGAGAACGGGGACACTCGATGCGCTATAGGCAATAATCAGCGGTGGTGTAGATCCTGCAGGCAGCTGCTTGAGTTGGGTCTGAGAGTTTGATGTAATCTGTGCGATTCCCTGTTGAAGGTTCGCGGTCGGCTGCAGGAACACTTTAACCACAGCAATTCCATTCAGCGACTGCGACTCGATGTGCTCGATGTTATCAACGGTGGTAGTAAGGTTTCGCTCTGTGACGCTAACGATGCGGTCGCTCATGTCCTCGGGGACGAGACCGTTATAGTTCCAGATGATGCTGACAACGGGAATGTTAATGTTTGGAAAGATATCCGTTGGAGTGCGAACGATCGCGACCATCCCCATGATTAGGATCAATATGGCCATAACGACAAACGTGTAGGGCCGCCGTAATGCGAGTCGCACGATCCACATAGAATTTCGTTCCTGTTTATCAATTACGACGGCACTCAGTTCACCGTCCGTGATCTCCTGATCTCAGTCCACACCTTCGACCGCTCTCCTAGAGTTCCTGTTCGATATCTGCAAATGCCGAGGTTTGTCTAGGATGGTGAAATGATTGACAATGCTCTTTACTTCAGCGCTCCTGCCGTTGCCCTGTAAGACCTTCCACGCGGACGCGAAAATCGTATATGGATAGTTCCGGTTTGCCCTGATGTGAGATTTCGCAGTCTGGATAAGTTCCTTGGGAATTCGTACCGCAATGCACGACCCCGAAATGCTCGTCCGAGCCCCCAGGGTTGTTGCTTGTCCACCTGATGATCGCCGACTTGTCGTTAGCGTTAGAGCTCTGGCCCCTGCGTGATCCGGACCCGCGCGGCTGTCTGAGCAGGAGGAAGAAGTTCCACAGCCCGCGGCGAGTGCTATCAATCTTGTTTGTCTCATGAGTAACCTCCCTGAGCTGCGTGGTACGGGTGGATCGGATCACTCGATCAGGAGACAGCAGCACATGAGCACTCGGATGGCGCTTCGTGGTATTTATGCAAATAGGAGTGGAACGCTGCGGATCATGCCGTCATCTCCTGAATACGGGGATCGAAGGAGTCGATTCAGAACACTGGGGAAAATCGGACACTTCGAAAAAGCACCAAGAAAAAATCGGTATCAATCGTTCCGAAGTAGGATGCCCCTATCGGGGGAAAAATGTCAAGGGAGAGTGTCGTAGGGCAATTAGAACGCGACGAACGAGTTCTTTGAACCCCTGGTGAATCCAGGCGTTTGAATGACTATCGTCTGCACAGAGGTGGAGGTAAGAGATTTCATCGGCGGTTACGATCAGTCAAACGACGGCGCGTGGGCATCAATGCCGCGATACAGCTCACAGCGAAAGAGCGACATGAGGGATCGATGTCAATCACAAGATCTTTGCACGCGCGCACTAGCTTTGGCTCGTCTTTTCACGGGATGAACCGAGGTTGCACGATCTTTCGCCTCCTCGACAAGTTGGATGATGGTCTCAGCGTTCCCGGTCATATTGTAGCGTTGTTGGAAAATCTCAAGTGCGCGGGTGTGCATCACATGGCGCAGCTCTGCAGGTGTATCGATCCAGCGTTGCAACAGCCGCTCTGTGCCGGCAAGAGTATCGGTCTCGACCAGACCACAACCAGCCTCAGATATCTCGGAGGCGATGTTGATCTTGTCGGAAAGCAGAACCGGTTTTCCGCAGCCGAGTGCTTCTGCGACTGCAATGCCGAAATTTTCCTGGTGCGATGGCAGTACAAAAGCTTCGGCGGCGTAGAAGGCTCCCCATTTAGCATCACCACTGAGCATGCCGGGCCAGTGCACCCGCTCTGCGATCTCGGCGTCTCTTGCGATTTGCTGCAAAGTAGGGGACCACTTCTCCTGATCAGGACCAGCCATCACCAGGTGCAGATCTGGGTCCGATGCAGCAACTTTGACGAATGCCCGGACGAGCAGATCGCATCCCTTTTTTCGGTGAATGCGGCCGAGAAAGAGGAGAAACCGTCGACCACGCGCCTCTTCGCAAACGAAGTGAAAGCTCTCTCGCATAGCGGAAGAGTCTGAAGGTGGTGTACTCGCGCCGAAGGGCATTATGAAGGGCGTCCAAGAGTGCAGCCAGAAGCTCTGCTCCGCAAGCTTCTGTTCCGCTTGAGTCGTAAACAGGACACGGAAAGCTTTGCGCAGCACCCAGTACTCTACAAATGCCCAATACGGCCATTTTTTTAGATGTTTCAGAGGAAAACGACGCTTGAAGTACGGATCCAGCATGCCATGCGTGAAAACGAGGTAAGGCTTGACGCCTGCGACAGCTCTAAGGACTGCTAGGCCGCAGTACTGCCAAAGTCCGTTGACCACGACAGCATCGAAGCGATCCAGATTGGACCGCAGCCAAGGCACGAGCTTGGGTGTATAGCCGTACGTGGTGCTGACCGGACCAAGCGCGTGGATCTGGAAAGTCGCGTGTTGTAAGAACGGAGCGGCAGGATCATCAAGCGTCAAAGCCTCGCCGATGTCGTCGCTCGAGTTATGGTTCAAAAGCAGCCGCATAGATTCAGCGGGACCTCCTGCTTCCGGATTCAGCGTAGAAATAATGTGCAAAATTCGCAAACTTATCCCCTTCATCTTGTGTGAACGCGAACCAAACAGCGAATCATGAGTGTCGAAATTAAGGACTGCAATCGAACGAAAGTATCGGCTCCTATGAAGACGCTAATTTGGGAAATGTTAAGCTCCACTTAACACCACTCCGTCACCCGTGAAATGCGTCGATTCAAGGAAGAACGCTCTCGACTCATCCACTTGCATGCTGCGGGTGGAGAATTGACGTTCCAAACACGAATAGGTGCTTTGCAGAGAAGCCAACGGGTAGAGAAACGTGCTTTGATCCATTGCACCATGATTTGTACTACGATGCCGAATTACGCTTAGGTTCCCCTGTAACTTCGAGACTCTTTCGTAACTTATTGGGAGTTACTCTTGAGCGTTCGCCCTACCACGATGTGACGTCGCAGACTTCGTCGTCGTTCCCTTCGTCCGCTCCTCCAGCCTTGAACCCGGTAACGTGGTCTGACATGTCTGGTCCTTCCAGTGTTATCAGTTCCTGCGGACCGCATCGACAGCGCATTACGAGCGGTTTCTAACAGCCGAATCGAACTGATTCAGGGTTCGTTTGATCTATCGCGACCCACACCACAACAGCTTTGAAGCAGGCGCCATCGTTAAAGTCATTGAACACCGATACTTCCAGAGTCGCCACGTTCGAACGAACCGTCTTTGAATTTGCGAAACCACGGCATGCCGTACCGACTACTCCGAACGCGGAATACAACACGGTTTTCGAGACACTCGGCAGGAGATTTTCCGGGAGGGGATCGTCACTTCGAGTGGCTTACGTCGCATACTGTCTTTTCGTGCGCAGCCGCGTACCAATAGATCGCTTTCCATGAAAGATGGCTGCCAAAAGCCCGAACGAAAACAGAAACGTGCTCGGTATCGAGTGTGACTGTGGGCTCCGCAATCGCGCCCAAAGATGGGTGCAGTGAATCTCAGCGGCTGGAGGGTCGTCTGGCCCCTCTTTGACAGCGGAGGATGAAGGATTTCGGGCGAGATTGCCTATCCAGCGGTTGCAGTTCGGAAGAGATAGGCTACTTTGTTGCGGGTCGCCTCCGAGTCTCTAGAACTCTCCATGAACTTTAAAGCTCCAAACGTTTACGGGTCCTCGATCAGTATTAAACGCCGGATTGATAATCCGTTGATAGTCACCCGCAAGCCAATAAAACTTGTGTAAGTTGGCACTGTAGAAAACATCCATTGCCTGCTCGGCACCTGGGTTGATTCTTCCATCTCCGATAAAGCCATCGATTCCTCCCATCGCAAGATATTGCTGATGGGAACGAGAGATCGTACCTATGTTGTACGCGATGCCGGTAACATCCAGAGGTCGTCTCCACAGCGATCCTTTAGCAAGCGATCCTAATGCGAAGGAGCGGTCAGTGGAGGTATAGGCGTAGACCTCACTCTTCCCGTCGGACACCATACCACGAGCGAAGACGCCGACATTCTTCGCCAGATATTGTTCTGCGTACGCTCCAATTCCCTCCTTGACATGCGAGGCTCGCGACCAGCACAGGTCGGGCGCATCAGAGTTGCCCGATCCGTAATTAAATCCTGTGCAAGTGGTTGCATTCTTCGACGGATCTGCTTCAAAAGCTGCGATAGCCTTACTAAAGTTGCCGATGTTCTCGCGATTACGATAGGCGAGAACCCGCACTTTGCCTTCCTGGCCGACAAGCTTATGGTCGTGCTCCACCTCGATCTGATCGCCATAGTACTTCAACAGTCGCCAATCGATCGCAAGTTGGTTTGGATCACGCGGGGGCGTGATCCGGCCGATTCGCACTGACCAGTCATCCCAATACAACTCCGCGACCAAACCCCATGAGTATCCCCGAGCATCCGAGGCGAAATCATAGGCGGTGTAGGTCAGAAAGGCCAAACTGAAGAGTCCCTGCCGAGGATCGATATTGAAGGCATTCTTGTCGAAAAAGTCGAGGATGCTGAAGTTACCAGCCGCAAGAACCAACCGCCTTGCCCTGTAGGTGGTGCCAAGCTGTATGGGACTCGAGCTTTTCTCGAGTTCTGCTCCGCCAAGCTCGAAAGATTGCTTTAGAAAAAGGCGAGAGCGATAGAGTGTTGGAGTGACATTTCCACCCTTTTGCAGCTCAAAATCCTGGATTGCTCCGCCGAGGCCCTTGAGTTGAGATAGCGGGTTCTCCGAAATGAGTTCTGGAACGAAGTACAGCTCCCCCCCGTGCCATGTTCGCAGACCGAGATAAGCAGTTGCGGTGCCGGTAAAACTGCGCTCTGCAATAGGAAGTAATGAATTTGTACTTCCATTGAAGTTCGTATAGGGTGCGTAAAAGGACGGCTTCCAAGCTGATATGTAGGTAAATTGACCGAATGCATTCCAGCGTTCATTCTTCGGATCGACCCATCCTTTACGAGTTGCAATCCGCATGAAGCTGGGTTGTTCATCATCGCGAGGCGCGGGAGTCCCTTCCTGATTCCCGGCTACTGCGTATGAGGCGAAAGGAGAGATGTCTCCCAAACTGCTTGGCATCACATGCAGGCTTTCAGCCTCCAGGTTACTGCTGTCTATCGGGAGCTTCATTACTGAAATGACGTGTCCCACCCCACTAGAGAGAGGTGAAGGTACAGAGGTGTACGCCACACTCAGAGCAACAGCGGGTAGCGGCTCTTCAGCTAGATCTTCCGGTCTGGTCGGTTGCGGGAGCCTGTACAAAGACTCAACTGTACGAACTTGTGCGATCGCAATCGCCTGTCCTGAGACGAGCGGTAACAATAATAGTGAATAGAATATCGAGATTGCGTGAAGCCTCATGAGGGATTCGTACCTGTGTTCGCTGACCGTCTCGGGAGATACATTTCGATAATCATGCTGCGGCCTCTTCCTACTTAATCGCTACACCGGTTTTTTTTGAGCAAACCGGCTATATATAGGGTGGAGTTTTGTCCATCCAATTTTATGAACCTAGAGTTAATCTCGGTGTGTTCATTTTGTTTCAGAGGCGGATCATACCGCTAATCGAAGCTTACGCAACCCTTGAAGGGCTTCTCAACACTCAGGTCGCACGTTGTATGTTGCGACGAGCATTGAAAAAGGTGACTAGCGGAGCTACTCAATATTCGCGACGCTCATCGCGGCACAGAGACGCTCTCGACATACCGGGAGATTCGAGTACAGCAGCTATGCTCATAAGTCCTTCAGTCCACCTGTCCAGAGAAATCCGCATTCTTTTTTTTAGCATACCCCACTAGGGTATGGTAAGAGCCGGCGACAAGGAATGTCACATATCGACAGAGAGAGGCAGAAGCGGATTGCTCGGATCAAACGTCCGTGACCAAGTAGATTCCATAGAGCGCGCTCGTTGACCACAGGTGACGTCGACTTGAACTCAACATTCAATATCGGATTCGTGGTCCTCTGGGGAGAGTTGTAGTTCTGTACAGAATCAGTGCGCCGCCCATGACGTTGCGCACTGAACAGTTGGCACTAAGCGCGAGGAGCAAAGCAGTTTTTTAGGCATGACATCAATTTAATCTCCGCTTTCAGGCTGATTTCTTCTGAGGTTCGGGCATATCGGGCAGATGTTTGCTGAACCGCGGGTATAGAAGCGGAAGCACGTACAGAGTCAGTGCCGTTGCGGAGAACAGACCTCCAATGACGACCGTTGCCAAGGGGCGTTGCACCTCAGCACCTCGGGAGTGAGCAAGTGCCATGGGGACGAAGCCTAGGCTTGCAACAAGAGCGGTTATAAGCACGGGACGAAGGCGATCGGCGGCACCGTGCTGAACGGCCTCCCGCATCGGCAGACCACGCATTCGCAATGAATTGATGTGGCTCACCATCACCACGCCGTTAAGTACGGCAATACCGAAGAGCGCAATAAACCCTACGCTGGCTGACAGATTCAGGTTTATTCCGGTAATCCACAGTGCTGCAATTCCGCCAACCAAGGCAAGAGGGACAATGCCAAGGATCAGTGTCGTTTGTGCTAAGTTTCGAAAAGTGGCGTAGAGCAGACCGGCGATTATCAAAATTGAAACTGGAACGACAATCATCAGGCGCTCTTCCGCGCGCGTTTGATTCTCGAATTGGCCGCCCCACTCCAAGTGGTATCCAGGTGGCAACGGGAGCGAGCGGGCAACGGCCTGTTTGCATTCGTTGACGAAACTTCCCAAATCGCGGCCGGAAACATTTGACATCACAACAACTCTGCGATGGGCATTTTCACGGTTAACGAGAATCGGACCTGGAGTAAAGCGGATGTCCGCTACCTGGTCTAGTCGGACGAGATCCCCGGTAGGTGCTTTGAGTTGCAGCGATCGAACACCGCCGAGATCATTGCGGGCTCGATCCGGCAGTCGCACTGCCAGCGAGAATCGTTGATCGCCCTCGACGATCTCAGATATCTCTCTGCTGCCATACATGCTTTCGATAACTTCTTGTACGTCGCTGACCTTTACAGCATAGCGAGCCGCGGCGGCACGATCGATGTGAATCTGAACCTCTTCTGCACCAGAGAACTGCTCCATTTGCGTCTGTGAAGAGCCACGCACAGAACGTACGACATCCGCTGCCTTGTGCCCAAGCGAATCCAGAGTGTCGAGATCCGGACCGAAGATCTTGAGGGCAAGATCGCCACGAGTGCCGGTGATCGTCTCATCCATTCGCATCTGCATAGGTTGCGTAAATTCATAAGCAACACCCGGGATGACGTTGAGCGCGGATTCAAGCTTGCGTTCGAGTTCTTGTTTGGTATGACAGCACTTCCAATCCTTCTCCGGAGCAAAAGAGATATATGAGTCTGACTCGTGAACATCCATCGCTTCGGTGGCGAGGTCGGGGCGGCCTAGCTTGGTCACGACACTCGTGACCTCAGGAAAACTACGAATGGTCTTTTCTATCTGTGTTCCTATCTGGATGGACTTACTCAAGGAGATTCCCGGTAGTCGCCTGGACGTGATGATCATCGAACCCTCATCGAGCGTCGGCATGAACTCAGTTCCGATGAACTTGAGTGATCCCAATGCGACAACCACCATCGCAAGTGCGCCAAAGATAACGAAGCGGCGTTTCTTTTGGGCGTGTTCAAGAGAACGCTTATAGCACGAGCGTAGCCGATCAAACCAGCCGGACCCTTCCTTGTGAGCAGGATCTCCTCCTGCATGATTCGTCTTGCGCAGTACATAGGTGCAAAGCGTAGGCACGACGAAGAGCGCAAGAAAGAGCGATCCAGTCAGCGCTGCCACAACGGTAACGGCCATCGGGCGAAACATCCGTCCTTCAAGCCCTTCAAGCGTAAAGATTGGGATATACACAGCCATTATGATGAGCACGCCGAAGATCACAGGTCGTGAGACTTCACGAGCGGCCTCGCGCACGACCCTGAAAACCGACTTATTCTCCCGATCCGACTCAAGATGATGGATACAATTTTCCACCATGACCACGGAGCCATCCACGATGGTGCCAAAGTCGATTGCACCTAAGCTCATCAGGTTCGCTGAAATTCCGAAGAGCTTCATACCCATGAATCCGAAGAGCAGCGAGAGCGGAATGGTGAGAGCCACCACAATTGCAGCGCGCCAGTCTCCGAGGAAGATCAGAAGCACGACAATGACGAGAAAGGCTGCCTCGAAGAGATTCTTCTTGACGGTATGGATCGTCGCATCAATCACACTCGACTGGTCATAGAACGATGTGATTTTAACGTCGTCGGGCAGCTTCAGACTTGCAACCTTCTCTTTGATCTGCTCCAGGATTTTGCCGCCGTTCTCGCCTCGTAGCAGAATGACCATTCCAGAGACAGTCTCACCCTGCCCGTCTTTCATAACCGCACCATGGCGAAGCATCGGCTCGATCCGGAGATTGGCTACCTGTTTCAGAAGTACTGGCGTCCCTTGGCTCACTGCGACAGGCATATTGCCGAGATCAGCCAGGCCTTCGACGCGACCAATTCCACGAAGCGTGTACTGTTGCTCCGCGTGCTCGATATAACTGCCACCGAAGTTGGCATTGTTCTCGGAAACAGCGGTTACGACATCATGCAGAGTAAGGTTATAACGACGCAGAGACTCGGGGTCGACTTCCACGGTGTACTGTTTTGTGTAACCGCCCCACGAGTTGACCTCACTGATGCCAGGAATGGTCAACAGGGCGAATCGAATATTCCAGTCCTGCAGCGTCTTCAGGTCCATGAGTGAGCTCTTGGGCCCGCTGAGCGTGTATTGGTAGACCTCACCGAAGGCGGTCGCCATGGGATTCATACGCGGTTGAAGATTTGCGGGAATACGTCCCTGGACCTGATTCAAACGCTCGGCGACAAGCTGGCGAACCAGATATCGATCCATCGAATCGTCGAAGATCACCGTCACCATCGAGAGTTCGAGCTTTGATGTCGAGCGGACAATTTGAAGCTTCGGCAAACCCATCATTACCGTCTCCATCGGATAGGTGACGAGTTGTTCCACTTCAACCGGTGACATGCCGGGACAGTCGACGGTTACGACGACCTGGTTATTCGTCAGATCGGGAAAAGCTTCGATGGGAAGTTGCAACATGACGACAACACCACCCACGATGATCATGAGCAGGAGGCCGAAAACTAGCCAACGATTGTCGAGAAGGAAATCTAGCATTCGGCCCATTGGCTATTTCCCCCCCAGGGAGCTCTTTAGGAGTCCCGACTTGACCATGAATGCACCAGCGATCGCGACGCGATCTCCCTGCCGAAGACCCTGAAACACTTCCACGTGCCCATCACTCCGAGTTCCAAGTGTTACGCTTTGCGCTCGGAAGTGATCCCTATCGACAGCAACGAAGACGGTCGGGATACCCTTAATCTCCTGCACCGCATCTTCTGGTATGAAGATCGCCGGATGCGTGACAGACTCGTGAATCTCGGCGGTTGCGAACATCTCGGGCCTCAACTTGAGTCCCGAGTTTGGAACAACAACACGTACAGGAACCGTTCTTGTCTCGGAATCGAGAGCGCTTCCCAATTGCCCCACACGTCCATGAAATAATTCGTTCGGGTAACCTTGGACTTTTACAGTCACGGGACTTCCGATCTTCACTAAAGCAATGTCCTTCTCATTGACAGCACCAGTCACCCACACCGTACTCGGATCAGAGACCACGAAGGCCTCTGTACCTGCTTGAACGACGGTCGCAGCCGTGACATTGCGCTTGATGACAACACCGCTCAAGGGAGTACGAATGGGGATATCTTCAAACTTGAAGATGTTATCAACGTTCAAGCTCTCTGCCTTCACCTGCAATAGCTCCGATAGATGCTCCCGCTCCTGATGAACAGAGGCCTCGGCCATCAGGAGTTCCGCTTGCGCTTGGATGAGCTGTTGTTTGGCGTGCTGATCTTCTTCCGCCGACGCGGCACGAATGTTGTACAAGTGCTCATAGCGAACTCGCGCCTGCTCCGCAAATCGCAGTGCGCCTTGCTTCTCCTGTACCTGGGCATAGGCTTGTGCAAGAGCACCAGCGGTTTCATGAATCAAATGGCTATGCAACTTGGCGAGGGACTGACCTGCTCGGACGTTATCTCCTGGCAACACATAGACGTTCTCGACGATTCCGTCTGCCAAGGCGCCAATGTGCGCGGTATGCTGTTCATCCACCGATACCTTCCCGGTCACGATGAGCGACTGTGGTGCTGAGCGCGTTTCCACGGACGCGGTGCGCACACCGGCTTGTCTTTGCTGCTCTACCGTAAGTTCGACGGTGTCGCTGGTTCCTTGTGCTTTGCTGGCACCTGGGGATTGCGCCGCTTGAACTGCGCTGTTGATGGGCTCTTTCTTAGAGCATCCCAAGGCCAGAAGCATCGCGAAAACGACAAAAACACAAACTGCGGGAGTTCTCATGGTTGTTCTCCGTAAGCGAGCTGCAGGCGCGCTGCGCTCATGTGGTATTCAGTGAGGCGCTGCAAAGCGTTTAGTTCCACTTCGACAGAAAGACGGCGGGCGTCGATGTACCGCAGCAAGTCGGTTCCACCCGTGCGATACGCGTCATCCAGAATGGCGAGATGCTCTTTCGCACGGTTCTGCATCTCGGGCATAGTTGTCTCCACAATTTCTAGAGAACGTTGATAGGCTGCGTGAGCAGCCTCGATCTCTGCACGAGCAGACAATTCCGCCTGCGCTCTCAAAGCTTCGGCAATACGCACGGAAGCCTCAGCCCGAGCGATCTCTCCCTGATTCCTATTCTGGAATGGAAGTTGAATTTGCAGTGAGCTATAGAGAGTATTATTCCCAGTGTTCCGTTTGTAACCACCGATTAGATCGGCGTCCGGGACGGCATTCGCATGCTGAAGGCGTAAGTCTGCTCTCGCGCTGTTTACTGCCTCTCGAGCAGCAACCACATCGGGACGTTGTGCTATCGCAGCTTCGACGGATAACTCTTGAACAGGATCGATTGCCGTGAGCGGGTCTGTGAGTTGCACGTCTATAGAAAATGAAGTACGCCCGATCTCTCGGCAGAGCTGTAAACGCGCTTCGTTTGCTTCCCTTTCCGCTGTTTGCAGGGCGAGCTTTGCACGGTCATGTTCCAACTCCATGCGGAGCAAGTCCACGCCGCGCATGGCCCCCGCGTCCACACGTTCCCGGTGATACCGTACTACGTCATCGGCACTCCGGAGATTTTGCTTCTGTAATGCCACTGCCGCGTTCGCTGCAGCAAAGCTCCAGTACGCGTTCGCAATCCGCGAAGCAAGCTGCTGACGCTGCAGGCTGAGCGTCGCTTGAGCGCGAGAGGCATTGGACTTCGCAAGGTCGAGTCTTTTTCCGCGTTTTCCATCGAGCTCGATAACCTGACCGGCATAAACATAGGACTCACTGTTCTCAGCCATCGAGAAGTTACTGTCCCACGGGCGAAGGTCTTCCGACTGAAGGAAAATTCTTGGATTGGGTCGAAGCTTCGCCTGCCGAATCAGTGCCGCAGTTTGATCCGCCACACCTTGGTAGGCCAGAGCAGCAGGACTTCGCAATCCCTCTTCGATTGCCTGGTGAAGACTGAGCGACTGCTGGCCAGCAAGCGATGCGGGTGAGATCCCGATAATGAGGATCGCAGCCCCTAAAGCAGGCCACGTCCTATTACCCAATATGGTTGTCGTAATCGTCTTCATAGGATCTTTAATGGTGACTCCTGTGCGGCTTTCACCTTCGGAGAGGCCAATTTTGTGATTTGTCTCCATAATTTGCCGATGCATTGGGATGCGAAGAAGAGATGACCGGCAGGTTTGTAGCAATCCACGAGCGCCAGCTCATTTTGGAACAGTTCTTCACTCTTGTAGTCCGAGAACTGACGGAGCTGAATATCGCTTCCAAGATGAGCCGGATCGAAGGCATAACATCCAGGGCATCGAAGAGGGAATTCTTTGGTGATCTCGATCGATAGTGACGGGATGATCCCCGCCAGGATAGATGACCATGCCTGAAGCACTTCTGATTTCTTCATTACCTCTCCAACGCGCTCCGCAAAAGAATCGCTATCAGAAATGGGACGAAAGGACCTTCGTGAAAGGGCCTCAGAGTCGCAGGAGAAGGCAAATCAGATTAAAAGGGGAAGGTGGTAGGCAGACGCTTCAGAAGGAGAGACGCGGTCGTGGTCACACGCAGGGGACACGTCTTTGACAGGTGCGCTCAAAGTCTGCTCCCCAAAGAGCCGGAGTAAAAATGTGAGCACATCCTGAAAAGAACTAAGGACTTTATCGAGCACATTTTGACAGTGTCGGCAAATAAGGAGTGCGAGTAAGACCAAGGTTAAAGCCATGAATAGGTTAAATTCGGTATCATCATGACCATGCAGAAAGTTATCGTTACTCCAAATACCTTGCGTAATTGGGGTAAGGATTACCAAGATCATGAGCAAGACCAAGGCGAGTCGCGACGCAAACGACCATACATCATTACCTTTTGTCGAAGGGTGCCGTTTTGTAGCCGAAAACCTCATGCATTTTGATCATAGCGCATGTCGTTCAAATCAAAATGGCTTGGGCCGGATTCACCGATGATTCACCGATACAGATGGGTAGATCACGAAATCTTCGATGCCTCAAGAGACGGGCCTCGAGCAACAAGACGAACGCAGTTGACATCGACCGGCCTTCTCATGGAAGGGCAATACACTCGCTGAGGTGTACCGGGCCGACGGAGCTTGATCTCGCCATACTGCGCAACGAATCAGTCATTGTAAAAGATCGCTTCCGAAAAGCCGATTTGTCGCGACTAAGCAGCTATGGTGAAGATTTCAGAGATTTCGGCGACAATTGAGCCAGTCAGCTGACTCAATCTAGATCGAGTACTCTCCTGAATTCACAGGAGCGAGGGGCAGTGTTTAGGAGTCATATCTCCCCCTTTCTTGACACCCGAAAAGCAGGTGCAACTCTAACATCTCCTTTCCTCAGCTTGGCATCTGATCTTAGTTATTAGAGGCCCATTCAATGATCAAAACTGTTGCTTTCCCACCTATGCGCAAGTTGTCTCTCACGTTCTTCCTTTTGCTCACTCTTATCCTCGTTCCAAGATGTCTCAGTCAGATGGACCAAGGCTCGATTGTCGGTACCGCATTAGATGCGACCGGGGCTACAATTCCCAACGCAAAGATCAAGTTAACAAATGAGCAGACCGGGTTCACTCTTGAACGCATAACGGACCGAAGTGGGTCGTATGCCTTCACTCCGATTAAGATCGGAGTTTACACCGTTACGGCTTCAAGTGAGGGATTCAGATCCTTTGTGCAGCGCGGAGTGAATGTCACCGCTGGATCGCGTGTAGACGTACCACTAACTCTTGGAGCCGCCTCCTCGGATCAATCGATCGAAGTAAGCGCAGCTCCGCCGATTCTCCAGACGCAAGAGTCCTCTACCGGCGCAACTGTTTCAGCCCAGGCCATCGTCCAAACGCCGCTGCTCAATAGAAATCCTATCTTTGTAGCGCAACTTACGCCAGGGGTCGTCCCTGCAGAGCAGGGATCTCGCGGCGCCAACAAAGGCGACTTCTCCGCCAACGGGCAGAGATCGCAGCAAAATAACTATATCTTGGATGGCGTAGACAATAACGCTGTGCTCGTCGATATTCCTAACGGGGCCTCGTATGTCATCAAGCCCGTTCCGGACGCACTGGCCGAGTTCAAAGTACAAACCAGTAATTACAACGCTGAGATCGGCCGTGCAGCTGGTGCAGTTGTAAATATGAGCATCAAGTCAGGGGAGAATGCATTTCACGGCTCTCTCTGGGAGTATTGGCGTAACGACATCTTGAATGCGCGGGATTACTTCCAGTCCGTCAAGCCCAAATATCGGCAGAACCAGTTCGGCGCAACGATTGGCGGTCCTATCATCAAGGACAAGCTCTTCTTCTTTGGAGATGTGGAGGCAAACCGGATCATCTTTGGTCAAACCTCCATCAACTCTCTCCCGACAATCAAAATGCGTACAGGGGATTTCAGTGAGCTGTTGAATCCCTCACTGACCGGCGGCAACGTACGCACGCTGTATGTTCCCGGCTCCGCCGGCACCGTTCTTCAACAATGTGCAGGCCGTCAGAACGTCTTCTGCCCGGGCCAGGTCAACGCCGTCGCGCAGAATGTTATGAATGCGCTGCCGTCCCCGAACCTGGGCGTTGCTGGGCAGACCTACAACAACTACCTGTTTCAAGGTTCGGCAAGCGATAACACGACGCAGTACGATGGCCGCGTCGATTGGAACGCCAGCCCGAAGGATCAGGTCTTCTCACGTTACAGTGTCGTGAACCAGGCTCAGACTTTTCCGGCTCTTTTTGGCCTGCTGGACGGAGGCGGCTTCGGCGCGGATGGCAACATTGGATTGAAGGGTCGCAACTTCACGTTGAGCGAAACCCACTTTTTCTCCCCGACGCTCTCAAACGAATTTCGCTTCGGCTACAACTGGATTAACGCAAGTTATCAGCAGGCTTTTGCAGGCACAAATATCTCGTCACAGCTGGGTCTCGGAGGCATTCCATTCAGTGCCGGGAACGGTGGAACGCCCCACTTCAACCTGACAACTCTCACGAGCTTTGGCTCACCCGAATATGTTCCGACGAACGAGTATGAAAATGTAGGGCAAATACTAGACAACGTCTCCAAAATCATCCATCGCCATACACTCAAGACAGGTGTGAACTTCCAGCGCATCCGCGTGCAAACGTTACAGCCGACAACTCCACGAGGCACCTATAACTTTACCGGCAAGTACACCCAGATTCCAGGTAAAGCCGCTTCGACCGGTTTCGGTGCAGCAGACTTCATCGCAAACCAGATGGACAACGCGTCCCTCTCGAACATCTCCACGGTTCATAATCAGCGCTGGTACCGCTCTGCCTATTTCCAGGACGACTGGCAAGCCATGTCGAAGCTCGCCCTTAATTTTGGCATCCGCTGGGAATACTTCCAACCGCAGGAAGAACTGGATGGCCGACAGGCTAACTTCCTGATTGATTACGGCACCAACACGGCGCAGTACCTGTTGCCGAACCGAGCTCGCCAATACGCGCTGCCCAGCTCGCTTACAACCGCCCTGGCTGCAAACAATATTCCCGTCGTCTATACGTCAAACAACTCGCTTGCTTCCGCGCAGAAGCTTAATTTCTCACCCCGCTTCGGTTTCTCTTATTCAGTCACGCAGAAGACGGTTGTCCGAGGTGGCTTTGGCATCTTCTTTGGCGGCATCGAGAGCGTAGGCTTCTTCCCCAACCTGGGAGCAAATCCCCCATTCCTGTTTACCTCCAATATCCCCAGCGGGTCATGCACGGCCGCAGGAGCGTGCCCAACGAACGGCCTCACGCTGGAGAACGGGTTCAATGCCGCCATCGCTCAGGGCCTGACGAATTACGTCTCCACGCCTGATTTACGCATGTATCCCAAAACTATCCAGACCCCCTACACCGAAGCCTTCAATTTTTCAGTTCAGCAGCAGCTCACCGCTGATACTACGATCACATTGTCTTATGTCGGCGCGCTGGGCCGCCATCTGACTTCAAATCCGAAGCCTAATCAGATTCCTTTCCTGCTAACGCCAGGCGCGAACGTACAAGCCGCTCGTCCGTTCAATCAGTTCGGAGCCGGCAGCCTCGAGTCTTACTCCGCTGTAAGCAATTACAATGGCGGTCAGGCTACGGTCGAACACCGAGCCGCTAACGGCCTCTACTTCCTTGCCACCTATACATTTTCGAAAAATCTCGATGACGCGTTCTTGCCCTTGGGGGCAAGTGGGCAATCCGGTTCGGGGTACAGAAACTGGAGGCAGCTGGGATACGGCTATGACTACGGCCCGTCCTACGCAGACACGCGTCACCGTGCCGTCGTGAACCTGCAGTATGACCTGCCCTTCGGCATCGGACGTCGATACCTTAACAAATCACACTTCGCCGATACCTTCGTCGGCGGGTGGGGCCTCACGACGCTATTCCGTGTCCAGTCCGGCCAGCCCCAGGTGGTGATGCCGAGCAATGATCCAACCAACGGCGCCGGTCAGGCACAAGGTATTCGTATAGGTGGTGTGAACAACACCACCCTGCCAAACCCCGGAACAGGTGTTACCTGCGCCACGAAGACCGGCACAGTGGCCACCTGGTTCAACCCGTGCGCATTCGCTAATCCGCCCGTGGCTCAAGGCCCTAACGATATTCAAGCTTACGGCGGTTATGGCCGCTCCGTGGTCTATGGACCTGGCTACAACCGAGTTGATCTCTCCCTGTTCAAGAAGTTCAACCTTTACCACGAGACGGCGCTTGATATTCGAGCCGATCTATTCAATGCTTTCAACACCCCGGCTTACGGACAGCCAAACGCAACAATTGGAAGCAGCTTCGGCCAGATAACAAGCACTAGGTTCGGTGGCTCGGGGACTGCGGCGGAGACTCCGGATGCGCGGGTAGCTCAACTCTCTGCACGATTCCACTTCTAACGAAAACCAATTCCACCGGAGCGAGGGACGTGTGAACAACACGTCCCTCCATCTTGGTTCGATCGCTTGTGTTGCAGGTCAGTCTGCGATTGGGTTCCTGCTGAGTACAAGAAAACTCGCTTCGTATATGAACACTGATCGATTAGTCCCGGCCTATGGAAAATAATCGACTTCCTTCCCTAGTGAAAAGACTATTTGCCCGCGAATCGAAACTCTGAGCAGGAATGGGCCATTCGATGTCTCTCTCGGGACGGAAATCGAATAATCGTCTGATGGTCGACAGCAATAACAATCCATACAATTCAACCGAGAGAAAACCGTATACACTGTATACCATCTGTGGTATACAGTGTATACATGGCAACGACGATACAGAAGATCGCCGGCGCGGCACGCAGGCTGCTCGATAAAGAGGGAGCCGAGGGTGTGACCATGCGGAGGGTAGCAACCGCCGTCGGTATTACACCGATGGCGCTCTACCGACACTATCCGAATCGAGATGGGCTGCTGAATGCACTGGCGAATGCAGGGTTCGTCGAGCTGACGGCGAAGCTTGCGGGTCTGCGGCTGACGGGCGCGTTCGATCGGCAGCTCCTGAAGATACTCGATGTCTTTCTCGACCATGCCTTCGACAACCCGCGGTTGTTCGAGCTGATGTTTCTTACGAAGCGCGAGGGCGCGCGGCAGTATCCGCAGGACTTCAGGACGAGGCGGTCTCCGACGGCGAATGTGTCGGCCGATGTGATTGCGCGCGCGATGGAGGCAGGCTACCTGCGCAATGACGATGTGTGGGAGATCGTCTTCGAGACGGGTGCGTTGATGCAGGGTCTCATCATGCTTTATCTGGGAGGACGCATGGCGATGTCGTCGTCGGAGTTCCGCGCCTTCTGCCATAGATCGTTTGGGAGGTATTTGAATGGCATTCGCACATAGTTACCGACGGGTAGTGGAAGTAGTGCTGGCAACCCTCGCGACTGCAGCGATGTTTTACTTCGGCAATGGTCTCGAGCCGTGGTGGCCGCTGATGTGGTTTGCGCCGCTGCCGGTGCTGCTGTTTGCGTTGCGAAGGAAATGGTGGGAGGCGGCGCTGATGGCAGTGGCCGTGATGATGCTGGGCAATCTGAACATGTGGAGTTATTTCACCAAAACGCTGGGGATGCCGCGCTCTGCGTGGGTGGGTATCTTCTTGGCTACTGGTGTCGTCTTTGCCGCTGGAGCGCTGCTGTTTCGCGTGCTGGTGTTGCGTGGCGCGGTATGGAGCGGGCTGCTTGCTCTCCCCGCGGTCTGGGTGACGAGCGAGTATGTGCGTAACATAACATCGCCACATGGGTCGGCGGGAAGTCTTGCCTACTCGCAGCTGAAGTTTCTACCGTTTCTGCAGCTTGCTTCGATCACGGGGCCGTGGGGAATGAGCTTCGTGTTGCTGCTGTTTCCTGCTGCGATTGCGATTGGGCTACATCTGAGGCATACCTCAGCGAAGCGCGCGCTGCAGGTTGCGGGTACGGGCGTTGGAGTGGTCGCGGCCGTGCTGGTGTTTGGTGTGGTGCGGCTGGCGCTGCCGCAGACGCAGATGGTGAAGGTGGGGCTCATCACCTCAGACGAGAAGGCGAATGCTACGGTTACTGATCCGGGTGCCGATACCGAGCGGCTGTTTCGTGACTATGCGCGTAAAGCGGAGAGGCTTGCGACCGAGGGGGCTCAGGCGATCGTGATGCCGGAGAAGCTTGGGGTGACCCTCGAAGGCGAGGCCGCGAGAACGGATGCGGTGTTGCAGTCGCTTGCAGCCCAGACGGGAGCGACGATCGTCGCGGGCGTTGTGCATGTGGACGCTCCCATAAAGTACAACGAGGCCCGGATTTATGTTCCGGGCTCAGTCGTGCAACGTTACGACAAGGAGCACATGCTGCCGCCGTTCGAGTCGAACCTGAAGCCGGGGACGACACTGACGGTGCTGCCGAGACCGAAGCAGAAGTGGGGCGTGGCAATCTGCAAGGACATGGATTTCGCGTCGCCCGCGCGTCTCTACGGCCAGGCCGGTGCAGGCCTGATGCTGGTTCCGGCGTGGGACTTCGTGGTGGACGGGAGCTGGCACGGACACATCGCGGTGATGCGCGGCGTGGAAGACGGCTTCAGCATCGCGCGTGCGGCGAAGAACGGCTTTCTGACGGTGAGCGACGACCGGGGCCGCATTGTGGGCGAGGTGAGCAGCAGCTCCGCACCGTTTGCGACGCTATTAGTGGACGTGCCCGCGGCGCACAGCTGGACGGTGTATCAGTTACTGGGCGACTCGTTTGCTTGGATTGCAATTGCGTTGCTGGTGTTTGCGATGATGCAGATGGTGCGGCTGCGCGGCCGTGCATTGCGGCAGCCAGTTCCCATTAGTCGCCCGGTGCAGTCACCAACACCACGTTAAACACCCTTCATCGCCATAATGGCCTCAAGCCGTGCGGCCTTGAGAATCGTCACCGGATCGCCGACCGACGAGAACTCCATGCAGATATAGCGGTCATAGTGCAGCGAGGCCAGTTTGCGATAGATGTTGACATAGTTCATCTCGCCCGTGCCCGGTTGGTGTCGGCCCGGAACGTCTGCAATATGCACCAGGCCGACCTGGTCGATGTTCTTTTCGAGCTTCTCGATCAGGTTCCCCGCCTGACGCTGTTCATGGTAGAAGTCGTACAACACCTTGACCCGCGGGCTGCCTACCGCGCGTGTGATCTCGAAGGCCTCGGCAACGCTGGTCACAGCCTCCTGCTTGTGTTCCAGAAGGTCGATCGGCTCCAGTACGATTTCGATTCCCTCCTTCTCGAGGAGATCCGCAGCGTACTTCAGCGTGTCAACGATCGCGGCCCTCTGCTGCTCTGGCGTTTGTTCCGGAACGCGAGTGAACGCGGTGTAGATGAACTGTTTGCAACCCAGCTCCTTTGCACCGGGAATTGCTTTCATCAGATCGTCGTGAAGAGCGGTCCGCTTGGAATGGTCGGCCAGCGCGTTTCGCCCCGGCACGGCGCTGTCGACCTCGATGCCGAGCGCCTGCTTCTTTGCAAGATTCCGCTTCCACTCTTCCGACGTCCACTTCTCATACTCATTTCCGACCTCGACTCCGTCGAAACCAGCCGCCGCTGCCATGTCCAACTGCTGCTCGAAGGTGAGACCCTTGGGCAGCGTCCACAGCATGACGGAGAACTTATGGCCGCCATTGTCGGGAGGCATAGCAGGCGCAGGCGAGGCGAAGACACTGCCACCGGGCAGCAAGGGCGCAAGCAATGCGGGCATCGATAATTTATGGAACTCGCGACGATTCATCGGGTCTCCTGTGCTGGCAAGTAAGTTTAGAGTAAAGGGAGTACGCGTCACATGGCATGCGAACTGTGCTGCATAATTGGATGGTAATCGATGGGCACCGACAAAAGCGCGGAGTTGGATGAAGTGAAGAAGCGATTCTTGAATTTTGTGTATGCCGCGTCTCTGCTATGCCTCGGCGCTGCTTCGTTGCTTGCCCAGTTTCCAAGGCCCGCCGTCGATCCCGCTTCGGCAGAGAGCGGATCGAAGGTCTACGCCAGCAACTGCGCGCGCTGCCACGGAGACGACACACGCGGCACGGCAAACGCGCCCGATCTGCTGCGCTCGCTGGCTGTTCTGCATGACCGCCGCGAGATGCTATACGGGAAGGACCTTGGTCCGCTTCTGACGACCAGCCCGAACCACAATTTCAAGTTCAACGAAAAACAGCTCGCTGACCTATCGCAGTTCCTAACCGCATCCGTCAACGGCATCCTGAGGAGCGGCTATACTGCTCAACCGACGAACCTGCTGAGCGGCGACGCGAAGGCGGGCGAGGCCTACTTCAACGGTACCGGCGGATGCAACAAGTGCCACTCGGCGACGGGAGACTTTGCCGGTTTGGCCACGCGATACCCACCCGATGCGCTGCAACAAAAGTTTCTCTTCCCCGGCTCCGGCCTCTTCATTCGGCGCAAGATGCAGGTCACAGTAAAACTGCCCTCGGGCAAGGTCTACAGCGGCGACCTTCTCCGCATCGACGACTTCACCGTCGCGTTTCGTGAGAAGTCGGGCGAGTACCGATCTTTCAACCGCATCGCAGGAACAACCGTGACGACAGTCGATCCCTTCGCTGCCCACATCGATCTGTTGGATAAGTACACCGACGCGGACATCCACAATCTGACGACGTACCTGGTAACGCTAAAATGAAGCTGCTGGCATTGATCCTCTCCCTATTCGTCCCGCCGGCTACACTCCACGCACAAGCGACGCCCAAGATGGCGAAGCCCGATCTTGCGAAGCTGGCCGACAGCTGGCCCACCCACAACGGCGACTACTCCGGTCGCCGCTATAGCCCGCTGGTGAAGATCAATACGACTACCGTGAAGCAGCTGTCGCTCGCGTGGAGCTTCCGCGTAGAAACCACCACCGGTGGCGGCAGGCGCATCTCAGCAACACCGCTGGAAGTGAACGGCGTTCTCTACTTCACGGTACCCAGCCACGTATGGGCTGTGGACGCTCGCAACGGGCGGAAGCTGTGGCAGTTCGACTGGGCCAGCAAGGGTGGCGAGACCATCGGCAACCGCGGCGCAGCCGTGCTGGGCAACACGCTTTACTTCGAGACGGAAGACTGCAACCTGGTCGCCATCGACATCGCCACCGGCAAGGAGAAGTGGCACGTGTCCATCGGCAATCCGGACCAGTTCTACTTCGGTAGCGTGGCGCCGGTCATCGTGAAGAACCACGTCATGGTAGGTATCAGTGGCGACGACTTCGACATTCCCGGCTACATCGAAGCCCACGACCCCGAGACTGGCGCTCTGCAGTGGCGCTGGTACACGCACCCCAACCCCGGCGAGCCCGAGGCCAGGACCTGGCCCAACGACGAAGCCATGCTGCACGGTGGCGGCATGACCTGGGTGGCAGGCACCTACGATCCCGATCTGAATCTCTACTACTTTGGCACCGGCAACGCGCAGCCCGTCATCAACGGTGCCGCGCGACCCGGCGCCAACCTGTACACCTCCACCATCTGCGCGCTGAATCCCGACACCGGCAAGCTCGTCTGGTATTTCCAGCCGAATCCACACGACACCCACGACTGGGACGCCGTACAGACGCCGGTGCTAATTGATGGGATTATCGCCGGCCAGAAGCGCAAGCTGCTGGCGCAGGCCAGTCGAAACGGATGGTATTTCCTTCTGGATCGTACGAACGGCAAGGCCCTGCTGAGTACGCCCTTCGCGAAGCAGAACTGGACGCTCGGCGTCGATGCGAAGGGCTCGCCGATTCCGAATCCCGAGAAGATGGCTAAGCCGAACGGGGCACTCGTCGCTCCCAACCAGGCAGGTGCGGCTAACTGGTATCCGCCCAGCTTCAACCCGGTCACCGGCCTGCTCTATGTTCCAGCCTACGACGCGTACAGTGTCTACTACGTCTACGACAACAACAAGAAACCTGAGGGCTGGGCGGGCAACGACCGTGGCGGATGGTCGCGCGCCTCGCTTCGCGCCATTGATTACAAGACCGGTAAGGTCCGCTGGAACCACGAGTGGCCCAGCGCGGGAGGGCGCTCCGGAGTTCTGACCACAGCCGGTAACCTGCTCTTCACTGGCGATACCACATCGAACCTGGTTGCGTTCAACGCGGCCACGGGCGCAGTTCTGTGGCACGCTGGCCTGGACGGCATCGTGAGCAACGGTCCTATAACTTACGAGCTCGACGGCCTGCAATACATCGTAGCAGCGGCGGGCGATACCCTGTACGCGTTCGTTCTTCGTTAAACGCGAAGCGTACGATTTTGCCGTCTGGTGTACCCCGATTGATTGTTGTGCCGGTCCCATCCAACACCGTCGCTGCCATCCGGCCTTTGTTTTTCGGCCCATTCGTCTCGGAGTATTGAAGCTTCGCTCGTCCATGTCGCCGCTTGGGGAATAGGTCAGCAGGAAGTCGTCGACGACACCTCGAGTACATGCTCTAATGCACTGCGCGAGTATTAAATTGGAGGCTTGCATGCGCAACCGCATTCCCGCGTTCGTTGTTTGTTTATCCGGTTTTTTCTGCGCCGCGCAAGAGAAGCCGACCATCTCTCCGGAACGCGTCAACGCTGCTCTTGCGCAACTTGACCCTTACATCCGCTCCAGCCTCGATAAAACGAGAGTTCCCGGCATCTCGGTCGCCGTTGTGTATAACGATCAGGTCATCTTCCTTCGAGGCTACGGTGTTCGCAAAGTCGGAGAAACGGCGGAGGTCGATCCCGACACAGTATTTGAGATCGCCTCGCTCTCCAAGCCCATTGCTTCAACCATTCTCGCCTCCCTGGTTGGCGAGGGGAAGATCGGCTGGAACGACCGTATCGTAGATCTCGATCCTGGCTTCCGTCTATCCAGCACAGAGACCACCCGCCAGATAACGATCCGTGACTTCCTCTCTCACCGCAGCGGCCTCGCCACAGAATCCGGAGACCTGCTGGAAGACCTCGGCTATTCGCGCCCTGAGATTCTCTATCGGATGCGTTATCTGCCCCTCCCGGGACAATTCCGTAAGAGTTACGCCTATAGCAACTTCGGCTACACTACCGCCGCCATTGCAGCTGCCGCGAAGATAGGAAAGCCTTGGGAGGCGATTGCCGAAGAACAGCTCTATTCTCGGCTGGGTATGGCCTCTACCAGTTCGCGCTTCTCCGATTACGAAAACCGAGCCAATAAAGCTGCGCTACACACCTTTGTTAACGGTGAGCCCGTCAACCGTTTCGTACGCGAGGCCGACGCCGAATCGCCGGCCGGTGGTGTCAGCTCCAGCGCCCGCGATCTCACCGAATGGGTCCGACTGCAACTCAACCGAGGCAAATGGAACGGTAAGCAAATTGTAGATGCGAACGCACTCGATGAAACTTATAAGCCCGAGATCTGTCGCAATGCAGCCGACCCGGCGAAACCCAACGATTGTCCCGGAGGTCAGTACTACGGCATGGGTTGGGATGTCGGGACCGATACGCAGGGCCGCACGCAACTCAGCCATAGCGGCGCATTTTTCCTTGGCGCTGCGACCAGCGTCTACATGGTTCCTGACGAGCACCTCGCAGTCATAGCCCTCAGCAACAGCATGCCAATAGGGTTGCCGGAGTCAGTGTGCCTGCACTTCCTCGACCTCGTCCACTATGGCAAGCCGCAGCGTGACTATCTTCCTCTCCTATCCAAGCTCTTCGCCGGTATGGTGGCAGAATCTCAGGATGCGTCTACGAACTACGCTGCTTTGACGCCGCTGAAGAGTTCCGCTCCCGATAAGCCGCTTAGCGCGTATACAGGCAAATACAGGAATGAGTACTTCGGGACGCTCGAGATCTCGGTCGAGGATAATCGCCTTATACTGCGACTTCCGCCCCGAGGAAGCTACTACGAACTTACACGTTGGGACGGAGATACCTTCACCTACTACTTCGCGAGCGAGAACACCGGTATCGGTCGCCGAGGCGCAAGGTTCTCGCCCGCAAAGAACCAGGTTCTGATCGAAAGTCTTGCGCCGGAGCACGATGCCGTCTATACAAAGTCACAAACTGTGCAGCCGAACTAGAGCATGCGGGTACGCCTGGCGATGTATGCGTAGCTAATTCCACCGGCCCGGACGGCTTCAGTGGGTCATCGCGTAGACGACGTAGTTCACACCGATCTTCGTGCCGAGGGCGGTGTACTTGACTGGGTAACGCGGGTCGTCCAGGAACTCCCATGAATCACCGAGGTCGGAGTTCAGCGACAAGGCGACCATGATGCGACCTTTGTCGTCATAGATTCCCTTCCAATGAGCGACGTAGCCGTCCTTCTTGTGGCCGGTGGACAGATGCTCCGCGCCGGGAATCTGAAAGCGATCGTCGAGGTCGAAGACGGTATGGAAGATAGGATCGTTATTCGGGATGTCCACGAGCTCGCGTTCGGGGAAGACCATCTTCATAGTTTTTTCGAAGTAAGCCTGTTCTTCGGAGCCGTGACAGTCGTCAGCCATGAAAAAGCCGCCGCGCAGCAGGTAGTCGCGGAGTTTTTCCGCCTGCGCCTCGGTCAATCCCCACTCGCCCACCTGCACAGCATAGAGCCACGGCCAGTTGTAGACCTCGTCGCCGTCGTCCAGGTTCACGGATTGTTCGACGGACCGGGAATCCACGCGCGTGAGTCGGCCGACTGCATTCGCAAGGGCTCGGTCGGCGCGGGGGTAGTCCTGAGTCCAGAGCGAAAGTCCCTCCTGCCACGGCCCATCGAACCGGCCGCGGTAACCGTCCAGCGGGCCCGGAGGGTACATCAACCGCGCAAAGGTCCACTCGCCGGGTTTGCTCCAATTGGAGGGCAGCGGCATCCGTGAACCATACTCTACGGAAGGATATTGACGAAACGCCCGCTGTGCGAAGACCGCGCCGATCACAACCCCGGTGAAGACGAACGGGCAAGCTACTCGCCAGAGATTCTTCACGACACCTCCTTCCATCCCAAGCCCGAACATATACGAGCCAATGAGCCTGTGCGGCGTAAGCGCCACAGGCCATTCTATATTTGGAGCGGCTCCGTAAGCACTCTCAGGAAGATAGGCGAGTAGGCCATCCCATAAGTCGATACCTCTAACCTCGAAACTTATATCCCAGTTTTTGCAGATAGGCCTTACTGAACTGCGCGGTCTCCAGAGCGCTCATCGGAGTATCCGGCGCACGATCTAATTCAACCATGACGTCCGGGTTGTGCCCCGTCTCCTCCAGCGTGTTCAGGATCGACTCGAGGTCTACGACTCCCAGACCCAGCGGGCAATAACCTAAGAAGTACTTGCCGCCGCTGTAGTCCTTCAGATGCATGTGTTCGGTTATCTGGGCGAAGTCCTTTACCACCTTCGCCGCATCCGCTCCACCCTTCTGGAGCTGCCCCACATCGGGGGCGAAGGCCATGACCTTCGTATTCACGCCCTCCATCACCGCATACACCTCATCCCGAGTCTCGACGACCGTGCCTGTGTGTTGATGCAGTCCCGCACGCAACCCGATATCCGCCAATGCCGTTCCGTACTCGTTCAGGCCGGAGATAATCTCCGCTTTGTGTTCCTTGAAATTGAACGTACCTGTCTCCTGCTTCCTGCTGTTGGCCTGTATAACCGCAAAGGTTCCGCCGTACTTCTGGATGATCTTTCCTACCCGGACTACGGTATCCAGATTCTGCTTTCGCAGGGAGGGGTCAGTTACGTTGACTCCGATATATCCCGCCTTCAAAGGCACGTGATACTTATCGTTTAAGCGAGTGAGGGTGCCATCCGGATCGTAAGCCTCCAGCAGCGGACTCACTGTCTCAAATCCCCAAAAACCCAGGTTGGCAATGTCATAGAGCGACGCCTCGAAGTTCTTCGAGTCGCGTGCGCTCACATCCCAGGCGAGGGTCGAATAACCGATCTTTAGATTCCGTGGCGGAGTAGCGCCAAGTGCTGGCATTGCTGTTGCCCCAAGGGCGAGCGCGGCTGATTTAGTGAAGGTTCTGCGGTTCATTGTCGTCCCCATTTTGCGAATTCCCCTATTTCTTCATTGCCAGCTTTGCGCTGGGAGTAGTGTCGGCCTTCAGGTCACCGAGAACAAACTGAGTCGCGGCCAGGAGCAGCTGTTCCATATTCGATGTTTCGTAGAACTCCGGCCTATGCCCCAGGGCGCAGTTGAAGACTCGCCCTCTTCCATAGCTGCTGATCCAGACCATTCCGTAATCGTTGTCTGGACGAGTTGTGTACCGATTGGCCGAGAGCTGCGTCTTCGCCGGATCCAGGCTCAGCAAGATGTGCAGCCTGTCTCGCGAGTAGGGCCCCGTCGGCAGAAAATGGTAGTACTCATCGAAGAAGTCGAAACCTTTTCCCTCAAATTGTTTCGTGAGGGGATTATTCGGATCTTCAACGCGCAGCGTCCCAGGCTCTCCGTTATATTTGTGGGCCCCCGTCTGTGCGCCTATCAGATCTCCGAACTCAGGCACGTCGGTACTCGCAAAGGTTGTCGCATGCAGTCCCGCCACACCTCCACCCTCCTGGACAAAGCGCATCAAGCCATGGATAACTTCGGGATCGATGAATAACTCTCCCTCGACGCTGTTTAGGAACACGGCATCGTATTGTTTGATCTTCGGATATTTAAGGTTGTCCAGATCGTTGCTGAACGTCGGAACGTATGCACCGGTATATTTGCCAATCAAGGTGAGCGCAAGATTCCCATCCGGAATCGTGGCGTGATAATAGCCACCATTGACGCATAGATCTAACACCAGAAGCTTCCTCGGCCTCTTCGGCTTTACCAAGGCCTGCCTTGGAATGGCGGCATCAATCTTCTGCCGTACAGCGAGCGGAAGACTGTCTGGCGAAGAGATCGTCTGCATGCGTGAGAGTGTGTCGATACGATATGCGATCGCCGGCACAACCGCTTTATCGTAGGCGTCGGCAGCTTGCGACAGTCCCGATCCAGATGGATCCAGCGTGAAGAACAGGGGCTTGCCCTCTGATCTCTTTGCGCCTCCGTCGCGCAGTGGCGGCCAGTCCGCCTGAATGGTCGGTGGCTGAAGACGGCTCAACTCTAGAAGAAACTGTGATGCATGCGCTGCGCCATGCAGGTCCGCGGCGAGAACTCTGCCCTTCAACTGCGCCAATCCGGCAGTCGGTTGAATGCCCGCTCTCTCCCAGGCACCGAGATCTACACTCAAGCCGATACGCTCGCTGAGGCCGTCGAACGAGCCGATTACTTCTCGCGGGTTTCGATTCACGACCGCCACGTTCATCCCAGTCTCGTTCGCAAGCTTATCGAGTGCTTTAAACGAGGCCGGCTCGGCAGGAACGATGATCATGTCCGCCCCAAGCTCCTTCGCAAACTCAAAGATCTTTCGTTGAGAGCTCTCATCCGCCGGCAAGCTGTCAATCGAGTAAGCAGGCATCCGCAGACGCAACTCATCAAGCCTGTTCTTTACTGCCGTCACCTCGCTGGCGGTGAGATTGTAGTCGAGGTTTTTTGGAACTTCTGAGCTGACTCGCTGTGTGTTCACACCTTCTACGGTCGCCAGACCAGAGGCATCGGCCTTCGCCGCTGCATCAGAGAAGGTGAGCGCTCCAAAGGCGTCAGTCCGCACACCGAGCCTCCACCCCAGTATCGTGGTCGCGCTCGTACGGAGACGGCCTTTATCCGTGGGACGAACCGAGACGGACGCCAGGCTAAAGGTATCTCCCTTGCCGGATGATTGAATCCGCATTGGTTCAGCCTTGGCCTTCGTAGAACCGCCAGGGAAGACAGTAACAGTAAGAGCGAACGACAGGGTGAGACCCGTCGCCACGCTTCGCGCATTCCACAACCTTCGGTCCACTGCACTCATCAAGAACCTTTCGTTTGATAATGGGCTATCGGTTATACAGTTGTGTCACGCACGGTCCAAGTTAGGAACTGGCTGCTGCAATGACTTTTCGGAGCGCTTGCACTCTTCACTAACCTGTTCACCATGTTTCATCTACCGTGCTTTCAAAATGGGAGGAGAGAAGAGGAAACCTCATTTCGAGACGGCATCCTATATAGGTGTCACACCATACGCTTGTCAACAATAATATCTAATACTGATAAAAACATAAGTATATGATGATTTTTTGCAAACTCTTATTGCTCGGCGCCTCGTATTCGGGGATTAATGAAAACACGAGATACAACTGCATCAATGAAATGAACGAGTTGAGCTTCCGCAATCCCCGGTGATACACTTCTTTAGGTTGAGGTGTTATTGCCGCAAGGCATAGGGTCCAAAACCCGCTCTTCCGCGCAATTTATACAGTCACCGGAGTCATCACCTCCGGCCCAAGAGGTCTCTAGCTACCCCCGATGGTCATTCTTCTCGTTGTCCTGCACATTATCGTCTCGCTTTTCCTCGTCGGCGTCGTCCTGCTTCAGCAGGGCAAGTCCGCAGACCTCGCCGGAGCCTTCGGTGGCCAGGGATCGCAGACGGCATTCGGCCCCCGCGGCGCGGCCAACCTCCTCACCAAGCTCACCACCTGGTCGGCCATCCTCTTCATGCTCACCTCCATCGGACTTACGATCCTGCTCTCGCGCGCCAGTGGCGACCACTCTGTCCTATCCGGCACCGGACACCCCGCCACTCAGAGCACTCCCAAAAAGTAAGCAGCCTCTCAGTTTCACCCAAGTGCGCAGGTCCATCGGACTTGCGCATTTTTCATGCGCGAAGGGTAGTCGAACACGAACCCCATCCGTTCCTCGCCACACGCTTTCGCAAGAGGCTCGAAATCCCGCTCTGAAATCCAAGTCTAGCCCCATAGAATGACATCATGATCCACGAAATCCTCCCCGTAGGCCTTCTCCAGTGCAACTGCTCCATCCTTGGTGACGAGATATCCCGCGAGGCCATCGTCGTCGATCCGGGTGACGAGATATCCCGCATCGTCAGCATCCTCGAGAAGCACCGCCTCACCGTCAAGCAGATCATCATCACCCACGCCCACATCGACCACATCGCCGGAGCCCAGCTCCTCAAGCAACGCACCGGCGCTCCCATCCTCTACAACCAGAACGATCTCCCTCTGGTCGAGATGATGGACGTTCAGGCCGCCTGGCTTGGCATCCCCACACCCAAGGTCTCAGCCCCGGACGACGACCTCGAGGACGGTAAGGACATCTCTATCGCGGGTCTCACCGGCTCCATCCTCCACACCCCCGGCCACACCCAGGGCAGTAGCTGTCTCTATCTCCCCCACCAATCTCTCCTCCTCGCTGGAGACACCCTCTTCGCCGGATCCGTAGGCCGCACCGATCTGCCCGGGGGCAACACCCGCCAGCTCATAACCTCCATCCATGAGCGTCTACTGACCCTGCCTGATGAAATAACTGTTGTCCCTGGACATGGTCCCAACACCACCATCGGAGAAGAACGAAATTCAAATCCATTCTTACAATCACTTTGAACTCATGCGTTTATCGGAAATATAAAAAGCAATACATTACAAGCATCACATGAAATAGTAACTAAGCTGGTTCACTCCAGGACGCCGCAAATCGCCTCATCCCGTGGGCAAACTCATCGACTGAGCCAATCAAGCTGACCACCACCCGCCCAGCTTCGCCGATCCCATAGAACGATCCCGGATGCACCACAACGTCCATCTCGCGCAACATCCTCTCAGCAACCTCCCCACCGATTCCCATCTGCGGCAGCCGCAAAATAGCACTCCATCCAGCCTCTAACCGCAGGACCTCGACCCCTAAATCCACCGCACAAGAATAGTTTGCCCGAACCCTCTCCAGAATCTGCGCCTGTATCCCACGCCTCTCCGCAAGCCAGGCCGGCAGAGCCAGCTGGACCGGAGCATTCATTGAGAGGAAGGTGTCCGCAATCACCTCAAGCCTCCCCATCGCCTCCCGCCGAACCCCCTCCGGGCCCATTCCCACGATCCACCCCGCCTTCATCTGTGGCAGGCCCGCGATCTTGCTCATCCCGCTCAGCACAAACGTCAACACCGAGTGCGGTCCCACCGCAAAACTCTTGATCTCCCCATCCAATGGATAGTCCAGAAAAACCTCATCCACAATCAAAGCCAGCCCATGCCGAGCGCATACCTCCTCGAGCCTCTCCCTCTCCGTCGCACCGGTCGCATGTCCGGTCGGATTATTCGGATGCACCACCACAATCGCCCGAGTCCGAGGTCCAATCCGTCTCTCCAACTCCGCAAAGTCAATCCACCAGCCATAGTCATAGAACAGAGGATAAGACCGCAGCCTCACATCCTCCAGATCCGCCAGAAAATCGAACAGCGGATAGCTCGGCTGCGCAACCAGCACCTCATCCCCCGCGTCGCAGAGCAGCCGGAAAAGATACCCATACCCCTCGCTCGTGCTCGTCGTCAGCACAACCGCGTCCGGATCGATCCTCGCCTGGTGATCGGAGTAGTACCCAGCCACCGCCTCCCGAGCCGACCGCATCCCCCGCGGATCAGGATCGTACGTCAGCGCCGCAACACTCCCCAGTGCTCCCAGAATCCTCTCAGCGTCATACGCAAATCCGCAGACGGTAGGGTTCGCCACCGTCAGGTCCAGGAGCCTCCTCCCCGCCGCACGAGCCTCCCGGATCGCAGCCGCGAACCCGCTCTCCCCCACATCCCAACCCGTACGCGCCGAAAATCGATGGCTCACCTCACTATGCTAAATTGCAGCCATCATCCTCCCTTACAATCGACTCAATGACACCTATCCAAGCCGTCCTCTTCGACTACGGGATGGTCCTCTCCGCCCCACCCGATCCCGCAGCGTGGCTGCGTATGCGCACCGTCACCGGCCTCACGGAAGAGATCCTTCATCGCGAGTACTGGGCCCACCGCGACGCCTACGATCGTGGAGAGCTCAAAGGTCACGCCTTCTGGAATAAGATCGCCGGCAGCGCAGGCATCGTCCTCACACCGGCCCAGCTCACTGCCCTCCTCGACGCCGATACAGATCTCTGGGGCCTGCTCAATCCGCCGATGATCGATTGGGTCCAGCGCCTGCAGCGTGCCGGCATCCGCACAGGCATCCTCTCCAACATGCCAGACGCCATGGAGGCAGGTCTGCGCGCTCGTCACCTCTGGATCGAAGCCTTCGACCACCACACCTGGTCGCACGCGCTCAATCTGGCCAAGCCCCAACCCGAGATCTACCGCCACGCCGCCGAAGGCCTTGCCACCCCACCCGCCAACATCCTCTTCATCGACGACCGCGAAGAGAACATCGCCGCCGCCCATGCAGCCGGTATGCAGGCGATACAGTACCACTATCACGACCACGCTGCCTTCGAGCGCGAGATGCACGCTCGCGGTCTGACTTATCTCCTTCACCCATCAGAGTCGCCTGCACCCGCAAGGTAACGGTACGCATTCCCAAATCGGAACGGTATAGTCTCTTTCGTAACGCTTTCTCAAATCAAATAACTCAACTCGAATGTATCTCCATGGATATTGAGGGCAGGCTGCAATCAGCGCCGTAACCGCAGCTATCACCATGATGAAGAAGACCTCGTTCTCTCTCCGACTCCTCATCGCAGGTCTCTGCAGCCTCGTCCCTTCATCACGCCTGCCCGCCCAAAGCCCCCAGCAACTCCTCTTCACCGGCCTCCGCGCCTCTGGCTCCCCAGCCTCCAACCCCGCCCAGTTCAACGCCGTCAAATCAGACGCCGCCGGCAACCTCTACCTCCTCCTCGACCAGAAGGATGGCGTCCGTCTCCTCAAGACCGACCCCTCTGCCTCAACTCTCCTCGCACAAACTCAGTTCGGAGCCAACGGCGACATCGGCCTGGCCCTCACCCTCGACCCCACCGGCAATATCTACGTCACCGGCACCACCACCTCAGGCTCCCTCCCCACCACCTCAGGCGCGGCCTTCCCCACCAGGGCCGACAACTCCACCAACTCCTTCATAGCCAAGTTCGATCCCAACCTGTCCCCGATCTTCATCACCCACATCGGCAGCGGCCGCACCGCAGCCACCTCCATCGCCGCCACCGCCGATGCCGCCTTCATCACCGGCAGCACCTTCTCCTCTACACTTCCCGTCACCCCCTCCGGCATCATCCAGACCCCTGCCTCCGGCAGCTTCCAGAACGGCTTCGTCGAAAAGTTCAACGCCACCGGCACCGCGCTCCTCTACGCGACCTATCTCAGCGGCCTCAATGGCGACACCGCCCCATCCGCCATCGCTGCCGACGCATCGGACAACGCCTACATCACCGGCTACACCACCTCCTCCGGCTATCCCACCTTCGCCGCGCTCGTCCCATCGATTCTCGGCAGCTCCTCCGGCTTTCTCACCAAACTCCCCCCGGCAGGCGACGGAATCCTCTTCTCTACCTTCATCCCCGGCACCGGACTAACCTCCCTCGTCCTGGACCCTGCAACACAAACCCTCCTCCTCACCGGCACCATAGATCCCGGCCGCTTCCCTATCGCCGCCGTCACCGCCCCCCTCGTCAATACCGCCTACCAAACCCTCCTCCGAATACCCCTCAACGGCAGCACCGTCCTTAGCTCCACCCTCCTCGCCCCGGGAACTCAATCCTTCGTCGCCCCGGCCCCAAACGGCGCAGCCTGGGTAACGGGCACCCTCTCCACCCCACTCCTCCCGCTCCAAACCCTCTCCGACACGGGCAACGCCTTCGCCCTCCGCGTTACCTCGCAGAACACTATCGATCAGGCCGTCCGCTTCGGAGGCCTGCCCAGCACCAACGCCGCCTTCGCCCGAGCCCCCGTCAACCCCACTGCCATCACCACCGACCCCACCGGGCAACCCATCTTCAGCGGCAGCGTAGCCCCAACCACCAGCTCCAGTCTCCTCGCCACCCAGACCTACGACCTCCCGCTCTACAACATCCCCACCGCTGCCCTCCCCTCCACCCTCCGCGATGCAGTCCTCCCTCCCGGCTCCTGCAGCGGGAGCCTCTGCTCGGGCTCCGCCGCCTTCCTCAGCAAACTCAGCCCCACTGCCGCTCCCAGCCTCTCCCTTTCCATCGACGACTCCCCCAACCTCACCCTCCGCAATCTAGGCTCCTCCCCCGCCAACAATCTCCAGATCACCGCCACCGGCTTCATCCCGACCCACAACTGCCCCGCCACCCTTCAACCCGGCGCCGAGTGCAGCATCCTCCTCGCAGGGACAGGTCCCGGAACTATCACCGTCCAGGCCGCCAACGCCCCCACGCAGACTGCAACCCTCCCTGCCACCACCGCCCTCCCAAACCCAATCGTCTTCTCCCCCAAAGAGCTGGACTTCGGCGTCCAGACCACAACCAGCCCAGCCACCACCCGAACCATCACCATCACCAACCTCAGCCAGCAGAGCCAGACCTTTACCTCGTCTCTCGATGGCAACACCTCCACCCCCTACACCCTCGCTGAGACCTTCAGCGACTGCGCCCTCGCCTCTTCCACCACCAAAGTCCTGGCCCCCGGAGCCACCTGCCACATCACCCTCGGCCTCACCGCAGCCGGCAACGATGGCCCTATCGCAACCAGCTGGTCTATCGGAACGGGAGACGTCCTCCTGACCGGCTACGCACAGACCGCTCCCCTCAACGTCTCTGCTCCGCAGATCGACTTCGGCACCCAGTTCTCCGGAGCCACAGCCCTCCGTCTCCCCCGATACCTCTACCTCTCCAACAACTCAGGCGCTTCCATCCCCCACGCACCCATCACCCCGCAGGTTGTGGTGGAGCGGAAGTTCGCTGCGGTGTTGGTGGGGGTTGCGATCTGGAGGGTGTAGAGGCTGGTGTTGGTGAGGGTGATGGTCTGTTGGGTCGCGGTGGGGCCGGGGATGTTTTTGAAGATGAGGGAGGTTGGGTTGAGGGATAGGCCGGGGTCGGGGAAGCCGAAGCCGGTGAGGGTGGAGGTGACGGTGCCGTAGCTGGTCTGGAGATCGAGGGTGCCCGTGCGTTGGCCGGAGGCGGTGGGGGTGAAGGCGATCTGGAGGAAGCAGGAGGCAGTGGGGGCGAGGCTGCCGGTGCAGGCCTGGCCTCCGGTGGGGGCGTTGCTGATGTTGAAGCCGCCGGTTGTGGCGGCTGAGGTGAGGGTGATGGGCGAGGGGCTGAGGTTGGTAAGGGTGAAGAGGGTGGGGGCGGTTGTGCTGTGGATGGGGGTGGGGCCGAAGTCCTGCGTGGAGGGAGAGAGGAGGAGGCCGGTGAGGGCGAGGCCGTTGCCGGTGAGGGAGAGGTGGTAGGGATTGCCGGTGGTGCTGGAGTTCAGGCTGAGGCTTGCGCTCTGCGGACCTGCGGCGGAGGGTTTGAACTGGAGGCCGAGCCAGCAGTTGGTGCAGGGTCCGGTGGCGGTAGGGACGAAGGCGGAGGATGGGTGCTGGCCGTGTCCGTAGCCGAGGTCTTCTACGAGGATGGCGGTGAAGGCTGGATTGAAGGAGGAGGCGGTGAGGGTGCCGAGGGGTTGGGCGATCTTGAACCACTGGACGGATGGCTCACCGATGATGACGCTGCCGAAGGCCAGGGTGCCGTTGTTGCTGGCGAGGATGGGGGTGGCGGTGCCGCTGAGGTCGACGTAGGCGGGTGTGGTACCGGCGCCGGCGGTGACGGAGAGGAGGCCTTGGCGGGTTCCGGGCTGCGAAGGGGCGAAGGAGACGATGACGGTGCAGATGACTCCGCCGGGGAGGACGGCAGGGCAATTGGTGGTGTCGGTGAAGTCGCCGGAGAGGGCGAAGGAGAGGACGAAGGGTTGGGTGCCGGTGTTCGCGACGGTGACGTTCTGGGTGGCGCTGGAAATTCCGGTGACGACGACGGCGTTGGGGAAGCTGAGGGTGGCGGGGGTGACGGAGAGATTGGGATTGGTGGTGGAGCCGTTGGCTCCGGGCTGCGGGATGGTCTTGCCGGTGACGAGGACGGTGAGGCCTTGATCGAGGGTCAGGGTGGTGGAGTCGGAAGATGGGGATGCGGTGGACTGGTAGTTGAGTTGAAGCTGGCAGACGGTGTGGGGATCGAGTTGGATGGGGCAGTGGTCTGCAACCGTGAAGGGTGAGGATGCGGGGAGGGCACCCTGTCCCCCTCGGCCGCTTGCACGATCACCGTCACCTTCATCCCCTCCAGCGCCTACGCCAACGACGTCCTCCAGATCCCCGCCACCAGCTCCTCCAGCGGCAACCCCACCACCACCTACACCATCCCGCTCAGCGGCCTCTACACCGCCGAGGACACTGCCCTCCAGATCATCCCCAACCAGGCCAGCTACGGCCCCACCCCAACCGGCGCCATCGGCCTCACCCGCCAGTTCACCATCAACAACCTCACGGCACAGTCCCTCAATCTCACCCTCGCACTCCCGCGCCAGTTCGTCCTCACGAGTCCACCCTGCACCAGCCTCGCACCCAACGCCGCCTGCGACCTCAGCGTCGCCTTCCTCCCCCTCACCAACGGCGACATCACCGGAACCCTCTTCGCCCAGGCCACCCCCACCGGCGGAGGCTCAACCTTCAACGCGATCGGTTACGTCGAGGGCTACGGCACCGGCACCGGCTCCCTCAACATCACCGGCAACCTCTTCCCCCCGGCATCCTCAACTTCAACCAGGTCACCTCCGGCCAGACCGCCTCCCAAACCCTCACCCTCACCAACACCGGCACCTCCCCCGTCACCGTCCGCCGCATCACCAGCGGATGGCCCTTCCTCAGCACCACCACCTGCCGCGCAACCCTCGCCTCAAATCAAAGCTGCACCGCAACCATCGCCTACACGCCGCTCAACCAACTGGCCACCGGGACTACCTCTCCGCTTCCCAGCACGGACGCCGGCTCTCTCGTCATCGAAAGCGACGCCGCAAGCAGCCCCGACATCATCGACCTCACCGGCACCGCCGCGCCCATCCTCGTAGCCTCCCCCTCCAACACCGCACCGCTCGTCTCCTTCACCGCCTCGCAAGGCTCCCTCACCTTTGCCCCCACGAAGGTCGGCAACGCCTCAGCGCCTCAAACGGTCACCCTCACCAACACCGGCACCGGCACCGCCACCATCCACATCAACGGAGTCCAGACCACCTCCGACTTCACCGTCGTCAATGCCTGCACAACCATCGTCCCCGGCGCGAGTTGTACCCTCACCGCCTCCTTCACCCCGCAGGCTGCCGGAACCCGCATCGGAGCCCTCGAGATCGCCTCCGACTCCAGCACCTCCCTCGACTTCATCAGCCTCCTCGGCACCGCCAGCCCCTCCGCGCTCATCTTCTCTCCCACCTCGCTCGACTTCGGCACCCTCCTCGTCGGCGCCACCGGCCGCCTTCCCATCCAGATCACCAACTCCAGCCCCACCCCCGCCACCTTCAACGGCATCTCCACCACCGGCGACTACGCCGTCACCGGCACCTGCCCCACCCCCGGAGGCACCCTCGCCCCCTCCACCAGCTGCACCCTCCAGCTCTCCTTCACCCCCACCCAGCCCGGCACCCGCCCAGGAACCGTAAGCCTCTCCACCTCCCTCTCCACCCTCCCGCTCACCGCCCAACTCACCGGCATCGGAGCCCAATCCCACCTTCAGATCAGCCCCGCGAGCCTAAGCTTCGGCAGCATCGCCATCGGCGCCACCGCTGTCCGCACCCTCACCCTGGCCAACACCGGCACCGCCCCCATCAACACTGTCGCGCTCTCGATCACAGGCGACTACGCCATCACCATCCCCTGCGCCCTGACGTCCCTCGCCCCCGGAGCAAGCTGCTCCGTCACCATCACCTTCACCCCACGAGCCATCGGCCCGCGAGCCGGAGCCCTGACCGTGGCCAGCACCGACCAGAGCTCCCCCACGACCGTTCCCCTCACCGGCACCGGAATCGCCGACGGAACCTTCGCGCTCACCGTCGACGGCGGCACCACCTCGACCGTCACCGTCAAGAGCGGAAACCCAGCGACCTACAATCTCACCCTCACCCCCGGGAACACCTTCAGCGGAGCCGTCGTCCTCAACTGCACCCCCATCAAACCTGGCCAGTACGCCACCTGCTCGCTGCTCCCCTCCAGCGTCACCCTCAACGGTGCCGCTCAGAATGCGACCGCGACCATCAACACCATCACCTCTGTCTCCACGGCCGCCAACAAGTCAGGCATCGACGCAACCATCCTCTGCATCCTGCCCACAGCCCTCCTCTTCTTCTGGAGACTCCGACAACCCCACAAGGGCCGCCCCCACGCCGTGCTCTGGACTACCCTGCTCTTCACCGCCGCAGCCCTCTTCGCCTCAGGCTGCGGAAGCGGAGTAGCCCCCATCATCAACAGCAAAGACCCCAACCTCCGCTACACCCCACCCGGCGCCTACCAGTACCAGATCACCGCAAGCTCCACCACCGGAGTCCAGATCACTCAAACCGTAACCCTCAACCTCATCGTCACTGCCCAATAGATTTACCGTAGCCAGAGGCGAAGACTTGTCCTGAGCGAAATGGAGCGACCCGCGAATACTCTTGCCGTTGGCCGCACTTACTTACGCTGCTCAATCTTCAAAGAAACCGGGACCTGCTCCACGATCTCAATTCCGAACCCCTGCAACGCGGGCACATGCGTAGGCGTATTCGTCAGCAGACGAATCTTGTGAATCCCAAGGTCCGAGAGAATCTGCCCCCCCAGCCCAACCTGTCGCAACGTCCGCTGCGTCCTGTCCTCATGCCCCTCACGCGACCGCTGCTCCCGATGGAGCACAATCCGCGCCGGAGTTACCGCATGGTCGATCCCAAATCCCTTGGTCCCATTGTGCAGATAGATCAGCGCGCCCCGCCCGGACTCTGCGATCATCCGTAGAGAGTTAGCCACCACAGCCCCGCAGTCGCAAAGCGTAGCTCCGAACACATCGCCCGCCAGGCAATGCGTATGCACCCGCACAGGAACCACATCGCCGCCGGTCACATCGCCATACACCAAAGCGATATGAGACTCCCCGCCATCCACCTCGCTCTCGTAGGCGATCATGCGAAAGTCCCCATGCTCCGTAGGCATCACCGACTCCGCAACCCGATGAATATATCGCTCGTTCTGTAACCGATACCGGATCAGATCCGCCACCGTCACCATCTTCAGCTTGTGCGTCTCGCAGAACGTCACCAGGTCAGGCACCCGTGCCATCGTCCCGTCATCGTTCATGATCTCGCAGATCACGCCGGCCGAGACCAACCCCGCCATCCGCGCCAGATCGACCGCCGCCTCCGTCTGCCCCGCCCTCACCAGCACGCCGCCCTTACGAGCACGCAATGGAAACACATGCCCAGGCCGTGCCAGATCGTTCGCCGTAGACGCAGGATCGATCGCCACCTTGATCGTATGCGCCCGGTCCGCGGCGGAGATGCCCGTCGTCACGCCCTCCCGCGCCTCGATGCTCTCCGTAAACGCCGTCCCGAACCGCGAAGTATTCTCCTGTGTCATCGGGCCCAACCGCAGGTAGTCCGCGCGCTCCTCGGTCAGCGTCAGGCAGATCAGTCCACGCCCATACTTTGCCATGAAGTTGATGGCCTCCGGCGTAACGAACTCCGCCGCCAGCGTAAGGTCGCCCTCATTCTCGCGATCCTCGTCATCGACCACCACGACCATCCGTCCAGCACGTATCTCGGCGACTGCCTCTGCAACCTCAGCGAACATAGTGCTACCTCCACATACCGCAGTTCTTTCGACTCACTCAATCATACGTTCGACGCAAAAAGAAACGCCGCCCTCAAGGGGCGGCGTCTCTCGAACCAAAAACCTACAGGGTCGACTCAATCTCGAAACCCCAGGCCTCTAGCAGAGCCTCGGGGATATACTTCGAATTCTTGTTCCGACGGGCCCACTCGCGGAGCCTCGTAGACCGGATGTACTGATCCGGTGTCAGCTTGAACTCTTTTACAACCTGTTCGAACGATGTTACCGTCGGAACAACCGGCCCTATCGGCTCAGGCTTGCCCCAATTCGGATTTCCACGACGCTTCGCCATATCTCTCAGTACCTCTTGTAATTTGTCCAGTCACAACTCATGCTGGGGCCAAAGAAAAAATAACCCAACATTCATTCTACGGCATTTACGCATACAAATCAAGCGCCAGGCAGCATTATCCTCCCTCCCGCCGACCCTCTTCGACCCTCTCGGCAAGTCTCGATATTGCCCCAGTTATGGGGCCGCTCCTCAGTGGTGCTGGGCGGCAGCATAGAACTTCACCATATCCGCCTTCATCTCCTTCAGCGCGTCGACATTGAGATAGACCATATGTCCCGCCGAATAGTAACCAAACTCCACATTACCCACCAGCTTCGACGGCAGACTCATATGGCTCAGGTCGTACTCCGTCGCAAAGAACGGCGTAGCCAGGTCGAAGTACCCATTCGCCGAGAACACCCGCAGCCTTGGATTCTTCCGAATCGTATCCGCCAGATCGATCGCCGTATCCGGATTCGTCTGCTCGCTATGAGCGTCTCCACCCACCGGCTTGTGCTTGAAATCCCACGCCTGATTCAGCCCCGGCCCGGACAGATAGTACGTCTCCTGGCTCATGTACTTCAGCTCTCGCTGGATATAGTCGTGAAACGCCCCCACGAACACGCCGCTGATCCCCGTGTCCGAAGGGTCCGACCCCGGCGCCTCCCCCGCAGCATCCAGATCCCATCCCATGAACCGCGCGTCGTACCGCCCCAGCGTCCTCTCATCCTCGCGTAACAACTCCTTGCGAAACCGTGTAGCCGAGATCCTCAACTTGGCGTCCTTCACATACCCCACGCTCAACCCGGTAAACGCCGCCACCTTCGCCGCCACATCGTTGAACTCCGCAGCCGGCAACTTGTCCCCCTGCTGCAAAGCCTCGGCATAGGGCCCACGCGCAAACCTCCGAGCCTGCTCCACCCACTCCACCATCGTCCCCGTATGCTTCACCTTGTTGTGCTGATAGGCAATCGCGGCAAACGACGGAAGATATCCCACCGCCTCCGCGTCATACCCAGGATTGCGAATGTTGTAGTTCAGGATTGACGACAGCAGCACCACGCCATTGAACGAGATCCCATCGCCCTGCAAAGCGGCAACCAGCCCACCCGACCGCGTCGTCCCATACGACTCGCCAAACAAAAACTTCGGCGAGTTCCACCTCTGATTCGCCGTAATGTACCGAACGATAAACCTCTCGAAAGCCTTGATGTCCTGATCCGTCCCGGCAAAGTCCTTCGCCGTTCCCTTCCCTACCGCCCGCGAGAACCCGCACAGCGGAGCGTCAATGAACACCAGGTCGCTCTTATCCAGCAAACTGTACTCATTCTGAACCCAGGTAAACGGAGCCGGAGCCGTAGCCTCGGGACTCTGCGTAATCACCCGCACCGGCCCGAACGATCCCATATGCAGCCAGATCGTCGCAGCTCCCGGCCCGCCGTTGTAGAAGAACGTCACCGGCCGATTCTTCGCCTCGACACCATCCTGCGTATAGGCCACATAGAAGATGCTGCCGTTAGCCTTATCCTGGTCATCCCGGATCAGCAGGTTCCCCGCCGTAGCCGTATAGCGAATCGTCTGCCCACCGACTGCCAGCTCATGCTTCGTCGTCGAGTTCGTCTCAGGAGGAACCGGAATCCCCGCATCCTCCTTCGCCGCGTCGCCTCGCTGCCGTCCCTCGCGATCCTGCGCCGGCATCGGCACAGCCATCGTCCCCACCAACGCCATCATCGCGCCCACGCGCCCCATCTTAACCAAGCTCAACCCAAACGCTCCTGTACAGTCCCATCACCTAAATTTCTGAATGCCATCATCATACCGCCTTAAGCATCGCAATCGCCTTGGAAGAATGCACCAAACTCACCACCGCAAAAGCATCGTTACGTCCTCGTCCAGCTACGAAGAATATGCGAAACTGAACAAGCCTAATGGACCTCGCCGATCTCCTGCACAAGACCTTCGGCTTCCCCGCCTTCCGCACCAATCAGGAGGCTGTCTGCCGCGCCGCCACCGACGGCCGCGACGTCCTTCTCGTCATGCCCACCGGAGCCGGCAAGAGCCTCTGCTACCAGCTCCCCGCCATCGCCCGCGGCGGCACCGCCCTCGTCATCTCTCCCCTCATCGCCCTCATGGACGACCAGGCCACCAAGCTCTCCCACCTCGGCCTCCGCGTAGCCCGCATCCACTCCGGGCTCTCCCGCGACGAAGCCCGCCAGGCCTGCCGCGACTACCTCGACGGCACCCTCCAGTTTCTCTTCATCGCTCCCGAGCGCATGCGCGTCCCCGGCTTCCCCGAGATGCTCAGCCGTCGCAAGCCCGCCCTCATCGCCATCGACGAGGCCCACTGCATCTCCGCCTGGGGCCACGACTTTCGCCCTGACTACCGCACCCTCGGCGATTACCTGCCATCTCTCCGACCCGCCCCCGTGATCGCCCTCACCGCCACCGCCACACCCACCGTCCAGAAGGACATCGTCACCCAGCTCCAGCTTCACCAGCCCGCCCTCTTCATCCACGGCTTCCGCCGCCACAACCTCGCCATCGAGGTAGTCGAGCTCTCCAAGCCCCGCCGCAACGAGTTCACCGCCAAGCTTCTCAACTCCCCCGCCAACCGCCCCGCCATCGTCTACGCCCCCTCCCGCAAAGCCGCCGAAGAGCTGGCCTCCAAACTAGGCGGCAGCGCAGCCGCCTACCACGCAGGCCTCGACCCAGGCACACGCGAGCGAGTCCAACGCCACTTCCTCACTGGAAAGTTGGAGATCGTCGTCGCCACCATCGCCTTCGGCATGGGCATCGACAAGGCCGACGTCCGCACCGTAGTCCACACCGCCCTCCCCGGCAGCGTCGAGGCCTACTACCAGGAGATCGGCCGCGCCGGACGCGACGGCCTCCCCTCTCGCACCGTGCTCCTCCACTCCTTCGCCGACCGCAAGATGCACGACTTCTTCCTCGAGCGCGACTACCCGCCGCCCACCGAGCTCTCCCGCGTAGCCGCCGTCCTCACCGACGACTACCAGATGCCCGACCTCCTCCGCCAGCGCCTCCGCATGGACGCCGAGACCTTCGACAAGGCCGTCGAAAAACTCGCCTCTCAGGGCGCAGCCTCCATCAACATCGAAGGCAACGTCCGCAGCACCGGCTCCACCAACTGGCGCAAAGGCTACGACGAGCAGGTCAACTTCCGCCGCAGTCAGATCGATCGCATGAGCCAGTTCGCCGAATCCCCCCAGTGCCGCATGTCCGCCCTCATCCAGCACTTCGGCGATACCTCCGACGGCCTTCGCCCCTGCGGCCACTGCGACTTCTGCGCCCCCGAGCAAGCCACCGCCCAGACCTTCCGCGCACCCACGCAACAGGAAGACAGCCAGCTCCGCGCCATCCTGCGCGCTCTCGACGGCGGAGCCGCAAAGGCCACCGGCAAGCTCCACACCGATCTTGCCCTTGGCATCGACCGCAAACAGTTCGACGCCTACCTGGACGCCCTCACCCGGGCCGGCCTCATCACCCTCAACCTCGACAACTTCATCAACGCGGAAGGAACCAACATCACCTTCAAGCGAGCCTCCCTCACCCACGAAGGGCGCACCCGCGACGAAGGCGATGATCTCGCCATCCACCTGCGCGATGTCGAAGAAGCTCCCACGAAGTCGCGCAAGTCCGCCACCGGCAGTCGAAGTGGAAGTGGAAGACCATCCACAATCTCTCGCAAAGTTCAGCAGTTGGAGAGCACAGCAACCTACACCCCCGAACAGAAGGACCTCGAAGCCCGCATCCGCGAGTGGCGCAAAGCCGAAGCCGCCAAGACCGGCAAGCCACCCTTCATCGTCTTCTCCGACGGTGTCCTCCACTCCATCGTTCAGGCCCGCCCCCGCACCATCCCGAACCTCCTGAACGTCTCCGGCATCGGTCCCGAAAAAGCTGACCGCTACGGAGCCGCTATATGTGCCCTATGCGACTCAAGGCCCACGCCCGGAGAATATGGTGAGATATCCACCGCATCCGTACGTCCAACGCCCATGAAACAGAAGTCATCGACGAAGCCATCCAGTGTCCCCATGCAAACAAAGGATTCGGCAACCGAAGGCACCGAGACCTTTCATCGCCAGCGGGCAGCCTCTTCCGACCCCGCCGAGGCTCTCACCCCCGACCAGCAGAAGCTGGATCAGCGCCTTCGCGACTGGCGCAAAGCCGAATCCGAACGCCTGGGCCTCCCCCAGTTCTTCGTCCTCGCCTCCTCCACACTGCGCAGCATCGTCCTCACTCGTCCACAGACGCTCACTCAGCTAAAGGCTATTCAGGGGATAGCTATCGAGAAGGTCGAAAAATTCGGCCCAGCTATCCTCGAGGTCTGCGCCTCATAGCACTGCAGAGATTCGTCATCTCAACCGGAGACGCACAGCGTCATCGCACGGTGGGATCGTAGCGAAGAGATGCTCGAACGCCCGGAAGCACCGCCACTCAAACATAAGAACTAAAATTTTTCTGGACAATTCGTCGAATTCCGGTCAGGCCGTTCGTCGTTCTAGTGTAGGCCGGGCAGAAAACCCCGCCTGAAGGACTATTACAGGAGACGACATGCCGCAATATCTGGTTGCTATTCACCACCCCGACAACTATGACCCGTCCGCAGAGGGCGAAGCCATGGTCCGCGATATCGATGGGCTCAACGAAGAGATGGAGGCTGCTGGTGCCAGGTTCTTCGCCGGAGGCCTGCAATCGGCGCTCCACGCGAAATCACTGCGCAAGCAGCCCGGCGGAAAGGTCGTCATCACCGATGGACCATACCTTGAGACCAAGGAACACATTGGCGGCTTTTGGATACTCGACGCAGCCAACATGGATGAGGCCGTGGCGTGGGGACGCAAAGCCGTCGTCGCCTGCCGCGCATCGGTCGAGGTGCGCGAGTTCCTCGCAATGCCAACAGAATAGAAACTGCAACCCCGGGAACACGGAGACTCCAATGAGAAAGCTCAAAATCATGGAACACATCTCGCTGGACGGCGTAATCCAGCACTCCGCCGATGACGGTGATTTCCCCTACAGCGACTGGACCGCGCCCTATCGGACCCCCGCTGGCCGGGACGCACTCCTCGCCGCGCATGGCGAGAAATTCGATCTGCTGCTTGGCCGTCGCACCTACGATCTTTGGTCGGCCTTCTGGCCAAAGGCGCCGAGCAGTCCGATGGCGGACGGACTCAATGCGGCAACAAAATATATCGCTACCCACCGGCCGGAGAGTCTGGAATGGGGCCCGTTCGAGAGCGTTGGACCGGACATCGTCGAGGGCATTCGCCGCATCAAGTCGCAGGACGGCCCGGACCTTATCCTCTGGGGTAGCTCCACGCTGACATCGACGCTGCTCGAACATGGGCTTGCGGATGAAGTCGTGCTGGTCGTCTATCCGGTCCTGTTGGGCACCGGGAAGCGCTTCTTTGCGGAGGGAACGCCGCCACGCTCCTTCGAGCTCGTCAGCACGAAAGCATTCCCGTCCGGCAACATCCTCAGTCATTACAAGGTCGCCGGGCCTTTGAAGACGGCATAGTTCGGTTGGGTGGCTAACACCCGCGGCGTTTACCCCGGAGAGCTATGCGGTGAACACGACGCGACATCGTCAGTAAATACCGGAACGCCGTAATCTAGCAAGCATGAAAGATGTGCCTAAGGCGATTGAGGCCGTGTGGAAGATCGAGCCCACACGGCTCATCGCCGCCATTGCCCGAGTCACCACGATATAGATGCGGTCCTGTCCTTTGAAACGCGCTTCTCGTCACTTGTTTCCCAGACAGTCGGCAACTAGGAAGTTGGATTAGTAACGAGCTATGCCCGAGCATAGAGTTTTGTAACAGTCTTCTTACCGAGCCCGACCCACCGTTACCGAGCCCGACCCACCGGCTTCTTCTGCTTCGACGCCACCGTCACGGGAGCCACCACCTTAACCCCGGACTTCTCATCCATCCAGGCATCCAGCAGGCTCTTCTTGAACCGCCACCGGTTCCCCAGCTTGAAGGCCGGAATGAATCCCTCAGACGCATACCGGTACAACGTATCCCCGCTGATGCCCAGATACTCCGACGCCTGTCGGATATCCATCACCTCGCGAGCCACCATCTGCACCATGCCTGTCATCAGAGAACTCTCCAAATCCCGGAGACAACCGGGAGAAACCCGGACTGAACCCGTCAACCCGGCACACCCTTTGTATTCCCTTTCCCCTCTGAGGACAACAAAAATCTCCCTCAGCCATTCTGAAAGCACATCAGCCCTACACCCCAAAAACCGTCATCTTCGACCGCCGTCGGCCTTAGCTTCTTCTTCCACCCCACCAAAAACCGTCATTTCGACCGGAGGCGGCGCACTTTGCCGCCGTAGCGGAGAAACGCTTCTCCACCCATACCTCATCCCAGCCCATACCGCCCTGGTCATTGCCGTTGTTTTTGCCGCCGCTTTTGCTTTTGTTGTTATCCTTCGCCGCAGACGGAGGAACTGCTTTTGCCATTGTTCTAGCTTTGCCATTGTTCTAGCTTTGCCATTGTCCTTGCTTTTGCCATTGTCCTTGCTTTTGTCGTTGTCCCAGCTTTTGTCGTTGTCCTTGCTTTCGTCGTTGTTTGTTTTACGCCGTCATTCTGAGCGCAGCGAAGAACCCCCGTATTTGTCTTTACGAGGGGAGCGCAGCGACCCGAGTGCTCTATTCATTCTTCGCGAAGCGAAGAACTCACATCCCCAAAAAACCTGTCAAGCCCCCAACTACCCTAACTCCAATCCAATCAAAGACATCTACGTGGCATACTAGTTTCTCGCTATCCATTACACTGGATACAGACTCAAGAGAAAGCCCCGGCCAAAGCCGGGGCTTTCCTCATTAAACCAATAACCCTTTTAGAAAAACGAATTTGACCGTAACCCTCTTATACGGACGACTTTACAGACGCATACATCGCTATCTCCCTGCAATCAGGAGACTTACGTCCAGTCACCCCCCGGGGGTATCCCCCTCAACGAAGCCAATTACCCGTTCTTCGGCTGCAGCCCCTTCACCACATCCAGAAGGTCCTGCCCAACGGTCCGGGTCTTGGCAATCGCATCGGCCAGAGGAATATCCGTGATCTCCGTCCCGCGCAGCACCACCAGCCGCCCGAACTTACCCGCATGGACCAGATCGATCGCCGCCACACCATACCGTGTCGCCAGCATCCGGTCATAGGCCGAAGGAGTCCCACCCCGCTGCGTATGACCGAGGTTCACACTCCTGGTCTCATACCCTGTGCGCCTCTCGATCTCCTCGGCCAGCGCCTGCCCGATCCCGCTCAGCCGCGCATGCCCAAACGAGTCCACCGACGTCCCCTGGGTCGCCTGCCCCGTCTCCGGGAACTTCGCCCCCTCCGCCGCCACCACGATCGAGAACTTCTTCCCATGCTCCCGCCGGTAGGTAATCAACCGGCAGACCTCTTCAATATCGATCGGCACCTCAGGAACAAGGATCGCGTCCGCCCCACCGGCAATCCCGGAGGTCACCGCAATCCACCCCGCATCCCGGCCCATCACCTCGACTACAAGCACACGGTTATGCGCCTCGGCGGTCGAGTGCAACCGGTCAATCGCCTCCGTAGCGATCCCCACCGCCGTATCGAATCCAAAGCAAGCATCCGTCCCACTTAAATCATTGTCGATCGTCTTCGGAACTCCGACGCACCTCACGCCACGCTCGCTCAGTGCCAGGCTGATCGACTGCGTATCGTCTCCACCCAGCGCAATCAGAGCATCCAGCTTGTGCTCTCCCATCACCTCAAGGCACCTCTCGAATCCACCCGGAATCTTCTTCACGTTCGTCCGCGAGGATCGCAGGATCGTCCCCCCGCGATGCAGAATCCCCGACGTCGTCTCGAGCGTCAGCGGCATCGTCACATCGTCCAGAACGCCGCGCCAACCCTCCATGAACCCCACGAACTCATCCCCATGGTGCTGAATCCCCTTGCGAACCGCTGCCCGAATCACCGCGTTCAACCCAGGGCAATCGCCGCCCCCCGTCAACATGCCAACCCGCATCCGAAATCTCCTTTAGACCAACGGCAGAATCATACCCCAACCTCAACGCCACCACTCCGACCGCACCTCCACCCCGCGCACCACCTCCGTCGGACGCCCAGGCTCCGGAGCCCACAATCGAATCGTTCTAGCATCTGCAATCTCCAGCAGTCGCTGGATCGGCTGTCGCCACGCATGGAGCGCCAGATCGAACAGTCCCCAATGAATCGGCATCAGCAGTCCCTTTCCACCCAGAGCGGTAAACGCTCTGGCCGCTCCCTCCGGTCCCAGATGGATGTTCCCCCACAGCTCGTGATAAGCCCCAATCTCCAGCATCGTCAGATCGAACGGCCCATGCGCCGCACCGATCTCTGCAAACCCCTCCCACCAACCCGAGTCTGCCCCGAAGTAGACCGTGTGCTTCGCCCCCTTCAGCACAAACGCAGACCACAGCGTCTCGAACCGGTTGAACATCCCTCGTCCCGAGAAGTGCCGAGCCGGCACCGCCGTAATCTCCAACCCGCCCACATCTACACTCTGCGTCCAGTCCAGCTCCGAGACACGCGCCCCATCCACCCCAAACCGCCGCAACACCGCTCCCACCCCCAGCGAAGTCACCCACTCAGCGCGCCGCATAGACTCCAACGCAGTCAGCCGTCGAATCGTATCCTCTCCCAGGTGGTCGTAGTGATCGTGCGACACCAGCACCACATCCACCTGCGGCAGCTCCTCCAGAGCGACAGGAGCAGCGAAGAACCGCTTCGGCCCGGCCCACCGCATCGGCGAAGCCCGCTCATCCCACACCGGATCGATCAACACGCGCAGCCCGTCTATCTCCAGCAACATCGACGAGTGCCCCATCCAGGTCACCCGCAGCCTACTGATCGGGGCCGTCGCATATATCGAAGCATCCGTCCTGAAAGGCCCAGGTGGCCTACGCGGAACCTTCTCCTCCTTGTTACTCAGATAAAGCGGAAGCACCTTGAAGATCGTGCTCCACTCGCCCACCTGAGTCAGAACCGGATTCACAAACCTACGTCCCACCCTCTTCGCCTGACGCAACATCGTCCTACCTCGTTCCTTGCAACCTTCCAATTCGCATCACGGCAAATAGTAAAACGGATTCGGCAGCTTCACGCTGATCTCCGCCTTCGACGTTCCATTCAGATCGCTCCACTGGTCTCCGACACTCATCACAATTCGGTAACCCGCATCGACGATCTTCTTCCGCTCCTCGCTCTTGTAGCCCACCGTCGGCATCGTCTTCTGCGGCCCGTTCCGCAGCCCAAGTCCCTTCCAACCTTTATATCCAGCCAACGTCAGATTCTTCTCCGTCGCATCCCTCAGCTCGTCCCGTCGTCCTGTGATGAAGAACACCTCCACCCCAGCCGCCCGTGCCTTATCAAACAATCGCAACGTCCCCGGAATCGGCATTGCAGACTCAGGTGTCATCATCCACTTATTGAACGACGCGAGCAGGAAGCCGTAGTCCTCCCGCCTCAACTCGCAGAAGTTGGACATCGACGTCTCATCGATATCCAGCACCATCGCCAGCTTATCCCCAGCCTTGGCCGTTGCCACAACCCGATCCAGCGCCATCTCAGCACGTCTCGCCTGAGCATCCAGATCCGCCCAGTAGCATCCGCCTCCACCCACACACTCCGCATAGTCCGCCAGCCGATACCGCTCCGTGCCGAAGTTCGCCACCGGCTCAGCAGACACCATCACCGTCGGATCGGCTGCCGCCTCCTCCGCCGTCGCCCTGATCTGCTCCGCGGTAGGTCGCGCCACAGGCGTCAGACTCACCGGCTGCCCACCCGGGTTCACTGGACAGACCGGCGGCCCCACCTGAGCCACGCAAACTCCACCCGCCAGCACTAGCACCCCCGCGGCACGAAGCGAAGCGCGCAGATCAGCAACCGGAAAAAAGTCCATCTCGCAACTTTACCGCTGAAAGCCCTGCGAAACCAAACTAGCGAAACTTCAACTCCATAAAAACATTGGCCCGAACATAAGGAGATGGCACAACCCGATCAGGTGGCAGGTGACGGAAGCCCATAGCCTCATAGAGATGTATCGCATCCACAAGTTTCCTATTGGTCTCCAGATACAGAGACTCAGCGCCAAGCGCCTTCCCTTGCTCAATCGTGTATGCCAACACGCGGCGCCCGATGCCATACCCTCGATACTCCTCGGCCACAGTCATCTTAGCCACTTCATACACACCGGGTCGCACCAAAAGTAGAGCGCAGCAACCAACAGGTCCGTCCTCCGAAAACGCCATGAAGATATGGCCGCCTTTCTGAAGGATATGGCCCTCAGGATCGCCCAGCGTGATGCGGTCCTTCTCTTCGAGCCCGAAGTGCTTTGCGATCCAGTCTTCGTTCAGGACGCGAAAAGCCTTCGCGTCCTCCGGCCGAAACGCGCGAATGTCGATAGCCGGCTTAGGCCTGAAGGCCTCTTTCTTTATCGCTGTCTCTTGTGTGACTGAACTTTGAATCACGATCGAATCCTCCTGCCTTCAATCTAGGCTGGGATCTGTCCATACGTCCAATATCTTGTTCGTTACTATTATGATTTTAGACATATGGATAGAGACATCGAGTTACGCCATCTCCGCTACTTTGTCGCCGTCGCCGAGGAGCTGCACTTCGGCCGCGCAGCGCAGCGCCTCCATCTCGCCCAGCCGCCTCTCTCCCAGCAGATTCGAAAGCTCGAGGAGATTCTTGGCCACACTCTCTTCCTTCGCACCTCTCGCTCCGTCAAGCTCACAAGCGCTGGCCAGGTCTTTCTCGAGCGTGCTCGCCGTATCCTCCGCGACGTCCAGGAGGATCTCGAAGAAGCCCGTAGCATCGGACGCGGTGAAGTCGGTTTCCTGCGCGTCGGCTTCATCGGATCCAGCATGCTTACACCGCTGCCTGCAATGCTTGGCCAATACCGCAGGCAATACCCAAAGGTGCATCTGCAGCTATCGGAGACCTTCACCTCCGGGCTGATACAGGCATTGACAAAGAACACGCTGGACGCAGGTTTTCTCCGCGACGGCGGCCCAACGGACGGACTCCACGTGGAGACACTGTTCTCCGAACCCTTCGTCGCCGTATTACCAAGCAATCATCCGCTGGCAGAGCACAAGACTATCTCGGCGGCGAAGCTGCGCAACGAGCCATTCGTCTTCTTCTCTCCTACAGCAGGCAATCGCGCTTATGAGAAGCCAATTTCACTCTGCGAACAACACGGCTTTCGCCCCCGGGTCGTCCAGGAGGCCCCGCAATGGCTGACGATCCTTCGCCTCGTAGGAGCTGGTCTCGGAGTCTCCATAGCGCCAGCCTGCGTCGCGCAGATAGCCACTCCTGCCATTGCCTGCCGTAGTCTGCGCGGAGCCAAGGTCCGCAGCGACATCGAACTCGCCTACCGCGAAGGCGAAGACCGCACCATCGTAAAGGCCTTCTCTCAGATAGCAAGAAACAGCTTTGCACTCCATCGATGACGGATCGCAAAAACAGGGCAAGACGATCACCCTGCCTTGATATCGGCCATTAGCGCACTCACATTTACCTGCGCGGGTGGTTTGGCACTTTATAAGTATCTGACGCGTACAACCAGACAAGCAAAAATAGAGATTCTATTAGCAGTAGTCCTTACCTGGATGCAGTTGCTTCATCCGCATAAAATCCCTCGATCTCCTTCGCGTACTTCTTCTCCACCACACGCCTCTTCAGCTTCATGCTCGGCGTCAGCGTCCCATCCTCCACACTCCACTCATCCGGCACGATGTTCACCCGTTTCATGCTCTCAAAGTTCGCCAGCCCCAGGTTCACCTTGTCGACAATCTCCTGATAGGCCTTCATCACCTTCGCGTCCTTCACCAACGACTTGCGGTCGTCAGTCGCCAAACCTTGTCCCTTCGCCCACCCCTCCAGGGCAGCAAAGTTAGGCGAAATCAGTACGCACACGAACTTATGTTTGTCCCCCACCAGGGCTGCCTGCGCCACTAGCGTATTCGCCTTCAACTTATTTTCAATCGGCTGCGGAGCGATCATCTTCCCTCCACTCGTCTTCAGCAGCTCCTTCTTTCTATCGGTGATCGACAGGAATCCATCTCCATCCACATGCCCGATATCCCCCGTTTTAAACCAACCATCCTTCGTAAACGCCTCGGCGGTCTCCGCCTCCTTCTTCCAGTAGCCGGCAAAGATCGAAGGCCCCGTCACCTCCAGCTCACCATCATCGGCAAATCGGCATTGCACATTTGGCAGAGCCCTCCCCACCGTCCCAATCCGATGTGCCTCTGGGTAGTTCAGCGCTATCACTGGCGATGTCTCCGTAAGACCATATCCCTCAAATATTCGTATGCCCGCATCGGCAAACCATCCTGCCGTATCCATCCCCAGTGGAGCCCCACCCGATACAAATACCCTCACCTGTCCACCGAAAGCCTCGCGAATCTTGCTGAACACCAGCTTGTTTCCAAGCTTCCACCCAATCCCCCCAGGAGTCTTTCCCGCCAGGGTCTCCGATCTATGAGCCCTCCCTGTCTCGAGCGCCCAGTGCAAAATCTTCAACTTTACTGGCGATGCAGCCGATTTGCCTTCCACCGCCTGTCGAATCTTCTCGTACACCCGTGGAACCGCGACGAAGATCGTCGGCTGTACCGCCTTCATCGCCGCCGGCAGCAGATCGAACTTCGAACAGTAAGCCAGCTTCGTCCCATGGCAAACCAGTGCATAGTCCAGATGCCTCGCCGTCACGTGCGACAAAGGCAGAAACGAGATGCAACTGTCCTTGTCGCTGAAGCCGAACGGATTCGTCGAAACGTTGATGTTGCTCGCAAGATTGCCATGTGTCAGCACGACACCCTTCGGTTCACCCGTCGTCCCCGAGGTATAGATGATCGTCGCCAGGTCATCCGGCTGCGCCAGCTTCACCATCACATCGAACTCCGCATCCCGTTGTTGCTTCCCTTCGGCGTCAGCCATCAGCGCTGAAAAGCTCTCCGCCCCTTCGAAGGTTCCGGTATCCATCACCACCACATGTTCCAGCTCTGGCAGATCGCCCGCCTGCGTCAGCTTGTCGTACTGCTCCCGCGACGACACCACGGCCACCTTCGCGCCCGAATCCCGCAGCATGTATCCAATCTGTTCCGGAGTCAGCGTCGGATACAGAGGCACATCCACGCCTCCAATCGCCAGCGTTGCAAAGTCCGCCACCGGCCACTCCCACCGGTTCTCCGAGACAATCGCCACTCGGTCACCCTTACCCAGACCCCACCCACGAAACACATCTGCCAGCGCCCGCACCCGTCCATAGAGATCCACGGAAGTAATCGGATTCCACTGCCCCGCAGCATCCTGATATAGCATCACCGGCCGCTCACCGCGCCCCGTGGCCCGCACCAGAACGTCATTTACCGTCTTCAAATCCAGCATTCTGCGTCCCTCGCTGTAGCTTTTGCCGCTACTTGCCGTTCCTATTCTCTGATTTCTTGTCTTTCCGCTGTGATCCCATTCAGCAACACATCGATCACCTGCGCAGCCGTCGCCTTCGCATCATAGACGCGTCCTGTGAATACAGCAGAGCTCAGCAGCTCATCAATCGCCCCAAACATGCAGTGCGCGACAACGCCATCCGACACATCGCGCCGAAAGATCCCCTCCTGCTGCCCCTGCCGCACAACCTCCCTTACCACCTGGATGTACTTCACCAGATGATGGTGCGAGAACTCGGCGATGAACTTCGCACTCTGCCGAACTTCGGTCTGCATCAGGATCGCCATGCTTCGATTCACAGCATGGCTCTCCAGATGCACCTGGGCGATATACTCCAGTTGCTCCCGCGGCCCATGCAACGTCTTGAACTCCTCTTCCACCTGTTTATGGAAGCGGTCGAACGTCGTATCGATCGCCGTCCGCAGCACATCATCCTTGCTTTTGAAGTAGAGGTAGATCGTCCCATCGGCTACCCCCGCTCGCTCCGCGATTGCGCTCACCGGGGAGCGGAAATACCCGCGCTCCGCTATCACCTCCACCGCCGCGTCGAGGATGCGCTGGTACTTTTCGCTTCCCGGTCCCGTCGCCAATGCAGTTGTCGGGCCCGTTGTCTTATCCATTCGGTCAGTCCCTGCTGTCTCTCTGCGCTTCAGCCCACGCCTCACACCGGAAGTTTCCAGTCCCGCAACTCTAATGAAACTGAAGGTGTTTTGCCAAGAATGAACTCTGATTCATTCTTAGCAAAGGCCATACATGAGACTCAACTCCTTGGCCAGCAAGGTACGCCTCGATACTCAAAACAAACCTCGTCTTTCGTCCCTAACCTAATCCACTCATCGCAGATAAGCCCGATAAGTCAGGAATGAATCTTTATGCATCTTAGAAAAACATCTAGAATTTTCCACAGTTCAAGGAGACGACTTCCCACACCCAGAGATCGGTCGTCTAGGAAACCAGCTTAGCCAGCCTTTTTACCACCTCTTTCCAGCAAAAAAACGCTCGACCATCAGTTTTTGCCACAAAGTCTAGAGGCTGTAATGAACTTTGCGAACTGGCCTGCGTCTCAACCATTGTGCCTTTTGCTGTTGACGCCAAGTTGTTGTCCTATGCCCTTGAGCCCCGCTCCCCGTTTTTCCTGTCAAGCCCCTGGAGCCGAAACTAATACTCAGCTCCGCACACAAATCAAACAAAAAGAAAGACTTATCCTCCGAAACTAATCTTTTCCAAAGTGGCATATTAGTTTTACTCAATCGGCTATACTTAATATAGAGTCAGAAAAAGTCCCGGCCAACCACCGGGCTTTTCTCTTTAACCTATAAACCTTTTAGAAAGACGACTTTAGCTGTAACCCGTTTATAATGACGAATTTGCAGCGATAGATCCGCTTAAGTCGCTGAATTCAGAGGACTTGAAGCCAAAGTACCCCCGGGGGGAGGGGGGGTACTAGGGAAGCAGTGATCGTAGTTCATAACAGGCTCTAGAGTTGTGGCTTCGGTGTCAACCGCACAAAAGCCTGTGCCGACTTTGGCCAGTCCGCCAGCATAGCTTTGGCCAGCCCACTGTCTGAGCGCTCCACGTGCGTCTCGATCAGCGACCTAAGGCTTTCCTGAGATTCAACATCAATAGAACTAAACCCTTCTACCTCAATGAATTCGGGATGATACCTCTGCCCAGAGACGAAGGACCCATCAGCGTCATAGACCCACGCCAGTCCGCCCGTCATGCCCGCGCCGAAGTTCATTCCAACCCGGCCCAGAACCGCAACCACACCACCTGTCATATACTCACAGCCATGGTCGCCAACTCCTTCTATCACAGCAGTTGCGCCGGAGTTTCGAACCGCGAACCGCTCTCCTGCCCGACCCGCTGCGAACAATTTTCCAGCAGTTGCGCCATAGAGCGCCACATTGCCCAGAATCACATGCTGGCCGCTGTCCTGCGCCGCGAGACCACAAGCCCGGATCACAATCTCACCACCAGATAAACCCTTGCCAACAAAGTCGTTAGCTTGTCCTTGCAGCACTAGCTTCATTCCTTCGACCGTAAAAGCACCAAAGGACTGTCCAGCAACTCCCTTTAGATTGAACGTCACATCCGCTGGGCAATCTGTCTGTGCCCGTCGCAGCGCAAGTTCCCCGGCGAGTCTCGAGCCCAATGCACGATCACAATTTGCTATAGAAGAATCAATGACATAGGGCTTGCCAGCTTCGATAGCCTCAAGCGCTGGCGCGACCCAAGCCTCATCCACAGGAAGATGTGTCATTGGCTGATCGTTTCTTATTCCCATCCAACGACCGACACCATCGACCTTCGCGAGCATTGGCTGTAGATCAAGATTGCCGTCAAACCTTACCTGCTCAAGTAGATCCACACGACCAATCGCGGCTTCGATCGAGGGCAGGCCATAGCGAGCCAGCAGATGTTGCAAATCTCCAGAGAGCTGCTCGAAAAACCGAACCACATGCTCCGATTTTCCGCGGAATTTCGCCCTCAACTCAGGCTTCTGCGTCGCAATCCCTGTTGGGCAGGTATTTAAGTGGCACTGTCGCGCCATATCGCAGCCCAGTACCACCAATACTGCCGTACCAAATGCATATTCGTCCGCACCCAGCAAAGCTGCAATCAGCACATCCCGCGCAGTAGCCAGGCCACCGTCAGTGCGTAGCCGGACGCGTCCTCGCATCCCATTCTGTATCAGCACTTGCTGAGCCTCAGCCAACCCAAGTTCCCAAGGGTTTCCAGCATACTTGATACTCGAAAGCGCAGCCGCTCCCGTTCCACCGGTGTTTCCGGCGATCACTATAAAGTCCGCGTAAGCCTTGGCAACGCCCGCCGCAACTGTTCCAACTCCGCAGCCCGAGACAAGCTTCACCCCGACTGCCGCACGCGGATTTACGCGTTTCAGGTCGTAAATTAGCTGCGCCAAGTCTTCAATCGAATAAATATCATGATGCGGTGGCGGTGAAATTAACGAAACACCTGGCTGCGCATGGCGAAGTCTTGCAATCAAACCACTTACCTTATGACCCGGCAGCTGTCCGCCTTCGCCAGGCTTCGCGCCCTGAGCCACTTTGATCTCGATCTCCTCTGCGTGAGACAGATACTCCGCCGTGACGCCAAAGCGACCAGAGGCGACCTGTTTGATCTTGTTGTTCAGTGATACATGTACCGCAGGCGCTTCTATAACCGCCTCTGCCAGGGCGGTCCCCCCCCCGGACCGGGCCTGCATGCTTACTCCTGCCGTAGAGGGTCCATTGTCAGTCCCAACAGGTTGTACCCGGTATACAGCTGCATCTTCGCCACCTTCGCCTGTGTTCGAACGACCACCCAGGGTGTTCATCGCAGCAGTGATGGTCTGATGCGCCTCCGGACTTAATGAGCCCAAGGACATTGCACTCGCGATAAACCTCTTGCAAAGACTGGACGGCGACTCCACATTGCTCAAAACAAGCTCCGGCCCAGATGGACGGATCTCAAGCAGATCTCGTAGCACTGCAGGATCTCGCGCAATCACATCTCTCGTGTAGATCGCAAATGCACCAGCAGGATCAATCGGCTGCGGAACGTTTCGCGCGCTCCCAACTACGGACTGTAGAGCCTTTACAGTTGGAGGTTGCCACGCATGTGGCTCCGACACATCAGCCTTCCGAAAACGTACCCAGCCGTAGTCGGGCAGATCGGCCGAGACCGGAACGTTTGCATCGACTGGTTGCCAGGTCTGGCGAAGCTGGCGTTCCACCTCCGCAAATCCAATCCCTGAGAGCGGCGCTGGTGTATCCACAAAGCAACGCTCTACCACGCTTGAGTGCAATCCCAGAATGTCGAACAGGTGTGCGCCACGATAACTGTCGACGACAGAGATACCCATCTTGGACATGACCTTGGCCAATCCGGCATCCAGAGATTTCAGCATCTTGAGCTCAGCCTCGTTGGCATCCGTTCCAATTGGTGCCAGGCTCATCCCTGTCTCCAGGGCCAGCCAGGGGCAGACCGCACCGGCACCATAGCCAATCAGCACAGCCGCGTGATGGATATCTCTGCAATCCCCCGCTTCAACGGCCAATCCGGCAAGCGTACGCAAACCAGCCCCGACCAATGCCTGATGCACCGCTCCGGTCGCCATCGCCATGGGAACAGGAAGTTTCTCCACACTCACCGAACGATCCGAAAGCAACAGGATACGGGCACCATTGCGAACAAGCTCGATGGCTTGCATACACAGATCATCCAATGCCTGAACCAGAGAAATCTTGGGACTGAAGACACAAGGCAACTCAGCCAGCCGCAGTTCCGGCTCATGCGCATACTGTCGCTGCCGCAGAGCCTCGACCTGCCCTAAGGATAGGAACGGGGAAGGCAACGAAAGTCCAGGCAAAGGCGCATTCTTATCCAACAGGTGAGGCCAAGGGCCAAGCCGAGTGTGTAGGGAGACAACGCACGCCTCCCGCAACGGATCGATCGCCGGATTCGTAACCTGCGCGAACCGCTGACGGAAGTAGGCGTAGATCGGCCGGGGAGAGCGTGCTAGAAAGGCCAGAGGGGTATCGTCACCCATCGACCACACTGCGTCCTTGCCCTCCGTGGCCATCGGCTGCAGGATCATCTTCACGTCTTCCCGCGTATATCCGAAACCCTTTTGCATAATCGCCAAAGCTGCCGATTCGACAGGGTGGGTTGCCGCAGGTGACAACGGAGTGTCCTCGACTAGCTTTGCATAAGTCGCCCCAGCATCGAAAAGTTCCAGAAGGGCCTCATCTTCATAGATTTTATGGTTGACCAAGTCGACGACCAACATCTGTCCGGGCCCCAACCGCCCACTATGCGTAACTTCTTCCGGGTCGAGATCGACAAGGCCAGCCTCGGACCCCGCAACCACCAGACCAGCCTTCGTAACCGCGAAACGACAAGGACGCAAACCATTGCGGTCGAGTGCAGCCCCCACAATGCGACCGTCGCTGAAGGCAAGCGCTGCAGGGCCGTCCCACGGCTCGGCACAGTCGGTGTGATACCGCAGGAATGACGATGACTGGTGGCCTTCGACAGCGGGCGGGAGCAGCATCCGGATGGCCTCGGCCAGCGTTCTCCCATTCTTTGACAGCAGTTCAATCGCCTCATCTAGGCTGGTCGAATCTGTCCCCCCCTGGGTTAGGACCGGCTTGCACTCCACTGGAAGCGTTGAATCTCTAGCTGCCATACGGGCACGGTTACCCCATACCGTATTGATCTCACCGTTATGTCCAATTGTTCTACCCGGCTGCGCACGATGCCATGTAGGCAAAGTATTCGTTGCATATCGCTGATGAAACACCGCAAACGGAGTAACGTAATCGTCCGCTGCCAGATCTGGATAGAAATCAGCCAGAAAGCTTCCAGCACACATTGCTTTGTAGACAATCGTCTGCGAAGACAGCGAACAGATATACCCAGTCACATCTCCCCGCTCGTGGGAACGCTCAAATTGCTTTCGCGCAAGATAGAGCCTGCGCTCCATCGTCTCCTGCTCATCACTGGAGTCAACTACAAGAATCTGCCGAATCTTTGGCATCGTGGCTAATGCCATCTCACCCAAATATTCAGTCCGGACAGGTACGTCGCGCCAACAAAGCACCTTAAAGTCATGCGAGAGCAGACATCTCTCGAGAAGACCCTCCGCACGCGTCTCTTCCGTAGGAATCAGCACCATCCCCACACCTAGGATCTGTTTCTCATCAATTGCTAGATTGGCAGCGCGGATCAGGAGCGCCCGAGGCACTCCCGCCAATACCCCGACACCATCGCTGCTCTTCCCATCCGCAGCAGTAGCGCCCCGGTGTGCGAGCCGGCCAAGCGCGGTCAGCGCCTGCTGCAAAATCATATGGGAAGGCGTAGCATCCACCGCAGCCACAAATCCCACACCACAAGAGTCATGATCGAACCGCTCATCAATTAAAGACGAGAGAGCCCTTGGAGATACACGGGAAACTCTGGATCCCGAATTTAAAGCAAGTGCGAGAGACTGTTCCATGCTTCACTATACGTCGAACGAAGCAGCATGTCTTCGTCAGACGCACCTTTCCTTTTTTGAGAGCGGCTAAATGCTAATGAGCCTCTATGCATAAATATACATTAAAGTGTATATTTATGCATAGAGGAGAAAATTGCTTTCGCAAATTCAGCACCTCGTGAAGACGCGTGGCCAGTTGAAAGGTAAAACATTATTTTATGAAACAACAACGCCATGCCGTGATTCGGGAACTACTTGTGAAGACGGCAGTAACCAATCAAGATGAATTACGACGAAAACTTGCAGGGCGTGGCTTCCATGTTACACAAGCAACGCTCTCTCGTGACATTCACGAGTTACGTCTGTCCAAGGGACCTGATGGCTATTCACTTCCTGGCAGTACAGATACAGACGAAGATGCTCTACCAGGAATTCGTGAGGTTCTTGAAAGCTTTGGTCTTGAAGTACGACAAGCAATTAATCTTCTGGTCCTGATCACGACAACTGGAGGCGCACAACCCATTGCAGCAGGGATCGATTACGAAGACTGGCCTGAGGTTATTGGAACCATCGCAGGAGATGACACGGTACTTATTATCTGTCCCGATGAAGACAATGGGAAGATATTAAAAGCACGAATTGAAGGGTACATTGGCTAACCTCAACATAGAAGCACAGGGTATATCGACGATAAAAGACGGTAAGCTGGCCGCCATAACAGGACGCCGCTCACCACTCACGGCTGTAACGGGAGTCAGCGGATTCGCTGGCGGCGAGCTTGCTCGTCTCCTGCTGAACCATCCGAGGCTACGTGAAACGACACCCATGTTCCTCGGCCGCACAGGCGAGGCTGAGGCCGGGATCTCGACCTATCTTGAAGACCTTCATCCTCAATTAGCCATGGCAGGAGACCACCGGTCAAATCCGGTGTTGCCATTCAGTTGGGACCGGATCATCGACTCGGGCATAGAGATACTGTTTCTTGCAACCCCTCATGAACAATCGCGCGAATGGGCTCCTGAGGCCTTGAAGCACGGAGTCAAGGTGATCGATCTGAGCGGGGCATGGCGATTGAAGGAGACTCGCAATCGTGACGTATATCGACTAAAGGATGCCGATCCTGCCATTGCCGCAGAGTTACAGGCAGAAGCTGTATACGGGTGCCCGGAGCTTCATCGGGAGGCAATCAAGAAAGCTCATCTAGTCGCCAATCCCGGGTGCTACGCGACTTCAATCATCCTTGCCCTCGCACCCTTGCTACAGGCTGGCTTAATCAATCTTGACCATGGAATTATTTGCGATGCTAAGTCTGGTGTGAGTGGGGCTGGAAAAGCCGCAACGCCAAAGACTCATTTCATGTATGCCGCAGACAACTTTTCAGCTTATGCAGTATTTGGTCACCGCCATACTGGTGAACTACTTGAACAGCTTCACTTGGGGACAGATCAGATTCAGTTCACACCCCATCTTTTACCAATTCCGCGTGGAATACTTTCTACTATTTATCTACGGCTCAAGAACTCTACGGAACGTACCGAGATCAACTCGGTTTTTCGGGATTTCTATCAGAATAGCCCACTGGTCCGACTGCACACCTCACCGCAGTTACCACAGATCCAACATATTGTCCGAACCAACTTCTGCGATCTTGGATTTGAGCTTGGACCAGATGGCAAGAAGTTGATCGTGGTTTCATGTCTTGACAATCTTTTGAAGGGCGCCGCCGGTCAAGCGGTACAGAATATGAATCTGATGTGCGGATGGGAAGAACAGGAGGGCCTGCTGTGAGATTTGTCGTCAAACTAGGAGGTGCGGCCCTTGAAGACTCGAAAATACTTCGTGCATGCGGCAAGGCCATCGCAGAACTTGTCACGGATGGCAACCAAGTCGCTGTCGTCCATGGTGGCGGAGTTCAGTTGACGCGCACGCTGGCTCAACTTGGCAAGAAGAGCGAGTTTGTTTCGGGGCTGCGCATTACTGACGCAGAGACTCGGGATGCGGCGCTCATGGTCTTGGCCGGCAGGGTGAACAAGTCGCTCGTGGCAGCCATTGGGTCGCATGGTCAGGCGGCCGTTGGACTTTCGGGCGGAGATGGACATGTATTTCGCGCTCGGAAGAAAAAAACGAATCCAGATCTTGGTTTCGTTGGAGAGATTGCCGCCACAGATCCGCGCTGGCTAGAAGCCATATGGACAATGGGAGCTGTACCCGTCATTTCATCGATTGCCTTGGGCTTTGATGGTGAGTACTACAACATCAATGCAGATGAGATGGCTGCCGCATGTGCGATCTGCACCCGCGCGGATACCCTTGTCTTCCTGACAGATGTGCCTGGAGTGAAGGGAGCGGATGGAAATGTCATGCGCTGGCTCACTCTGTCACAGATTCCTGTGCTCGAAAAGCAGCAAGTTGTCTCCGGCGGAATGCTGCCGAAGCTAAATGCCTGCCGGCAAGCCTTAACCCATGGAGTAAAGCGTGTACGCATCCTGCCTGCGGAGTCGGCATTGTTATTGCCAGACCTCTGCTCTACAAGGGTAAACGATGGAACGGAGGTCATGGTCGCATGAAATTAGCATCGATCCAAGCGGCAGAGAGCAAGTTGCTGCTCCAAACATACGAGCGAAATCCCTATCTCTTCGTCAGTGGACACGGCGTCTATCTGCGCGATGACGATGGCAATGACTATCTCGACCTGCTAAGTGGAATTGGGGTGTCTGCGCTCGGATATGCGCATCCAGCAATCGAAGAGGCCATTCGTTATCAAAGCACTCGCCTGTTACACACATCGAACCTCTACTACCATGAGGGAACAGCGAATCTTGCGCTTCGCCTGACAGAAATCAGCGGCCTCGATCGCGTGTATTTTTGCAATAGTGGGACCGAAGCATGGGAAGCAGCACTGAAGCTAGCCCGCGCACATGCTGTACGACTACGAGCCAATGACAAACAAATTGGCACAAAATTTCTCGCACTCGAACATAGCTTTCACGGACGCTCGATGGGCTCCGTTGCAACGACACATAAAGAGAAGTACCGCGCCCCATTCGCGCCAGTTATGCCGGGCGTGGAGTTCGTCCACTTCAACGATGTAGAGGATCTAAAGGCAAAGTTTTCCAACGAAGTTTGTGCCATCTGCATAGAACCTATTCAAGGAGAAGGCGGTATCCGTCCAGTCTCAAAAGAGTTTTTCTCCGCGGCACGCGAACTCTGCAACGCCACCGGTGCGTTGCTGCTCGCGGATGAGATACAGAGCGGTCTTGGACGTACGGGCAAGTGGTTTGCCTACCAACACTATGGAATATTGCCCGACGTCACAACATTGGCCAAACCGATCGCGGGTGGCATTCCGATGGGCGCAATGCTCTGCACGGAAGATGCTGCTCTCGCCTTCACTCCAGGGATGCACGGCACAACCTTCGGTGGTGGCCCTCTAGCCTGTGCCGTTGCGATCGCCGTAATTGATACGATGCAACGGGAAGACCAGTTGGCGCATATTTGCGAGGTCGGTGGTTTGTTTCAAAACGAACTTCGAAGATTAGCGACTCACCATGACTGTATAGTTGATATTCGCGGAATGGGTTTGATGCTTGGCATTGAACTCAATTCGGCACAGTTAGCGCAGCTAGTAGCTGCGCAGATGATGGAGCGCCGCATCATCATTAACAGGACTAGCGATACAGTTCTTCGTTTTCTGCCTCCTTACATTCTTGAACGAGAGCACGTTGAGTTCGCTATCAATGTACTCGACGAGATATTCAAAGCCAATGCAGCATATGCAGGTGCCTCACCAGCAGGAGAACAAACCCATGGGTAGCAAAACCGTAGTAATGAACTCGAAGCCGACAGAGGCAGGGAGTGAAGAAATCACTCCAGCCAAGCCCACCGTTACTCTGGGAATTCAGTCGGATACGGCCTTCAGCGAAGCGTCCAAACGCCTGAGCGGGCGCGATCTTTGTTCCATCGCGGACCTTACGGTGCAGGAGATGGCAGCGATTATGGAACTGGCTCATGCAGTGAAGACCCATCCGGAGGACTTCAGACACGCGCTGGATGCCCACCAGATGGTCATGTTTTTCGAAAAGGCTTCGCTGCGAACTCGTCTGACATTTGAAGCGGCAATCAACACCCTTGGCGGTAATGCGATCTTTGTCGATCAGACGCAGTCTCCCCTTGGCGAACGCGAATCCTTAGCTGACATGGCCCGCAATCTTGAGCGGTGGATGAGCATCCTTGTACTCCGCACCTACTCCCACGAAACCATTACTGAGATGGCAGCGTGCTCCAAAATTCCTGTGATCAATGCTCTCTCGGATCTTGAACACCCATGCCAGGCAATCGCGGATTTCTTTACGCTCGAAGAGCGTTTTGGCTCGGCTGAAGGACTGCATTTTGCGTATGTAGGTGACGGCAATAATGTCTGCCATTCATTGATGCTCACCGCAGCGCAACTTGGGGCCCATTGCAGTGTGGCCTCTCCGAAGGGCTTCGCGCCGAAGCTTGAGATCATTCATAAAGCAATTGAGATCAGTGAATCCACCGGTGGCAGTATCACGCTGCTGCATGATCCGATCAAAGCAGTCACTGGCGCTGATGCCGTATACACGGATGTCTGCACAAGTATGGGGTTTGAACATGAAGCGACAAAACGCGCGCCGATCTTCAAACCTTATCAAGTCAATGAAGCGCTTATGGCGCACGCTCAGCCTGATGCCGTATTTATGCACTGTCTTCCTGCCCATCGTAATGCTGAGGTAACGGATGCTGTGCTTGACGGGCCGCAATCCGTTGTCTTCGATCAGGCCGAAAATCGGATGCATGCCCAAAAGGCTCTTCTACTTATGCTCCTTGGAGGAGCGAAACGGATCTCCAATAGCCGCAGCCGCGGAATACAGGCGCGGAAACGTCCCTCGTTAGCTTAACGAAACGCAAACATCTACCAAAAGGATCTCTCATGGCACAGAAAGTTGTTCTCGCATACTCAGGTGGACTGGACACCTCGATCATCATTCCGTGGCTCAATGAAAACTACGGTTATGACGTCATTGCCTTTGTTGCAGATGTTGGGCAAGGAGAAGACATCGATGCTGTGGTTGCGAAGGCCTACGCAACCGGCGCAAAAAAGGTCGTCGTTAAAGACCTGCGGGAAGAGTTCCTCAAGGAATACGTCTTCCCCACCGTCCGCGCCGGTGCCGTGTACGAACACAAGTATCTGCTTGGCACCTCCATCGCACGCCCCATTATCGCTAAACACCAAGTGGAGGTCGCCCTCGCCGAAGGTGCCACCGCCCTTGCCCATGGCTGTACCGGCAAGGGTAACGATCAGGTCCGCTTCGAGCATGCCTTCCAGGCGCTCGCCCCGGAGTTGAAGGTCATTGCACCATGGCGCGAGTGGAACCTCGTCTCTCGAGAGGACTGTCTCGACTATGCCGAGGCCCATGGAGTGCAGGTCGAAGCCAGCCGCACCAAGATCCACTCCCGCGATCGCAACCTCTGGCACGTCTCTCATGAGGGCGGTGAGCTCGAGAGTACCGACAAGCCTGTCGATCCCACTACATGGCGCATGAGCAAGTCACCTCAAGAAGCTCCTGACCGCGAAGAGCTTGTCGAGATCGGCTTCGAACACGGAACTCCCATTTCGGTTGATGGTCAGACACTTCCGCCCGTACAACTCGTCGAACTTCTCAATGAGATCGGTGGCCGCAACGCCATTGGCCGCATCGACATTGTTGAGAACCGCTTTGTTGGGATGAAGTCACGCGGGGCTTACGAAACGCCGGGCGGCACACTCATTCTTGAAGCGCTTCGGCAGCTCGAAGCTCTCACGCTCGATCGCGAGACCGCTCACTTCAAGGAGTCGCTCGCCCTCAAGTATGCGGAGCTTGTCTACTTCGGCCTCTGGTTTACACCGCTGCGTGATTCCCTCGATGCCTTCTTCAGCAAGACCGAGGAGAATGTCACCGGCTCCGTTAAGCTTGCGCTCTATAAGGGCAACATCTCGGTCGTCAGCCGTTCAAGTGACCTTTCCCTCTACTCCGCCGATCTCTCCTCCTTCACTATGGGTGAGAGCTACGACCAGAAGGATGCCGCTGGTTTCATTAAGATCCTCGGCCTCCCCGCCCGTGTCCGCGCTCAGGTGCTCGGCAGGCAAAAGGCGGTCGTCAAGTGAGCAAGATGTGGGCCGGCCGCTTCCGCGAGCCGCTCGATAGCGTCTTCGAACAATGGCAGCGCTCCTTCCCGTTCGACTGGCGGCTTCTCCCTCAGGAGATAGCCGCCAGTTCGGCGCACGCGCGGATGATCGCTGCCGCAGGTATTCTTACGAAGTCCGAGCTCGTCACCATGCTCGATGGCCTCGCCGCAGTTATCCCGCAGGCGACGGCTGGTTCTGCCATCGTTGCTTCGTCGCCTGAGGCTGAGGACATTCACCACTTCGTCGAACTGGAGCTCACCAAAGCCATCGGCAGTCTTGCCCTCAAGCTCCACACCGGTCGCAGCCGCAACGAGCAGATCGCCACCGACATGCGGCTGTTCGTCCGCGATGCCATCGACAGAACCGTCGAGGGCCTACATGACTGGTGCGGTGCGCTCGTCGAACTCGCCACAGCTGCGGGCGATGCCGTCATGCCCTCTTACACCCATCTTCAGCGCGCGGAGCCTGTCCTCGTTGCTCACTGGCTGCTCGCCTACGTCAGCATGATCGAGCGTGACTCCAGCCGACTGGCCGACTGCCGCAAGCGCATGAACCTCTGTCCGCTTGGATCGGGAGCTGTTGCGGGTGCAACCCTCGCTCTTGATCGGTCGATAGCAGCCCAAGCCCTGGGCTTCGACGGGCCAACGGCTAACAGCATGGATGCTACGAGCGACCGTGACTTCGCCATCGAGTTCACCCAGGCGCTCGCGACTCTCGGGATCCACATCTCACGCTTCGCCGAAGAGCTCACCCTTCACTCGACCGCGGAGTTCGGCTTCCTCGATCTGCCTGAGGCCTTCTCCACCGGCTCGAGTGCGATGCCGCAGAAGAAGAATCCCGATCTCACCGAGCTGATTCGCGGCAAGTCCGGCCGCCTGCTAGGGGCAGCAACTACGCTTGCCACGTTGATCAAAGGCCTGCCGCTCGCCTACAACAAAGATCTCCAGGAGGGCCAGGAGCCTGTCTTCGATGCTGCCGATACCATCGATGGCATCTTGAGCGTGCTGCCTGCCTTTACCCGCGCTCTGCGCTTCCGCTTCGACAGAATGCTCGTTGCCTCGCAGTCCGGTTACCTCAATGCGATGGCTGCAGCGACCTATCTCACGCACAAGGGCGTTCCGTTCCGCAAGGCGCACGAGAAGGTTGGCAATGCCGTCCGGCTGGGCCTTGAGACCCGTCGCGAGCTCAACGAACTCACGCTCGACGAGTTGCGTGGCTTCGGAGAGGAGTTTGCCGAGGACTTCTTCTCGGCTGTCTCGCTTGAGGCGACGCTGGACTGCCATGACGTTATCGGAGGCACGGCACGGCATCGGGTGAGTGCTGCCCTGGAAGATGCCAGGCGACGGATTGCGTCAGGATCCGAACCTCTGGCGGAAAAATCTGCGAAACTAGTGTAGGAGCACATCGTCTTTGTCCAGTTATTCCCAGATGGCCGTGAGTGAATCGACCTCCTCTTCGAGGCCGCGTGTGGGGGGAGCCACGGTTCGGAAGGCCAAGCTGCCGGATGCGGTGAACATCTTCGACTTGGTCAATTCCCTGTCGGGCGATGGGACGCTGCTGCGCCGGAGCTACGCTGAGATCTGCGAGAATGTGCGGGACTTTACCGTCGCAGAGTCGGAGAGCGGCGTGTTTCTCGGGTGTGGTGCCCTCCATTTGTATGGACCACATCTGGCTGAGGTGCGGTCGATTGTGGTGAAGCCTGAGGCCAAGGGGCAGGGCGCCGGAGGCAAGCTGCTCCGTGCTCTGCTGGCTGAGGCAGAGGATCAGGGCGTTACGGCGGTATGCCTGTTTACCCGGATTCCCGACTTCTTCTTTCACTTCGCCTTCAGGGTTGTGGATCGTACGGCATTGCCGGACAAGATCTACAAGGACTGCCAGACCTGTCCTCGCCTGTACGCTTGCGACGAGGTGGCGATGGTGCGTGGGCCTTTGCCAAAGATCGCAGTACTCGGACCGAGCAGGTTTGCCGAGCCTGAACTGGTTAAGCTGCAGACTGGCACTTTGACGAATCATGGGCGTTAGGTACCCCCCTCCCCCCGGGGGGTACTGTGGAGGCAAGTCTTTCATTTTGTGTAAGATAACTGGGGTATATGTCGCTAAATTCGTCCATATAAAGGGGTTACGGGTAAACTCGTCTTTCTAAAGGGTTTATCTCTTTTGTTTGGTTAAATGAAAAACCCCGGCTTCTAGGCCGGGGTTTTTCATCTATGTATCTAGTATAGCTAATCGAGCAAAACTAATCGGCAGTTTTCGGGAATTTTTTTTTGAAGCGTAAGTACCTTTTTTTGTTTTAGTTATCCATGAGTCTTAGTTTTATTTTGGGGCTGGGGGGCTTGACAGTTTTTAATGTGGGGGACGGATAACAACAGGGAGGGTGGGAGTTGTTGTTGAAAAAGGTCTGTCGGTTGTAGCCCATGAAGACCTTCGGGGTCCTTCGCTGCGCTCAGGATGACAGCAAAAACTTACAACAGCAAAAACAACTTACAACAGCAACGACTGACTGAGTGAAGGTATAGCTTCCCACCCTTCGCGATAAAACTGCAAAGATGGGGCACCCGGTACTTGGTACTCGGTGCTGTGTACCCGGTGCTTGGTACGGTGCTTGGTATTTGGTGCTGGGTACTCGGTGCTGGGTACTTGGCAGCCGGTACGCGGTACCCGGGATCTTGGGTGGGCGAACGGTAATGAGCAAAGGTTAGGTGGATGACCTAGTCGGGAGTGCAGAGGCCTCCGGTGTATTCGTCTTCGGTGGAATGGGTGTAGTAGACGATGCGGTTACGCCCTGTGGCTTTGGCTTTGTAGAGGGCTTCATCGGCGCAGCGCACCATATCTTCGACGTTCATGTTGGGTAGATCCATCCAGACGACACCGAAGCTGGAGGTTACATGGATCGACTCCGAACCGTAGACGAATGGCTCTTGTGAGATGGCCTGCTGGAGTTGCTTAAGACGCGAGAAGGGGTCTTGAGCGGGAAGGCCCGGCAGCACGATGAGGAACTCCTCCCCACCATAACGGCCGACCAGGTCGTAGGGTCGGATGTTATCGAGCATTCTTTGGGCGGTGTCGCGCAGGATGGAGTCGCCGGCCAGGTGGCCAAAGGTGTCGTTGACCTTCTTGAAGAAATCGATGTCCGCCAAAACGACGGCGAGCGGCGACCCCTCCCTAAAGGCTCGCTCCATCTCGCGCTCGAGGATATCGAAGATGGCGGATCGGTTCCAGAGTCCGGTAAGGGAGTCACGAGTGGCCTGCTGGCGGAGGGCTTCGCGAGCGGCGACCAGCTCAATCTTTTCCTCCTCGAGTTCCCTGGTTCGCTGGGCGATCAGATGACGCAATATCTGCTGCTTCCTGACGAGTCGCTGGGTTCGCCAGCGCCAGAGCTGACGGCCGAACGCAAAGGCGAGAAAGGCCAGCAGGAGATAGAAGAGCGGTGTGCGCCACCAGGGTGGGCGAATTGTGAACTCGAGAGACAAGACCTCGGATTGATTGTGCCGGTTCGGATCGACCGCCTGTACCTCGAAGCGATAGCTGCGGGGAGCCATGGCAGGATAGTGCAGCCGATGTTCCGTGGTTTGACTCCAGTCCGGCTCCAACCCGATGAGGCGATAGCGAAACTGCAGGGAGCCTAAACGGTCGAAGTTGAGCGAGGTGAAGGCGATATCCAGAGGAGCATCGAGCCAGCGCCAGATGCTCCTCTTGCCCGTGAGGCTAAGGGCTCGGTCGCCCAGGGTGGCGGATTTGAAGGAGAGCTGCAAGGGGAATTGGGTAAAGAGGTGCTCGGGGTGGAGCAGATGGATGGCACCGCCATTGGCTCCGATCCATACGGAACCGTCGGGGTCGGCAAAGAAGGCTCCCTGATCGGTGTCGTTGGAGATGAGGCCGTCCTGGGTGGTGAGCAGCTTCCAATTGACTCCATCGAAGACGTTGACACCGAGATCCGTGCCAACCCATAGCCAGCCGCGCTGATCGAAGCGGACGATCTGAATATCGCTGGAGACGATCTCTGGAGGGGTGACGATTGCGAGAGTATGAGCCTGATCGCCCTCGACACGAAGATGGAGCAGACTGGAGAGGCCCCCGCCAATCCAGAGCGTGCCGTCAGAGTCGACAGCTATGCCGCGCATTTGACCACGGATAAGGCGCTTCTCGATGGCGATCTCAGACCAGCGATCTCCGGCGAGCCGGTACAGATGGCCATCGGAGATAAACCAGAGATTGCCCCTGGAATCTTCAGCCGCATCGGCAAACCCGTCGGTCGAGACGAGTGGATCCTTCACCTTCTCCACGGAGGGATCGCGATCCGGCGTACGAACGACATAGAGACCGTCGCGGGTGCAGAGCCAAATTCGATGCGATGAATCGGTAAAGACGCGGACCTGGTCAGGAAGTCTGGCTTGGAGGGTGATGCGCTGGGTGCTGGGTACGAAGCGCACCAGACTACCGGCTATGTCGGCTATCCACAGTGCGCCGTCCTGCGATTGCGCGAAGCCTACGCCCTGGCGAAGATCCTGTTTAATAAGCGCAGGGGGCGTCACGATGCGTTTGGCGGCATCGTCGAGCTGGGTGACCTGATACTGGTCTGCGATCCAGACGCTCTTCTGGCGATCACGGAAGATGCGCCAAACGGTGTCGCTGTGCAGGCCCTGGGCCATGGTCCAGTTTTCGACCTCGCCGTAGCCAAGCCATCGATAGAGGCCGTGTCCGCGGGTACTGATCCAGATGGAGCCTTGCCGATCGCGAAGGATGGTGCTGATGCCATCGAAGGCCAGGCCGTTGGAGCGATCGAAGGTCTGCCAGTTGCGCTCGTCCCCATCCCAACGCGCAATACCGGTATCGGTCTGAGTGAGGACGTTGCCACGCGAGTCTTCGGCAAAGGTGAGGAGTCCCGCGCCTGCATAGGGGGAGAATAACGTCGGAGAGATATCGCGTGGGACGAACTGGCTGGTTCCTGGAGCGAGGACGCGAATGTGTTTGGAGCTGCGGCTCCACAGCGTGCCGGATTGATCGCGATAGAAGCAAAGCCATGCCTCCTGAGAGACGCCCTGCTGTTCGCCCATGATCTGGACCTGAGCTCCCTTTACACGGCAGATGGCGTCGCCACAACCCAGCCATAGGACTCCATCGTGGTCGACGAAGACGCTGTGGAGCTTTGCCAACTCGGGGTGTGCTGCTGTCTGCCCGGTGTCGAAGTACGGAGCGACCTTCCACTGGTTCTGTGGGCCGGTCTGCTGAACAAGCAGCAAAGAACCGCGATTGAGGAGGAGAAGATGCTGGGGATCGAGCGAGGTGAAGCGTTGGCCGACTCCTAATTGGAGCGTGATGGAACCGGTGGGAACGGCTTCGAAGCGATTGCCGGAGAGGAAATATATATGGTCGTTGGTGGTGATCCAGACGCGGCCAGAGGCATCCTGGAAGAGCGAGAGGATCAGGGTCTCCTGAATGCCGTCGTGTGCGCCGAAGTGTTGGAACTCGGAGCCGTCATAGCGGAAGAGACCGTTTTCCGTGGCTATCCAGAGAACTCCCGCCTCATCCTGGATGACCTTGAAGACATCGAGATTGCGCAGGCCCTCGTCCTGGCCATAGTGGCGGAAGGTGAAGTGTTGTGCGCCGGCGCTGGTCGGTCCAAAGAGAAGGAGCAGCATAGCGACGAGGATCCATTGACCGCATGGCAAAGCACGTCGCCGAACCTGTCTGCTGGAGCTGATCAACTTATTTATCTCAGAGGAACACCCTGATTCTACGAGCGAACGCCGCTGCGGTGTTGAGGCATTTGCGCGCTGTATCTAGATTGTCAGCCAACCTTGGATTGTTGATGCGACCAGGGAACGGCACGTCTGTAGACTTGGTGGAAGCAGGTACGACGGTCATGGACTTGATGGAACTAGAGGCAACGCAGGACCCTATTGGGCTGTTCCGCGTTTGGATGAAGGAGGCGGAGGCCAAGGAGCCCAACGACCCGAATGCGGTGGCACTTGCTACGGCAACGGCAGATGGCGCACCCAGCGTGCGGATGGTCTTGATGAAGCAGCTGGATGAGCGGGGGTTCGCCTTCTATACGAATTCAGAGAGCCGGAAGGGCGTGGAACTCGGCCAGAATCCGCGTGCGGCGATGTGCTTCCACTGGAAGAGTCTGCAACGGCAGGTTCGGGTGGAGGGTCGAGTGACGGAGCTGCCGGCGGCGGAGGCGGACGAGTATTTTCAGAGCCGGTCGAGGATGAGTCAGCTGGGGGCAGCGGCCTCGGAGCAGAGTCGCCATTTGGAGGGTCGAAGGTTGCTGGAGGAGCGGGTTCTTGCGTGCGAAGCACAGTATCCAGAGGAGATTCCTCGGCCTGAGTACTGGAAAGGGTATGTACTGCGGCCGGAACGGGTGGAGTTTTGGGTCAATGGGCCAGACCGGTTGCATGACCGCTTCTTGTTTTCGCGAATAGAGGATGGCTGGCTGAAGGAGCGGTTATATCCTTAGCGAAAGACGTTCGGTTTGCAAAGGCTTTGTGCTACAACGTATTTTGTTTGAACTAAGAATGAAGTCATATGGAGGGTCAAGATGAGTCAAGAGGCTGTAGGGCGGCGAGCATTTTTGAAGGGCGCGGCAGGTGGAGTTTTGGGCTCGGCGGGCCTGATGGCGGCGATGCCGGCGTTCGCGATGGACTTTGACGCGGCGCATGTGGTTCACGAGATCGCGGAACCGGGACAGGATGCGGAGGCCAAGCCTAAGTATTCGATCAAGTTTGCGGTGTGCGGGATAAGCCACGACCACATCTATGGGATGGTGGGGGCTATTCAACGGGGCGGTGGAGTGCTGGTTTCAGCCTATGGGGCGGAGCCGGATAAGGTAGCGGCGTTCAAGAAGAGGTTTCCTGACGTGAAGATGGTGGCTTCGGAGGAGGCAATCCTGGATGACTCTTCGATTCAGTTGGTGCTGAGCTCGACGATTCCCGATCAACGGGCTGGGTTGGGCGTTCGGGTGATGAAGAAGGGCAAGGATTATCTGAGCGATAAGCCAGGGTTGACGTCATTGGAACAGCTGGCTGAGGTGAGGAAGACAATCGCGGAGACGAAGCGGATCTACGGGATTCTTTACAGCGAGCGGTTTGAGGTAAAGGCGGCTGTGAAGGCCGGGGAGTTGGTGAAGGCAGGGGCGATCGGGCGAGTGATCCAGACGATCAATATCGCTCCGCATCAGATTGTTCAGCGCGGGGCGGACCCCTATGCGGGAGGTGCGGGGGGGAGGCCGGAGTGGTTCTGGGATCCTGCACGCTATGGTGGGATTCTGACGGACATAGGGTCGCACCAGGTGGACCAGTTCCTGTACTACACGGGATCGACGGAGGCAGAGGTTGTCGCCTCGCAGGTGTCGAATGTGAACCACAAGGAGAAGCCCAAGTTTCAGGATTTTGGTGACATGATGCTGCGAGGGGATCGCGGCTTCGGGTATGTTCGGCTGGATTGGTTTACGCCGGACGGACTGGGAACATGGGGAGATGGACGACTGTTCATCCTGGGGACGGATGGGTATATCGAAGTGCGGAAGTATACGGACGTTGCCAGGGACAAGAAGGGGAACAATCTATTCATCGTGGACAAGGCGCAGGCACGGTATATCGACTGCAACAATGTGCCTCTGCCGTTCGGGCCGCAGTTTGTGTCGGACGTGGTGAATCGGACGCATACGGCGCAGGACCAGACGCAGGCTCTGTTGGCGGCGGAGCTGGTGGTTCGGGCGCAGATGAAGGCTGTGACGGTTACGTTGAAGGGGTAGCGCTCGATCTCGACTACGGGTCTTCGAATCTTCGAATCTTCGCGAATGACTACGGATCTTCGCGAATGGACGGCGATCCGTAGTCGTTGGGTCAGCGAAGTTGAAACTCGGGGCTGCCCATGACTAGCGCGGTGAGGAGATTCAGGGTTTCGGTGGGTGGGGTGGCGGGAGTGGTGAGCTGACCGATCTGTTTGTGGATGAGCTGGTTGGTCTGGGGGGAGACCTCTCCGCCAATGAGGGTGGACTCGAGAACGCGTAGAGCTGTATCTGAGCCGGCGGAGTCGGTCGGCAACGGAATGTTTGCGCCGCCGTTGGTGAGGAGAGCTTCGGCATACTTTGGGCGAGTGGTGCTGGATGCGTTCTGCGAGGGCGACGTCGCCGTTGGCTGAGAGAGCAGGCCGAGAGCGAGGACGCGAGTGGAGTCGAACTTCTGATTGCTGAATTTGTTGGTGGTTAGGGCATAGGCGAAGTTGAGACGATCGATGAGACCGCTGGCATTCATCCACCGATCGGCGGTGATGTAGTAGCCGGTAGGCGGCAGGGCGAAGTAGAGCGGCATGCCCATGGTCCTGATGGTGTTGCTGAGGGCGTCCGGGCTGACGGGATCGGTGGCGGTGGTACGGAAGGCGGAGGCGAGGAACTCCATGGGGGTCTTGACCTTGTTGCGGAAGTACTTCCTGGAGTTGAACTCGGGCGATCGGACGAGGGTGCGAAGGATGGCCTTGATGTCGCCGTCGGTGGAGAGATAGGTGGCGGCCATGCGGTCTACGAGGGCGGGTGGGGGCTCGTCGGCTACGAAGCGCTGGGCTAGTTTGTAACTGATGAAGTGCGCTGTCTTGGGACTGGCAGCGAGCAGGGTGAGGGCTTGTATACCTTCGTTCATACCTGGAGGACGATTGCTGTCTGGAGTGACGGGGATTGCGACGGTGTCGGTTCCGATGGTATGGCCGAGCCATTGTTTAGGGCCGGGCTCGTGGCGCTTGGGATCGAACTGAAAGGGACCACCCTGGTTGGGACGTTCTACGGTCCAGCCGGTGAGGATTGTGGAGAGTGCAGTGACATCGGTCTGGGTATAGCCTCCGTTGACCCCTAACGTATGAAGTTCCATGATCTCGCGGCCGTAGTTTTCGTTGAGACCGCGGTTGCCCATCCTCGATTTGGGATTGGTGGGGTTGACTCCATTGGCGATGGAATTGGGGCCTATCGACTGCCAGTTGTCGAGATAGACCATCATGACGGGACTGGTGGCCGTGGCGAGGAGGAGATCGCGGAACTTGCCGAGAGCGTGTTTGCGGATGGCGTCGCGCTCGTAGCTGGAGGTGTACCAGACGGCGGAGTCCTTGCCGATGTAGACGTTGAAGTGATTGAACCAGAAGTCGGTCATCACCTCCTGAAGCTGGCGCTCTGAGAGGATGGCACGGACAAACTTTGCTTCCGTGAGCTCGTGGATGGTCAGGAAGCCAGCTCCAATGTCGGCGTTCATACCTCTGAAGAGTTCGCGCTCATGAGGGGTGAAGTCGTTGAGGATGGGGGCCCGCAGGTCTCCGCTGAGATAGGAGGTGAAGGCGATGCGCTCGGGTACGGGGAGCTTGATGAGGGCAGCCATTCGCTGGCTCTTCGGCAGGGCGTAGAGGTCTCTGGCGATGCGGGCTGCGGTGGCCTGGTCCGCCTTCTTCTGGGCGGCTAATTCGGCTTCAGTGGGTTGGTGGAGGATCAGTTTTCCGTCGGGGCCGAGCTTCTTCAGGTCGCTGTCGCGATAGAGCTTGGAGATCAGAACCTCGTATACGGCCGCGAGACCGGGGTCGGAGGGGTAGGGACGCTTGCCTTCGCCTACAGACTGGAGCGTAGGGCCATCGGGAAAGGTGAGGAGGGCTTGATCGGGGGACATGCTGAGGGTGGGATAGTCAGCGAGGCGGCGGTCGGCGGCTGCGTCGCTGATGCCGGATGGGTCGAGCTGCTGCTCGACCCAGCTCTCGGGAGTCTGGGCGAGGACCTTCTCGACGTCTCCGGGACGCGGGCCGAAGGTGAAGCGGTTGAGGAGCTGGACGACTTTTTCGCGCTTGGTGAGTGGAATCAGAGGGGCGGATCTTTTGACGACGGGGGGCTTCGCTCTGGCTGTGGCCGGGTGGGGGGATTTCTTCATATCCTGCGCAGAGAGACGAGGCGCAAGTGCAGCGAGGATAAGGACGGCGGGGAGGAGTCTGCGCATGGATGGGCCTCGTTCTCCCTGATTAGACCTTGGTTCGATAGGGGAAGTTGCGTGTACAGGCATCGTATCGTCTCGTGGTGTTTTCATGCCTCTTGGAGGGGGGTACGCCCCCTGGGTACTTTGTGCGTAAGTTCCTTCTATTCAATGCCTTATAGACATTGATGCCTGTAAATTCGTCATTCTGAATAAGTTACGTCCAAAGTCGTCTCCTGATTGGAGTTACGGGTGCTAATGGGAAAGCCCCGGCCTTTTGACCGGGGCTTCCTTTGATTCTGTATTGATTGTAGCGAATTAGGGGAAACTAGTATGCCACGCGGATGTCCTTTGTTTGTATGAGGTTAGGCGGGTTGGGGGCTTGACAGGGATTTTGGGGCGGTGGGAGAGAACAGACAACAGCCGTGGAATTGTTGTTGGAAAGGTCCCGGACGGTTGTGGCGAATCAAGACCTTCGGGATCCTTCCCCTTCGACAAGCTCAGGGTCAGGATGACAGCGGAAACAGACAACGACAAAGACAAGGACAAGAGCGAAGACAACAACAAAGACAGGGGCTAAGACAGAGACGAAGACAGAAGCGTTGGCGGAGACAGAAAGGCAACTGCAATGGTGGATCGGTTTTCAGCTTTTTGTAGTCTGGGTGGTCAGGGTGCGAGATTGGTCTGGGGTGCGCAGGCGTTTAAGGGTGGTGTATGCGAGTCGGGCGAGGAGCAGGACGGTCAGGACGGCCGTGACCTTCCAAGGGGTGCGGACACCGGTCTTTACCAGCCACCAGAAGTGGATGACGGCAGCACCGGCGGCGACGTAGACAAGACGGTGGAGGCGTTGCCAGTTCTTGCCTCCTATGGCTCGCATGATGAAGGCCGGTGAGGTGACAGCCAGGGCGAGAAGGATGACCCAGGCGAAGAAGCCTACCTGGATGAAGCGGCGCTTGAGGAGGTCATCAAGGATATTGGGCCAGACAACCTTCCACTCCGCGACAATGACACCGGGATGGCCGGCGCGGATGCTGCCCAGGACAGTGGGGAGATCGTAGCCGGAGAAGAGAAAGATATAGGTGGCCAGGTGAAGTGTCGCGTAGAAGAAGGCGTAGAGACCTACGAGGCGGCGGAGACGGATGAGCCAGGCAATCTTCGGCGAGAGACGGCGGAGGGGGGTGATGGCAAGGGAGGCGAGGAGGAGATAGATCGCCCAGTCGCCGGTGAAGTGGGTGATGTAGTTGACGGGGTCGGCGTTGAGAGCGAGGGCGCCGGAGGTGTAGAAGTGCAGGAGCCAGGCGAAGGGAATAAGGCAAAGGACGTGGAGCAGGGCTTTGATGGTGATGATGGCTCGTCTGGACATGGGCTGGCTTGGGTCTTCGGTTCTCGGTTCTCGATATTCCGTTCTCTGTTAGAAGCCTCCGTGCTGGAGGGTGAAGGTCTGAAGAGAACGAAGTTGGGGAGAGGGAACGATAAGTGAGTCAGTGAACCTACTACTAGTAAAACTTCTTGAGGTCCATACCATTGTAGAGGTTGGCTACCTGATCGGCGTAGCCGTTGAAGGGCAGGGTGGGAATGGTCTTGGGGAAAGCTGAGCTGTCGATGCGGCGCTCGCGGGCCTGAGTCCAGCGGGGGTGGTTCACGGACGGATTGACGTTCGAGTAGAAGCCGTACTCCTGCGAGTTGATCTGGTTCCAGGTGGTCTTGGGCTGCTTGTCGGTGAAGTGGAATTTCACGATGGACTTGCAGTTCTTGAAGCCGTACTTCCAAGGCATGACGACGCGTATGGGGGCACCGTTTTGATTGGGAAGGGTTTCGCCGTAGCAGCCGAAGGTGAGCAGGGCGAGGGGGTTCATGGCCTCGTCGAGGCGGAGGCCTTCGGTGTAGGGCCAGTCGTAGCCTCCGGGGAGGTCGGGCATCTGCTTGCGGTCGAGCAGGGTGGTGAACTGGACGTACTTCGCGCTGGGGAGAGGCTCGCAGAAGTTGATGAAGTCGGAGAGGGAGTAGCCGTCCCAGGGAATGACCATGGACCAGGCCTCGACGCAGCGATGGCGGTAGAGGCGGCTCTCGATGGGACGGTACTTCATGATGTTTTCGATGTCGAGGGTCTGGGGCTTCTTGACCATGCCGGTGACCTGCACGGTCCAGGGACGGGTGTGAAGGGTTTGGGCGTGTTTGGCGGGGTCGGACTTGTCCGTGCCGAACTCGTAGAAGTTGTTATAGCTGGTGGCCTTGTTGAAGGGGGTTTGATTCTCGGTGGTGGTGTATTTGCTGGGGGCCGCCTGTAGCTTGTCGGCGGCGTGGACGGTCTGCGATGGGTTCAGCAGGGACGGCAGATGCGTAGCGGTGAGGGCGCCTGCGCCGAGGGCGGCGGCTCTGGTGAGGAAGCGACGACGGTCCTGTTGATATTTCTCTGCGGCGTCCTTAGGGGTGATGTCGGAGGAGCGGAGGGTGGAGTCGAAGCTGGCAGACTTGCGGACGAGCATGGTGGCGTGGTTCCCTTTCCTGCGGCCGAGGCTGTCTATAAGACTCGGTTGGGGTGCTACTGGTTACATTACGCCGCTGCGTGGGAATTGGATGGGCAAGTGCTGAAGGATTGTGGCGAGACAGAGATGGGTGAGTTGGTGCAAACTGTGTGGATGATAAACAGTGCGCAGGAACGACAACTGATGGATGCGGCGGATATGTTGCTCGATGCCCGGAGGACATGCAAGCCGATCATGGACCTTCCAGAGGATTTGCGACCAAACAATCTGGAAGAGGCATACTTCGTTCAGGACAGGATGTCGTGGGCGTATGAGGCGATCGGCGGATGGAAGATCGGAGCCCCTACGCCGGACGCGACGCCTTCGTTCGCACCAATGCCGGCGGCGTGGATCTCGTGCAGTGGATGTGAGATGCGAGGGCTGACGCATCGGTATCGGGGACTAGAGGCGGAGATCGCCTTCAAGATGGGGAAGGACCTGCCTCCGAGGGCTACGCCTTATACGCGAGAAGAGGTAATCGCCGCGATTGCGAGCTGCCACCCGGCGATTGAGGTCCTCGAGACGGCACTGGTCGATCCGGCGCAGGCCTCCAAACTGACGTCGATTGCGGATCTGGCGATGCATGGCGGATTCGTCTATGGAGAGGCAGTGCCGGACTGGCAGAGCATCGACTTCACGAAGGAGAGCGTCACTCTGGCGGTCGATGGGACAGTTAGAGTAGAGCGGACGGGATCGAATACGTCGGGGGACTTTCTGCGGCTGCTTCCCTACCTGGCCAATGAGGGCGCGACCCGGACGGAGGGGTTGAAGAAGGGCGACTGGATTACGACGGGAAGCTGGACCGGCAATACGCTGGCGACGGCTGGATCGGCTGCGGAGGCGCGGTTCTCGACGGCAGGACGGGCTTATCTGCGGTTCGCCTAGAGGATGCCTGACGGTAACTGGATGATGGAATCACTAGTGTTTTTGCGGTTATTGATGAGTTTGCCAACAGTAAAGTTCGTCGCAAGATTAGGCATCTTAGGGCTATAGTGAGGAATCTCAAGTTACAGGCGGAGTTCTCCGTCTCAGCGAGGTACTTTCGTGGCACGTCCTTATTGGTCTGGGCAGATTCAGATATCGCTTGTGTCGTTTGGGGTGAAGCTGTTTGTAGCGACCGAGTCGAAGAGTGAGATTCGCTTTCATCAGATAAGCCGGAAGACGGGCGAGCGAGTTCGACACCAGAAGGTGTTGGCGAGCGCTGTCGAGGATAATCCTGGCGAAGCTGCGGATCCGGTGGAGAAGGACGAGATCGTGAAGGGGTATGAGTACCGCAAGGGCGAGTACGTCACGATCGAGCCGAAGGAGCTTGAGCAACTGCGGGTTCCATCGAAGCATGTGATCGAAGTGACACAGTTTGTCGGGGTGGAGGAGTTGGATCCCGAGTATCTGGAGAAGCCCTACTTCATCGTCCCGGAGGATGATGTGCAGGCGGAGGCGTTTGCGGTGGTGCGCAAGGCGCTGCAGAAGACGAAGAAGGCGGCTGTGGGAAAGATTGCGTTTGGCGGGCGCGAGCATGTGATCGCCATTACCGCGACCGATGACGACAAGCTGGGCGGGATGATGGGATACACGATGCGGTATCAGGAGGAGCTGCGCGATCCGGCGGAGTACTTCAAGGAGATCAAGAAGGTCGCGGTGAATGCGGACTCGCTGGGACTGGCGATGGATCTGATCAAGCGGAAGGCGGCTAAGTTCGATCCGAGTAAGTTCAAGGATGGATACGAGACTGCGGTGAAGGAGCTGGTGGAGGCGAAGATTCGTCACGCTCCTATACCGCAGGATGAGGAGGCTGCCCCACGACGCGGGCAGGTGATCAACCTGATGGATGCGCTGCGGAAGAGCGTGGGGAGTGAGACTACACCGGCAGCTGCTTCCGGGAAGAAGAAGCCTGCCGCGTCGGCGAAGGCCCCGGCAGCAGCAAAGACGGCTGAAGAGAAGGGTATCGCTCTGGTGAAGGGCGCTTCTGGACGGAGGAAGTCTGCATAGCTGAAGCAAAGGGTCTAGGGGTTTGCGATGGCTGGGGTCAAGAAGACGGCGAAGAAGGCTGCGGCGAAGAAGAGACCGGATGACACGGCAGCGAATGCTGTAGACGAGCAGTTGGCGCGGTATCGTTCGATGCGGGACTTCAAGGTTACGGCTGAGCCTAGTGGGGGCTCTGCAAAGACCAAGGGTGAGGGGTTGCCGTTTTGTATTCAGAAGCACGCAGCTTCGCATCTGCACTATGACTTCAGACTGGGATGGAATGGGGTGCTGAAGAGTTGGGCGTGCGCGAAGGGGCCGAGCTACTTTACCGGGGATAAGCGTCTGGCGGTGCAGGTGGAGGACCACCCGATGGAGTATGGGGGGTTCGAGGGGATCATTCCTGCCGGGCAATATGGCGGCGGGACCGTGATGCTTTGGGATCAGGGGACGTGGGAGCCGCAGGCCGGGCATACGGATGTGGACGCCGGACTGCGGGATGGGAGTCTTAAGTTCGTTCTGCATGGGACGAAGATGAAGGGCAAGTGGGCGCTGATTCGGATGGGTGGGAAGTGGGCGAAGGAGAAGAAGCCGAATTGGCTGCTGATCAAGGAACACGATGAGTTTGAACGGGGGAAGGACGATCCCCCAGTGACGGAGGAAGAGCCGAACTCGGTGGTGACGGGGCGCTCGATCGAGCAGATTGCCCACAGCGAGGACCATGTCTGGAACTCGAAGGATACTGCCGGCAAGGGGAGGGCTTGGTACCGGCAGGATGCGAAGGAGGTTGGGACGTCGTCCGGGTCATCGGCTGTTGGGAAGAAGTTCGAGATTGTTCCGCGACACCCTTCCTCGAGCAGGCGAGCCGCGCAATTGAGTAAGACGCGGGAGTTGACTGAGCGGCTGAAGGGACTGCCATCGGAGCATCAGCCGGAGTTTCTTCCTCCGCAGTTGGCCTTGCATTCCGTGACTCCTCCGGCGGGTGAGGGCTGGCTGCATGAGTTGAAGCTGGACGGGTACAGGATGCAGGCGCGGAAGGATGGCGCGGGAGTGCAGATGCTGACGCGGACGGGTCTGGATTGGACGACGCGGGTGCGCGCGGTGGCGAATGAGGTCTCGAAGCTGGCAGTGGATAAGGTGACGCTCGATGGCGAGGTGGTCGTGCTGGCACCGAACGGGACGACGAACTTCGCGGATCTCCAGGCGTCGATGCAGGAGGGCGCGAAGCATGTGTTGACGTACTTCTGCTTCGACCTGCTGCATGTGGATGGAAGGAATGTCCGCGAACTGCCGCTGGAGGAGCGAAAGGCCCTGCTGGGGGATGTGCTGACTGGGTCGGATGAGGATCTGCTGCGAGTGAGCGAGCATCTGAAGACAGATGGGCAGGAGCTGTTTCATAAGGCCTGTGAGCTTCATGCCGAGGGGATTGTTTCGAAGAGGGCAAAGGGGAGGTATTCGGCTGGGCGAAGCGGAGACTGGCTGAAGATGAAGTGCCTGTATGAGCAAGAGTTTGTGGTGGGTGGATACACCCTGCCTTCGAATGGGATACGCGGCGTGGGTGCTTTGCTATTGGGGTACTACAAAGACGGCGACTTGATCTATGCAGGACGGACGGGGACGGGATTTACGCAGAAGACGCATCGAATACTGCGGGAGAAACTGGAGGCACTGAAGCAGAAGACAACACCGTTCGCGCGACTGCCGGGCGATGCGAAACGGGCAGCCGTGTGGGTGAAGCCGGAGATGGTCGTGCAAGTTCGCTTTGCCACATGGACGGCGGATGACCTGGTACGGCAGGCGGCGTTTCTCGGAGTGCGGGAGGACAAGGCCGCCAACGAGGTTGTGCGGGAGGATGTTGTCACTGCACCGAAGCCCAAGGGATCTGGGCACAGGAAGACGGGTGCATCGCATCATGTGGAAGCAAGCGGGAGCGTGGCGGCGAAGAAGGTCGCTACAGAGGACACCGAACATGCGCCGGTTCGTCTGACTCATCCTGAGAAGGTGCTGGATGTTGAATCGGGAATGACGAAGCAGATGCTGGCGGACTACTACTGGGCCGTGGCGGAGTGGATGTTGCCACACATTGCGGATAGGCCTGTGAGCCTGGTGCGCTGCCCGGATGGCGCGGGGAAGCCCTGCTTCTACCAGAAGCATGTGACCTCGATGCTCCCAGACGGGATGGGAAGTGTGGATGTCGCGGACAAAAATGGAAAGGTAGAGCCGTACATCACGTTGAACACGCCAGAGGCTCTGGCAGGGCTTGGCCAGATGGGTGTTCTGGAGATTCATCCGTGGGGATCGAGGAATGACGATCTGGAGCGGCCAGACCGATTAATCTTCGACCTCGATCCGGATGAGTCGCTGGAGTGGGGGGTGCTGACGGATGCGGCTGCAGAGGTTCGAGCTCGGTTGAAGAAGATGGGACTGGAGAGTTTTCTAAAGACGACCGGGGGCAAGGGATTGCATGTCGTGGCACCGATCAAGCCTGAGATGGAGTGGCCGGAGGCAAAGGAGTTTGCCCATCGGGTAGTGCTGGCGATGGAGAAGGCGAATCCGGCGCTGTATCTGACGAAGATGACGAAGTCGGCCCGAAGAGGAAAGATCTATCTGGACTATCTGCGGAATGAACGGGGGGCGACATCGGTGGCTCCGTACTCGCCAAGGGCACGGGTGGGAGGGCCGGTTTCGATGCCGCTGAGTTGGGCGGAGTTGAAGCTGAAGGAGCGTCCGGTGTTTCGCGTGGCGGAGTTCGCAGAGTGGAGGGCGCGGCTCAAGAAGGATCCGTGGAAGGGCTTGGAGTCTGTGAAACAGAGGGTGACGAAGCAGGCATTGGCTCAGGTGGGGTGAGGCATAGCAAGTGGTCTCGGCTAGTTTTCCCTGTCAGTAAAGACTTACGTTGCAATTGCCTGGGGTCTAGCCTCATGACGAGGCATTTGGCTGCGCCTCCGGCTTTTAGGAATTCGCCTAATGCGACTTGAACGACGTGGAAGCCTCTTGATTCGAGTTGGGTGGTCAGTTCCCTGCTGATGTCGTTGAGGATGATGGTGCGGCGGATGTTGATGGCGTTGCAGGCGAAGCGGACGGCGTCGGCTTCGTTGATGATGATTCGCTTGCTGGATGGATAGAAGGCTTCGATCTTATTGCGTGAGGTAACGTCGAAGGCCTGGGGGTAGTACATGATGTAGCCGCCCTGGAGCGGGGCGAAGCAGGTGTCGAGGTGGTAGAAGCGTGGGTCGATGAGATGGAGAGAGACGACCTCGACCTTCAAGGCTTTGCGGAGATAGGGGTGGCTGGTGGGAGCGGTGCGAGGACCGTGGCCGGCCCAGAGGCGGGTGCCGTCAGTGGAGAAGAGGGCGTCGCCTTCGCCCTCGAATGGTGTTTCGCGGGGCATGCCGAGAACAGTGTAGCCGGAGTCGTGGAACCAGCGGCGGAAGTGCCGCTCTTCGGCCTGACGCTCGGAGTGGAAGAAGCTGCTGAGGACGACGATGCCGTTGCGCTCGAGGCCGGCGTTGGCGGTGAAGACCATGTCGGGAGAGCCGGGCTGGGGTTCTACGAGTTCGACGTCAGCCACCTCGGTGATGGCCTTGTAGAGATTTTGCCACTGCTGTGCCGCGCGGCCCCGGGAGGAGGCGTGGATGTTGCCGGCCATCCAGGGATTGATGACATAGCTGACGTCATAGAGCTTTGGCGCACACATGAGGTATGTGGGCCGAGTTGTCGCTGCGGCGATGGGTGGAATGACATTGGTGAGTTCAATGGATTGCGTGCTCATCCTGTATCTCCAGGATGAGCATGACGGATTACGGAAACCCGCGTCAATGCTAATGATTATGCATTCTTTTCTGAATATAGATGCAGTGTACGATCGTCCGAAAGAACAACGGCAGGAGGATGCGGGTTGAATGCTTACTTTCCCACCCTTCGCGATGAAACTGCGAAGGATGGGGCGCCCGAGCGGTTAAGGCGATTCGAGGAGAACAGACGACAGGCTAGAGGTTGCCGCGTAGCTCCTGTTCTCTCTCTATGGCTTCGAAGAGTGCTTTGAAGTTGCCTTTGCCGAAGCTGCGCGAGCCTTTGCGCTGGATGATCTCGTAGAAGACAGTCGGCCGGTCCTCTACTGGCTTAGTGAATATCTGGAGCATGTAGCCTTCGTCGTCACGGTCGACGAGGACGCCGAGCTTTTCAAGCTCTTCAACGGGCTCATCGACTTTGCCGACTCGATGTTGCAGCTCGGTGTAGTAGGAGTGGGGAATGGTAAGGAATTCGACGCCTTGCTGCTGCATCTTCGCGACCGTGTCGACGATGTTTGCCGTGGCAAGGGCGATGTGCTGGACTCCGGGGCCGTGATAGAAGTCGAGGTACTCCTCAATCTGAGACTTGCGGCGGCCTTCGGCTGGCTCGTTGATGGGAAACTTCACGTAGCCGTTGCCATTGGCCATGACCTTGGACATGAGGGCCGAGTACTCGGTAGAGATGTCATTGTCGTCGAAGTGCTGGTAGAGGCTGAAGCCCATGACGCGGGCGTAGAAGTCGACCCATTCGTTCATAGAGTTCCAGCCGACGTTGCCGACCATGTGATCGATATGGAGGAGGCCGACCGGGCGCGCGACTATATCGTGTTCGACGGCTCGATAGCCGGGGAAGAAGGCTCCGGTGTAGTGGGTACGCTCGACGAAGGTGTGGATGGTGTCGCCGTAGGCGGCGATGCTGGCGGTGGTGACTCTGCCGTGTGCGTCGGAGAACTCGGTGGGCTCCTGGACGCTGCGGCCTCCGCGGCTGGTGGTCTCGATCCAGGCCTGGCGGGCGTCGTCGACCCAGAGGGCTATGGCGCGGACGCCGTCACCATGGGTGTGGACATGGCGAGCGATCTCGGAGTCGGGACGGAGGGCTGTGGTGAGGACGAAGCGAACTTTCCCCTGCTGGAGGACGTAGGAGGCGCGGTCTCGCTGGCCGGTCTCGGGACCTGCGTAGGCGATCAACGACATTCCAAAGGCGGCGCGGTAGAAATAGGCAGCTTGGCGGGCGTTTCCTACGTAGAACTCCACGTGGTCGGTTCCCTTGAGAGGGAGGAAGTCGGTGGGGGTTTGTGCTTCGATCTGGGCGGGTGTAGCCATAAGAATATCTCCCGTTTGTTTGATGCACGGACGAGGATATGCCAGAGGTGGAGGTATTGGCCAGGGCTGTGTCAAGGACGAGCGGGAAGAATGGCCGCGCGACATTCGCCGAGGCCGATACGCGGGTGACCGGGGAGTTCGCAGGTGCCTCTGAAGATGACCTCGTCACCGTCGGCGAGGAAGGCGCGGACCTCTCCGGTGGGGAGTTTGAGAGGTTGAGCTCCGTTGCGGGTGAGTTCCAGGAGACAGCCAGCGGCGGCTTCGGTGGATCCGGAGATGGTGCCGGTGGCGAGGATGTCGCCAATCTGGAGGTTGCAGCCGTTGCTCGTGTGATGGGCGATGAGTTGGGCCGGAGTCCAATAGAGGTCCTTCGCATTGGTCTCGCTCAACACAAGTGGATCGAGCTTATTGTCCCTCATCGTTTTAGTTGATATCGATACCTCAAGTTTTATATTCAGATTTCCGTGGGCCTGATCGGCCGCAGAATAAAGATAGGGAAGAGGTTTGGGATCGCCGTGCCGGCGGCGCGCGGCAGGAGCGCGGAAAGGTTCGAGTACCGCCAGAGGGGTGACCCAAGGGGAGATGGAGGTAGCGAAGCTTTTGGCGAGGAAGGGACCAAGGGGCTGGTACTCCCAGGATTGAACGTCACGAGTGGACCAGTCGTTGAGCAGGCTCAGACCAAAGATGTGATTCGCCGCTTTGGTGACAGGGATCGGGGTTCCAAGAGGATTGGGCTGCCCAATATAGAGGGCCAGCTCGAGTTCGTAGTCGAGGGCAGCGGTGGGGCCGAAGCCGGGCCCAAGTTCGTGGCTTGGCGGACGGGTTTGGCCGTGGGGGCGCTGGACGGGGATCCCGCTGGGAAGGATAGAAGAGGCCCGTCCGTGGTAACCGATGGGGATGTGTTTGTAGTTGGGCAGAAGAGGCTGGTCGGGACGAAAGATGCGACCTACGCGAGTGGCGTGGTGAATGGAGGAGTAGAAGTCAGTGTAGTTGGGGATATGGACAGGTTTGAGCAGGGTGGCTCCAGCGATGGAGTGAAGGGCAGCTTCAACGGCCAGTCTGCGGGAGGGCTCGGCGTCGGCATGGAGGAGCGTGGTGAGCGTCTCCCGGAGTAGAGTCCAGGAGCGTGGACCGAGAGCCATCAGAAGATTGAGGACGGGAGCCTGACAGGCTGTGGCGATGTTGGGTGAGAGGAGATTGGCTTCGGCACAGGCGTAGAGATCGAGGAGATGCGTGCCAATAGCTACGCAAAGATGGGATTGGCCATCGATCTCAAAGACACCGTAGGGAAGATGAGTTAGAGGAAAGTCAGAAGCAGGGTCATTGGCAGCAACCAGCCAACTTAGGTGGGAAGGATGGCTTCGCTTGACCATAGGGCATCATAGTCCCAATCGGTATGGCTACTCCACTGTGCTGCTCACGATGGACTGTGAGCGGCGCAGTGGCGATGGTAACGGGCTAAGAGACTTGCACAGCATCCGTCTCTTTAGAACTGGGCGGTCGTTGTGCTGGCTTCTTACCGAAGCGGACGAGGAAAGTTTTGAGAATGACGTAGAGCACGGGGATAAAGAAGAGATTAAGAACCGTGGAGAGCACCATGCCTCCGACGATCGCTGTACCGACTGAGTGACGGCCGTAGGCTCCGGCACCGGTGGCGAAGTAGAGTGGACCAACGCCGAGGATGAAGGCGATGGAGGTCATGAGGATGGGACGGAGACGAAGCTCGGCGGCTTCGATCGCGGCGTCGATGATGGACTTACCCTGCTCGAGAAGCTGCTCCGCGAACTCCACGATAAGGATGGAGTTTTTCGCGGAGAGACCGATGAGCATGACGAGACCGATCTGAACGTAGACGTCGTCGACGAGGCCACGTGCGGCGACTAGACCGAGCGCACCGAGGATCGCCATGGGGACGGCGAGCAGGATGATGAACGGCAGAGCGAAGCTCTCATATTGGGCGGAGAGCGTGAGATAGACGACGAGCAGACCGAGGCCGAAGATGATGATGGCCTTGCCTGAGGACTCAATTTCTTCGAGAGCAAGGCCGGTCCAGGAGAACATCATGCCCTGAATCTTGTGCTTCTCGAAGAGCTTCTGCATCTCTTCGAGGCCCTGACCGGAGCTGAGGCCAGGAGCTGCCGCACCGTCGATCTCTGCAGAACGGAAGAGGTTGTAATGGTAGATGACCTGGGGACCAGCGGTCTCCTTGAGCTCAACCAGATTATCGAGCGGAATCATCTTGCCGGAGTCGGAGCGGACATAGAACTGACGGAGATCCTTTGCGCTGCGGCGGAAGCCCTGGTCGGCCTGAACGTAGACGCGATAGGAGCGGTTGTTGTAGTCGAAGTCGTTGACATAGGAGGAGCCCATAAAGGTACCCATGGCGGCAGTAACCTGCGCGAGCGGGACTCCCATGGACTTAGCCTTCTCCCGGTCCATACTGACGAAGAGCTGTGGGTCGTTTGAGGTATAGGGCGTATAGAGGCCGGTGAGTTTGGAGCCCGGAGCGCGTGTCTCTCCGACCATGGCGTGGGCAACGCGATCGATATCACCAAAGGTGTTGCGGCCCTGATCCTGCAGCATGAACTGGAAGCCGCCGACACTGCCGATGCCCTGAATAGCTGGTGGCTCAAAGGCGGCGATGATGCCTCCAGGAACCTGGAAGAGCTTGGGAGCGATCTCGGCGACGATGTCGCGGGCGGAGTGACCGGGACCTTTCTTCCTGCGCTCGTCGATGGGCTTGAGCGGGGCGAAGATGATGCCGGAGTTGGGTGAGCTGCCGCCACTGAGCGAGAAGCCCATGACGGAGAAGGTGCCGAAGACGTCGTCGTTCTGGCGGATGATGTCAGCAGCACGATCTGCAACCTCGGTGGTGTAGGCGAGCGAGGCTCCGGGAGGCGTCTGGACGATGTTGATGAAGTAATTCTGATCCTCGCTGGGAACGAAGGCCGTGGGGACGTGGTTGTACATGTACGCGGTGGCTGCAAGGGCTGCGAAGAAGAACAACAGCATGACGTAGCGGATGCGAACCACGAAGGTGACGGCGCGGGCGTAGATGCGGATGATCCACTGGATGAATTTCTCAATGGGGTTGAGGATCAACCCCATGATGCCAGTGTGCTTCATCTCCTGGCGAAGCAGGATTGCAGCCAGGGCCGGCGACAGCGTAAGCGCGTTGAAGGCCGAGATGGCGATGGAGAACGCGATGGTGAGGGAGAACTGCTTGTAGAGAATGCCGGTGGTTCCGGGGAAGAAGCTGACCGGAATGAAGACCGAGATGAGGACAAGCGAGGTTGCAATAACGGCGCTGGTAACCTCGGCCATGGCAATGCTGGTCGCGGCATGCGGATCGGAGGAGGTTGCTTCCATCCCTTTGGCGACAGAGGATTTCTTCACAGTTATGACGTCAGGGGCGTAGGGATCGGGTTCGCTAAACTCTGAACGTTCGGGGATGATCTCCTTGCCGGAGAGATGGCGCTGCACGTTCTCGATAACGACGATGGCGTCGTCGACGACAAGGCCTGTGGCCAGGGTAATGCCGAAGAGGGTGAGCGAGTTGATGGAGAAGCCGAAGATCTTAATGAAGGCAAAGGTGCCAATGAGCGAGACCGGGATGGTCACCGCAGGGATGATGGTGGCTCGCCAGTCCTGCAGGAAGAGGAAGATGACGATGATGACGATGACGATGGCTTCGAAGATCGTTTGGACGACCTCCTTGACGGAGTCGCCGACAACCGTTGTGGTATCGAAGGCTATGATGTAGCGAAAGCCCGGAGGGAAGGACTTCGCTAATTCGATCAGAACAGCCTTGCACTGCCTATCGACTTCGAGCGCATTGGCGTTGGAGAGCTGCTGAACGCCGATACCGACGGCTTGACCTCCGGAGAACTTGAGATCCGTGGCGTAGCTCTCCGCACCCACCTCGGCGCGGCCCACGTCTTTGAGAAGGACGAGACCTCCACCTGCCGTGGCGTTCTTGAGGACGATGTTTTCGAACTCTCTCGGCTCGGAGAGGCGGCCGACGACGCGGACGGCCATCTGATAGGTCTGAGCTTGATCGGAGGGCGGCTGGCCGACCTGGCCTGCAGCGACTTCAACGTTTTGCTCGGCGAGAGCGTTGGTGACGTCGAGTGCGGTGAGGCCGCGCGCAGCAAGGCGAGAGGGATCAAGCCAGATGCGCATCGCGTACTTGCGCTCGCCGAAGATGATGACGTCGCCTACGCCGGGGACGCGCTTGAGAGCGTCTTTGACGTAGACGTCAAGATAGTTGGAGATGAATTCATTGGAATAGCGATTATTCTCTGCGAAGACGCCGGCGGCGAAGACGAAGTTGCTATTCGCCTTGGTGATGGTGATGCCGGTGGCGTTGACGGTGGCGGGAAGGCGGCCCTGCGCGGTGGCCACGCGGTTCTGCACGTCGACGGCGGCGATGGAGAGGTCGTAGCCTGTGCGAAAGGTAATGGTAATGGCAGAGGTTCCGTCGTTGGAGCTGGTGGAGCTGATATAGCGCATGCCCTCAACACCGTTGATGGAAGTCTCAAGGGGAATCGTAACTGCGGACTCGACGATCTGGGAGTTGGCTCCGATGTAGTTGCTGGTGACGACGACCTGCGGCGGCGCGAGCTCCGGATAGAGCGAAATCGGCAGGGTGGGGATAACAACTGCGCCGGCGAGCACAATGAGCAGAGCGCAGACCGTGGCGAAGATCGGGCGGCGAATGAAAAAGTCTACCAAGATTACCTCTAACCGGGGCGGCTGGCCCGTGGGTGAAACAACGATCAGGCGACGCCAGGCACAGCGTCACAATAACGGCACACTTCGGAGCCTGTCTTAGCCCAAGGGCTTGACGGGCGCACCTTCCTGAAGGAATTGCAGACCGGAGAGGATGACTTTATCGCCGGGGTGAAGACCACTGAGGACGGGGTAAGTGTTACCCACGGTTTCGCCAAGCGTGACGGGGACCTGATGGGCAGAGTATGTATCGCCCTTCTGCGCGGCGACATAGACGAAGCTTTGCCCCCCGACGCGGGTGACGGCCAGAACAGGGACGACCGGAGCAGGGTTAGTGTTCCAGGTAACACGCGCTTTGACGAGCTGTTCGGTGCGTAGCTTCTGCGCGGACCTGGGAATCTCGGCCTTGGCCAGGATGCTCTGCAGGCCATTGTCTACCTGTGGCGAGAGGAAGGTGACGGTGGACTTGGCGAGGATATTGCCAGCGGTATCGAGGATCTCTACAGGAAGGCCAGTGCGAACCAGTGCTGCTCGTTCGGTTGGGATATAGATGTAGGCCTCGAGCTGCGTATTCTCATCGACGGTGGTAAGGAGCGTCGTGGGAGATACATAGTCTCCAACGTGGACCGGGATGTCGCCGACGATGCCGGCGAAGGGCGCTCTGATCTGATAGTAGGCAAGCTGCTGTTGCTGCGTTCCGGTGAGAGCCGAGGAGGACTCAAAGTCGGCCTTGGAGTTCTCATAGGCCTGCGTGGCCTGGTCATAGGCATCGCGGGAGACGACACCAGCTTCAAAGAGCTTGCGCTGGCGCTCCACCTGAATCTTGTTGTAGTCGTAGACAGCTTTCTTCTGCAACTGAGTTCCGAGTTGAGACGCCACGGTAGCAGACTGCTTAAGCGGATCGATCTGCATGAGCAGCTGGCCAGCCTTAACGGGGTCGCCCGATTTCACAAGAATACGGATGAGATTGCCATCAACCTGCGGCTGCATGGTGGCGGAGCGGCGGCTCTTGATTGTCGAGACGTAGGTATCGGAGCTAGGCACCGGCGAAAGCGTCACCGGGGCCACCTGTACGGGCATGGCCTGAGGAGCTGCAGCAGCTGGCGCGGCAGACTTGCAACCGGCCAAAAGGCAAGCGGCCGCACAGGCGATAACCGGTAGAATGCGACGTGTATTCACGATCAGGGACACAGTACTTCTCCTTCAGAGACGGCGACTTGGACGGTTTCTTCCGTCCCTTGCGACATTTGGACAGGCAGAACGCATTTGGGACGCAAGCTTCCAGCAAACAACCACTTAACTATCACACGGACTACGGATTTCAAATTTAGATGCCGGCACTACCGAGAAGGGTTCGCAATTCTACAAGGAGAATATAAGGAGAAATATTGAGGTGGCCGGACCGATATTGGAGATCCAGGTGCCTGCGATGATTAGAGATTAGGCTATTTTCCCGCGAAGGAGAAGGGATTGAAGCTTTCGTGGCGGTCAAAAGCATCTGCATGTTCGACCTTTTTCAGCCTATTTATGACAAGATACGTGAGCGGCGTTGCCAGGACTTCGTACCCTACTTTGAGGGCATAGCCGGTGACGATCATATTGGCGAGGGTTCGCACGGGGACGGTGCCGATGAAAGTTAGGGTGATGACGAGAACGGTATCGACTGCCTGACCGACGACGGTGGAGCCGATAGTACGGGTCCAGAGCTTGCGACCGTCGGTGATTAGCTTGAGACGGGCCATCGTGTAAGAGTTGGCGAACTCTCCAGCCCAGAAGGCGACGAGACTGGCGGCGAGGATACGAGGGATAAAGCCAAAGACCACAGCGAAGGCCTGCTGATTCTGCCATCCGGGGGCGGCGGGAAGTGCGATAGTGATAGTACCCATGAGATACAACAGAACCGTTCCGAAGAAACCTAGCCAGATGGCGCGACGCGAGGCTGCGAAGCCGTAGACCTCGGTAAAGACGTCACCAAAGATGTAGGTGATGGGAAAGAGCAGAACGGCTCCGCTGACGGCGAATGGACCAATGAGACAGACCTTCTGGGCGACAAGATTTGAAACGAGCAAGATAACAACAAAAGCCGTGGTGAGGGCGTCGAGGTATTTATAGCGGGGGGCAATTGAGGGCATGGTGTTTTACAAGTATGCCGTGAACGCTGCACGCACGAACAAATTTTGACATGAGAGTGCCAGATTGTTAGCGTTGAATTTGGTTTGGGTGCTGTCTGCATCCGCCTCTGCAACGTCCCTGTCGTCTAGCCCGGCCCAGGACACCGCCCTTTCACGGCGATAACATGGGTTCGAATCCCATCGGGGACGCCAATAGAATCAACGCTTGAAGTCATGCGGTAGAGACCTGAGATTGCGTCGGGACTCCCACGGACCGATCGCGGCCCACCACTTTTGCAATGCTCAATTCGTGGGATGTCAACCTGCAGAATGATGCTGAATAGTCGAGCAAACCAGCTTATCACCAGGAAAATGGATCTTCGAGACTGAAGAAAAAATACTTTTCTCAAAGGTCATTAAGCTCACAATGGCCTATACTCGACGCAACCGAACTCCGATCTCCACGAGAGCGTTTCAGCTTACCGTCAGCATCGACCCTTCCCCCAGGTGTTCGCAGATTCCAATTGCGTGGATTGACGCTTCTCCCTCAGTCCGGCAAGGGCCTCGCAACTGACCTACACGAGGTGAGAGATGGCCGGTACATTCGCTGGATACGAGATTGTCGCTTCCACAAGAAACTTTCTGATCACTTGCGAAGACGATGTGGTGGCGCGAAATCAGGCAACCGCAATCGGCTACATCTGCGAGTCGGATTTGACCCGCCTGCAGGACCTCTTCAGCACGGAGTTCCAGTACGACAAGACGATCGACCATTCTGTCTGGGTCAATGTTCTGAAGGAGGATCCCGCCAGAACCTGGAATGGACAAAATTATGGTTATGAGACGGAGCAGTCCAGTCGCATCATCATCGGCAGGGCGTTTACTCCGCCTCCGCCGCCCCCTCCGAGCTTTGTTACCGATCCTCCACCCGATCCCGGGCCCAACTACAATCGCGCGGTCATCGAATTTCCTCAACGCGTATTTGTTGCCGAGTTGGTGGAGATCCTGATGGGTTTCACCGGCTATGGATGGAACGCGGGATTCAGCAATGGAGAGGCACTCTCCGGCGTGATGGGCGCTCTGCTGCACCCCTACGGATACTACGACACAGGGCAGGGGCCCCGGGTGAACCAGTGGCTCAATGGAGGCAGGCCGGACTTTGTCAGCAAGACGGATCCGACCGACCAGAACTTCGTAACCTTTGGTTGCGGCATTCTGTTCATCAACTACCTCGTGCATCAACTCGGGTTTGATTTGAAGGCTGTGATTCGAGCGGGAGGCGATACGCTGGCGGAGACCTATCACCGGTTGACGGGCAAGCCCGCGAGCTCGGCGTTCGACGGCTTCAGCAAGCTGATCGATGCGCATGCAGACCCGAAGGGACAGACTTTTGCGGCGCTCGACAATGTCTTCCCGTTGTACGATCTGCCGCGGCGCAGTGTCTCGCTCGATCCCGGCAATCCCGTCATGCAGATTACGGTGCCGGATCCAAAGACGCACTCCTTCCCGATCAAGCCCGGACTGTTCTGCCCGGAGAAGCCTTACGATTTCCTCGAGACCCACTACATTGTCGAGGCACCCTTCTATGCCCATTCGACCGGCTTACTGAATGCCGGCTTCGCATGGCAGATCGATGGAAAAAACATCTCCATGCCGAGCGGCGGCGGTTGGGGAACCATCAATCTGAACATCCCTGTAACGGTACGAAATCCTGACAAGACCGTGACGGTCATCACCGGCTCGACTACGCTGCGTTATTTCATTCGTTACAGCTGGAACGGCTCCGAACTGTTCCTGAAGAATACTGATATCCGGGGCAGCTGTTCTGTAACGCTCGGCGTGTTTTGTGAGGAACAGGGTATCGCCAAAGACCCCCAGACTTCGACTACTGGGCCGGGGGATTTGGAGGCTGTCACGTGGAGTGACGCCAACGACCAACTGAGCAAGGACCGCCGGCGTTGCAATCCTTTCTATGCCAGAGTAGATAAGAGCTTCTGGGGCCTAACCGCGGCTTTGACCGATGTGAAGAATCGGCCAGATCCTCCTTCGGAGAGGGGCCTGAAGCAGGTGATCGATGCGGTGACGGTGGTACTGGAGGCAGCGGACAAGTATGCCGAGGGCGCGCATCTCACTCGCGCCGAAGTATTGCAGCAGTTGAATGTGCCCGGCGCATTGCGATCGCAGTTTGAGCCCCTCTCCGATAGAAGCCTGAGAAGCGGTCAACGGCAGGTGGCGCCTCAGTCAGCCATAGAAGCGAAGACGCCAGAAGCAAAGATGACAGAGGCGAAGATGACGAAGAGAGCCAAACCAGCGAGTGGCCGGCGGAAGCGAGGCAAGACTTAGGACGCCTGTGTTTCTTTGTGCATCATCCGAGCAAGCACACAACCGCTCACAAACCCTAGAGCCTGTGATGAACTACGATCACTGCTTGCCTTAGGACCCCCTCCCCCCCGGGGGTACTTTGACTGCAAGTCAGCTGAATTCAGCGACTTAAGCCAATCTATCGCTGTAAATTCGTCATTCTAAAGTGGTTACGGATAAAGTCGTCTTTCTAAAAGGTTTATTGGTTTACGGAGAAAAGCCCCGGTGGTGGCCGGGGCTTTTTCTGACTCTGTATTAACTATAGCCGATTGAGTAAAACTACTATGCCACTTTGCGGAAGATCATTTTCGGAGGCTAAGCTATTGTTTTTGTTGGATTTGCGTGCGGAGATGCGTCTTAGTTTCGGCTGTAGGGGCTTGACAGGAAAAAAAGGGAGCGAGGCTCAGGGGCATAGGACAACAACTGCCGTCAACAGCAAAGGGCACAATGGTTGAGGCGCAGGCCAGTTCGCAAAGTGCATAACAACATCTAGTCTGGCGTTCATTCGGAGGCGCTCCCGACAGGTCCAGCCAAGTGGGTTTCTGCCAGCGAGCCCGGTCTGCGGGGCTCAGTTGTGGATTCCCTTCCTCCGCCAGAACGAGACAGTACGCCGCATGCGCCCCGTCGCGTCGCAGATTGTTCGCGGTCAATAAGGCCTTCGATGGCATATTCGCGAATCGTTTCCAACATCGCGAAACGCGGCTCGGTCTGAGCTCGATCCATGCGCTGAACCAGATTCTTATCCACCAGGGACGACAAGCCTGGCAGGGGCACTGGGCCATAGTGGATCTTCAGGGAAAGGCGGTCATCTCCGGAACATCCCTATGCCGATGCTCTGGTAGTTTTCGTGTCGCGATCAAAATTGAAGGCCGCTCTTGGGAATCATTAAGTGCGCTCAAGCCTGCGGCCGGGAGAGTGCGTCTCAACAAATCAACATCGATTCTTTTTAAGCCATAGCTCGACCGACAAGCATAGGCCCCAGCAGCATTGGTGCTTAACGTTAGTCGAAGGAAGGGATCTGTCGTCCTACTCGAATGCTCGCCATGAACAAACCCGCCGCAAACAGGAGAAGGCCACAAGCGACAAAGGTTCCTCCTAGTCCGAGCGTGGACTTCAGTGCTCCTGCAGCGGCCGCTATGACGCCACCGGAGAGCGTACCGGCGAAGTTGAGGAAGCCGAAAGCAGTGGCGCGGAGGTGAGGCGGGATTCCTTCACAAAGAAGGGGCATCGTGTTCCCGTCGTACATGCCTTTACCTAGCCCAAAGATCGCCATCGCGACGCAGAGCGGCAACGCGGAGTGAGTAAGTCCACTGAAGATCAGACATGGAGCAGCGCACAAGAGGCCGAGGCTTTGAGTCCAGGCACGACCCCGTGTTGTACGTGCCGCCCATGCATCGGCGATCACTCCGCCTAGAAGCAGTCCTGCAAAACCGCCTGCCTTGATGTAAAACGTTGCCGTGAATCCCGCTTTTGCCAGGGAGAAGTGGAACGCCTCAAAGAGATATAGCGGCATCCAGGTGTAGATAGACCAGTCGCAAATGGACGCAACGGCAAATACGGCCAGAATCTTTGTATATCCGGTGGTAGCAAAGATGGTTGCCGCGGCTCGACGCAGTGGTGTCTCGCTTTGTGTCTTGTCCCCCTCGATCGACTTATTCTCACGAAGCGCAAAGAGAAGCACGACCCCATAGACACATCCGATAATCCCGAACAATCCGAAGACCGAACGCCACCCATAACGCGTTCCTATCCAGCCACCCAAGACTCCCCCGAGCACGGTACCGATGTATGTTCCGCTGTAGTGCAAACTTATTGCGCGGGAGCGCGTGCGCGGCCCGTGGTACGCCGCAATCAGAGCGAGCCCAGCAGGCAAATAGCAGGCTTCGCTGATTCCCATTAGTCCGCGAAGCACAATAAATTGGTTGAAACTATGGGCTCGGCCGGAGAATGCAGTGATCGCTGACCAGACAAGCAGGCTACCGCAGATGAGTCTTTTTTTACCGAACCGGTCTGCCAGGTGTCCGGCCCATGGACTACAAACCGCATAGACCCAGAGGAACGCCGTCCCAAGAAGCCCTAACTGAAATGTCGAGACATGGAGTTCGCTCTGCAAGAGAGGGAAGATGGAGAAGATCACCTGGCGATCCAGATAGTTCAACAGCCAAACGACGAGCAGGAGAATGACGACGATCCAAGCGTACGAGTTCTTCGATATCCTCATCCGTTTCTCCACCCACAATGTATGCAGCCCAGCCCATTGTTTTTCAGATAGCTGATTGCTGCTGAATACATTATCAATTATCATTTATGAAGATTCAACGTTCAGGAGACTCAATGTCCACTTCACTGAGTGGTATCTATCCTGCCTTCCTCACGCCGCTCGACGCCGATCATAGGTTTGTCCCAAAGGTTGCGGAGTCGCTTCTTCTGCACCTGCTCTCCGCCGGCGTGGATGGGACGTACGTCGCAGGATCAACTGGGGAGGGCATGCGCCTTCCGCTGAGGGACCGAAGGGCGCTTGTCGAGACTCTGATGCCACTGATGTCGGGGAAGAAGCTTATAGTGCACGTAGGTGCCCCTACTATAGACGAAGCGGTCTTGTTGGCCAATCACGCGGCGAAGCATGGTGCGGCAGCAATCAGCAGCCTGCCCCCGGCGGGTGATTCACTGCAAGTGCGTCGCTTCTATGAGACGTTGGCTTCTGAGTCTCCGTTACCTCTCATCCTTTACTATTTCCCCAAAGTCGCCCCGACGGCATTTGAGAATTCACAAGAGCTCATTGACATATGCGATCTGCCGAACGTTCTCGGCGTGAAGTTTACGGACTTCAATTTCTACCTCCTTCAGCGATTGGTGAAGAGAGGAAATCTGCTTTTCAATGGATATGATGAAGCATTAGCGGCAGGCCTACTGATGGGTGCGCAAGGTGGGATCGGTTCGACATACAATGTCATGCCGCAGGTCTACCTGAAGATCTTTCACGCGGCTTTGCAAGGCGATTGGGAGACGGCGCGTATCTGGCAGTCACGTGCGAACTCGGTGTTAGATATTCTCTTAAAGTATCCTTTCTTTCCTGCATTGCGCGCGGTGATGGCGCGTCGAGGCTTCAATTGCGGGCCGCTCATGAGCGGCCAAGATTTCACCTCCAGCACACAACATGATGCTCTCCTGGACGAGATGGATCGCAATATTCCGCTCGAAGTCGCCGAACTCATCCAGTGGCATTCAGCGACTGCAGCATGAGTAGGTGCATGCGGCAACATTAGGCGATACGATAAAGCACGTGACGATCAAAGAGCTCGTTCCAGTCCGTACTCTCAGCAAGTCTCGCGAAGTCCTGCAACGACTCCGCAGCGCGATATGGTCTGGCGACCTAGCGCCAGGAACTCCGCTGCGCGAAGCGCATATTGCTAAGCAGTTGAATGTGAGCCAGGTGCCGGTCCGGGAAGCGCTTTTGCAGCTTGAGAATCTTGGCCTCGTCGTACGTGTACCAGACCGGGGAACGACCGTAACCGAATTGTCGCGGACAAATATCCTCCAGATGATGGAAGTGCGTCGTCATCTTGAAGAGCTTGCCTTCAGGCTGGCGGCTTCTAATATCTCCAAGGAAGTTGAAGAAGAATTACGCGCCCATCTTCGCACAATGGAGAAATTGGTCGTTAAGAAAGACCACTTTGGCGTTGCCGAGGAAGATCTTGAATTTCATCGGACAGTGTGGCGAGCATCAGGAAATGATGTCCTAGCGCAAACACTGGAGCGACTCTGCGTTGCTGTGTACGCGTTTGTCAGTCTGAAGCGTCACGCGGCCGGCGAAACCATGAAGTCGGCTGTCAAGTCACACAAGAAGCTTCTGGATGCGTTGCTATCACGTGATGCCAAGCGGATCACAGCTGGGATTGATGAGCATCTAAATCCGCAGGATGTAATTCCTCCTTCGATAACCAAGTGAGTATTTGCCCTATATCTCTCTTATGGCAAAGATCTGGCTGGCTGCCATAGCAGGTTTAGAAACGGTACTCAGCGCCTAACTGAATATTGCGTGGACCCGAGCGAGTTAGAACTTTGCCGAAATTGGCATCGGTAAGCGTCAGCGTAGGGTTATTGAGGTTGGCGTGATTGAGAATGTTGAAGAACTCGCCTCTCAGATTCAGTGAATGTTCTTTATAAAGGTTGATGCGACGGATGACTGACATGTCCAGTGTGACCTGGTGAGGTCCGTAGATGGCGTTGTACCCAAGGTTGCCGTATCGTTGCGCTGCGAAGGGAGTTGCGGAATCGAAAGCTCCCCTGTTGAGCCAGATCGGGTAACCAGAGGAGTCAACGCCTGTGCCGTACATTGAAACTCCCTGCACACGGTCAGGGCGATCTCCAGCAGGTCGCCCATTACGCACAAGATCGACGTTGGCCAATATGTTTCCTACAGTACCAGTGTTGTAACCGACGATTCCCTGAAAGCTGAATCCTTCGAGGGCTAAGCGGCCAAGCCTATTTACACGGGCAAACTCCGGCACCGGAGGCGAGACGGTGTATGCAGCAGTGATCTTGTTACGGGTCTGACCTGTAGACCATCCTCGAGATCCTGCCGGGTTTAATAGGTCCTGCACGTCTGTCTGTCCGGTACCGATTCCGTTCCCTCCGGCCCACTCTTGTATTCCACTTGCAAAGGTGTAGTAGAAGTCTGCGCTTGTAACACCTTTGCGGTAACTCGCTTGCAGGAAGAGCGCGTCGTAGGTGGTTCGCCCTTCAAAGATAGTGTAGTTGATGTTGCCAATCGCATTGTTCGGACGAACGGTGCACGTAGGATTGCAGGTATGTGGAGCAAATTGATTCGGAAGTGTAGTCGTTGTGCCGTGCAAATCACGGAGAGCGGTATAGGTCGCCTGCAAGGTAAGATCCGGCCGGATTGCGTACTGTAGGTTTGCGTTCCAGTTCTCGGAGTATTCATCGGCGTGATTAGGATTGGCTATCTGCCGGCCGAGCTTGATGTCGGAGGGAAGCAGTGAGGGGTTGCTGGCAATCTGATTCACATAAGACTTTGAAAAGGGGTAGGCGAGGCTTGTACCAGCAGGGACGTCCGCGGGAGTGACGATTGCATTGAAGGGTAGCCGAGGGTCTAGAAATGAGGAATCGTAGAAGAAGAAGGGCTGCGGCGGCAGGAACATGAGTCCAAATCCACTCCGGAAAACCAGCTTTTGATCTCCCAGAATGTCGAAGATCAAGCCCAGCCGTGGCGCAAAATTGAAGCGGTTCTCACTAAAGTATGGCTGCTTCTTGTTTGATGAAAGAGGCGAAAATGGATCGGAAGTCTGCACATTGAACGCGCCATTCAATGGCGTGTAGTAGTCATATCGCAATCCATAGTTCAGTGTCAGTCTGGGTGATGCCCGATAATTGTCTTCCGCATAGAATCCAAGCTGGAACGAATCAAAGTGTTTCGGAGTTCCAAACGTAATTTGTACTTGCTGTGGAATATCACGCTGTAGATTGCTGAGGCTGGCATAGGTACTGAGGTTGTTCGTATCCTGCACACGGCCACTACGAAGCCAGCGATTGTCGGTTCCAATGCTGATGGTGTGGTTGTTGCGAATCAGGGTCAGATTATCGACCAAATTATAGGTTGTTGTTAGAAAGTGGAGCAGTCCCTGATTGTTGTCGGTGCTGAAGGCTCCAGTAATCGCGATCCATGAACGTGTCGGATCGCTGTTGTAAGTAGTGTTATGCCGCGCGAGATCATTGCGATTTAGCCCCAATCGAAACTCATTCACCATGTTTGATTTGAGCGTCCACACGTCTTCTATAGCAGCGTTATATAAACGCAGAGGATATGACAGAAAGTCATCCCTGCGAAATTGCTGGATATCCTGCTGTTGATTGTTCTGGTTGAATCGAACAAGAAGACGGTGCTTCCTTAGATTGAGATCCCCGCGAGAGACGAAGGTATCTTCCTTGGTCTGCGTGGTCAAATTGCCAACCGAAAGCCCGATGAGAGGGTTGGAAGTTGCGGACGTGGGCTTCGGCATGAAGGAGAGTTCCTGCGCGATGCTCGGATTCGAAACCGATGCTATAAGGGCTGCCGTCGGCGTATTGCCGGAGGTACTGGATCCGCTTATGACTCTGTCTCCCTCGTAGTTGAAGAAGAAGAACGCTTTATCACGTACGACAGGTCCACCGAGGTTTGCTCCAAACTCGTTGAAACGCAGCTTCGGTATCGGAACTACGGTTGCTTGATGCTTGTTGACCCAGGTGTTCGCATCGAGGACGTCGTTCCGAAAGAACTCGAACACGCTGCCGTGAAAAGCGTTGGCACCGGATTTTGTTGTGATAGCAAGAATGCCTCCGGCAGCGCGGCCGTATTGTGCCGGGGGGACGCTACTGGTCGTGCGAAACTCCGCGATGGCGCCGACGCCAATCGTATTGATGTACGCCCCGCTGCCCGGTCCGGCGCCATTGTCCTCGCCAAAAGTCGCGTCGATGCCATCCATCAAGAGGTTATTACTTAAACCCGGCGCGCCATTTACCTCGAAGCCGCCGCGACTGTTCTGGCTTGTATTCGTCGATGCATTGACTCCCGGCTGTAGGGCTACCAATGCGAAGAAGTTTCTTTGATTGAGAGGCAGGTTCTGAATCTTAACCGGCTCTATGTTTACGCCCAAGTCGTTTGACGTCGTATTCACAAGCTGGGCCGCTGATGCTGAAACATCAACTGTCGATACGACCGAGCCAACTTGCAATATCATGTCGACTCGAGCACGTTGTCCAGTCAAGATGGTGAAAGGCGTGCTGTTAGCCGGCTGGAATCCAGTTGCGGTTGCTGTAAGGGTGTACTCGCCTGGCGGCAGGTTGGGGAACTCGAAAAAGCCGCTCCCATTGCTCACCGCTTCCGCCGTCAGATTCGTTGCTACATTGCGGGCCGTGACATGTGCATTCGGAACTATGCTGTGCACGGAATCAAACACAGTGCCACTTATACCGCTGCTCGCCTCCTGCGCGGGGCTGAAACAGCTCGCCGCCATCGCGAGCACAAGTAAGGCAAGGCCTCGCAACGAAGTCATCATGAGCTTAGAGGAAGGGTAGAAAGAGGACATGACGGAAGGTCCTTCTGTTTAGAGAATGCTGACAGGGAAAGTGATACGCTTTAAGTAATCATATTGTCAATGATGTTTTATTGATAATCAGCACTAAAAATATATACTTTCCCTAAAAAACGGCCAATGAAAGGTAGCTCTTCGCTCATGGCACGATTACCACATCTCCCTATCCTGCTAATATCGATTCTCGCGTTCGCTTCCTCGATCCTTGCCGAAGATTTCTCAAGCGCCAATCTTTGGAACGCTGGCATTGAAGGGTATGCGACCTACCGGATCCCTGGCATTGTAGTTACAAAAAATGGCACGGTCCTGGCTTATGCCGCGGCACGTCGAACCCTAGGAAGTGATTGGTCCGATGCGGACATCGTTATGAGGCGCAGTGTTGATGGTGGCCGTACTTTTTCGGCTTCCCAACGCATTACTAAAATGCGGGGAACCACGGACAATCCCACTGCTATTGCCGATCCGGTCAATGGTGCCGTTTATATGGTCTTCCAGCGAGACTACGCGAAATGCTATTTCATGCGCTCGGACGATGATGGTCGTACATTTTCGGCTCCCACGGATATCACCGCTGCGTTTGAGGGATTTCGTCCGGAGTTCAATTGGAATGTTCTAGCTCCTGGCCCGGGCCATGCAATTGTCGCCCACACAGGCCGAATCATCGTTCCAGTCTGGCTGGCAGCGGGCACTCCCTCTGCCGACGGACGGCGGCCACACCGGCCATCCGCGGTGGCAACGATCTATAGCGACGATCACGGGCGAACCTGGAGACACGGAGCTTTCGTCTTGATCAGCCATGACGACCTATTGAACCCAAGCGAGACGACCATTGCTGAGCTGTCAGATGGTCGCATTTTGCTCAATCTCCGCAGCGAGTCGACCCATCATCGCCGGCTGATTGCCTATAGCTCTGATGGAGCTGCACATTGGACGACACCTGTCCCCGATGAGGCGCTCTTTGATCCTATATGCGCTGCAGGTCTCGTACGCTATCCAGCAGCCCGCGAACTGCCCGCGATACTTCTGTTCTCAAATCCTGATAGTGCTTCCCTTCTCGCTGGAGACCATAAGGGTCCATATCCGCGTCAACAACTTGCCGTCCGTGTCAGCTTCGATGATGGCAAGACCTGGCCTGTCGCAAAGCGCATCGATGCTGGGTCTTCGGCCTATAGCGATTTAGGAGTGACTAAGGACGGCACGATCCTTTGTCTCTACGAATCCGGCTCAATTAATGGCAAAGAAGGAGACATCGATCACATTACGCTGGCCCGCTTCAGTCTGCGTTGGCTCAGCAGGGGTGAGAATTAGGTTGGCATTGGGACAGAAAACTTGAGAAATTTACACCTTGTCTACTCTTACGCAATTAGGCGTCAAAATCTTCACAGCATGATCAGTCCCATTAAATAGAAATAGGAACAACCCACCGCGTCGCTTCGCAATCGTAATCACAAATCGGAACGCATGGGATCTAGGTGGCCGAGATGGAAGGAGCGCCGATGGCGCTCAGACCCATACCCTCGGATGAAGAGGGCGGATGCGAGTACGGCGATGACAAGCCCGTGACTAGCCAGGTAAATAAAGAACAAGGTTTATGCGAGCGCAAACGACGCTCCTCCGGCCAACACCACATAGTTGCGTTTTATGGAAGATGCGGATGCTGCAACGCAGAATCTGCTAAGGATTTTATCGCCTGTTAACCGAAGCCCTTCCTAGGCACCGTAAAACACAACATAGGCGTCTAACCGAAAGGTTAACCTCTCAGTAACCCATTGATCCACATGCATTTGCATGGAGTGAAGATACTGCGACAGAGGTACCGGCATTGTTCGTAAAAGGACCAGAAAAAAACCTCTCGGACCAGTCTGCCGAGGCCATGCGGATTATGGCCGTCCGCGACGGTGAACGAAAGCCTTTGTTTGATTCCGCTCTTCAGGGACCTCACTCTCCCTCTCCGTCGCTGCTGATTGAGAAGCACGATGTGCGTCTGACAGATTGGCAGACTGTAATTCTTCCCGATCAGGTACTGACCCTATACCTTCGGCGTTGCGCGGTGGAGTATGGAAGCAGCGTTGGAGACCGTCAGAGCCTGATCAGAACCAAAGGCAGCGTAGTGATCGAAAAGCGCGCATGCGAGCAGAGCTTTCGTTTGGACTCGCCTGCATCGACCCTGACGGTTCGGCTATCCGATTCGGCGTTGACACAGGCAGCTGAAGCCGCGCCCAACACAGGCGACAGCATTCCGGCGGATAGCGCCACCAAAGACGCGCAACTTTCCTCTCTGCTCTATGCACTGGAGCGCGAACGGATGCATGGGTATCCCGCGGGTCGCCTATTCGTAGACGGAATCGAGCAGGCACTGGCGGCGATTCTGGTCAGCTACGACGGCATCGTCCGGCGCGCTCCGCAGGTGTACAAAGGGGGGCTGGCCCCTTACCGAATGAAGCGCGTGAACGAGTTCATCCAAACGCATATGGAGGAAGAGATCACACTCGGCGAGTTGGCACAGGCCGCTGGACTGAGCCCCTCACACTTTTGCAGCCTATTCCGCAAGACCTTGGGCACAACGCCGCACCAATTCGTACTTGGCTGTCGAATTCAACATGCGAGGACTCTGCTGGCTAACCCGCGTCACTCCATTCTCGATGTCGCGTTGGCTTCGGGCTTTCGAACGCATCAGCATTTCTCCAGGATCTTTCACCGTCTTACCGGGGCCTCGCCGAGCGGCTATCGCGCTCAGCTTTGATCGCTGCCATGGCCTCCATGGAGACGAAACTGGCCGCTGAGCGATTTGCCGCATGGTATCGGACAATCTACTAAGTTCGCCTCCGGCGTTCCAGATGGAACACGAAAGTCGCCGCGCGCGCCAGGGTGAACTTGTCGCCGTCGCGCAACTTGGCAGCGACGCCAGGCTGGAGTGGGCGATTGTGCAGAAAGGTGCCATTCGAGCTGTCGAGATCGATGAGGTAGCAACTTTTGTCCCGCTTATGCACCTCGCAGTGAAAACGGGACACCTGCCGGTCCGGATCGCGCACCAGCACCTCGTTCTTCTTGCCGCCGTCCATGGCGACGCCGCCGATGTGCGTCACCTCCTGGTTGAGTAAGTACCGCTTGTCTTTGTCAACGCCGTCAAGCGCAATCAGATAGGCGGTTATTATCCTCTTGCCACGGCGTCTCCAGAAGAAGACGAGAAGCCCGATGAGGGCAAGAAGGCCGCCCCCGCCAAGGCCTGCGCGCAGCAGGAGGCGGTTTCTGAGCCGGGACCCTATCAGCGACTGGAGACGGTCTACAGTCGGGCCGTTGGCTCCGAGCCGTTGCGCGTCGTTCAACCGGTCTTGCGCCTGGTCGAGGTCTCCCCGTAGCAAGGCATTCTGCGTCTGACGCACAAGCGCATTGCGCCGATCATTGTTCTCCTGAAGTTTGGTGGCAGAGGCCTGTTGCTCTACCGCACCGTGCTCGCGCTGTGCGTTCGCGGCATCGATCTGCCCCTCGGCCTTGTCCAGGCGCTGCTGCGCAGGCATGTCACCGGGATCGAGGAACAGAATCCGCTTGTTGATGCGCACGGCGTCCTCAGGGGTAGAGGCGTCGAGCGCATCCATAGTGAGCTTGCGGATCTGCTCTTGGTTGGCTTTATCCTGCGGTGACTGACTGGACACAACGATGGGCATGGCGGCAGGCGCAACTGCAGCAGGCGCAGCCACCGCAGGAGGAGCCGCTGCAATGGGTGCGGGTGGAGGCGGAGGCGCAGGTCCTTTAGGCAGAGTCGCTATCTGCACATCGCGTAGGTCGAGCGTGGCCTTGTCGCTTCTCATGCGAAAGCCGAGCGGGCCGGCAGCCGAGTGGTAGGCACCCTCCGGACGTGAGTCGTAGTAATCGGTCGCCAGCGTGCCGTTGACCCACACGGAGACGCGACGGGCGCGGGCGACCACAATACAGGTGAAGAACTGCCCAGTGCCTGTCGAAGGAGCGCGCGCCCTCTCGAGCCTGACCAAGCCGCCGACGCCGAAAGACTTTCCCTCCTGAAGCTGGCGCGCCGTAGCGGCATCAGTGCTGATCGCGTAGCCGGAATCGAATTGTCCCGGCGTTCCGCGAAAAAATACTTCCATCGCGGTATGGCCATCGTCATCGATCGCGGAGAGCTTCGCGGTGAGCTGCATCACGAAGTCGTCATAGGCGGTGGTCGATTCGAGCAGGCCTTCGCCGCCCTCTCCATGAATGCCTCCCGATCCCGACCAGCGGACGCCCTTCGGAGTTTTGGGCCTGCCTGACAGGCCGGGGATCGGCAGGTTCAGCTTCGATTTCTTCTGTGGAGTAGGCGCGGCCACAGCTCGCCAGCCGTCCAGGTTGGAGCCGTTATAAAGCTGGTCGAGCCCCAGCGGCTTGAGCAGGATGGAGCGAACCTCCAGCTTCGTGCCGTGCGGTGCGATGAACTCGAAGTAGCCAACCCGGTTCTTTGTGCTCTTCCCATCGGCGGTAATTTTTCCGTCGAGGCTGGCGAGCAGATGGGTGCCCTCCGCCTTCACCTCATAGGCATTCCAGCCGTCGTTGGCTGGAGGTGAGGCAGCTACCGCTCCGCCGATTCCCCCGATGGTGCCGTCGGTGAGTGACATCGTGTAGCCCGGTTGCACGGGCTTACTTTGCGGGTCGGCGCGGAGCAGCAGCATCGCCGGGCCGCCGGTGATACGAGCCTCAAACTTCAGATCGAAGTCAGAGAAAGAAGCGGTCGTTCGCAATCTGCCCTGTTGCGCGGCGTCCGAGACGAGCGCATTCCCGGCAACTTGCCAGTCTCCGCTACCAGTCCAGCCGAGGCGGGAGGTTCCGTCGAAGAGACGTATCCAGCCTTGCGCCGCCTCGTCCGCAGGCAGAGACTCGACCAGCGCCGAGGCTCCGGCACAGGCCGCGAGAAAGAGAAGTGAGAGGGCCGCAGCGACCGGCGCTCGGCTGCTATGCAGTGACCGTGGCATTCTGAGAGATGTCAAAACTGAGTCCTGTTTCTTCCGAATAATTGAGGTGCACCTTCTGTCCTTGCTCGATCTCACCCGCTATCAACGCCGTGGCCAGCGGTGAGAGAACGACCTGCTGCATCGTCCTGCCCACCGGCCTTGCGCCATACTCCGGATCGTAGGAGAGCGTTGCCAAATATTTGAGCGCGGCCTCGTGGATGCTCATCTCGATCTCGCGCTCATCCGCGAGCTTCCTGCGCAAGCTGTCAAGCGAGTGCCCTACGATGCGCTCAAGCTCTACAGAGGTAAGCGCATCGAATGGCACCACCTGGGAGATGCGGTTGTATAGCTCAGGCCGCAGCGTCGCTCGCACGATCTCCGAGATAATCGCGCGGCGCGCTTCGGGCTCATCACTTTCGGCCATCGCTTCGCGCGCGCCCAGGTTGGAGGTAAACAGGATGATGGCGTTGGAAAAGTCACAGAAGCGCCCCTTCGCATCCGTCAGCCTTCCCTCGTCGAGCACGCCCAGCAGCAAGTCCAGTACCTCGGGATGCGCCTTCTCTACTTCGTCGAAGAGCACGATGGAGTAGGGGCTGCGCCGGACCCGTTCGGTAAGATAGCCGCCCTCGTCCGAGCCAATCAGGCCGGGGCGCGAGCCAATCAGGCCGCTGACAGAACCCTTCTCCTTGTACTCTCCCATGTCGACGCGTATCAGCGCCGTCTCATCATCGAAGAGCGCATCCGCCAGCGCCTTGGCCAGCTCTGTCTTTCCCGTGCCCGTGGGTCCTACGAAGAGAAATGAGTTTGGCTTGCGGTGGGAGTCGAGATCCGCTCGCATTCGCCTGACCGCCTCCGCGACGGCGAGCACCGCCTCTGGTTGGCCGAAGATGCGCGCCGACAGCCGCTCTTCGAGCTTCACCAACCGCTCGCGCTCGCTCTCGAGCATACGGTGAATGGGAATGCCGACGCGCTCCGCGATGACCTCCGCGACGTGCTCTGCCCGCACCTCGTCAGCCACGACGGGGTTTTGGCCGGCTCCATCCTCAAGCTGTCGCTCCAGATCGATGCATTGCGCCTCCAGATATTGCAGCGCTCCGTAGCGAATTTCGGCAGCCCGCGTGATATCGCCCGCTGCCTGCGCGTTGGTCAGCAGAGCTGTCTGCTCTTCGATTGCCTGCTTGGTCGCCTGCAGGTTTTCGGAGGCTCGCCTCTGCGTCAGCCAGTCGCTTATCAAGGCATCGATACGGCCTGTCAGCTCTGCGACTTCGTCGGAGAGCGCGGAGAACTGCTTCGCCTCCGGAGAGATGCTTTCAAGCTCCAGCCGCTTGTCTGCCAGCAGGCGCTCCAGCCGGTCGATCTCTCGCGGCTTCGACTCCTTCTGCATACGGATACGCGCGGAAGCTTCGTCGAGAATGTCGATTGCCTTGTCGGGCAGAAAGCGCGTAGGCAGATAACGCCGCGATAGCTTAACTGCGGCGTGCAGAGCCTCATCGGCCAGCCGAACGCCGTGGTATGCCTCGTACCGTGGCCGGATTCCGCGAAGGATGACCAGCATCGCCTTATCGGTCGGCTCCTTGACGACGACGACATCAAAGCGACGCGCAAGCGCGCCATCTTTCTCAATCTTTTCGCGATACTCGTCGAAGGTCGTCGCTCCCACGCAGCGCAGCTCGCCGCGCGCAAGCGCAGGCTTCAGGATGTTGGCGGCGTCCATACCACCCTCGTTGCCGCCAGCGCCGACCAGCGTGTGCAACTCATCGAGAAAGAGGATGATCTCACCCTTGCGCGCGCGGACCTCATCGACGATGCCTTTGAGCCGCTCTTCGAACTCGCCGCGATACTTCGCGCCAGCCACTATTGCCGTAAGGTCGAGAGCGAGGACCTTGCAGGCCTTGAGAGACTCGGGAACATCTCCGGCGGCGATGCGCAGGGCCAACCCCTCCGCGATGGAGGTCTTGCCGGTGCCAGGGTCTCCGACGCAGACTGGGTTGCTCTTGGTCTTGCGCAGAAGTGTCTGGATCACGCGCCGAATCTCTTCGTCGCGCCCGACGACAGGCATGAGTTCACCGTTGCGGGCGAGCGCCGTAAGATCGCGCGCGAAACGCATGAGCAGGTTGCCGGGTGCGTTCACCCCGACAGTCTGCGAACTCGATCCGTTCGCGCCAGCTACGCCGCCCAGGGCTTCGCGCGCAGAATCGCGCTGGCTCTGCGCTGCTGCGAGGGCTTCGCGCGTGATGCCGACCGCGCGCAGCTTCTTCGCAAGCTCATCGCTGTGTGCCGAGGCGGCCTGCACAAAGTCCACCGGCTCGACGGTCTCGGCGCCGCGCGCGTCCATCTCCTGGAACGAGTGCTCGATCAGATCGCGCAGGCAACGCGAAGCGACGGGACGGCTTCTCGGATCGCGCGCGACCACAGGCAGTCGGTTGAGCAGCACGGTAAGCGCCGCAAACACGGGTGCGAGCGAGACACCTGCCCGTATGAGGTACGCTGTCACCGCCGTATCCCCATCGAGCAGCACGTACAGCAGATGCTCCGGCGCAATGCTGGCGTGCCTGCGCTCTTCCGCAAAGTAACGCGCACGGTCCAGGGCGCTTTCAAACTCTGCAGACAATTTATCTAATGGAAGTGCCATGCAATTCGTTCTCCGCTTGATCTCTATTCCAGACGCCGCCTGCGTGGCGGAGGAACAGGGTTTTCCATCTGTCTGGTCTCTGACGCAGCAGCCTGCTCGTTGTGGAAGTCCCGTGAATTCCGCGAATCAGACGGCTGTGCCTGCAAGGGTGGCCGAAAGGAGGTCCGAGGAGCCGCATCGCCGCGAACGACGGCAACCGACTCCGCTCCCTCATACGATCGGAAAGGCTCGCCTGACCGAGGTGATGGTTCGATCGGCTGGCTGGGAAGGCTGATCTTCTCCGTGTCCTGAGCGTAGAAGCGATGCCGCACGAACAGCAGGGCCGTCCGCACACTGAAGTGCGCTGGAACGGCGACGCGCAGGTCGGTCACGGTCGCAACGTCTGGTGCCTCGAAGTCGAACTCCACGTTCTTCTGCCCGGCGAAACGCACCTGTCCCACGCCATGAATCGGTACGCGACGCGATCCGGTTCCTTCGTTGATCCGGATCTCGACGGGCAACTGCGCTTCCGCGGCGTACTCATGATCCAGCTCCGCGGTGAGGATGATCCTATATTTCTCGCGTCCTTCAAGCCGTATGCCCGCGAAGTAGAACGTCATCTCATCTCCGAAGCCCTGCAGCCGCGCGGGCTTGGCGGCCAGCTTGAAGAGCGCGCTCCCGCCGCGGTCGAAGACGAAGTTCATGGTGTCGAGCGTGGGGCTTACGCGGAAGTCGATGTACTTGCCTTCGAGTGCGCGCTCGAGAGTCTGCAGACTGCGCAGTGAGTTCTGCACGAAGCGAACCTCCAGGCCAAGATCGTCTTCGACCCGCCAGCGTCGTGAGCTCTTCAGCAGTTGCTTCTGTTGCTCTACAAGAGGCACAAACTCGGTTTCGCCCGCGTTCTTCAACGCATCGAAATACTGCTGCACCGGAGGGTTAAGATCCAGGCTGACGGCAGCACCTTGAAGAAACTTTCGGAGGTTGCCAAAGAATTGAGCGGGCTGCTGGGTGGGATTGAGGCAGTCGTAGAGACAGGCTTCAATCGAAGGAATGATCCGCTTGACGAACTCGAGCGTATCCCGGTCGATGCCGACTTCGATGCCGCGCTCGCGGGTCAACTCGATGTACTCCTGCATGGCCCGATGCAGCTCGATGAAGCGGCCGGAGAGGTACGAGAGCTGCTCGACGATTCGCCGCCAAGCGGCGCTGAGCTCGCTGAAGGCAGTCAGGTTGGTGCAGGGCGGAATGAAGCGTGAGTCCTGTTCATATGCGATGCTGCTCTCGGAGCGGCGCAGCCGGCTTATCGCAATCGCATGTTGCGCCTCCTCGCCATGCGGCTGCAGCGTGAGGCGGCACGAGCGAACCCGCTCTGTCTGCATCTGAGGGTTATACTCGTCGAGTGCGCCGTCGAGCACGGTGTAGACATGGGGTGGCGCCACGATGTAGACGCGCGTCTCCCTGATGCCCTCCAGCTCCATCTTGCTGAACTCCTGACAGAGCGGATAGTCCGGCGTTACTTCGACCGGAGTGCCGGACACAGTCAGGCCGCGGCACTGGGTCACGGTGATGCGCAGCGCGTGCTCATCTTCCGAGAGCGTGACAATGGGGTCATGTCTTACCGCGCCGACCTCGCTCTCGGGCAGACGCGGGCCGCCGCCGATCAAGCCGAAGCTTTCATGGGTGTAGCGCATCATCCAGAGCCTCGTCGCCTCGTAGAAGCGCTCCTGCCGCAGGAAGTGCTCCGGGGCCACGAGCATCCCAAACTCCCAGTTGACCGCATTGTGGTGAATGTCCTTCGGGTTCATGCGAATGCTCCTCTGCCGAGGTGAAAGTTGAGACCAATGCGGCTGTTCTTCGACGCGATGCCCAGATGGGGAGCCTGTCGCACGTCATCGACAATCCAGGCGACGAAGTGGGCTTGATAGGCGCTCATGCATAACTCCGTCGTCATCTCGATAAGCCGACGGCCCTGCTCAGACTGAAACCCGGTATAGGTATCGAGTGATATCGGGCCTAGCCGAACCGTGACAGAGTCGGTGTCGAGTTGACGATCCCCTACGAGGAAGTCGCGGCCGAGGCGGCTAGCCTGAGAGCCGAGAAACGACCGGTCTTCCGGCCTGAGCAGCCGATGCGTGCTGCTGTAGTCGATCTTGTAGACGGGCAGGCCCAGAAGAACGAGAAAGGTAAGCCGAATGCCGACCTCCCGCGCTGCCATACGCGGCAGCGTAGGCGCCAACAACGCGAGCGGATAGAGCAGTTCCTCAGGCCACGCCGTAGACTCGATACCAAAGAGCGCAAGCCAGCGGCGGCAGGCTGCGAATTTGCCGGGGCCTATTTTAAAGAGTGGTGCACCGGCACGAAGCCAAAGCGCAGCTTTCTGTACAGGATCGTCGAAGAGCTGGCACAGTTCGCGCGTCCCCATCTCCGCCTCTCCGCCAGACTCGCGCATAGGCAGCGGCAACGCTTCGAAAAAGCCGAAGCCGGCGATCCACAGTGTGACCGGTATGGATGGAGCGAGCGGCGTGCCGGGAGGCGGAGACTGACGCACGATCTGTAGGCTGGGGCGTCCAGGGCCAGCCATGCGCAAGGTAAGCCGCGACTCGGCGATACCCAACCCATCGAGCACATGCACAGCCGAATCAACGGTGTGGGCAAAGCCGGCGTTCCCCTGTGCGAAGTCAGGCATCGCTGGGTGCTGCTGCTCGGAAGTCTGCAAGGCCGTCATGTCCATGCCAGCTCCACGTTCACGTCCACGTCGAGGGGCACCCGCTCCGCAAGGAAGTTGTGCAGGTCGTTGACCAGGGTGCGTGCCTCTTCTTCGGGAGCGGTGAACCGGTCGCGCCGCGCCATCACCGTGATGCGGTGCAACCGGCGCAACCCACGCGCGCTTCGCGCAAGGATTGGATGCACATCGATGCGCGTGATGCGGTGATCGAAGGAGCGAATCGAGACTTCTAGATCGATGCGTGTGAGCAGGCGTTGCCGCGACAGCAGTGCCTCGGAGAACCGCCGCCGCGCCGAGTGCAGGCCCTCCCCATCGGAGCCGCCCGCAGCCGCGGTGATGTTCTCAACCGAGAGGCCGCGTACCGGCGGCTCTTTCGCAAAGCTCTGCAGACGCGCAACTCCCATCTGGTTACCCGATGCTCCCGTAGTCATCCAGAGGCGCACGTTGGCGTAGCCTTCATCTGCTCCGTCCGGCATCTTGCCCGGTATCAGCGTCAGATAGCCCTGATGGAGGCGGTATCTCCCCACGCCCGGGCTGAAGGAGGGTTGAAACTCGGGAAGATACGTCTTCCCGCTCTCGCCGGCAATCGAGAGCGGCGCCACGAGAAAAGAACGTCCGCCCGTCTCTCTGCTGACTGGGATAGTGGTGCCGTTCTCGGTGAAGCGCACCGTCTGGTTCGAGCACTCAACGTTGGAGGCGCTCTGCGCGTGGAGGTAGACCGCAGAGATGGCACTGTGTAGTGCTTCTACTCGGACGTCGAGCTGAATGCGCAGCCATGCGCGCGGCCGGAGGAAGAGGCCCGGACGCTCGAAGATCGAACGAAGCGGAGCCTCGAGTCCGTGCGGTATGTCGCAGAGAAAATGCCGTTGCGCGGGCATGGATGGGAGCACAAAGCATTTGCCTCGCCAGAAGCCTCCTGGCAGCGAAGGCATCTCCGCGCCCCCCGGGGCTGCCACAGCCTCGTCCGCGGGCTTCAGCCACTGCAGTTGGCGCTGGCCGGCGTTCAGACTGTGCGGCCGGAGCACGCCTGCGGACTCGAACCGGCCATTGTTCGAGGAGAGACACCAGTTTTCGCTCTCCAACTGCATGGCCAACAGGGTAGCCTCGGGGCTGGTCTGCAAAAATATCCCGTGCCGCGAAAGATGCGTGGGGCCCAGATTCTCAATCGCGATGTAGATCGCCGGGTGTGGCCCCAACTCCGCGGGGACCGGACCATATGAGGGCCCAGCGCGCAGGTTCTCCGCAGGGAGTTCAATGCCGCTCAATAGCCGCAGCTCTCCGCCTGGACCGGCTCCCGGACGGCCGCCTTCGAGTGGGCACTGGTAGACGAACGTCGCCGCGATACGCGCGGACGAGACGGAGATGCCGTAGTCCGTAGCGAAGCTCATCCGCCCCCCGCCCTCGGGCTCACCACTCAGAACGGTGCCCGCGCTCACATAGGCTGAGTCTGCCTGGCAACCATAACGCACTACCAACTGTGCCGGGTGCGCGAAGCGGCGCTCAAAGCCGAGTCCTTCCAGAAGCTCGTCGAGCAGCGCAGTGCGAAGCCTGTCGGTGTCGGAGGACAGGGCATAGATCTGCGAGGCCAGCGTGCGGAAGAGCACTGCCAGCACAGGGTCGATGAGCGTCGACTCGATGCCGTACTCCCGCAGATACCGCCGAAAGTCATCGCGGAGCTTCAGGTCTATCTCTGCGGCGCTTGAGTTCATAGGGCGTATCCTGTCGCACGGTCGCTGCCTGTCTCGCGCAGCATCAAGGTCGCGCCCCGTCCTCCCATCGCGCGTCCCGCCCACTGCGCGCGATTGGGCTGCGTATCCTTTTCGAGCGGATCGAGCACGAAAGAATCGACACGATACCGTGTGAGTCCGAGATCGGCGAATACCGAATTGATCTCCTCGGCGGTTGCCGCTGCCATTCGCGTACGAGACTCCTCTGACAGACTCTCCCTAGCGATCTCCAGGAAAAACTCTTGAAAGCCAAAGAACGGATGCCCTGGCCAGGAGCCTCGTGGTGTCCGCGCCATGATCCCGAGAAGCATCAGATAGGTCTCCCGTTCATCGGTCTTCTGCAGCAGTCCCTGCTGTAGCCGCAGAGGAAATGCAATCGAGGGGCTCGATAGATTGTCCGCTAGATAGGTTGGGATCAACTTCATGGCTCCTGAAAGAGGGGAACGCAGGACCTGCGCCTGCGCGCCCGCGACACCAGTAGGCGCCGCGGACGAGCTGCCGCCTCGTTGTGCCTAGTTCCCCATCGTGATGTCTTTGAAGTTCTGCTGATTCATCGCCGGCTCAAGCTCGAGTGTCAACAGGTGATTTACCGTTGAGTGGCTGCTCAGATCCTGGTTCCCGTCTGGAGTCGAGGACGGCAGAGGATTCCCCGTCTCAAAGCGACTGATCCAGCCTTTGAACTTATAGCTGCACAGAGCGTCCTTTTTGGCGTCATCCTTCCAATACTCGATCTTCATGTCGACGATCTTGTCGCGGCTTACCACATGCGCCAGATCGAAGAGCCGCTGCAACGTGCCGTACGGCACGTTCATATCATCGTGGAAGTCAACATAGATTTTGATCGCGGTGGAGAGTGTGCCCATCTCAGGCATTCCAGCGCGATCTTTCAAGGTGGCAAAACGCACCGTGCTAGCCAGTGCGTCGAACTTGTTTCCGTCTACCGTAACGGTGCTGCGTAATGGACTCGACATGTGAACAGCCCTCGCTTCTTCTTTTGGTTTTGGTGTTATCGGTTGAACTTTAGGCCGCCTGTGCAGCAATCGCCGAAGAGCGCCAAGGATACGGTCACCCACATCCCTCGCCTCCTCAGCGCTTAGCTTCTGCACACTATCGGCCCACGGACTCCCGCTTTGATCCCTCAGGAGTGAACTCTGGCGTATCGATCTTGAGCCGGAAGCTCTCGCCCGGCCCTGTCGGCATCACCTCAAGCTTCAGGTCGCAGATACCCTGCATCCGCTTGTTCGCATCGCGGTCGATCTCTAATTTGAAGTCAAGCAGCGTACCCGCTTCCACCTGCTCCTGCAACATGCGCGCGATCGGCTTCTCGATCGCCTCGTCCATGAACTCGCGCGTGAGCACCTGGCCGGCCACCTGCAGCAGGTAATGCCGGCAGCAGCGCTCGATGTAGCGAATGATGCGGTAGGACGTAAAGAATTTGTAGACGCCGTATGGGTCATCGGCGAGCGTTCGGCAGCCGAAGAAGCAAAGCTTGTTGTCGGCGTCCCGGATGACCGGGATGAGCTGGCGCTCCATGCTGATGTGTTCCATCTCGCTGATGAGCGGCTCGATCCTTGCCTTCTCAGGCCCGGTAACCTGGCCGAAGCGCGAGCCAACCGGCCCCTGCGCCATGCCGGCGCTGTCGTCGGTGCGGGCCACGGCGCCAGCAAAGGCGAGCGACGGAGGACCGTAGAGGTCATCTCCGTTGTCGACCGTCTTCTCGAACCAGTGCTTCGCGCGCAATTGCAGATAGCCCATCACAACGACATCGGCGGCGGCGCGATCTTCGGGCCGCTTGAGAAATTCGTACTTGCCGCCGGGCCGAAAGTTACGCTCGACATTCTGGAACGATTTCTCGTCGTCAATGTCGGTGATGAGCAGAATGCCCCATTGGTTAGCGATGCTCTCCAGGCGTTCCCTCACCGATTGGCTGATCCAGCCCGGAATCACGAGATTGCAGATGTCGTCTCGGAAGTTGAAGTTATCGTTGCGCTTCTTGCAGAAGTTCTCTATCGCCGCGACCGTCATGCTGTACGCACCCTTGATCTCGCGAGGGTCCGTGTTCCAGATGAACAGCTCGATCGGCTTCCTCTGCTTGCCGTCGTAGATCTTCGTATTCTCGAAGAAAGTCTGCAACTCTCGATAGCTTCGCTCGATCGGACGCAGTTGAGCGAAGACCTGCTCCAGCAGTTCGTCGCGGATCTCCTCAGCCTGGTTGATCTGCGATTGCAGCTTCGCGAGCGTCTCCTCGAAGCTGTCCTCCTCGCTCAGGAGCTTGGTGATGTCGGTTAGCTGGGCGAGAAACTCGCGAGCGCTCTGCGGCGTGAAGATGGAGGTGATGGAGCGATCTTCGTCGATCAGTCCCGGATGCAGATCGGCAAAGATCTCGACCAGCACGTCGCGCGCGGGCGTATCTCCCAGAATCTGGTTGGTTGATTTTGTGAGCGTCTCCATTATTTTTCCCCTTCCACTACTTTGTCGAGTTCATCCCGCAACTGCTCCAGCGCGGCGATGATCTGCTGGCGCTGCTCCGGGTTGCTCCACGCGCGGCGCACCGCCGGCAGCTTCCAGCGGTCTTTGAGCCGGTACATCACGTCGATATTGTTCTTCAGGTCGGCCAGATCGTTCCTTAGGTAAGCCACGGAGCCGTCTTCGGCGCGAACCTCCTGGCGAGTCATGATGTTGGAGGGCTCGAAGTCTTTAATGCTGCGAAAGTGCAGGTCTGCCCGAAACTCCGCTTCCTCCGCGCCCGCTCTTCCCTTGAACCTCATCTGCGGGTTGAATTTCTCGAAGGCATTCTGGAGCGACTCCACCATCTCCGGCTCTTCGTTCTCGGTGTGAACCTCTCGACTCACCTGCTCTAATGTCATGGGCATTGTCACCGCGCAGGTGCTCGTGGGAACCTTGCGAACTGCGGGCCGGACACTCTGACGTTTCACTTCGATGATCGGCATGGAACTCCTTCCGTTAACTCAACCGCGTTTTGTTTGGATCGAACTCTGCGACTGCTTGAACAATCGTGTGCTCCCCGGGACTTCGCATCGGCGCGCGCGCGCCACGGGCCGCCGCCTCAAACCCCGGTGGTGCCTGCCGGAATCCGGATTGGCCCTCCCTGCGCGATGGCAGTTCCGCGCCGGGCCAATACTCCGGCCGTACGGGCCGGGCCACGCGATTGTCGTAGCGGTCGGGCCACAACAGCCGGGGGGGGCCGAACCACAGTATCGCCAGTAGCGCGGCGAAGCCCGCGAAGACAAAGAACGGGCGCAGGAAGAGCAAGGGCGAACCGCGATCCAGACGTGCATTCGCCAGGAAGGCGCGTTGTTCGATCTCTGTCGCCTCCCCTTCAAACGAGGGAGTCGCGATTGGCGGTGCAACCCACAATGCCTGCCTGTTCTCCACCCGGACCGATCCATCGGGCAGGGTGACTTTGGCGCGGAAGTGGACAATTTGACCGACGAGCATCGTCCGCGACCCAAGGCTCTCCGGAGCCTGAACGGCAACGGTCAGGCTTCCGTCCTGCGAGAACTGCACGAGCTGAAAGGCCTTGCGAAGGTCGTTCACATCCAAGGTGATCAGCGGTGGCCGCGTTCCCAGGCGCGCCATGGTGATCTCATCGATCGAGTGCCTGTCGCCGAGCCCGATGGGCAGGACGTCAAAGCCGGATTGCTGCACGGCTGCCGCCGCAGTGGCGAGCCCGCCCGCACCGGCAAGCAGCCCCTGGTCGTCACCGGATTGCGGATGCACGTCGTTGGCGCCGTCCGTCAGCAGAAGCAGGCGCGGCTGTCCGGCGCCAGAGCGGTGCTGTTGTCGAAGCACATCGACTGCCGCACGCACGGCCGAGTACAGCGCAGTATTGTTACGAGCCTCGGGCCGAGGCAAAGCGTCCAGCTCCGCCTCGGCCGCGGCGCGCGTGCTTACAAAATGCGCCGCGGCAATGGTGCTCTCGACGTCGCGGCTGGCAAACGGGACGATGGCCACCAGGTCTTGACCATCGGAGAAGTTCTTCAGATACTCCGCCGCCGCGCCTTTCGCGGCATCGAAGCGGGATTGTCCGCCCAGGTCGGTCTTGAGCATGCTGCCGCTTACATCGAAGAGCAGGAGCGCAGTCTGCGGCGGCGTGGCCTGATCGGGCGTGCCGGCTGTCGCTGCCGCATAGAACGGCTTTACATTCTGTCCATCTATCTGAATCTCGACATGCGACGCCAATTGGTCAGCGGGCGGCAGCTGCACATTCACCGGCTTGCCGGCTGCGTCGACGAAATTGAACTTCATCCGAAAGCATGGCTCCGCGCTCTGCGGCTCGCACTCGATAAGAGTCGGCTTGGTCAGGAAGTCGAGGGAGACGGCCTGTTCTTGCGCAAACCCCTGCGGGCACCCGATGGAGGCAAGGACAACTGCGGCGATGCGGAAAAAGACCTTCATCTCCGCGCGCCTCTCGCCTTCTTCGCGACAAACATGAGCGCCGTGCGGCCGAGGATGATCAACGTCTGATCGTGCAATTCGTAGGAGGAGACGATAGAACGGTTCTGCGCCTTGAGGATGAAGCGGCGCAGCCCTGCTTCCGACATGATGTCGGGGTGGCGAGTCACATAGAATCGACCGTCCTTGCCATAGATGCGGGCATGTCGGGGCGCGACCGATCCATCGGGGAGATAGATATCCACCTCCCGGCCATAGGTCGTCTTCGATAGATCAGCGCTGTGACTGCCGAGCACATAGCTATCTCCTTCCTGAATCGCCCACTCTTTCTTGCCGAGCTTGCCGATCGCCCGCGGATCGCCGCTGTTGACGAAGCGGAGCACCCCATCGCGAAGAAAGATAGGCGCGAAGGCAATGCCGAAGCTGATGCCTGCGCCGGTGAGTACGAAGGCAACTGCCTGAGATATTCCAGGGAGCCATTGGCTCATTGTGCCGAACACCATTCCGCCCAGAAAGCCTCCGCACATTCCCCCGACCATGCCATGCGCAAGACGGGCTCGGTTCACCGATATCCAGCGGGTACCCAGCCCCGTGCCGATCAAAGCGCCACTCATCATCCAGCCCAGGACGGTGCCAAGAGGGAGCATGCCAGGGAGAGCGGCACGCAGAGGCATGTGGAGTACGCCCGACAGCATTCCGGCGCCTATGCCGATGACGGCTCCCATCGCGATCCAGCTGGCCTGCAGGCGGTTGCCCGCCCACTTCTCATCGAAGGCTACGGTAAAGCCGCCGATGAAGCCACCCAGCAGCGCAGCAGCGATAACCGCAGACGGCCACGTCGGAGCGCCAGCCGGTATCAGCAAAACAAGCAGCGCCTGCGAAACCCATGCGAGCAGTCCCGCCATACCGCCTGCGAGCGACATGAAATAGAGCGTTTGATAAATATTCATGCAGAAGCGGGAACTCCGTACAAAGCACGGTGGGGGAAAATACCCTCGGTTATTTCCGATAAGACGACGAGTGCTGTCGGCACTCTGTGGGGATTGTCCCTATTTGCAGGCTGTGTGATGTGTCCATTCCTACGTTTTCTAGTCCAATTTAACTGGAATGTTTTAGATCGGTGCTTCCATCCACGCGATCATGAATATTGAAGCGCTGCGCGGCTTAAAAACACTTGCACGCTTTGTATACTGAAGACGTTTTGACCCCTCCCCTGAGGGGCATCTGCTGGAGCGTGCCTGATGTTCCACCGAGTTCTGGTTGCAGGTATGGGCGCACTGGGCTCCGAGGTCGTGAAAAACCTTGGGTTGCTGGGTTGTGAGTCCGTGCTGATGGCAGACGCCGATGTGATCGAACAGAAGAACATCGCGAGGTCCGTGCTTTTGCGCGAAGGCGCCATCGACGGCCAAAGCAAGGTTGCGTGCTCTCTCAATCGCCTGCGCGCCTGGTTTCCGGAGACTCATTGGGACGGAGCAGCCGTGGAGATCGCCGACATCGAGCCAGGTCACTTTTCGAGGGCGGACATACTCTTTAGCTGCGTCGACACAGACTTGGCGCGCACTGAGATTGCTGCACTAGCTGCGCGGTACAAACTGCCGGTCTGCGACGCCGGCCTAGGTGGCACGAGCACCCGCGTAGGTCGCGTGTCGTGGTTTCCAGGTGTTCATTCGGCGGCCTGCTTTGCCTGCTTGCTCAGCGGCAAACGGCGGGCGGCGCTCCTCAACGCATGGGAGTCAGATGTGCATGCCTGCTGGGCCCGCGAACAGGGCGAGGAAGGCACGTGGACGAGTACGCCCACCATGGCCTCGATCGTTGCCGGCCTTCAGGTAGAGCTCGCTGTCTCCGCCATGAAAAGCGCAGAGGGAGCCTTCTCCGTTCATCTTGACCTCGATCAAGCGCCCATCTTACGGGAGATTCAGCACAGTCGCAGCGTCGAGTGCCCTTTGCATGACGATGTACTGGGAATCCCATTTCCCATCTGCACGCGGGCGGAGTGTGGCCAGTGCCACAGGCAATTCTCTCCTGACCGTCGCACTGGCTGGGTGCGCCGATGGAGCGCGTGCCCATCTTGCGGGAACCGCGATCTGATCATCCGCGATAGCAGGAGCAACGAATGGGAAGGTAGTCTCTCGTGACCCGACTGCGCACCAACGCACTTCTCGCGGCGCTCGGCATTCCTGCCGCGGCAGCGCAGCTTGTCGCTACGCGGTGGGGACTTGCCGGCAACATTGTCGGTGGCTTTCTTTGCGGAGTGCTCGTGCTTGCTGGCATGCGTGTGCTTGCACTTGAGATCGAAAATATCTATCTGCCGCCCCTTGTCGCGGCGGTAGCCAGCCTGCTTGGCCTTGTCTTTGGAGTAGCCGGGTCTGACGTTGTCTATCCGCCCACGGCTTGGATAGCCCCACTGCTCGCGACGCTTCCGCTTGGTGCGGTTACGCTCGGCATCGTCAGGCGCGGAAAGAGATGCCAACTTTGCCGTGTGCGTTTGCGCGGGCTCCTCTTCTTTTCGTGCCCGCGTTGCCAGTTGGTCGCGTGCGAGAACTGCTGGCAGTTTGAGCGCGACCGATGTAGCCTCTGCGAGGCGAATCAGATATCGCTTCTTCCCGTCGATATCCCGTGGTGGCGACAGCGCTTCGGTTCTCAGGTGTATGGCGGTCGGTGTGCTCTTTGCCTTCGCAATGAGGATGGGCGCATAGCGCATTGGGCCTGTGCGGCTTGTGGGCATGGCCATTGCCGGTCATGCTGGGACGACAACAATGGCCAGTGCAGCCGCTGTGGATGGACGGTTCCCGATCTCGGCGCTGATACGGGCGTGAACGCGGCGATTGGAGCACGCCGAGAAAAGATAAGCAGATAGGTTGTGCATAGAAACTTTCGCAATCACAGAGCGCGCCATCCGAAAGGAAACCGCAATGCCTAAATACCAGATGCTCTTCGACACAGTTCGGGCCGAACAGAAGTTCAACGTCGACATCGACGAGCATGAGACGCTGGACACCACGCTCGACGAGATACTCTTCGAGCTTCGGGAGCGAGGCGACTACCTGAAAGGCGAGGGCCAGCCGCAGGTCGTCTGGAATGGCTCGTCTCTCGACTTCGCTGTTCCATTGCCGGAGCAGGGCGTACGAGGCAACGACATCCTCCGCGTGTCGACGATCGTGCTGAACGGTTGAGGCGCCAGAATGAATCTTCGCAATCGACGTATCGAGACGGAGTGGCAGTTGCTCGAAGTTCTCGCAGATGCAAACCGGACAACGTTTGCCGCCATCCTCCGGTCCGGGGATGAGTTTCGCATCGACATGCGAGAGTCGCCGGCATGGGTCGGCGGAAGCCGCGAGCGGTGGGTCGAAACCGCGCATACGCTTCGCTACGCTTATCCTCGCTACTACCCGTCCCTCCCCTTGGAGGGCTATTTTGTCCGTCCGATCTTTCAGGTCAACGTCGATCCGGCGACAGGATTCGTCTGTCTCTGGCAGGACTATAGGCCCGCACAGACGATCGTGGACGCTATCCTCATCACCCGCGCCATCATGGCTGGCAAGGCTGCGAACAGGGACCCCGCACATCTCATGCAGCAGGATGCTACCTCGATGTGCCGGGAATCCGACCAGCTGTCGATGCCATCCCTGACGCTGCCCATCAGTTGCCGTCCACCTCTGCCTCAGCGACATACCGGCAGGAGACGGCTTTCATCTCCGCTCAACGACCTGGCAACACGCGAGAGTAGCTTTGCGTTTTCTAATACTGAGTGATATCCATGCCAACTGGGAGGCCCTGAACGCAGTCCTGCAGGATGCGGGAGGTCGAGATTACCAGGCGGTCCTCTGCCTTGGGGACATCGTGGGTTACGGACCGAATCCAAATGAGGTGACAGCCTGGGTTCGCGCCTATGCGGATGTGGTCGTCCGAGGAAACCACGACAAGGCCTGCTCCGGGGCTACGCCTTTTGATTCCTTCAATCCCGCTGCGCAATGCTCTTCGCGCTGGACAAGAGAAGAGCTACTTGACGAGCACAGACAGTGGCTGCTCAATCTGGAACGAGGCCCGGTGCTTGTGGAAGGCTTCGATCTTGTGCACGGTGCTCCCGATGACGAGGACCGCTACATGTTTCACGAGCATGAAGCAGAGGCAGGCTTGCGGAGCGCGAGCGAGCTGCTGACCTTCTTTGGCCACACGCACGTACAGGGAGGCTTTGTCGGAGAGCCGCACCGGCGAGGCTTCGAGGCGTCCTGTCTGAATGCCCTTTCACCCCAGATGGCGCTGGTCGCGGACCGAAAATATCTCTTGAATCCCGGCGCGGTGGGACAGCCGCGCGATGGTGACGCTCGCGCCGCATACTGCATCTACGACTCAGCCATCCAGGTGGTTGAGTTCTGTCGCGTCGACTACGACATTCGCACCGTGCAGGACAAAATCCTCGCGGCCGGGCTTCCTGAGGAGCTGGCCTTCCGCCTCGCGTCCGGCAATTGAACGGCGATCACCGGCGGTTCGCGTCCAGAAATGAGTTCATGGCCTGGGCAACCTCGTTGTATCCAGTGCGATCAGTGCATCCCGTCAGATTTGCGGCTGGCTTGTCCGCAAGGCTCACATAAAGAAAGCGGCAGACGTCCCCAACGCCGACCTTGACGAGGCGCACCTGCGCAAGCGGATATTCCTGTGAGCTTATCGGCACCGACAGGAGCGTCTTGCGGACGCTCAATGTGCCTGCATCTGCGGAAAGAGTAATGCGCGTAGTCACAGACGCTAACAAGGCGAGGGCCAGAAATGGAACACCTACCAGCGGAAGAAGCCACAAGAGAGGATGGATGGAGCGCCCGGTGTTTCGCAAAAAAAGTAGGGTGCCTAAAGCAATCAATGTGAAAAGCAGTCCAGTTACAACGCCGGCTATGATGGAAGAACTGGAGGACGGGTCGATAACAGTCAATTCGCGCGCTGTCTGCGACACAACGTAAATATCGGTTGGATAAGAAGACATCTGTTCAGTCACCTGAATTTCCACATGGGTTTAATCTCATGTTCCATTTGTTTACAGCCGAGTAGCGTAAATATGTCTTCCAGCGGTTCGATTGACAAGATCAGTATCCCGCCATCATCCTGGCTTTCGCGAATATAGAGTGTAATGCCGCGCATCGCATCGGCCGCAAGCGCCTCTATAGGTTCCGCCAGCACAGCATTATCAATGAGAGGAACATACCATGGGAAGATGCGAAAAACGCGGTCCTGGATGAAGCCCAGGAAAACTTCTTTCATATCACGTAGAAGTTTCGCGCTGTCGAGGTGGCTTATGATCTGCAGTCCGGATCCAGTTCCGGCCATAGTAGTCATGGCACCTAGGCGGGTATTGGCATCAGCCGTCACACGAAACACAGAATTCAACAGTGGCCCAGTTCCCATAGCTGACTCTATGTTTTCCATGTCTTCCATCTCCCACATGCGAGGCGCCGGACGATGCGGCCATACGCCGAGCCCTGTCTCAGGCACCCAACTGCGCGCGTTTTCAGAAAACAGGTTTGTCGTAGCCTGTTCGCGTACCTGGCCTATCTGAATGAAGCTTTCATGATTGCAGCCGAGCCGCGAAGTAAAATAAGAGACGAGTTCGAGCAAAAACGCTCGTGCCGAATCATAAGAATCAGGCCGCAACCCCTGTGGCGCTGGAATAAAGTAGCAATTCAGGCCGCAGCTATATCCTTCAAAATGAAGATCCGTTACAGGAAGATATTTGCGGATGTCTTGTGACGTGTGTTCCTTCTCTGGTGGTCGCTTGATGGACAATGCTCAACCCTCCCAGTAACGATAGCCTTCGGTGCGCATTCCCCCAACAATCGACGCGATCAAAGGAGCCATATCGTCTTTGCAAGCCATGATGATTCCTTCGTCTTCAGGGCTCTCGTTGATGTACACGTCGAAGACTTCAAACCAGCGGCGGATCCGCTGATCCGTATGAGCAAAAAAGTCCTGCGAAGCAAGCTTAGGGAGCACAAAAAGTATGCCTTCGTACTCCAGATCGCGCGGTATGCCGACCCCGAATATATCCTTAGTCAGATCGCGGAAAGGAGAGGCTAAGACATTATTATTCTGCTGCATCATATCTGGCTCAAAGAGAGAGAATACCTGCCTCATAGCCCGATGGTTTCTTATGAAACCAGGAATCTGATTTGGTTTCTGCGGATTGAAATCTTCGAGCAGAACCTTTAATCCTGGATCATTGCGGAGAAATTTCGGAATAATTATCTGCGTGTTGGCTATGGGCGGTATACTCGCCAGATTCTCTTCCACATGCGGCTTCAGAAAAAAGGCCGTAAACCCGCCATATCCTAAATAGCGCTCCCATAGTGCGTCAACATCTCTACCCAAAAACCACCATGCCTGTGCATGAGCGTAATCATAAGGACGAAACTCTTTTTTCTTGCTGGCAAGCAACTCTACTTCCTGGTCCGACGCCGGAATAGGCTGTGTTCCCCGAGGCAGCCAGCACCGCCCCAGCATGGGAGACTCCTTCATCATCGCATTTATAAACGACTTGCGTAGTTGCTCATTTTCGTCGATGACCTGCATCTGCATAAAATGTTCTGCCTGCAGACCGCTTGCCTCGAATAGATGAGCGGACAACCGGGCAAAAAACTTCAACAGCCACTCCTGTTGACTTCGGGGAATCGATCTGAAGTTCACAGGAATCCAGAAAAGTGAACAACTGCGCATCGACTCCGCCCAGCGCCACGGCAGTAATGCCTTGGAATCTACTCTGAATATCTCTTCGCTTTTCAGCATACTGGTCTATCCCTACATAAACTGGTTGATAGCCCAGGTAACTCCGGCCTGGATCTTGCCCGGAACTGCCTGGAAGATGCCGCCGAGAAACTTTATGCCGGTGGCTCCTGCGTGCACTGTCGCAACGCAGGCCTTGCTTGTATTCACTGATGCCTTGACTGCGAGGACGCCGACTCTCTGACTGAATCCAGTAATTTTGCCTTCCTGTGGAATGATTTTGTTCGCGGTCACGCCGCAGTCGAATTTGTCGATGAAGATCGCATTAGTAGTCCCGTTCACGCCATAGTTAAAAATGTTGGTATCCAGCTTGAAAATTGCTCCCGACAGGGCAGGGCCAGTCGTGTAGTCCAGCTTAAGGGCCTTCTGCCAGTTCCCTTTCATGTTTGCAGTGGAGAACCACTGATTCTTCTCCTGGTTCAAATTAGTTGGGTGTACATCTATGTGGCTATCGATCTGCTGCGTCACCGTCACGTCAATTTCTGTGCGGATTGTCGGGCCGATGGTTGTATGCGTGTTCTTGCCGGAGATGTACATCTTGTGATCGTTGCCAAAAGTCCGGCTGTGATTTCCAACATAGCTCACGGTCGACTCGCTTGTTACCTGTACGTCTGACTTACCCGTGACTACCTTCACATAATCGGAGACGACGCTCTTGGTATAGTCGCCGACGATGGTCGACGTGGAGGAGCCCCCCACGTGCTTAAGATAGTTTGCATGGACTGTCTTACTGTAGATCCCGGTGATGACGTTGGTCGATGTCCCGACGATTGTCTTCGTATAGTCCAGCGCCACGATCTTCGAGTAGAACCCGGTAATGGCGTTGCTCGAACTACCCGTCACGTTTTTCACATAGTTGCTAAGCACATTCTTCGTGTAGTTGCCCGTCGTATTGATCAGTGAATTCACCATCACGTCTCTGGTGTAGTTCTGCACGACCGTCACATTCTGGTTCATATCCACCAGGTAGACCTCGTTCATGCCGATCGTGACATTCTGGTTCATGCCGACCCTCATCATGCGGTTCCGGTCGACGTGCAGTTGCTGATCGCCGTGAACTACGGAGACATCCGTGCCTGGATATAGCAATGCGGCAGGAGTATTGATCGCCGGCAAGGCAATGCTCGCCACCGAGATAACCTTTCTATCGGTGACAGGATCTTTGACGCGCCGCGCTGTCTTTATACTTCCATCGAAGACTGCCATATATCTCTCCCCTTAGTTGCCCACTTCTCGCGACCAGTATTTTGAGTGAAAATGAATGCGCCCATTAGGAGCATTGAAGATGAGGTCGCCGTCCTCGACGTTCATCACGATCGCCGGACGGCCGGTCTCCTCGCATCTCTCGTGCAGCACCAACTTCGCATGCACAGGTGTCGCGATCCCGATCGACTCGGCGCCACGCTTGTCGATGAGCGAGATGCGATGGCCGCTCTTGGTGACGATTCGCTTCACATCGTTGTCATGCGTCTCCCCGCCCCAGAATTCCTCGTTCGGAATGGCATCCGACATATTCCAGGCCGAGCCCAGGATTACGGGTCTCTCCGGATCTCCCTCTTCGAACGCGACGAGCACCTCATCGCCAACCTCAGGTCGGAAGAACAGGCCGCGGTCTGCACCGGCATAGGGGGTCAGGTGACGTATCCATGTGGTCTGTCCCTGCTCCTGCCAGTAATACTGCACCTGCACCTGGCCCTGCCGCTGCGGGTCGTCAATATTGACCACCCGCGCGGAGTAGACGCCCGCGATGCAAGGTCGAGTTGGATGCGGGTTCGATCGATACTTGGTCCACGGGGTACAGTGAAACTGATTGGTATATCCTTCCGGCTCCCAGCGATGCACAACGCGCACGATGTTGTACTTGCCCGAGCCATCCACGATGCCGTTCGCCTGCACGTTCTGTCCGGGAGACAACGCCTCACAGCGGCTGACTCCTTCGCACAGCAATCGGCTGCCGATGGACCACTCTGCCTCCTGCTGGAGCGAGGTCTGGTAATCGCCAATCGACTTCGCCCGGTTGCGCCACGGCTTATAGCCGGTCTTGAAGACCGCCTTCGACTGTTGCTTCACGGCGCTAGTAAAGGTATCCGCCGCACTGCTCAGCGCCGGGTCCTGCGACACCTGCTGGAAGCTCTCGCTCTTTGAAGTGGAGAAGTCATAGTGGCAGCCGTCCATAGAGGCTACGTCCAGCGAGCCGCCGACGGTGAACTCGACAAGACCATTTTCCTGATCGCTGCGCCACTGCAGATCCGGGCCGGCCTCTGAGAAGCCCGAGTCGATGCGGACACCATCATCCGTCGCCACAAGGTAAAGCCCGAAGTCATCGCAGAGCCTCCACAGGAAGTGCCAGTCCGTCTCGCCCCACTGCACCAGATCCATGGGAGCCTTCGTGCCGCCACCTGTTTTCGCGGTTACGTTAGTCCCCTCACCGCCCCCTATCTGTTGCGCGACATCGGCTAGAGTGAGCGATCCATAGTATCGATGACGAGGCGCAAGGTCGAATTTGTAGCTCGCGCTCACAGCCTTGATGATGACCGCGAAGCTGCCGGAGGCCTCGTATGTCAGCCTCACATCGAGGACGAAGCCCCCAAAGAGCTTGGTGCTCGACGCCGTAGGCTGCAGCGAGATCGACCGCCCGATCCATCGATCGATCGGTGGCCGGTCATCCGCGGTCTGGTGGAACTCAATCTCACACCAAGAGTGCCGGTTGAGCTCCTTGGTGACCTCCACGCGGCGTACAGTGCCTTGACGTCCGCTCCAACTCGATTCGAGTTCCGCTCCGTCGATCAGAATACTCAGTGCGATCGCTGCCACAAACCCTCTCTGTTCTCGCGCGTCTTATCGGGTAAAGCTGAAACTGGTGAGTGTTATCGGCCCCTTGAAGCCGAACCTGCCCGCGTCCAAGTCCTCGGGAAGCCCGGTCCAGTCGTTGAGCAATTTCCATTTGTGGCCATCGCCTAGTGACGTCGTAATGCGGCCGGGAGAAATCTGGACCATCATCTGGTACTTGGACAGTGGCGGGAAAACGATTCTGCTTCCATTCAGCACTCTCTTTCCGGCTTTGACGGTAAAGATCTCCAGCCCCGTCCGGTCGAGCGAAAACAGTAGATAGTTATTGGCGTCGCGGTAGTTCGCAATCCACTCGACCTTCGGCTTGTTGAATAGGAATCCACGTCCGACGGACCCCGCGAAGATGTACCTGCCGCGGCTGGGCTGTGCACTGTAGAGCCCGATGTCTTCGCCGTTATGTGTCAGAGAGTGGCTCTGCGCGCTGGCGGTCCAGACAGCGGGCTCCCAACCCACTATCGAAGGGGCCGCGCCGCTGACGGTAATCGGCGAGAGCGCAAGGTTGATCGGCGTCACTGCGCCGCCTGCGATCTCGATGGACTCAGTGCGATCGACGTAGCCATTCGCGCGCGCTATGAAGTGGTACTTCCCTTCGGGCAAGCTGAAGTTTGTGCCTGTCACCGGCACTTGTTTTCCGTTCGGCCCATAGACGGTCACTGCCGTATCGGCAGGGTCCAGTTGCAACGAGACCGCTGTCGTATCCTTGTCGAGCTTCAGCTCGGCTACCTGTGTATCCTCCTCGCCCTCGGCAAGGCTGACCTCGACAGCGGCGGTCTTCCCGTGGAGGCGAGCCACAATGTGATGAGCGCCGGCAGCAAGTGCCGAAAGCAGCAACGAGCCGTTGGCGTCAGTAGTTCCAGACTCCTTGCCGTCCACTGTGATGTCCGCGCCGGGCAGCGTTCGCACGCGTAGCGGAACCAGCACAGGATTTTGCTTGATCCGGATCGTTATCGTCGTGTTCTGCCCTTTCGTGATCTCGACTGCCTGCGCATTCACAGGCCCCGTAGCCAGGGCCGTCGCCTGCACGATGTAGTTCCCGGCGGGCAGATCGGGTATGTCCAACCGTCCTGCGGCGCTCGCACCCTCGCGCACCGTGGTTGTGCCATGCAACACCTTAAGGTTCACCCCATCAACGTTCGTCAGAACCGTCAACGAGCCGAGGCTTGGCGCTTTATCAAAGGTAATCAGCAGCAAACGTTCCGCGCCGCTCTCCACACTGCTCGTCAACGCGCCCGGATTCTTTCCGGCGACGATCGTATGCAGGCCGGTTGGAAGCGCCATTTCCAGCCCGCCTCTGTTCGTCACACCCTTCATCGCTCCATCGACGCTGACAGGCATCGCAGGGCTTGTGTACACGTGGGCCTGTTGCGCGACAACGCTTACCAGCAGCGCTGACCCCGACTGGCTGGCACGAATGGGAGCGGCCAGCGTCGCCGGCTCGCCATCGCGGACGTCCACCTGGAACGTCGCGTCGTATCCGCCTTTCCCGCGCCAATGGAGCGTGTGGCTGCCGGCAGCAAGCTCGCCTGAGAAAGTCCCTCCCCGCAGCGCGGTCGCCCGCTGGCCATCCAGGCTCAACGTGCCCTGTCCGGCAACGCGCAGTTGCTGGCTTACGGGCAGCAGCGCGAAGTTCACTTCGCCGCGACTTCCCCCGGCACTGTCGATAGTCTCCGACTTGCTCTCGTAGCCATCGAGCCGCGCCTCGAGATTGACCTTCCCCGTCGGTAGCTTGAGAGTCAGCGTCGGCGCGGCAACGCCAAGCTCTTTTCCATCGCGTAGAATGTGGGCGCCCGCGGGAGTCGAGCGAACAGTGACGTCCATAGATGAGGGAGGCGTCGCGAGGGCCCGCGCAGATGGCTTGTTGGCCGTTGCCCTGTGCCAGAGCAGCGCGCCTGTAATCGCGAGCACAAGCACTGCAACACCGGCAAACAACACTGGAAGCATCTTTCTACTTCGCTTGATCGAGGTCACCTTCTCCTGAACGTGGTCCCACATAGACGAGGTCGCCGGTTGCGCTGTCGTGGCTGCCATCGTGCGCAGGCGTGCGCGCAACATGCGCGACTCGTTCTGAAACTCCTCATCATCCCCATAACGCCCTGCAATCCCTTCAATGGAAGCGATGTGGTCATGGAGCGAGGGCGCGCTCACGACGCTGTCTGCTTCCAGCCTCTTCCGGCGCACCACTTCGAGGTCGCGGGTGCGCAGCTCGTCCCGGCTCGCGTCCATCTCGCGCAATGCCTGGCGCAGACGGGCATTGCGAGGATATTCGGCACAAGCTCCCTTGAGCAGACTGATCGCTCCTCCCAGGTCATTGCCGGTGCGCAACTGGCGGGCCTGCGAGAGAAACCCGTCCACCTGTCGGTGCTCGGCCTGATCGTCGAGAAATCGCAGCAGGCCGGTCGCCGCATGGTTGCCCCGATCTAGGTTCAGTATCTCCTGCAGAAAGGCTCGGGCCTGTGGGGGGTCGCTCTGGCTCGCACGGGCGGCCCGCAACAGTCCCTCAACCAGCTCCCCCTTGGCTCGCTTCACCATCGAGCCGAGCTCATAGGCGCTTCGCAGCTTCTCCAGGCCGCGCCCCATTTCGCCTTCATCCAGGCAACGGCGGCCCTCGTGGATCTGCCTCTCCACCTGGTCTGCCAACTCCTGATTCTGGCGAATATACGTCTTGATCTCCGCGAACTCCCCATCGTTCGGGAACTCCTCGACTGCCGGCGAGAGCAGGCGCAAACCCTCCTCGAAGTCCCCTGCTTCAAGCGCCTGGCTGATCTGCGTGGTCCACTGATTCTTGCGCGCCATGCGCTCGCCAAGCTGTCGCCGCAGGCGCACGTTCTCTATCTCGAAGTCCAACCCAGGAAGCGCCGGGTAAATGGTCTGCAGCGTCTCCCACTGCACCAGCGCCTCGCCATGGAGCTCGCGCACCTCGAGTTCGCGCGCGCGGCTCACGATGCCTTTCACCAGGTCGCGCTTTTCCCGGGTCGCCTGAAGCAGACGGCTGAACTCGGGGACTTCTCCGTTCTCCCGCACCACCTCTTCCAGCATGAGGACGCGCTGTTCAAGGTCCGGCTCGCTCTCCACGGCCTCCTCCACCTCGATCAGGCGGATGGAGATCGCCCGGCGCCAACGCTGTTCGATATCGAACTTGAGCGCTTTGAAGAGCGTGTGCTGTGGGAACTTCTCGAGGAACTTGTCACAGAGCTGGGCAGCTGCGGCGTAGTCGCCGCGCTCCAGCGCCTGCTTGGCCTCGGCATAGCTTGCCGCAATCGCCTCATGCTCGGAGTGCAGCCTGTTGTAGAGGCTTTGGTAGGCCGCAATCTGTCCCGGCTCCTTCATCTCGGGCGCCTGCTCCTCAAGCTCGAGCACCAGCTTCATCTTGCTGAGCGCCGAGGTAATCTCGTTCCGATTCTCGGCATCGAGAGCCGCCGCATAGGCATCGCGCTTGTGCTCGCGAATCCGCTGCACCTCCGATTCGCGGCGCTCCACCTGCGAAAGGAATTGCAGTGCCCGTTCTTCGCCGGGCCTCGTTTCAAGAACGTGTTGCGCCGCCTGGCGCGCGTGCGAGAACGACAACTTGTCGAGGTGCTGCTGCCCGACACGAAGCCAGTCCACGATGTCCGCCTCGGCCCGCCGCGCTTCAATATCATGTTGCAGTACGAGCGCCTCTTCCTGGCGAGGCTCCAGTTGCAGCGCCTCATTCACCCGCTGCAGCGCCAGCCGGTACTCGCCGTCCTGCACGCGCGCGCGTGCGCTCTCGAGCAGATGGTCGATGCTCCTCTTCTTCGCCGCGGCCTTGACGTCCGTGGCCAGCGACTCCAGCTCCTGGGTGAAATAGCCTTCGGATTCGAGTTCACTGATCAGCTCCTGCGCGAATTCAAGGTTTCCCTGCTGGTATGCCTCGGTGGCCTTGTCGAGGCGGGGCGCGAACTTGGTCGAAAAGACGGCAAACGAATCATCATGGTGCGCCCGGCGCAGATAGTCGCTGAACTCTCTGACGCTTGCGAAGCGGTGCCTCGGGTCCTTCGCCATCCCCTTGCAGATCACTTGGCCGAGCGACACGCTGACGTTCGGGTTGAGAGACGAAGCCGGCGACGGGTTGAGGTGCCGTATGGCTTCAATCACCGCGTCTTCGGTGGAGGCGAGAAAGGGCTGCCGCCGGGTAAGCACCTCGTAGCAGACGACCGCCAGTGAGAACACATCGGAAGCTCGCGTGAGAGGCTTCATCGAAAGCTGCTCGGGAGACATATAGAGTAGCGTGCCCTTGCGTCCCACCGTGCGACTTACATCCAGCCGGTGGGCCACGCCGAAATCGATGATCTTCACCGAATCGTCTTCGAGGATGAAGAGATTGCTGGGTTTGACGTCACGGTGCAGAAGGCCAAAGTCGTGCGCCGCCTGCAATCCGCGGCCCGCCTGGGAGAAGATGTCGACGCAGCGCTCCGTAGAGAGCGGCTCGGGAGACGAGCGGATAATGGAGGCGAGCGTGTCGCCACGAAGCAGCGGCATCACCAGGTAGGGCTGGCGAACGCCGTCCTCGTCAAGCGTGCCCACGTCCCGGACTTCCACGATATTTGGATGCGCCAGCGCAGACTGCTTGTGGCACTCCTGGTAGAAGAGCTTGAGGGCCGTGGCATCGTTCCCATCCAGCAGCACCTTGAGTGCGACGTCTGTCTTGAGGACGGTGTCGAAAGCGCGCCATACAACGCCCATGCCCCCTTCGCCAAGCTTCTCCTTCAACTCATATCGGCTTTTGGTCTTCTTCGCCATGGTTTAGAAACGCAGGAACAACTGCTGATGACCAGACGTCCCTTTCCCCATTTGCGGGTGCGCTATACCTTGCCGTAAAGAGTTCACCTTCCGGAGGCACACGTCCGAGCAGCAGTCGCCGCGCAGGCACACATATTGGCTTAAACTTAGGCCAAGAATAACTCCCGATCCTTGAACGGCCTTGCCCAGAATGTCGCTTTGTTGTCTAAAATTATGGCGCTCTGCGACGCCCCGCGGGGGGTGCTTCGCCGGGTTTGGAATGCCCGACAAACGCATCCCTAACGTAGGAGAGCGAGTCTCTCAAGGACGGCCGGGAATACATCGTTACCAGGGCGAGTCCTGACGGCCATCAGGTTGACCTTGCAGTCCCGGTACTAACCTCGAGATCTACCGTGTCCGCACGTCAAACCACGTCCGGGAATCTGGGAAGGTGGATGCCTATCATTTCCAGCATTTCGCCGATCTCACTGCGGAAGCAACAGCAGAAATAGCTGCGAAGCTCCTTACCGAATCGTTCGTGACCTTCAAAATCAATTGCTCTCCTGGAGGCTGTAATGAACTTTGCGAACTGGCCTGCGCCTCAACCATTGAGCCCTTTGCTGTTGACATAGTTGTTGTCCTCTGCCCTGAGCCCCGCTCCCTGTTTTTCCTTGTCAAGCCCCCGCAGCCGAAACTAAGACGCAGTTCCGCACGCAAATCAAACAAAAAACAGATGCTTAGCCTCCTAAAATGATCTTCCGCAAAGTGGCATAGTAGTTTTACTCAATCGGCTATAGTTAATACAGAGTCAGAAAAAGCCCCGGCTAACCGCCGGGGCTTTTCTCTTTAAACCAATAAACCTTTTAGAAAGACGACTTTATCCATAAACCGTTTAGAATGACGAATTTGCAGCGATAGATTCGTATAAGTCGCTGAATTCAGATGACTTGCAGTAAAAGTACCCCCCCGGGGGGAGGGGGGTCCTAAGGCAAGCAGTGATCGTAGTTCATAACAGGCTCTAGGCAACTAACGGATATCGGCTTTGTTGGCGTTTCGAGATAGACCGTATGCCGCCCTCCGGAGTGCCGAACCCACGGTGTCTACAACCCCCAGCGCCACGAGGCGTCGGGCAACGGTGGTTGCACCAGACTGTCAACCAGGTTCAGGTATTCGTGCTTTTTGTTGTCCCAATTATTCTGCTCGAGGAAGCGCAAGCCACGAGATCGCAAAGCGCTGATCCGGGACGGTTCGTTCATCAACGTGAAGATCTTGTCGGCCAGGTCTGCCACATTCTCCGACTCAAAATACTCAACCAGATCCTGATCGAAATAAATCTGATTGATGCGAGTGTCGGATGCAAGTACAGGCACACCCATGGCCATGAATTCGAGTATCTTCGTGCTCAAAGCCTCGTTACCGAAAGACCGTTTGCGCTTGGGCTCGACCCCCAGATGGACATTCGCCATCGTCTCGGCCACCTGCTCGATCGGCACTCCTCCGCCGATTGTGACTCGCGCTCCAAGCCCATGCTCCTCTACCATCGCCGTGAGTCTCTCGCGTTCAGCACCATCGCCGAAGACCAGGAGCTTCAGATTAGAAGCTTTGTCTCCCAAATGCGCCATCGCGCTGATGATCAGGTCCACACCCTGATGCCTACTGAGCGTTCCTGGATAGCAGATGACAAAATCCTCGGTGTCGATTGCGGTTCGCGGACGAAGACGAAAGATTCTGGGATCGGGATAATTGAGAATTGTAGTGCATTTCTGCGGCCGGCCCGACCGAAGGGCGAGTCTCTCATGCCAGAGATGGTTCGCAATAATGACGTGATTGGAATAGAGCACTGATACCTTCTCCATCAGCACAAGTGCGCGAAATGGAAGCGAGCGCTCGCTGATCTTAAACTTGCTCGCATACAGCTCCGGAACTATATCGTGTATGTCCAGAATGATCTTTGCACCCAGTATCCGCGGAATGAGAGTTGCAAAGACCTGAAAGTCCGGCACAGAATGAACGTGAATGACCTCATACCGCTGTCTCAGATAGCGCAGCGTGAGCAACCACATAGAGCGCACGAAGAACATCAGCAACTTCGCCAGATAACTGAAAGGACCTCCCTCGTCTATAACGCGATTCTGGATCCTATATACGTTGACTCCGTTCAGCACCTGAAAGGAGGACTGTCCGGGCCGGCGCAAGACGATGGCATCTACCGTATCTCCTCGGCCGGCCAGTGTCTCGGCGTAACGACGGACACGGTTATCGGTTTCATAGAACGTGTAAGCGACCATACATGCTCTCATAGTCTGGAAGTCTCCCTTCGTTGCTTTACGCGGTGCTAGGCGCTGATAGATACCTATTGCTCTTCCTGACCACCAACGACGGCGGCAAAAGAGGTAACGTACTGATAAAAAATCTGACTGTATAACCAGTTCGGAAGTGGAAGATGAGTGTTCACCAGCGGGCGAAGCAACCGTACAGCAACGGCCTTGATCGGCAGGATCAGCCTCTTCATCAGTGCGATCGATCGCACAGGCGGCTCAGCTCGCTGTGCTCTCCAGAGTTCAAGGAAACGGGCTCCCGCCTCTGTTTTCGCAAACTCCGGCCAGGACTGGTACAGCTTTTCGACCCGCTGGATAGCATTCTCCAGAGTTTCGTACTTGTTGTGGTAACCCACGGCCTCTGGATTGTAGAGAAGAGTGTAACCCTTTTTGCTCAGCCGATAGCTCAACTCGATATCTTCATAACCGTAAGTCCGGAACGCTTCGCTAAAGGTGCCATGTTGCTTCAGGAAAGATACCTTTACACTCGTGTTGCAGAAATATCCGTATTGGAAATCGAGGGCTGCGCCCGGCTTGAAGTAACCGAAGTTGAACTGTGGACCATATAGCCCAGACCACTTCATGAAAGGAGTCGCACGCACATGTGGAGACCAGGGAACGTAGCCAAGTACTCCTACATTGTCCTGAGGATATCTCTTGTGCCAATCGACGTGCTCTGCCACCAGACGCGGACTTGGAATGATGTCGTCATCGCCAAGCAGGATCAGATCGCCCTGGGCTTCACGCAGAGCGTTGTTGCGCGCAGCGGCGAGGCCGGCATTCGCCTGATAGAGGTACCGGAGTGGAACGGGGAAGAGTCGGCTACATTCGTCAACAACTGCTGCGGTGTGATCATCTGAACCATCATCGACCACCAGCACCTCAAGCATCTTGTGTTCGCCAATCTGTTCGCCATAAGCCTCCAAAGTCTTTCGGAGAATCTCCGCTCGGTTATAGGTTGGGATTATGACGGTGATTTGCATGTAGACCTCGGTCGACGAAAGTTCGTGGAGTGAAGACAGCCGGCTTCAACGGTAGATTGCACAGAGATCAGGCCATGACCGCTTGAGGCTCAGCACCTACCTTCCGTCTCGGCGTGGATCTGGATGCAACTGACACTTCTGCTTTGGCGAGACGCGGATAAGTTGTAGCCAAGGCCATCACCACCCACAAGAGAATGGTTTGTTGTCCCCAGCCGAAGATTGCAACGTTGGTCATCTCAAAGCAGAAGGCGGCGAGATTCGCTACAAAGAGAATGCAAAGCTGGCTACCCGGCGGCCGGAGCTTCCGTGAAATTCGGAAGGTGGAGAAAAGAACGAATGCCAAGAGCGACGCTACGATCAGCAGGCCAATATACCCGGTCTCCACCAGGAGGGCGGCAAACGAGCTATCGCAACTTGCAAAGGTCATCGTGCGTCCATTGAGCTCTCCGGTGAGGTGGAGATAAGGGAACGACTGGGGGCCATAACCCCAAAGCGCGCGGTCTAAACTCTCATCAAGCTTCTGAACGACGAGGCTATAAAGCTGGTAGCGGTATTGATAGGATTCGCCCTGATAAGAATGCTCGTCCATGGTGGAGACATAATCGTTCCAGATTGTCTCTCCAACTCCTGGCCTGACAACAAGAACGCTGATCGCGAGCAAGCAGATTACGGCGATGTACCTTCTGACCTTTCTTTGGCCGAATATCAAGAGCAGCATCAGCGAGAAAGCCAGCGCCATCCACGGTCCGCGACTTGAGGTCTTGAAGATGCATGTGAACATCAACAATATTCCGGTCCAGAGAAATATTTTCTCCCCACGCTTTTTGGCCACACTGATCAGATGAAGAGTGATCGGGATGGCCATGGCAAGTGCGCTCCCGAAGAGTATCGGATGGCCAAAGGTAGATTGAACGCGAAGTCCGCGTGCTTCGTCGATGTACAAACTGCCGCTGGTGCCAAACCGATGGATCTCCGCCGGAAACAGGGAGACCACGGACCATTGCGCGTAAGCCTCCAGCGTGCCAAACAAGGAGCAGACGATAACACCAGCTGCAGTGCCGAATAGAATCCGCAGTACTGTCTCTACATCAGGCACATATCTTGCGAAGATAACGTAGACCACAAGGTAGTCCAACACCAAGGAAAGCAGAGCTTTGAGGCTGTCCGTGAAGACGATTGAATTAGCCGAGGAGAGCATCCACCACAGGGTCATGGCTATGATTGCAGATTTCAGAGGCAATTGCCTCGGGCCGACATTACCCTGTTTCTTTGAGAGGATGGATAGAACAAGCAAGGTGAGGATAACTACCCTCTGCGTCGTCACATCGAAAAGGCCACCTATCGAAACCTTCGATTCTTCGGGAAAGGATATCAAGAGGAAGGCTGCCAAAGGCAAGATGTATCGAAAACCTTTGCGTTGATTCGCAAAGACCATTATTGCTACAGCGAGAATGTCGAGAATGATGACAAGAACCATGATTGAAACAACCGGTGGACTCAATTTAGATAATATTCAATTAAACCAATGAGAGATTTAGACAGTCTGCTTGTCGACCAACAGGAATCCGAAAAGCTAACTTGCTCTGGCACCGTTTACGACATGCCTTTTGTGTCTTTTGCGTATGTAGCATAGGCCAATAATCAAGAACACGCACAACACAGTCACAGTCAACAGCAATTTGCGCTCCAAATACAACTCGATAAACCGAAAATTGTGGTCGTAGTAGGCTGCCACGACGACGCGGCCCCAGGCGTGCTTGGGGAGATAGAGATCACGCACATCAGAGATAGTTCGCAGTGCATAGGCATAGAGGTTTGTCTTGCGCGTGTCTTCCTTAAGCAGGTCCAAGTCGCTCTCGTAGACCACGCGAATTTTTCGCATTTGATGCGGTGGAATAATCAGATGCAGAGCTAACCCACTCGCGGTTTGCTCGAAGGCCCCTGGAGAGCCATCGATGGTGAGGGAAGCTATTACCGGAGCGGGCCCATCTTGAGAGTGAATATAGAAAACAGCCTCTTGGCTGGTCGGGTTATCGAGATTCATCTCTCTCGAAAGCATCTGCACATCAAGGGCGCCATCCTCTCTCCGGCGGATTTGGTATAGATGTCGCACCACCTCACCCAAACTTGCCCATCTTGTCTGCGGTTGCATTGCGTTCACCCTATTTGCCATTTGGTCAAATGCGCCGATACCACCTTTGAAGAATTCATGGTGCCCATAAAACAACAAAGGATTTCCAAGAAACGACTCGATCGCGAGATCCAACTCTGAGATTGGGGCTTCTACCGAATAACGGGATAGGCTAAGCAGATTGGAGTAGGCGCCAGTATACGGCCGCAACAGAAATGTCGGAGCGGTGGGAAAGGTGTGGTCCAAGGGAACATCGATGGAGTTCGCCGTCGCACTAAAGCCGTACATCTTCAGCGCTCGGAAGGTATCTTCAGGAGCTACCCCATGAGGGAACACCATCAATCGGTCGTAACGAACGCCCGTTAGCTTCTCAAATCGTTCCATTCTAGCGACTGCTTGTTTAATCCCGGCTTCCTGCTCCCGGAGCGGGTTCGTGGCGTAGTCGCCGAACTCTCTATGCGTGTGGTTGTTGCCATGAAGACAGATGGAATATCGGTCGGGGTGCTCGCGAAAGAGAGCCACGACAGCCGACTCACTGCGATCAAAGTTCCAAGGAACAAAAGCTATCGTTGTATGGAAGTTATGTTCTTCCATTTCTTTCAACAGGGCGGGATAGTCCAGATCACCATAGGGTTGCGTTAACCATGGATCATCTATCGTGAAATTGGCATAGTGCCCCTGCAAGTGCCACTTATAGTCTCCTGCAGCGTAGTCCAGAAAAAGTATGAAGGGGGCAATGGAGGAAAACGCCTTCGCAAGCCCCGATGGCTGTCCTACGAAGGACTGGTCAAAGGAGTACGACTGCGGAGTAAAAAACACCTCCGTTTGTTTAGCCTGGACCCGAACGAGTACCGGGCTGGGGAGACTGCTATACTCCTGCGCGATGACCAGAGCCTTCGCTACCGAACTATCTCTTATCTGCAATCTGCAACGAAGGGAAGCGACCGCAGGGAGATCGAAGCCGGCGAGCGTTCGGTTCAATGTGGCAGAGTCCGCCATATGTAAGACACTGGGGCGAACATTCGCAGCGATTGGCGCACACCCGTGAACTTCCCCATTTGACCAAAACCTCAGTGTCTCTGCATCTCCGTCGCCTGCTATCCCAAACACCAACATCGGAATATCGGAGCGCTTCGATTTACGAAGTGCCGATTGGAGCTGTTCTCCGGCGATTCCATTGAGCGCATCCTCAGCAACGATAAGCGCGGTGGTACTAGGATTTCTCACCTGTGACATTAGATCGCCTGCAGACCCAATATCGACGGTGCGGAGCTTGAGACCGTAGAAGCTCACGAGCTCCTGGATTTGCTGTTCCTCAGTTGCAAATGATCGCTTGCCATGGATCAAGACCACATCCTGACAATGACAGGCGAGAGAAGCTGCCAGCAGGAGCGCACACATAACTAATAGCAGTGGAGGATTCATTGCTCGCATGATCGTAGAGATGGAATGCTCCCTCAGATTGACACTCGCTAATGTTTGTCGTGCAAGGCTCGAAACTGCCTAGAGACACGGGTACTTCGGCACTACGCCGGTTTCAAATAAAATTGTGCGGTGTCGCCCTGTTTGCGTCGATTCAAGACCGCAGCCGAAATTCGCATAGTGGCGATGTGGGATGCTTTTGGTACAGCCGCCTCGGTCAGCGGAATATTGCGCTGGTACGATTCGCTTGCCCAGAACTGAAATTCATTCGAATCGAAGACGACCCGCTCAATAGAAAAGCCGCTCTTCTTCGCAAGAATCTCAAAGCTTTTGTGACTATGCAGAAAAAGATGCCGCGGCGCATCCAGTTGTGACCAATTGGTTTTATAGTGCTGCCATGCCCACCCAATCACTGGAATGCAGACGATGCAAAGACCGCTGTCCTTCACACATCTTCGAGCCAATGAAAGAGTATCGATCGGCATGTGTTCGAGCGAATGACGAAATAAAACGACATCGTAGACACCCTGAACCTCGTCAAGAGTCTTGCGCTCTACACGTAGGCCGAATTGGTCGTATACACTGTGAGACACAAAAGGATCTATTCCATGCGCACGATACCCAAGGGCGCGCAGATCGGCCAGCAACGCTCCGTTGCCACAACCAACATCGAGCAACGTCTCGTACTTTCTCAACCGAACGCGACGTATCACATCAAGATCGGTTCTCCGACGCCAGTTCACCAGGAACGAAAGCGGAGAGAGATAGATCGAATCCCGCAGCTCGCGCATTTTGCTGGCTGGTCTCGTGTTCAGACTGTAGTAATCCCTTGGATAGTATTTCGCCAGGCTCTCTAGCCCAGCCGCGAGTGACAGACACCCGCATTCGGTACATTCCCAATAGGGGAAGATGTCACGCGTGCCCAGCATCATCTCTCGAGCTTGGTGTAAGGCGCCAAGTTGAGAGTCACAGACCGGGCAGCGATATCCCTGTAATTGATTGATGAGATTCATGAGAGAGCCTTGTGCGGATTCGCTTGTTATATCGAGTGCATTCATTTATTTGGCCCCTAAATTTAACAAGTGTCACCGCGAGAGATCTAATTAATCCTGGACGAATCGTTACTTAAGCGGGGAAGTGCAAGCAAATTATGTCAGGGCTTGGACCTTTACTTTCGGATACCACGGACTCCTACGAAACAACGCTCGCCTAAATCGCTCTGCAAGCTGAAGCGAGCGGCCAAGAGTAGCAGCACCCGGTTGGCTTCGCCTGCGGAACTTCGCGATAGCCAGTTCTCGCCTTTCGCGCCTCAACTCACGCGACGCCAGTTTTCGGAGGTGAGTTAAGCCAGTTCCCTTCTGAACCGCTGCAGCCATGGATTCACGTATCCTAACAAGATCCTTTCGAAGGTTGAGCTCCTCACGTATCGCCTTTTGGGCCCAGCTTCCAGGGCTTTCAGCATGGTATACGACCAGTTCGTCACGAATGATGGTCCATGGGCCCTCCATCGCCAGCCGAAAGGGGAGCTCATAGTCTTCACCGAAGCGCAGCGTCTCGTCGAAGTAGCCCACCCGTTCGAGGACTTCCCGGCGAATTGCGACTGCCTGATTGAACAGTACGAACCTGTTAATGAGGACCTCGGCAGGATTGAGCCATATTCCGCTTGAATATCTCGGCATTGTGTCCGCGATTGCGAAAGTCGACGTTTTCTTTCCGTTCGCATAGAGAACGGTGCAATTACAAAGACAGCAATTGACATCGGGACCGGCGTCTTCGAGTGACTTAACCTGGCGCTCAAGCTTCGTTGGAAGCCATAGGTCATCCGAGTCGAGCAACGCGACGATGTCACCCTTTGCAATGGAGATACCTCTGTTGCGCGCAATCGCAGGCCCTGCGTTCACCTGGGTGACGACCCGGATTCGATCATCGTAAGTTTCGAGAACATCCCGAGTACCATCTGTGGAACCATCATCCACCACGATCACTTCGATGTTGGGATAAGTCTGTGCCAGCACACTATCTATGGAAGCGCAGACAGTGTCGACACGGTTATAGGTAGGAATTATGACACTGACAAGCTGATCGGTTCTGATGGCCGCCTCCAACAGGTTCAAAATTGTCGAATTGTTTGCTATCTAAGGAATAAGCAAATATGAAAAGCAGACTAGAGGGGCAGCCCGCGCGGGCTTTGCGAATAAGATCACCGCGACGGGATATCGCCTCTCATGCAGTACTTGTGCTACGCATGTGAGAAGAATATGAAGTTCGAGCGCTTCTCTGTATTTTCTACTGGACGACGCCGGTCAACCCTGTAGGCGGATTTGGCTTCTGGGTACCTATGTATTCATACGCACCGATGTCAAATGCCACGCCCTGCGGGCGAGGATTACCAAGCAGATCAACTGTTACGGTAGGACTTGTTGAGACGCCAGCATCCTTGGCAGCGCTTGTACTCTGAATATTGAAGTTGCATCCGATGCATCTCTGACTAGAGCTCCCGGTACCGGTGCTTACAACATCTGGCTTCTTATTAACGATATCTCCGGTAAAAGCACCACTTCCGAAGTTGCCGCTTGCCGCATAGTAGAGATTATTAGCCCCGGTTGTGGTTGCTGACGACCTGTCGTAGACGGAGGAATTGCTGCCTAGACTGTAAAAGAGATTGTTTTTGAAGGAGGCGCTACCTGAATTGTTTCGGAAGCCAGCCGCACCATCTATGCATGTGTTATTTAGAAATGCATTATTTGAGCCAAGCTTCCCGTCTTCCAAGACCCAGCACCAGGGGTGAGCGGTACCGGCGGAGCAGAGATGACCTGAGCCATCATCGTAAGGACCATAGGCAAATACATTGTTCGTCACCGTCCAATTGCTTATATCGCCGTTACCTGCATTGTCCTGGATGATTACACCTTCATGATGATTGAAGCAGACGTTACGATCAAACGTTATATTCTGGGAGACCTCGGTGCCGTCGCCCGTGGTATTCCATGCTTGAATACAGTCCATGTGACAGTCGTAGCCGTTGCAGGAGTTGCAGGTGTTGTCGTGCATGTAGTTGTGGCGGAAGGTGCTTCCGATTCCCCATGCATCTATATAGTCATGATCTTTACCCGGTTCATCTCCAGCCAGGGCGGCAATCTCGTTATCGTTTACCGTGCAAGAGCTACACCAAAACCATAGACCGGTGGATACGCCATGAATGTAGTTACCACTGATTGTGAAATTTTTAGCATATTGGGAAGAAGGTACATTTCCACTGAATAGTATCCCGCCTCCGTTGGCCACCACTCCGTTCCCATCTATTTCGTTGTTGGTGATCGAAGAGTTTGAGGCGTTAGAGATTACACTGATACCTCCGTCACCAGTACTCTTGAAGTGAAAGCAATCAACCGTCAGATAGTTTCCGGCGATGGTAAAAGATCCGACGACGTTCGCCAATGATGCGGGACGAGTTCCGTTCGGAGTATTGACATCAGAGACTGGAGTGGTCGGACAACCAGTTCCATCTTGACCTCTGAAGGTAATGCTTCCACCTGAGGCGGATCCACTGTGAGATAATGTGACATTTTCAGTGTAGGTCCCAGGCGCAACTTGGACGATATCTCCAGGCGAGATGGCTAACGTTTGCGCGTGGCCGATAGTCAAGCAGGGCGACGTTGAAGATTTGCAATTGTTCGAATCGCTCCCCGACTTTGCAACGTAATACGTTGCACCTTGCGCGGCAGCAGCAGCAAAAGCGAGTAGCGTAAGTGCCCTAGCGATCAGCAGCCTCATAGACAATCTCCTGCCCACCCAATGCGGGTGATCATATCAGACGCTCATGGAAAAAATATGCCTTTATAAGACTCTCTACTGCATCCATACCAGAGGCTTATCTTGCTTTGTTCATTCAATTTCGCTAAGTGCGGGCAGGCCAAAAGATACACACCTCACGCCAGTGGTGAAGATATGAGTATCATTTTTTGGCTGGCGCTGCAGTATTGGAATTGGACTCGCCTAGTTGCTTGGTCCACTCTTCGAGTGCAAGACTCCATCTGGCGATATTGACCCATTTCCTGGAAGCACAGACCACGGCTTCCCTGCTTATCAGACGATTCGGGACTATCGTAAGTGGAGACAAGACCGTCAGAACCGACAAACGAGTGATCGCACTGACGAATAGTCCTGCTCGATACAGCGACGCATAGGATCGACCTCGATGCCGACGAAGAAATTTGAAGACGGAATCGCGCATCACAATATCGGAGAAGGAACTTCCTCTTTTTTTTGTGCTCTGCCCACCGAAGTGCACAATTTGAGCATCAGCGATGTGTACGATTCTCCACCCAGCACAATGTATGCTGTAGCACAGGTCAACCTCTTCAGCGTACATGAAGTAGTCAAGGTTGAAGCAGCCGACCTCTTCAAAGACCTGCCTTTTTACCATCAGACAGGCTCCTGAGACTACCTCCACATCGTGCAAACCATCAGGGCTACTGACATAAAGAGCCCTCATTCCCCAGAGTTGAAGTCTCGGCCAGCGACGTTTGAACCAATCGACACCGAACAGTTGATTGCAGAGCGTTGGGAACGACTGAATACAGCTTGTTTGCAAACTGCGGTCACCATTGAGAAGCCTGCATCCGACAGCGCCGATATCCGGTGCTGCTTCGAGTTCGAAGACCATTCTGGAGATAGCACGTTCCAGAACAAGCGTGTCCGGATTGAGGAAGAGAAGATTTCGGCCATTCGAGTATTTCATCCCCAAAGTATTTGCCTGCCCAAAGCCCACGTTCTGTCGTAACATCACGAACTTCATGGAAGGGAAGGCTTCGATAAGGCTCTGACATGCCCCATCTTGCGAGGCGTTGTCTACCACGATCACTTCGAAGTCCAGATCTTCGACGGTCGAGTAGATAGAGGCGATGCAGTTCTTAGCGAACTCCAACGAGTTCCAATTCACGATGATTATTGAAAGATCTTTCATGCTGGTCCAGTAATCTGAAGGCCTCTCCGCGGCAGGCGCGCCACTAAAGTTTCGTATCGCGTCCAACTGCTGGCCACATGAAATGTGCGCGCATATCATTCATCTCCAAATGGTCGGTCGCAGGAACAAGCGACGCAACTGCTGCCGCTGCAGATAACCAATCAAAGCCTTATCACCGATCTGCGGAACCCTTTGCAGCAGCCCATGCGTAAATCCACAGAGCAGGCCGGCAGAGCCAACCAGATAGGGCTTTCGAAATACGTTCCGGACGCACTTCGCTATGAAGAATAGAGGATGATACCCACTGATGTAGTTCCACTCTCCCTTCTTGATGGCGTTTAGCCACTGTCCATTTGCCGCGCCTGTAGGTCTATAGTGTTGAACATGCAGGCCGGGAAAGCTACGAGTGTTCCAGTTCTTCATATTTGCCTTGACTTCATCCAGCGTGTCCCAGCCTGCTCCCGCCTCTACACCCTCGATAGCATCCCAGCAAGCACGCCGGTAGATCTTCGTTGCGCCCCTCACATGAAAACGGGGGTTTGCTTCTACCTTCCACTCTCCATTCACTGGATTGCAAATGTCGCCTCCGCCTATCCCCAACTTAGGGTCGCGCGCAAACTCTTCAAAGCAGCGTTCAAAGTAATCCGGCATGAACCCAAGATCGCCATCCAGCTTCACCAAGTAATCCCAATCAGCCATCTCGATTTGAGCGTATCCGTCGTAGAACGCCACGATCTCCTTGGCCTCACGCGCCCGTTTGCCGCGTCTCATCCGATTTTCGGATGAGACGTCTCCGACTGAGTCCTGCCGAGCGTGATCAAGTCGATGAACTGCTACAATCCAGCTTTGTTCCGATGCCCAACGATCTATGATCTCGGCCGTGCGATCTGTTGAGCCATCATCGACTAAAATCCACTGCAACGGTCTGACAGTCTGAGCGATAACGGCTTTGATCGTGGTCTCGAGATACTGCTCCTCATTTCGAACAGGACTTATTACGATGTATCGCACCTGCTCGACTAACGTTGATGAACTCATAAATGCTCCTGTCCTCTCAATTCATGGTCAATCTATCGCTCGCCAATTCCAGGCAACATGATCGACATCAACCTGTCTCTTCCAGTCCACGCTAGAAAACTTATGTCAGTATCAAATTCTGAATCTCAGCCATGCGATCTTCCAGAACGAACTCCTCGTGCACGCGCCTTTGAACGGCTCTAGACATCTGTTCTCGCTCACGCGGATGTCCAATAAGGTACGAAATTGCCTCAGTCGCCTCATCGACCGACCCCGGTGCCACAACAAAGCCATGAACGTTATGAGTGATAGCTTCTGAGTTTCCACCGACATCCGTTACTACGCAAGGCAGGCCACAACCCATAGCTTCAAGAATTGAGAGAGGAAGTCCCTCAGCATAGGAGGTAAGCACGAAGGCGTCTCCGGCTTGCAAATAAGGCTTCACGTCATCTTGGAAGCCCTCCAAAAACACGTGACCAGATAGACCTAGCTCATTCACCTGTTTGGAGATCGTACCCTTCAGAGGCCCCTCCCCGATGATGATGCACTTACATGCCACACCCTGCTGCAACAGGCGAGCCAGGGATAGGAGCAGGATATCGAGTCCCTTGACTTCGGCTAATCTTGCCACACATATCAGCAGAAAGTCGTCTGAACCCAAACCCAGCCTATTTCGCAAGTAAACCCGATTACTCTTTGACGGCATAAATTCCGAGGTAGAGATCCCGTTGTGAATGGTCAGTGTTCGACTCGCTGGAAAGCAATAATCTTTTATGAGGCGATCCCGGACGGCATGGCTCACACAGATCGTTGTATTGCAAAGCGGTGTCGAAATTCCGAACGCCAGACGCCTTCGTCTCTGTCCTCCCAAAGCCCATTTTAAGATTCCACGAACTGACTTTCGCTTCACGTGAACCAGTGGAGGCGCAATCAGATGGTGAATCGCAAAGCGCTTGGGTACTCCGGCTACGCAGGCCGATACCACAGCGTGCCACGGGAACGATCCCAGCCAGCTATTGACGAAGACCAGAACGTCAGGCCGGATGATTCGAAACAACCGATACCAATCCAACGGAGACTTCTGCAAATTCATAGTCAGGATGGTTGCAGACGAGATGCCCCTCTCGTTCAGTATCCGGGTGTATACATCGCTTCCTACCTGGAGGATGGAAGATCGGACTCCGGATGCCTCCATCCTCTTGATAAGCTCGACGAGGTGCTTCTCGGTACCACCGAATCCGTCGGAGTTGGTCACAAAGAACACTCTCCTTGCAATTTCGACCTTCTTGCTATCCAGCGGTATAGATTGAGAAATAGCCGATTCTCTCCCGCTGTTCACACGTAAACGCCTGCCCTTAGTGGTGATATCGGTCATCGGAGATCAGCTATGCTGCGAGAACAATGAGGAACCTACATTGTGAAGAGAGCGTGCTATCTTACGCACACGTGCTCCTGGTTTGCCCAATGCGAGAAGTAGCAGTTTCACATGGACGGTTGTCATCCATAACCCGCATAGCAGGCTCTCACGATAATATTTGCGAGCCAATTGCAGGTCCCCGCGTGAACGAAATATATCCCCCACCCTTTCGAAACAGAGCGAGCGTATCAACTTCCTCTCCTCTTCATTCTGGGTGCTCCGGCAAAGCGACTCTTCAAACTGCTCGACGCTCATGGTCGATACGGATGATCGGCCCAACCATTGATATTGTTTGGATGTGCAGTACTGCGCATAAGCATGTGCGACGGTGCGCATGCAATTCTTTGCAGGCTTTTCAAGCCGAAGGCTGAGAGCCTTTTCTCTAACCAGCCAGAGCATCGCTATCTCAGCTGTTATGCAATTTTCAGCATTTTCTTGCTGGGTAAGAACATTTGTCATACTCAGATCGTGTTCGCGGTAACAGACCATTGCTTCTGAAAAATAGGCGACATCGAAGGACAGGGCAAAGACGCACCACAGGTACCAATCTCCCATCCACTCCATAGCGACTCTGGCTCCAGCCCACGTCGCATCAATCGGGAACACGCTGATCTTCTCGTAGCATTCACGACGGACCAGACATGATGGCGCCGCTACTATATTGGATTCCAGAAGTCTTTCCAAAAAACGATGGCCGTTTACAATCTGATCCTTTTTGCTATACACCGAGAAAGCCAGAGTGCTGGTCTCTTTGCCATCTCTCACCCCCACGGCCGGGCAAAAAGCAAATCCAACACGCGCATTCGCCTCCATTAGCTCGACATAGCGTTCCAGGATAGAGTCACTCCTCAGATAATCGTCGGCAGAGATGAGCCAGATATATTTCCCCTGAGATGCGTTGATCCCCTTGTTGTAATTTCGGAGCTGCCGGAGATTCTCTTCGTTGCGTATGTATCGAATGCGCGGATCTTGGAATGAAGCTGCCACTGTAGCGGTATCGTCCGGAGAGCAATCGTCCATGATCAGTATTTCGAAGCAGCTATAGGATTGCGAAAGGATAGAGTCTACGCACTGTGGCAGGAGATGAGCCAACCTGTAGCATGGGATAACAAAACTGACTGTGTTTTTTTGCACTTGCTCCTCCTTATGTGTAAAGCCTGCTCCATACGCTTCACGACTGGCTCGTCTTCCAGATGCGGCTAAGACCCGGGAACAGACGTTTCAGAGGCTGCAATATTTGTTCTGTTGTCACGAAAGTGCTAAGCACTCGAAACGAATAAACGCTACTTAAGACCACTGAACAAGCTCCAAGAAAGACAGCCCAGAAGAGTGGGAGCACATAGAATCCACAGAACGCCACGGCAACGAGACTAAGCAGGATAAGGCCGCTGCGCCGATTATCTCTAGACCACCGATATCCGCTGAGTCTATGGACGACGGCGTAGACCAGAAAGCCATGGAAAATATACGATCCGAAGAACGCGATTCCCACGCCGTTCAATCCGAAATAACTAACACACACCCAGGCAAGACCGAGACTGACGATGCTCCATGCCACTTCGCATCCGATAAATATCGCCTGCTTTGCTTTCGCGACAATAATAAAACCCATCGGCCACGTCACTACTTGGAGGACCGTTCCCAGACATATCCAGCGCAGTATCCCAACAGCCGCACCGAATTTGGTGCTATAGAAGAGAGCTATGACTAGAGGGGCAAAGGTCAAAGTGGCTATTACCCCCGGCCCTGCCAACAACAGGCCAACCTGCGCTTGTTCGTTCACCAGCCGATTACAGGCCGTATTGTCTTTGGCGCTGGCCGTCAGTCTCGGGTAGAAGTCTGCTCCCATTGCTTGCAGGATGAACCCGACATAGAGCCCTCCAAGGGTCCATGCGGATTGATATAGACCAGTCGCCTCGTAGCCGACCTTACGCAATAGAGTAATTCGCACCACATATGCGACCCCCATCGTCATCAGGCCGCTGGACATAAAAGCAAACCCGAGCTTCAGTAGAGCAGTCGCTTCTGCTATGACGTTGGACGCCGACATCGCAGGGGGGTGGATGCGTATTTTACGGCTGTACCACCAAGATGCGGCTGTCGTCATCAGTGCGACAACAACAAGGGCCGGCACGACACCATGGCTACGGAAGAAATAGATAAGCGAGATGCTGGTCAGTGTTCCGTAGATTGCCCCCAGTACACTCATTTTGGCGAGATCGGATATTCGCCTCATTCCCTGGATGAGCGCCCCTTGCCCAGCAGATACCGAGCCAAAGAATACCGCTATGGACAATAACGCAACTTCCTTGGCGTGTTCAGTACTACCAAAGCTCAGAGCGGCAACCTGCCGCGAAAATAGTGCCAATAGAACGGCTCCGAGCAAACCCAGCAGGATCGATATTCGCTGTAGTACCACCGTAGTTCGCGCAACCAATTCAGTATCGCCCGAGCCAACGGCTTCGGCTATCTGCCGAACACCACTACTATTGACGCCCATTCCGGCGAGAGTCTGGGTAAGTGTCACAATTGATCCAAAGAGCCCGAACAAACCGAACCCGGCCGGGCCGAGCAAGACCGCCATAGCTTTGGTTCGGACCACTCCTATAACTATGTTAAGAACCGAAGATCCGCCGACCATCGCAGATGACTTGAGAATCTGACCATGGGTGTTCTTTTCGGATTCCGTGGCTTGCACGGTCTCGCTCAAAGCTGGCTGGGACTCTGTTTGAACTTCACAAGAGATCGATGTCATATGGGACCGGGGGTAGAACGGTTGGTCAGCTTGGACGCGATCCGCATACTGGTTCAACAATAAATTAGCGTTCGCGGCTTATTGGCTAAGGCCTAGATGCCACAACGAAAAGTTAGAGGTTACACAATTCAACACGCTCCGCGACCTGAAAGCATCGCCGCTGGTGTCTGTATCAAAATTTTGAGATCAACCCATACAGATCTTGTATTTGCGTATCTGAGATCCATACGCACCATCTCATCGAAAGTCGTGCGCGATCTCCCTTCGATCTGCCATAGCCCCGTAAGCCCTGGCTTGAGTTCAAGGACACGGCGCTTATGCCATGTTTGATATCGTTCGTATTCGTAAGGAAGAGGCGGGCGAGGTCCTACCAAAGACATATCATCCATGAGCACATTAATGAACTGGGGCAGCTCATCAAGGCTAGTCTTACGCAGGAATCGGCCGAGACGAGTAACTCTGGGATCGTTGATCAGTTTGTAAACGCCCTTGCCATAAACAACCTCGCCCTCTCCAGCGATCAGCTTCGCGACGTATTCGCGATGAATACACGGATCGTTGCCGACATACATCGTGCGGAATTTCAGGAAGGTAAACTGTCGACCATGTTGACCCACTCGTTTCTGACGAAAGAGGATCGGCCCCTTCGACGTCAGCTTTACAAATAAAGCGATGAGCAGGAATACGGGAAGGAACAAGATGATAGCGAACACGCTGCCGATGATATCCAGGGTTCGCTTGAGCGTATGCCCACGTTTTGCAGTTTTATATTTCTTCGAGAGGTCCGGGTACAAGATGATATCGATTTTCTTATCCGAAATTTCTTCGGATTGTTGCGGAAAAACCCGGAACAGTAGGGTTAGACGGTAATATTTTTCTGAGCTCACGGCTCCTCGAAGGACGTTAGCGATCTTCTGCATGATGGTATCGATAGACGTACTGTCGGCCTGACCAATCTCAGTCATCAGCAGGCCCAACGTAACATCACGCTCGTACCATCCGAGTACATCGGTCTCCCTTGTATTGGAGTAGAGCGCAGCAACGACATCATCAACCAGTGCGCCGCCTGACTCGGCACGAAAATCGTCGCAGGTTACGAGAACAAGCATGAATTGCTTCCCGGAGCGCTCAGTTCGGCGGCGCTCGAGTCGAATCATCTGTACGAACACTGGTTCCTGAACTACAGCGATTTGTAACCGTCCTGGATACGGGACGTCAGAACTATCCTCGTAGGAGTTCTTTCGTATCCAGGGTAGCGGTGCTGATTTATGAGTAACCATGCAAAATTATCCCCAGTCTCTTACGCATCGGTTGATGTAGCTGATTCTCTGCGGAACTTCCGCGATCTCTACGTGGTAGAGCCCTCGCGCTGAGCCCGATCGATCTAATCAGATGAACTCGCGTCTGTGGTACGTCATCGAAGCAACCCTTTACAGCGGAAGGCCCCATAGGGAGCCAGACGACCTACAATTCCACTGCCACGCAGTTGCACACTGTGCAATATCATGCTCTCGCGCGTTGAAGGTCCAGAATCACTTCGATGTTGTCTCCGAAAGGAAGTGATTCCTGACAAAAGATGAATACACCGTGAGTGCTGATATCTCGCGTTAATCCCGTTCGTCGGCACCATATCATTAGTTCTCTTCGGAAATGGGCTAGCACTATCACCGGATATCGTCTCGACGCCCCGCTTCGTTCCGACGCTCACCGGTGAAGGAGAGCTGCTCGCTCATACGGGCTCCTTACCACGCCCACTACCACGCAATAAGTTTCGTCATTAGCAACTCCCCCCTACAAAGGAAGCTGATTTCCGGCAGGCTCTTACATTTATGTCTACAGTTCTCGCCGAAGTCATTACGATGGGTCTGAGACCCTCTATCTCAACTGTCGGCCTGCCCCGTGGTTACGAGTAACTCCAGCAAACCAGCATCGACTTCTACAGCTACAGACTGATTGATCAGCGAGATGGGAACGATCAATGTGCGATTTTTAGCGGAATGTGAGATCAAACCCTCAACTCCCATCAATACTCCTGAGCGGACCCTTACACGCTCTCCGACTTCAAGGAAGGGTTGCACCTCGATTGCGACACCCCGCTCCAAACAGAGCTTCACCGCCTCGAGCTCGGAATCGTCAATAGGCGCGGGCGCACCATTGTAGGAAAGCATCCTGACTACACCAGGAACGCAAAGCACCCTGCTTCGTTCGCTCAGCTGAATTCGCGTAAATACGTAGCCCGGGAAGACAGGATCGTTAATCTTCACTTTGCGGTCTCTCCACTGACTCACCCGAGTAAAAGTCGGGAAGAACACTTCCACACATCTTGACCGGAGCTGTTCCCTAACTGTCTTTTCATGACGTGGGTAGGTATAGAGGGCGTACCAGCGAGATGGTTCTCTCAAAGCCAGAGCCGGCAGAGTAACATCACTACAGGTCGGGTTCGCCAGACAGTCCATCCTTATCTCCTTCATTCGGTTTTTCTGTAAATCGGCAACGCTTCGCGAAGGTGGCTCACAGAGAGCTACTGTGGAAATCATTGAGTAGAGCTGAAAATGCCAAACCCTTAACAGCGTAAAACAATACAACCGAAACGCAGTGACAGTCGTCTGAACCTTCAGAATTACACTCAGATTCTGGAACTGTCTCAATCACTTAAGCAATTCGACTGCCAGCGTCCTCATCTCATCTCGGCGATAGTTGGTAGCCGGGAGATTCGCTGCAGTTCTGAGCAAAGGGGCCTTCTCAGGGGTGTTTCCACTTCGGAGTGGAAGCGATAATGCTGGGGCTCCGACTTGGTTCCAGCTGAAAAATGACTTAATCAAGTTTATGTGAATACTGCAGCACTCTCCGTTCTACAGAGTCAGGCAGTTCGAAAGCATGAGCAACCCGCCGTAAATACGCCAAAAACATGCACTGCTGTGCATACATATTCCCTTCCTCTTCACTCACTACAAGGGAAGGTGTAACCGAGAACTGAGATGAGCCTCGTCACGCAGACAATAGAAGCGGCTCTAGTTTGCGCTTGCCAATTGGCTCCTGTTGTCGGATCCCTGATCGGGGGCCATATACGGAATAGTTGTTCATCTCTGTTTGAGCTCGAGGCACACGCCGGCTCTCAATCAAGGCAACACTTGATATCGCCCAACCATCCCACCCACATAGTGATCGTTGACATGGCAATGGAACAGCCAGGTCCCCTCGCTGTCGGGAATCATAGTGCCAACCGCCATTGCCATAGGCCCAAGAAATATAGAGTCCATCCTCATTTTGTTCCAGACCAAGGTGTTCCCATGCCAATGGGCCATGTGTATATCCTCCTCATTGCTGTTCGAGAGGAGATACCATCGAACACGCTCACCTCGTCTCATCGTCAGCATAGGAAGATTGGCTTCGATATAGCCATTGATTGTGTACAGCATGTTTCGTTCGCGAAGAACAGGATTCCCAGATTTAAGACGTATTGCTCTGGACTGACTTCCTATGTTCGTGTCGAAAAACCAGCTATCGGTTTCATCGAATATCGCAAAGTCGGTGATGAACTCTCGATCTACGTCTTTAGGTGTGCCGTCGGCCCGAGCCTGACCACGAGCTGTCACAATGATGGGGCCAACCAGTCCCGTATTTATGTCAGTAGACTCCACAAAATGCGAGTGATACATCCAAAGTACTGAGCTCTCATCCATTGATGCCGGGCCGCTTCGCTCCGGCGCTGTCCAGAGATAGGTAAAGGTGGCACCTGGTACTACCTTATCGTCCAGTTTGACCGCATTAGGAGTAGAGTCATTGTAAAAAGCCCCCTCAGCGTCCTTTTTATACTCAAGGCCATGGGGATGCATTGTGACAGAAAGATGTGTGTTGTTCTTGAAGACAACCCGGATCGAGTCGCCGACCTCTGCGCGGAGGAGAGGACCCAGTATACCTAGATGCTGCCACTGTTGAGGCCGGATTTTTAGTGTTTTAAAGGTAGCATCGGTGTATTCGCGATAGATTGCTTTGTGATAGACCCGATGGTGTATCCCTGCACCACTCTCGTCTTCCGCCGTCTCAGCGTGAGGCAGACCTGCCAGGTTTCTTCCAAGAGGCGTATAGTCCCAGTCAATCTCATCCGCCGCGATGTAATAAGTTCTGACCACACCGGGTCTCTCATACTTGTGCTCCGACGGACTGCCAGCCTCTGGGCCAAGATGTGCAGGTATCTGAGCAGAGGCCGTACTGCCGTGGGGCATTGCCATGGAATCCTGAGCTTGGCTCAGAATAGTCGCGAGGGATAGAAGTCCGGCAACACAGGTTGCGCGATAGCACTTGCGATACAACAGTAACCTCTTTCCCCTCCCGAAGGAGATGTAACCATTAGCACGGGAGCATTCATCCGCGCTCCTACAAAATTCGCAGTAACCCACGCCTTGAAGATCCCGTTTTAATTTTCCTAAATCTTTCAGCATCTGGATATTCGAAGATCAACCTGCTCGTTGATTTGAGAATTTACAGATTTTAATCAATTTCAAGAGATATGTTACTGCCGCCAGTCAGCGTTTGCGATCTCCATAATACCCATAGTAGGAGCTCCCGTTGATGGGAGAGTCATTCAAAACTACGCCCCAGACCTTCGATCCCAGTAGTTCCATTGATGGAGCAACCATCGCTCTTTCCGTCTTCCCCGAACGGATAACCATCAGCGCACCGTCTACGTGCGGCAGGGCTTCGGAAACATCTGCCATCGGAATTACTGGTGCAAAGTCAAGGAGAACCCATTGGTATCTGGCGCGCAGATCAGTCAGTAATGGATTCAACGAGGCAGAAGTCAGCAACTGACCAGGCGAGACCAGACGCTCCCTGATTCCAAGTACGTATAGAGGGCGGCTCCCAACCTGTCGAACAGCCTGACTAATGCTTCGCTTACCCGTCAAAACTTCTTCCACGCCATCCTCATCGAAAGTTGTGCCCAGTGTGAATCCGACACCGGGAGCCCTGAAGTCCAGATCGACCAGACAGGTATGATGACCTCCTTCCGCGAGACACCATGCAAGGTTGACCGATGTGAGAGTCTTGCCTTCGCCCGGATTGGGGCTCGTGATCAAGATAACCCCTCCGCGTGGATGAAGTGTGGAAAGCCTGCGACGCAGCATCTTGTACTGTTCGACTGCGAGTCCGGTAGGATCAGTCAGATAAACCAGTCTGGACTTCTTGTCGACACGTGGCGTTATCTGACGCGGCTCTGGAGGCAGATGCGGAGACACACCCTCCGCGGCGCGAATCTTATTTATAGGGTATATCCCTAAGGTTGAGATCATAGGATGGGCCTAACCTTTAGCAGGAAGACGACAAGTGCCACACACATACCCACTGAAAGCAGAAACGTTTGAGCGAGAATCATGCGCTTGTGAAGTAAATCGGCTCTACTTGCAATTGGCGGGATTGTCCCCAAAACAGGGATATTAAACGGGAGCATGCCCTTCAACTCAGCCTCCGACCTGATGCCCCCCCCAAGCAGATAGAGCACTATAGCTATAGTCGAGGGAAGAGTGAGTCCGAGTATCATCGCACCCGCCATCAGCGGAAGTCGCTTCGGTTTAATTGGCTTTTCCGGAGTTTTCGCCCTATCCAGTACCGTGAATCTCTCCGCCTGTTGCTTGCGTTCCAGTTCCTCGGACATCCCGGCAGAGAGGGTCTTATCAAGAAGAGACTGGTAGTTCTGTTTGGACACCTCGTAATTTCGAGTCAGTTCTGTAAGCTGTGTCTCGAGAACTGGCACTGACTCTACCTTCCATTGGTAAGACCGGATCTCCTGTTGAAGAGCGGCCTGCTGCTGCTTGTGTCTTTGCAATTCCTTATCAATTAGTGAAAGCCTGGTCTGAGTGCTCGAATCAAATGAGTCACCAGAATCAGATGCCGACTCAGGTATAGCTGCGAGTCTTGAATTTATGTTCTTGAGCTGTTCAGTAACGGCGATCACATCGGGATAAGTATCCGTATATTGCCGCTTCAAGTTCCAGCGTTCGACCTCGAAACGCCGTTTTTCCTGAAGAAGACGTCCGCGCTCATTGAGGGATGAGGTATCGCGTACCTCTGTCGGCTTGATTTGGATCAACAGAATCCGCTCTTGATCAAGTCGGCTGACGGCGTCCATATTTGACTGGACAACTGCCTGCAACCGGGAAAGAGCCTGAAGATTGCTATTTAGCTGATCTGGTGTCGCTCCCGCATGGCCCATTTTGAAGGCTTCCAGCCGGCTCTCTTGCTCTTCAAGCCGCACCTTGGCCTGCTCAAGTTCGCTCGAAAGGAACTGAGTAGTGCCAAGCGCTTGCTGTTTACGGACTTTAAGATTCCATTCAATAAAACTCGAGGCCAGCTGATTTGCCAGGGTCGCGACGATAGCCCGATCCTGATCCTCGTAGGAGATGCTGAAGCTGCTCAGGGCTTGATCAGGCTCCGAACTTTGCTTCAAGTCGATCTTTGTCTTCGAGCGCATATAGTCAAATATCTCTTCCAGAGACTTCTTCTTACGCAGTTCTGGGTATAGGTTATTCTTCTCAAGAATCTCCTGGAGTCTCGAGGCGCTTAGTACCTGCTGTGTCAAAGTATTCATCCGGGCATTGGGGTCGGATGTAATCGTTGAAGCAACGTAACGCTCTGGAATTTTTTGCGGGTCTACCAGCACCGTCGTCGTTGCACGGTAAACATCGGGTATCAAGGACACTCCAACAACTCCAAGGATCAGGAGTAATAGTGACAACACGAATATCAGGCAACCATGCCGCTTCAACGCCATGAGGCAGTTCTTCACGGATAGGACCGGATTGTCTCGATATTCTTCTTCCTGGCTCATGACACATCATCCTCATACATCAATTCTTTAGAAAGAGCTGCCCTCAGTGTTAGTCCACGTCAATGAGAACAACGCTACATGACGGTTAACGCTGCTACCGCCCCAGCTTCCCGCATATTCTCGATAACTATAAGAAGCGTTGAATCCCCGTCCGAGCCGATAGCTATAAATACAGTCAACATAAATTCCGCGATACGAACTTAGAGCCTTCAAAGTGTCACTGCTGGCGTAGGCGACATCGAAGTTGAGTGTGCCGATATTCGTCACTTTGCGTAGGTATCCTGCTGAAGCATTTGTTTGCCAGAGACCAGGTCCGAGATATGAGCTTCCTGGCTGTCGGGAGGCTGTCAGATAGATTTGGGATTTACGCGATGTTGTGGTGTTGAATGATGCGCTGTAGGACAATCCCTGCTGATTTCCGCATGACATGTTAAATTGCGGTCCGCCGCTAAGCGAAAGAGAGGTTCGCTCGTGCATCTGCCATTTGACCCCGAATCCTCCTCCAAGGCTCATACATTGGATCGGCTGGTAGTAATACGAACTCTGCGCATAAGTGACGGCGCTGAAGGTGGGCGACAGCGCCCGCTCATAGCTAAACCCGGTTGTCGTAACACCATTGCTATCGGTTAAACCGGAATATGTGGAGAAGGAACTCAGGGCGTCGAATTCGATTATCTCGGTCTGCGACTTACTATAGTGAATTCTGATACCGCCGCCGGCGTGTGTAGCCACACCGGTGTTTGGGAGATAAGAAGCGGAACTCGAGCCGGTGCCAGGGATATCTCCGATGGCTACGGTCTGCTGAGGTGCAACGAGACGGGTCGAGTCTTGTCCGTGGGTCGCATTCGCGTCAAGATCCCAACTCCAGCGTTCGTTGATATTTCCTACGACTCTGGCAGTGGCGACGTTCAGCATTTGACTGGCATAGTTATCAGAGATGAATTTCGTGACGATCGGGTGATACTGGAATAGGTACTGTGTTTTAGGAGTACCGAAATGTAAACCAAGGTAAGGTGCGAGCATGAACGTCCCGGACGGCACGCCCGACGCCAAATTTCCTGGATTGCTATCCCATCCTCCACTGAGCGTCATACCGAGACGCAGGTTTCTTGCAAGGGGAGCTTCCAACGGAATCAACCCTGTGCCATCAAGAGCCGGAGCGTACCGCACCTCCCGTTCTGTGCTCTCGTACGGCGCCATTGGCTCTCCAACGCTTGATCCGGACCTCGGATCAGAAGGATCTCCGCTTGATCCATTCACATTTCCGCCTGTTGTCTGAGCAAACAGACAGCCGTCGAACCAACCGGCTGCGGATAGTAAAACAACAACGCAAATGTAAGACAAGTTCCTCATGGTATTTTCTATGGAACGATTACGGTGTCGCCTGGCTGCAGACTGATATTTTGCTTGCTATCGCCATGTATAGCTTTGATGTAGTTGAAGTTCATCCGCTGTGTGTTCCCGCTTGATCCTCGAAGGATTAGTATTCCTTTACGATTCGCGAATGTATTCAGTCCACCTGCCTGCGCGATTAATTGAAGCACCGAGATCGGCGCAACGAGAGGATATCCTCCTGGCCTTCCAACCTGGCCTGTCACATACACTTGCCTGCTTTTGATGTCGACGACGCTGACCGTCACCTGGGCGCTCACAACGTATGTACTCAGCCGCGCTGTCAATAACTGAGCTAATTGATTGGCGGTCTCTCCAGCAACATGTATATCTCCTAACAGCGGTAGAGAGACAAAACCATCCGGACCGATAGTAACGGTTTGTGACAGATCAGGATTCTTCCAGACATTGACCCGAATGACATCAGATACACCGAGCGCAAACTGCGACGAGGCAGCTGTCGGCTGTGAGGCAGCGCCCGGTACGGAACCGGAGCGCCCATCGGAGGTGGATAGAGAATTACCGGACTCGACACTTGGTACACTCTGAGCTCGACCAGAGTTCGCCGCAAGACCTAAGACAACCAACAAGGCCAAAGAACGAATTGGGAGATAGGAAACCATAATGTGCCGTTGTTTGCCTCTTTCACTTGAAACAGCAAATGGATGGCCAAAGCTCAAAGGTTTGTTTCGGAGTTTTTTGCTCATTATTCAAAACGAGATTTGTGACGAAATGACGCGTAAGTTCGCACGATTTTGCGAAGTATGCAACTGTTTGTAACATTGATGACTTCCTTGGATTCTCCCCCAGTTACAGACGTCTCCTCCGATGCCGAGCTCTCTCAACCTAGGTAAGTCTGAGATTACGACTCTACCCAAAACTTTAGTGGGGAGGCCCTATGCCATCGGCATCCAATCAATCATCTCGGACGAAGACAACAGTTGGATTCCGCACTCATGTTAGGACCGATTGAAACATCTGGCAGCTGCGGGATGTTGCAATCGTCGTCACCCTTTGGGAAATGATCGCAATCCCTTGCGTATATCCCTCCAGCAGCTTTGCGGAATCGCACTATGTAAGTACGCGTTTTATAGCAGCCACGATTTTATTTGGTTGTAGAGGAAGGTGAGACGGTGCAGAGGGTCATCATCTCGTTCTAACTTTGGTCGCAGACGTGCAACACTCCTCACCTCTGAGGGCATATGTACGAAGTGGCGCTGCGCCGACCGTCCGAACTCCTCGTAGGTGATTCGCCACTGATCCATCGGGTCGGTGAGCAGTTGCATAAGGCTGCATTGACGGAAGTTCCGGTCCTTATCACAGGTGAGAGCGGCACGGGAAAGGAAGTAGCTGCGCGGCTCCTACACGAACTTAGCGCACGTCGGGCCCATAGTTTCCAAAAGATTAATTGTCCAGCCATCCCAAATCAGCTCTTTGAGAGCGAACTCTTTGGACACGAACCGGGCACATTTACAGGCGCAAAGCAGGCACAGGTCGGCAAATGTGAGCAGGCTGACAAAGGAACTCTCTTCCTGGATGAGATAGGAGAACTGGATATTGCTCTTCAAGCCAAGCTCCTTCACGCTCTTCAGGACTTCCGCATAACTAGATTGGGAGCAATAAATGAACGCACAATAGACATTCGCTTGATTTGTGCAACAAACCGGGATCTAGAGGTGGAAGTGGCGAAGGGTGGATTCCGCACCGACCTGTTCCATCGGATAAATGTGCTTCGCATTCAGATGCCACCCTTGCGTGAGCATCTGTCCGATGTACCTGTCCTGATGAATCACTTCATCAAGGTATACAGCGTTCAGTTCGGAAGAAGGCCTGAGCCTTTGAACTCATCCTTCTTAAAGCTACTTCAGTCCTACGACTGGCCCGGCAACGTACGAGAGCTCGAGAATCTCGCGAAACGTCATGTGGTTCTGGGTGGAGATGAATATATAGTTCCGACCCTGCGAAGACCTGCGGGAATTCCCTCTTTTGAATCTGACGCGATCGACATCGCGACGCCACTGCGGATTCAGACCAAGCGTGCCGTCCACCATATAGAAAAGAAGATCATCCTTGATGTGCTTCGTTCGCATAACTGGAACCGGGCCAAGACCGCTAGGACACTCGGAATCAGCTATCGCGCTCTCTTGCACAAGATCAAGGAGGTAGGGTTACCGGCAGTCCGGTCCCCAAAATCATCAATTCCAAAGCAATCCTTTCGGGATCCCGGAGAGGTGCTGGGTGAGTGATTGAAAAATGCGCGTAAGCATGTCCACTTTTGGAAGCCAACATGCATAGCTCATAGGCGTTACACCGCAATGGGTCACGAGAGAATTTTGCGGGTTCGGGTTTCAGGACGCTGGCAGGCGTTTCGCATTCGTGAGTGTTGTGCAGTTGTTTAAACGAAGTTTGCATTTCGTTGTTTCGTTCTACGCAAGTTATTGGAGGAAGCGTGATCAAGGTCGGAGTTATTGGCTATGGTTATTGGGGACCGAATCTGGTTCGGAACCTTTTCGAAGTATCGGAAACGCAGGTCGTTGCAGTAAGCGACATGCGTGAGGACCGTCTGCGCCAAGTGACCAGCCGGTACCCATCGGTTGCGGTCACAACAGATTACCGCCGGCTACTTGATAATCCGGAGATTGACGCCATCGCTATCGCTACACCGGTCTCGACGCATTACGAGCTCGCTTTGCAGGCGTTACAGAGTGGCAAGCATGTGATGGTGGAAAAGCCTATGACTTCGTCTTCTGAGCAGGCTCAGCGTCTGATCGAAGAGGCCGCTCGCCGCAAGTTGACGCTGTTGGTGGATCACACCTTCGTCTACACGGGGGCAGTTCGCAAAATCAAAGAGATCGCTGCGTCTGGAAAGCTGGGGGACATTCTCTATTATGATTCTACCCGCATCAATCTCGGCTTGTTCCAGCGAGACGTCGATGTGATCTGGGACCTGGCCGTCCACGACCTCGCCATCATGGACTATATTCTTCCGTCTTCGCCTTGTGCCGTTGCGGCTACGGGTATCAATCACGTATTCGGAGGCGCGGAGAATCTTGCCTATATCACGATGTTTTTTGAAGAGAACGTAATTGCCCACGTAAACGTCAACTGGCTCTCGCCGGTCAAGGTCCGTCGCACACTGGTTGGTGGCAGCAAACAGATGATCGTGTATGACGACATGGAACCTAGCGAGAAGATCAAGGTCTATGACAAGGGAATCACGGTGAATGGTTCAACAGATTCCTTATACAAGGCTTTAGTGGGCTATCGGTCAGGCGATATGTTTGCTCCCCAGCTAGATGTCTCAGAAGCTCTCAAGGTCGAGATTCAACACTTTGCGGAGTGCATTCGTACAGGTGCCGAGCCGATTACAGGAGGTCAGGCGGGCCTTCGAGTCGTCCGCATCCTCGAAAGCGCTTCCCTTTCGATGAAACAGCGTGGCAAACTGGTCGACCTTGCACCCGATGGACTCGTGCTTAGCTGCGGAGCTGCTTGATATGAGCGACGCTTCGTTCAATCTCGAAGAAATCTGGGTTCGCACTGACGGCCCTGCCATCGCTATCTCAGGGTCTGCAGTGACACCGGAGTTCAGTCGAATCACCGATGATGTAAAGTTGGGAAACAACGTACGTATCTTCTCGTTCGTCAACCTCTATGGTTGCTCAATCGGCGATAACAGTAAGATTGGCACATTCGTTGAAATCCAGAAAAACTCAGAAGTAGGTAGGAACGTAAAGATATCGAGCCATACCTTCATCTGTGAGGGTGTGAAGATTGAGGACGATGTCTTCGTCGGACACAACGTCTCATTCATCAATGACAGATATCCTCGGGCTACTAGTTCCGAGGGGCAGATGCAGACGGAAGCGGATTGGCAAGTTGTGAGGACAGTTGTCAAGCGGGGCGCGTCCATTGGCACGAGCTGCACAATACTCTGCGGAGTCACAATCGGAGAAAACGCCATTGTCGGTGCCGGCAGCGTCGTGACTCGCGATGTTCCTCCGAGCACAGTTGTCGCCGGCAACCCAGCCCGCATCTTGAGGAAGGTGGATGATAAATGAGTGTACCTTTCGTGGATTTGCAGTCCCTGCATAGCGAGATCAAAGAAGAACTCCGAGAGGTATTCGATCGGGTTCTCAGCCAGTCCACTTTTGTTCTGGGTCCCGAGGTCCAGAAGTTCGAGCAGGAGTTTGCGGTATACGTCGGGACTGCTCACTGCGTCGCAGTAAACACCGGTACCGCTGCAATTCATCTTGCCCTCGCAGGGCTCGGTATTGGATCTGACGATGAGGTAATTACGGTTCCTCACACCTTCATCGCTACTGCCGAAGCGATCACTGCAGTAGGCGCCAGGCCAGTCTTTGTCGATATAGATCCAGTCTCTTTCACCATGGATCCTGCGTTGCTCGAGCAAGCGATCTCGCCCAAGACGCGTGCCATCATCCCAGTTGATCTCTATGGTCAAGTTGCAGATATGGATGCGATCCTGAAGATTGCAAATCGCCACGGTATTCCAGTGATCGAAGATGCATGTCAGGCGCATGGCGCAGAGTACAAAGGCCGCAAAGCAGGTTCGTTCGGCATCGCTGGCTGCTTCAGTTTTTATCCTGGCAAAAATCTCGGCGCCTGTGGTGAGGGTGGCGCTGTAACCACTGACGATGCGGATTTAGCGCAACGCATTCGGATGTGGCGCGACCACGGCTCCTTGAAGCGGTACGAACACATTTTTCCGGGCCTCAACATGCGTATGGAGGGCATTCAAGGTGGCATTCTTTCGGTCAAGCTCAAATACCTCGATCGCTGGAATGATCAGCGACGCGAAGCAGCTGCATTCTATGACAAAGCTCTTGCCGCCGCCAACGTTGTCACACCCACCGAAATGAAGTATGGCCGCCATGTGTATCATCTCTACGTCATCCAGTCGGACAATCGTGACGCGCTGCGGCAGCAGTTGACTGATGCCGGCATCGAATCCGGGTTGCACTATCCGATACCTCTGCATCTCCAGGAAGCCTACCGTTCTCTGGGGTACGCCGAGGGCGCGTTTCCGGTGACCGAAAGAGTCAAAGACCACATCCTCTCGCTGCCTATCTATCCTGGTATCCGTGCTGAAGCGGTTCAACGAGTAGCGTCTGAACTCCAGGAGAGTTGCCATGTCGGTTGAGCTTGACACTGCGAAGCCTTCAGACGCCCGGACCGTCTCAGCCGTTTTCGGTAGCGCGAAGGTCGTTAGCGATACCGGCTGGGAATGGGAGATGGCAGATCAACTGAAGCAGACGCACTCTCCTGCTGAACTTCTCGCTCTTTACTCAAAGTATCGCAGCGAGGAGGGCCGCTTCGAGTCGCAGCTTCGACGTGTCCTCTTTCGCGCTATGTGTCGTACGGCTGGACATGGCCTGCAGATCGGTCCTGAGATTGTTCTCAAGCATCCAGAAACGATGGAGCTTGGGGACGCCGTTTTCATCGGCGCTCAAACGATGATTCAAGGACGTTTCGATGGAGTATGCCGAATCGGCAATCACGTCTGGATCGGCCCACACGCTTACTTCGATGCCAGGAACCTGGTTATCGAAGATTACGTAGGATGGGGACCTGGCGCCAAGGTCCTTGGCTCCTCTCATACCGGTGATCCGATAGGCATTCCCATCATCGCTACAGCGCTCATTATTAAACCTGTAGTGATAGGCTTCGGAGCAGATATCGGCACTAATGCAACAATTCTCCCTGGCGTTCATGTTGGAGCCCACTCAATCGTGGGTGCTGGGGCAGTGGTCACTACTGATGTTCCTGAATACTCCGTTGTAGCTGGAGTGCCTGCGCGAGTGATTCGTTATCGCGAGTAACAGTTTAGCGCTGATCTGGTACATATATAAACCGCAGAGCGCATAAGCAAATATCTAACGGTGAAGAACAGCAATTGTAAGCGGGAGAGGATCGCATGAATCATATCCGGGGATCGAAGATACTTATCACCGGCGGAGCAGGCTTCGTAGGAAGCTCCACCGCCGATCAGTTACTGGAGGCAGGTGCAGCTGAAGTGCGTGTCTTGGACAACTTCGTGCGTGGCAACATCCGCAACCTGGAATACGCAAGAGGCAAGGGGGGCCTCGTACTCATCGAGGGCGATATCCGCGACAGCGATACCGTGGACAAGGCAGTAGAAGGTGTCGACTATATCTTCCATCAGGCAGCTTTGCGCATCACCCGCTGCGCCGAAGCGCCCCGGGAAGCGGTCCACGTTCTCATCAACGGAACTTCAAATGTCCTTGAGAGTGCGGTTCGGCACTATGTAAAAAAGATAGTGGCCGCATCTTCAGCCTCCGTCTACGGCGATCCTTCCTATCTTCCAATGGATGAAAGCCACCCGTTCAATAACCGTACTCTCTACGGAGCTGGCAAGATCGCAAACGAGCAGATGCTGAGGGCCTACTACGAAATGTTTAACCTGCCTTATGTTGCCTTCCGTTATTTCAATCTCTATGGGCCGCGCATGGATCTGGACGGCGTCTACACGGAGGTCTTGATCCGTTGGATGGATGCCATCGAAGCCGGGCAACCACCAAAGATCTTCGGAGACGGTTCACAGTCGATGGACTTTGTGTTCGTGGACGATGTGGCTCGCGCTAATATCGCAGGCCTCGTCTCTGACGTGACGGACGAAGTCTTCAACGTGGGAACAGGCATTCAAACAACATTGAATGAACTCTGCCACCTCTTACTAGAGGTGACTGGATCACCCCTCAAGCCGGAATATCTCCAGGCCCGCAAGGTGAATAATGTTCAGGCAAGACGTGCCGCAACCGAAAAGGCTGAAAAGATGCTCGGTTTCAGAACAAGTGTTGACCTCGAAAGTGGGCTTAGAGCGCTTATCCGATGGCGCGAGGAGGCCAAGTCGGAGACCGCGGCTACAGTTGGGGGTGTAAAGTGAGTGCTCTCTCTAGTCCTATCACCACCACGATCCCTGTCGCTCGCCCGTTTATCGGAGCAGAAGAAGAGCAGGCTGTGATCGATGTGCTACGTTCCGGTTGGGTGACGCAGGGACCTCGGGTTTCCGAATTTGAGGAAAAATTCTCGTCCTATATCGGCTGCGACCACTCTGTCGCGGTTTCGTCCTGCACCACAGCTCTTCATCTCGCACTGCTTGCGAGTGGTGTAGGACCAGGTGACGAGGTTATTTGCCCCAGCCTCTCATTTATAGCCACGGCAAACTCGATCGTCCACACCGGCGCCCTCCCGATATTCGGGGACATCGACCCATCCACCTTTAATTTGGATCCGCTGCGAATCGAAGAGCTCATCACGCCGCGTACCAAGGCTATCCTTGTGGTACACCAGATCGGTCTACCCGCGGATATGAACAGACTCCTCGCTATAGCCGATAAACATGGCCTTGTAGTCATCGAGGACGCTGCCTGCGCTATCGGCTCCGAGTATGACGGAAACTTGATAGGCAAGCCACTCGGCAAGATGGCGTGCTTCAGTTTCCATCCGAGGAAGATTCTAACGACTGGTGAAGGTGGAATGATCACCACGAGCGACCCAGTCTTAGCCGAAAAGCTTCGTCGGCGCAGACAACACGCCATGAGCCTGTCGGACGTGGTTCGCCATAATGCAAAACAGATCGCCTCTGAAACCTACGACGAGGTCGGATTTAATTTCCGAATGACCGACATGCAAGCTGCGATCGGCATTACTCAACTCGGTCGCTTGGGCGACTTCCTTCAGCGCAGGCGATATTTAGCGATGCGTTACACCAAGGCTCTCCTGCCTTTATCGTGGTTACAGGTGCCGTTCGTTCCTTCTAATTGCCATCATAACTATCAGTCCTACATGGTTCGCCTCTTAGATGGATTCGCGCTCAAGCGCGACGCGTTGATGCAGAAGTTGCTCGAAAAGAAGATCTCCACGCGGCGTGCGATCATGGCTATACACCGCGAATTGCCGTATCGCTCCCCTCATTGGAACGATAGCCTGCCGCAAACTAATCTGGTTAGCGATACTGGACTGATCCTTCCCCTCTTCCACCAGATGACAGATGCCGATCAGGACTATGTCATCGAGTCACTTTACGCGCTCCAAGCATAGAAATTACACCTTCAATCTTCCACTGGAGAGAGAGGATGAATTCTAAGCCCTCCCTGTTTATCTGCAGGGCAAAAGAGTATCTAGCCCCCTAGTTGGAACGATAGCCCGCTGCAAACTAACTGGTGAGCGAAGCCGGACTGATCGTTCCCTAGATGACATGCCGGTCATAATTTATCATCGCGTACAGAGTAGAAGTTGCCCTTCAATCTTCATTCAGGGAGAGCTGAATATTTCAGCTCTCCCTGGTTTGTCTATAGAGAGAAGAAGTTTACCCCCGTCACATTCGCTGAATTCACAGTTGTCGTCTTGCTCGACGGGATGAAGAGGTGTCCAGTCTTAGTTGGCGTTACGGTGTACGATCCGTTAGCTACGCCCGTGAAGGTGTAAACACCAGAGGCATTGGCAGTCACTGTAGCAGTTGCAGTGCCCGTAAGCTTGACAGTAGCGCTGGCTCCGCCACCTCCGCTGATCGTGCCGGTGATCGTGTAGGTCTGCAAGGCAGAGCTGAAGTTCGCAGTCGCATTTGCGGCGTTGATCGTTACGGCTTGGTTCGCCGGACTGAACACATAGCCAGTCTTGGTCGGCGTCACGGTGTAGGACCCGTTTGCCAGGCCAGTGAAGGTGTAAACTCCCGAGGCATTGGCAGTCACTGTAACAGTCGCAGCGCCGGTAAGCTTGACAGTCGCTCCAGCTCCACCTGCTCCGCTGATCGTGCCGGTGATCGTATAGGTTTGCACGGTAGAACTAAAATTCACAGTCGCATTTGCGGCGTTGATCGTTACGACTTGGCTGGGCGGACTGAACACGTATCCGGTCTTAGTTGGCGTCACGGTGTATAACCCATTTGCCACACCAGTGAAGGTGTAGACACCCGAAACATCGGCAGTCACTGTGGCAGTCGCAGCGCCGGTAAGCTTGACAGTAGCGCCTGATCCGCCGGCACCGCTAATCGTGCCTGTGATCGTATAGGTCTGCAAAGCCGAGCTGAAGTTCGCAGTTGCATTTGCGGCGTTGATCGTTACAGCTTGGCTCGTCGGACTGAACACATAGCCGGTCTTGGTTGCTGTCACGGTATACGATCCGTTTGCCAGACCGGAGATTGTGTAGGCACCCGAAGCGTTTGCTGTTACCGTGGCGGTTGCGGCGCCGGTCAAGCTCACCGTGGCTCCAGGTCCTCCGGCTCCGTTGATTGTCCCTGTAATCGAATAGGTCCGAGTAGAAGAGAAGGTCACGCCTAGTGAATGAGCATTGCTAATTGTGACGTTCTGTACAGCGGGAGTGTAGGTGGCACCAGCGGAACTTGGCGTCAGGGTATAGTTGCCATTCGAAAGTCCGCTGAAGCCGAAGACGCCCGAGGCATCGGCCGTAGTGCTGGCGGTCGCTGCTCCGGTAAGACTGACCGTTGCGCCCGCCCCTCCGGCCCCACCGATCGCGCCGGTAATACTGTAGGTGGAGGTCGGAAGATAAACAACATCCACCCAGTAATTTGCAGCGTTATAGCTGGAAGTCGGAAATGCGCTTACAGAGGAGTACCCGTAAAGTCCATTTTGACCATCAACACCGTTAGCCAGGCCGTGTAATGGAACGGCATCTACACCGTATCCGCCAAAGAATCCAGAATCAGCCGAATAATGTCCGACGGGAGCGAAGTATGATGCGACATAGGTTTGATTTGCGGCAACTGGGACGGGTTGTGCAAATAACACCTGCTGCCATCCCGAACTGCTCTCATTGCTGAAGGTTGCCGTACCAAGGAGTGTTCCCGTGCTCGACCAGAGGTTACCCCAATGTGTGCCGGTATTAGCCGCAGCCTTATAGAATCGGATACCTGCAATGTAACCATCCGTGTCGGCTCGGAACTTGACCCCGACTTCGACCGCTTGCACATCTCCGACGTCGGTAACAACAGGCTTCGTAGAAGGTTGCCATAGAGTGTCACACGGACAGTTCTGAGGTACTGTGAAGTCCACCCCTGAGACACTCGTTCCACCGATCACAACCGTTGTGCTGGCAGGAACGAAGACCACCCCCTGTGCTGACGGTGTCACCGTATAGGACCCACTCCCAAGGCTCACGAAGCTGTAATTTCCAGAAGCATCTGCAGAGGTTGTAAGCGAAACTGGGCCGCTCAAGATCACAGTGGATCCCGCTCCGCCAGTTATGGTTCCGCTGATCTGGTATGCCTGAACGGATGCATTGAAGTTGATGGCCGTAGCGCTCGCCCCATTCACCGTAACAGTTTGACTGGCAGGGGTCACGGCGAACCCATTGATGCTCGGGGTCACGGTGTAGGTCCCGTTTGCCAATCCGGGGAACGTATAGTTGCCCGCAACATCAGCAATCGTTATCGCGGTGGCTGCCCCAGAGAGTGCAACCGACTCTCCCGAGCCGCCGCTTATTGTTCCAGAGATGCTATACGGCAGTACGGAAGTGAAGTTTATATTCTGCCGATGACTTCCACTGATCGTTACTGTCTGGCTCGCAGGATTGAAAGCATAGCCGGCCTTGGTTGGGGTGACGGTGTAAGTTCCGCTGGGGAGGCCACTGATGCTGTAGGACCCTGAGGCGTCCGTCGTGGCAGTCTTGTTTGCCGGCCCACTGACCGTGACCGTGGCTCCAGCGGCTCCTGGACCACTGATCACTCCGCCAAGAGTGTAGGTCGTCGTCGGTGCGTAAATAACGTCCACCCAGTAGTTGGAAGCGTTGTAGCTGTTTCCTGGATAGGCGCTCGTCGCAGAGTAGGAGAATACTCCATTTGAGCCGTCGACACCATTAGCCAAGGCGTGGAGTGGCGGGCTATCGACACCGGAGCTGCCAAAGAACCCGGGACTCGCGGAGAAGTGCCCAGCCGGGGCAAAATAGGAGGCGATGTACGTGGTGGCTCCGCTGACCGGCACAGGATTTGCAAAGATCACCTGCTGCCAGCCGGAAGCGCTCTCGTTTGCGAAGTTAGAGGTTGCGAGCAGGGTCCCGGAACCGGTCTGAGAGGTCGAGTTTGACCACAGATTTCCGACGTGAACGCCTGTGTTGGTTGAAGCTTTGTAGAAACGAACCCCAAGAATGTATCCGTCGCCCTCAGCACGGAACTTCACTCCCAGTTCGATCGATTGCGAATCGCCTTGATCCACAATGCTGGGCAGCGTAGAAGGCTGCCAGATGGTATCGCAAGGGCAACCCTGCAGTGTCGAGAAGTTCACGCCTGCGACGTTGGAGCCGGCAACCGTGACATTTTGGGTAACAGGAGAAAAAGCCACACCGGCAAGGATGGGTGTAATGGAGTAAGAGCCGGCGTACAAACCATTGAAACTATAGTTCCCGGAAGCATCAGCTATCGCGGTGGCTGTGCTCGCTCCGCTCAAGGCTACCGTTGCTCCAGCGCCGCCAGCGACGGTTCCGCTGATGTTCGAAGATAGACCTTGTGTGAAGACAACATCGACCCAATAGTTCGTCGATGCATAGGTGCTGGTTGGGAAACCGCCGTTCGAGGTGTAAAGATACACTCCATTTGGCCCGTCAACCCCATTCTGCAGCGCGTGCAGGGGAGCGCTGCCCGCTCCCGACGCTGAGAAGTAGTTCGTATCGGCCGAATAGTGACCGCCAGGTGATAAATACGAAGCCACATAAGTGGTGTTGGGAGACACCGCAATTTGCGAAGAGAAGCTTACCTGTTGCCAGCCCGAAGCACTCTCGTTTGTGAATGTCGCTGTACCCAATAGCGCGCCGGAACTGGACCAGATGTGGCCAATATGAGTTCCCACGTTCGTACTAGCTTTATAAAAGCGCAGTCCTGTGATGTAGCCGGCAGCATCAACTTTGAACTTAACCCCGGTCTCAGTCGGAGTGCTGTCATTACTGTCGATCAAAGCAGGTGTAGCGGAAGGCTGCCAGATCGAAAGGCAATTACAGGACTGGCCCTGGAAATTTACGCCTGATGCATTCGATCCCGACAGGGTCACAGACCTTGCATATGGCGTGAAGATACTACCCGTCACAAGCGGGGTCACGTTGTAAGATCCACTCAGCAGTCCATTGAAACTATAGTTTCCGGATGCGTCCGCTGTGACCGTGGCGGTTGCCGCTCCAGTGAGGTTTACTGTCGCCCCCGCACCGTTGGTAAGTGTTCCAGAGATGCTCCGAGGATTAGTTGGAACTGCAGAGAAGTTGACCCCGGTCTTTGCCGTGCCATTGATCGTGACCGTCTGGCTTGTCGGAGTGAAGGTGACACCTGGATTACTCGCAGAGACATTGTAGGTCCCGTTGACGAGCCCATCGAATGTGAAATTGCCTGAAGCATCCGCCGTTGTCGTCAGGGATTCTGTCCCGCTCAGACTTACCGTCGCGCCACTTCCACCGTAACCGCTGATGGTCCCGGATAGGCTATAGGTGCTTGAGGCAGCATAAACGATGTCAACCCAATAATTGCTGGCTTGGAAGCTCGAGATCGGGAAGCCGCCGGACGCTCCGTAGGTGTAGACTCCGTTCTGCCCGTCCACACCGCTGGCCAGAGCATGGACCGGAGGCACATCGACGCCCGACTGCTCGAAAAAGTACGAGGTGGACGAATAGTGTCCCGCTGGCGCGAAATAAGAAGCGATATACGTCGTGTTCGCGGATACCGGAACAGGCGTCGTGAAATTGACTCGTTGCCAGCCGGAACTGCTCTCGCTTGTAAAGGTCGCGGTTCCGAGTAGCGTTCCGGTGCTGGACCAGATATGACCTATATGTGTTCCAGTGTTCGCAGCCGACTTGTAGAAGCGGAGCCCAATGATCGATCCATCGTTATCCACCCGGAACTTGACGCCGACCTCGAGAGCACCTGCATCCCCGCTATCGATAGTGGAAGGAACAGTTGACGAGCCCCATAAACCGCAGGGGCAGCTCTGCGGCGCCACGTTCACCGTAACTCCACTCGGAGTCTCCAGGTTTCCGCTGTCGTCCACTGCGCGGCTCATGAGAGTGATAGACCCAGTTGCATTCGGGGTCCACGCATAGCTCCAATTCGCCCGCCCGGCCGCGGGGTGCCAGGTAGCACCTCCATCTCCCGAGAATTCAACGCCCGCAACTACCCCGCCAACGTCACTCGCCGTGCCGCTAACTGTAACTACGCTGCCGACTGTAATGTTTGAACCGTTTGAGGGTGTAACGATGGTGGAGGTAGGAAGGCTTGTATCGGTGGAAGCTGTCGCTGGCACCATGCCAGGTTGCAAGGTTGCGGGTTGTACCCCCATATCTGCGAACAAATTAACGGTAGCCTGCTGCATATTCGGGTCGGGGTCTGGATTAGTAAAGCCAGATGGGTTATCAGGATTGTTAAATGGATTGTCATGATTGCTATTGAGAGCCCAGGAATAGTTAACTGTTCCAGCGCTGAAGACCAAAGCACCGCTTTTCGCGCGGTAGAGCATCATGTGATGCGTCGCCAAGCCGGCGCCGTATGTAGCTCCGTAATCCAGCAGTAAATCTGTGGTCATGTTGTACTGTGATGTCGACAAGTGAAATGCGCCCGCTGGACGAAATCCATTATCGACATCCATGTCCCATTCATAACCTAGGGTACCGGTCGGTGTCGTATGTTTTGCATTCGGCGCAAGTGTAGCAACGGACGTATTGCGCCAAAAGCGCATCTTCCCATCGCTCGCAGGCACCGTCATCACAAGATTTCCAGGATTGTCCGGTCCAACGCCATTGACCATGAACAAGTTGCCGGTCAAAGCATTCTCGGGCTTGCCCCCGTCGCCCGGAGGACTGAACGTAGGATCGCGCCATGTTCCTGTCCAGGTCGAAGGACCGGAAGGATCGATCTTTTGAAACGCGAGCGTCTCCTTGTAGCAAACCAGCGTTCGATTGGGCGTGTTGGTCCCATCGACGCTGTTCTCCCAGCGCGTCTTCCAAAAAACTCCGTTGGCAGTAAAAAAGGCAAGATTTACGCCCGCATCGCGTGCGGCTTCTACATTGGCTCGATGTGGCGCCGACCAATATTCGTCGTGTCCGGAATCCATGTAGATTTTGTGATTTAAGATCAATGATCCGCTACGGGCAGCATCTATGCCCGTGAAGTAGGTCACGTCGTATCCGTTTGCTTCGAGCCACTGGACCATCGGGAACTCCGCACCGAAGACAAAGGTGTTCGATTCCAGCTCGAAACTCCGCGTCATGAATGGACGATTGTAGCTGACCTTATAGGAGCGATTGTTGAGGTCGAAGTTCGGTGCTCCCTGGCTATAGAAGCTGCCGGTACCGTAGTAGTTGTAAGCCTGCCACGTCTCGTCGGAGGTTTGATACAGCACTGCAGAATGGCTGGCGTCATTTCGCACGATAAAGATGATGTGGCTATCTCCACCGGTATCATTGCGAACCAGGTGCGCGAAATAGATACCGGACGTGGCGTTTGCAGGAACCTGCCAGGACGCAGAGACTGCCCAATTGCCGCAATCGGTCAGCCCCACGGTTGCATCCGTTATGCAGGCGGGCTGATGCTGTGGCAAAGACACAGATGGTGAAATCGTCTTAACCCAACGGGCTCCCCTGCCTCCGTAATATCCCATCCGGTAAATGTTGATTGTGTAGCCCGCGGCCGGAGTGTTGATCTTGAAGAAGACGGTTGCGCCCACATTCACGCTTATGTCGGTGGCAAAACCCTGGATGGTCGGATCGCCGGCGTCATTTGTGCTTACATCCCACTCTGAAGACGGATTTCCCACAAGACAGTTTTCGGCAACGATCGCATTGGCTGGAGTACTGCATTGAGAGAGCGCCCGCCCGACAAGGCCAAACAATAACACCATGATCATACTGAGGAATGGCAGGCTGATACGCTTTGTCGCCACTTGCAATGGATTGGGCATAATACTCTCGTTTCCTAAATTCGTCTTACGCAATACCGGGCAACGGTCACGTCTAACGTGAATGCCGGACACTTGCAATCCGTTTTGTCCTACGGTTCGGTTTACGACTGTGCAGTTGGAGCGACCGTCTCCAGCCCTTCCCGAAGGGCTGCTCCACTCAGCGATACAGCACGTGAAGTGCCGAACCAGCCGGCGACCATCTTGCTATCCTGCGCGCCAGGCCGGCGTTAGCTCTGTTGTCTCCTATGCGACTCTCGAACCTGGGCTCAGCACATAGAAGAGACTCTGCCTTCCCTTCCTTATCGAATGCGTTGCACCTTTTGAGTGCGAAGAGCTTTCGGTACCCAACGTAATCGCGCCGGCAATTCAGAACTGTTCGCTCTTGCCGAACGCAAGTGTTTCGGCTTCCGGGTAACTTGCATTGCGCAGCATCGAAAAGACTTACGATCCCTCGTCTATCTGTAGCTGAGGACGAATCTTCTGTGAGATCCTCCCCGCCCAGTTCTTCTCATACTTACGGCCAAGGTCTCGACAGTTGTAGATCGCAGTCGGACACGATCTGAGCGGAGGAACCTTGTCAGAGCTGTGCTTGCATCTTTCTCTTCCCACTTGCCTTCCAGCTACCAGGAATGCTCCAACTCGAATCCTAGTTTCGACCTCATTTTGCTTTGGGCAGATGCTACCGTCCGCAGCGGAGAGGGTATCTGTCTAAAGTATGCACGCTCATGCATACTCGCATCACGAAGCTTGCGAAGCTCTTCGGAAGGATTGAGACGAGTCGTAATCAGTGTTGGATCGATGGAGAGGCACATGAGAACCCGCAAGCACATAGAAAATCCGTGAACAGGCAAATCGACACGGAACTTCGCCTGGCTGTCTCTTGCGTGACAATTCTCTAAGGAATCGTCACGGCAAACTGGTTTGAAGGATCGCTCTCTATACCGCCGGAATCAATGCTCTTCACCACGTAGTTGTATGTAGCACCACTTGATACGGTGCTATCCACATAAGTAATCTGCACTTGCACCGAAGTGTTTATCAATTGGAAGGACCCTCCGGCAGTAGCACGGTAGATGTTATACCCGGCGACCGGATCGGGCGACGAGACCGGAGCATTCCAACTAAGGTCGACCTCATGAGGAAGCGCTGTGCCTGTCCCGCTTAGAGATATAAGCGTTGTGCTGCCGGGTGCCGAATCGCTGCTGATCGTGAGTTGACCTGTCGCCGATCCACTCGTCGTAGGTTTGAACTGCACCTGTAGGGTCAGCGATTGGTTCGGGTTCAGGGTCACCGGAAAGCTACCCCCGATGATGCTGAAGCCTGCTCCAGATATCGCCGCCGCGCTCACCGTGACCGCAGATGTGCCGCTGGACGTCAGCGTCAACGTCTGTGTTGCCGCCGAATTCACGGCCGTATTCCCAAAGCTCAGTGTCGTCACATTTATTGTCAACCGCGGATTCACTGCAGTGCCCGTGCCGCTCAACGCCACAACCGTTGTGCTCCCGGATGCCGAGTCGCTCGTGATCGTGATCTGTCCCGTAGCAGAGCCCGTCGCCATCGGCTTGAACTGCACCTGGAGCGTCAGCGACTGGCCAGGACTCAACGTAACCGGCAAGCTGCTGCCCCCAATGATGCTGAAGCTCGCTCCAGATATCGCCACTGCACTCACCGTAACCACAGATGTTCCACTGGACGTCAGCGTCAACGTCTGTGTCGTCGATGTGTTCACCGTCACGCTCCCAAATCCAACCGTCCCAGAGTTCACCGTCAGCTGAGGACTAGGCGCAGTCACTCCCGCCCCACTCAACCCGATCACCGCCGTCCCGTTGGTCGCCGAGTCGCTCCTGACCGTCAACTGACCCGTAGCAGAGCCCGTCGCCACCGGCTTGAACTGCACCTGGAGCGTCAGCGACTGGCCAGGACTCAACGTAACCGGCAAGCTACCACCCACCAGGCTGAACCCAGTCCCGCTGATCGAAGCCGAGCTCACCGTCACCGCAGCCGTCCCCGTCGACGTCAAGGTCACAGACTGCGCCGCAGCTGAGTTCACCGTCGTATTCCCGAAACTCAGTGACGCCCTGCTCACCGTCAGCTGAGGACTAGGCGCAGCCACTCCCGCCCCACTCAACCCGATCACCGCCGTCCCGTTGGTCGCCGAGTCGCTCCTGACCGTCAACTGCCCTGTCACCCTCCCCGTCACTGTCGGCTTGAACTGCACCTGCAAGGTCAACGATTGCGTCGGTGCCAGCGTCGCCGGGAAGCTTCCCCCCACCAGGCTGAACCCGGCACCGCTAATCGAAGCCGAGCTCACCGTTACCGCAGCCGTCCCCGTCGACGTCAGGGTCACAGACTGCGTCGTCGACGTGTTCACCGTCACGCTCCTGAACCCAATCGCCCCAGAGCTCACCGTCAGCTGTGGACTAGGCGCAGCCACTCCCGCCCCACTCAACCCGATCACCGCCGTCCCGTTGGTCGCCGAATCGCTCCTGACCGTCAGCTGCCCCGTCACTCTCCCCCTCACCGTCGGCTTGAACTGCACTTGGAGCATCAGCGACTGGCCAGGACTCAACCTAACCGGTAAGCTGCCACCCCCAATGATGCTGAAGCTCGCTCCCGATATCGCCACTGCACTCACCGTAATCGCAGATGTTCCACTGGACGTCAGTGTCAACGCCTGCGCCGCAGCTGAGTTCACCGTCGTGTTCCCGAAACTCAGTGACGCCGTGCTCACCGTCAGCTGAGGACTAGGCGCAGCCACTCCCGCCCCACTCAACCCGATCACCGCCGTCCCGTTGGTCGCCGAGTCGCTCCTGACCGTCAGCTGACCCGTCACCCTCCCCGTCACTGTCGGCTGGAACTGTACCTGCAAGGTTAACGACTGCGTCGGTGCCAGTGTCGCCGGGAGGCTTCCCTCCAACACGCTGAACCCAGTCCCGCTGATCGAAGCAGAGCTCACCGTCACCGCTGAGGTCCCCGTCGACGTCAGAGTCACAGACTGCGTCGTCGACGTGCTCACCGTCACGCTCCTGAACCCCACCGTCCCCGTGCTCACCGTCAGCTGAGGACTAGGCGCGACACCTGCACCTGAGCTTGTTCCCGTACCTATGCCGGCCGGAGTTATACCTTTGCTAATCCCGGATCCGCAACCGGATGTCCCCACCACAACGCAGGAAACAAGCGCAAAAAGAAAGGACGTAAATAATTTATCGAGGCAAAAATTCGAGAAAGGCCAAACGGGAATCCCACTGCACTTCAAAGATTCAACATTGGAACTACGAGTAGATGTAGACATACCGTGCCCGGAGGACGGAGAAACAGCATGATTATGCGACACGACCATCACCTCTCTAAATGTGCAAACCGTACGGTGACCAGAGGCAAAAAGAAAAGAGGTAAGGTCTAAATACTTTCGTATGACTGCACGCCGCCTGATTCGGAGGGCATATGGATGCAGTGGGATGCTTTAACTTACCTGGCAACTACCAAGCCGCTCAGGTCGCCGATTCTCATTCCCTAATTTTGCATACTAATTCAGCAGTTACACTGCTTACACGTGTCCTGGCAATACAAGATCAGAGCCTGATATTCTTGTTTCTCATGTCAGCTTGATACCACGTTATAGAATTCGCAATCACCCGAAATGGTTATTACTTGAATTTAGCTCTTGCTTTAGCTGCCGAAGCTGTCCGTATCAAAGACATTCCACGCAAGCAGGAATCCTGCCAGATGGTTTGGATTTACTGTATTTTGACGATAATAGAATGTTCTGAAAGAGACCTTGTATAGCTCCCGCTCTCCTAACGCAAGTCAGAACAACCCCGTAGTGCTTATTACTGTATCTACAATGTACTTTCCAATGGCAAGCGATGCGGTAGCTGCGGGTGATGGCACATTGCACACATGAACCATGCCTTCCGTATAAACGAAATGGAAGTCGTCTATTAGCTTTCCATTGATATTCAGGGCTTGGGCGCGAACGCCAGATCCACCCGGAACTAGATCCTCAGATCTCAGCTCTGGCAAGAGACGCTGCAATCCCCGCACAAATGCTGCTTTGCTCCAGGAGCGGTGATACTCACCCATCGACATCTGCCAATGTTTCGCGGCCATCTTCCAAAAACCTGGGAAACTGGCATATTCAAATACATCACCAACATCGAATGATCTCTTCGAATAGCCTTCACGCTTAAAAGCCAGAACAGCGTTTGGACCTGCCTCGACTCCACCTTCAATGCGTCTGGTGAAGTGCACGCCCAAAAACGGAAACTGCGGATCAGGAACGGGATAGAGAAGCCCCTTAATATAGTGGCGTTTAGCCGGAGCCACCTCATAATACTCGCCACGAAAGGGGATGATCATCAGATCAAGCCGGGCATTTGCCATGCGACTGATGCGGTCACTATGTAAACCTGCACAGTTGATAACCAATTTCGCCGTTATGGGTCCGCCCGTCGTCTCAACAACCGTCCTATCGCCTGAGCGCTTCAACGCAGTCACCTCATGCGACAGGTAAATCGTTCCTCCGCAGCTCCTTATCAGCTCTGCATACTTCTCTGCGACCCTGCCGTAATTGACTATTCCAGTGTCCGGCACACGGATGCCACGAATGCCGGTAGCATGGGGTTCAAACTCCAATATCTCTTCGGCGGTGAGCATTTGCAGCCCACTTAATCTGTTTCCGGCACCTCGCCTATAGAGTTCATCGAGTTGTGGAAGTTCATCCTTACTGGTCGCGACGATTACCTTACCGCAGAGGTTATAAGGCACCGCGTTTTCCTGACAAAATCGCACAAGTGCATTTGCACCGTCAACACAGAGGCGTGCCTTTAGGCTGCCCGGCTTATAGTAGATTCCGGAGTGAATGACTCCGCTGTTGTGACTTGTCTGATGACCTGCAACCATCGGCTCTTTCTCAATGATGGCCAGGGATATGCCCGGAAAACGACGGATAAGTTCAAGGCCTGTCGCCAAGCCGACGATGCCAGCACCGATAATGACAATTCCAACTTGAGAAGAGATGGCTTGACCGTGCCTAAACTACTGTTGAAATGCATTTACGCGCCACTCGATGATATTTCCACCGGGCGTATGAAAAGTGAAATTGTCTTTGGAACAGCCTAAAGTGATGTCCACCCACAGTCAACAAAATCCTCTCAACCCTCTCTGCTAGAGAGTGATACTCTTCAAGCCCCGGGAACCAATAAATCTCCGGCTCACCCCAAACACCACGGCCTACTCTAAAGGCCATGCTTGGCCGAATGTAGCGCTAAACATTGAATTTTGCGATCTCCGCAGGCGTCTCCGGAATGGCTCCAATCGTAGACACATAGAGGGTACTTAAGGGTTACCGAAGCGCATGCTCGTAACTAGCGCAATTCATGTCACCTTCTGTTCTTTAAATAAAACTTAGTGCATCGTTATTTTTATCTATCTCCTGATAAGCCGTAACTTAGCTTTATCAACCAAGTTATGCAAAAGCTTTCACCTGACATATCTGTATTTTTTGTTTGACACTTTTTTTATGTAGCGCTAAATTCGCAGCACTTCATGAGGAGATGAAGGAATTTGACAGATGGAATTTAGCTCAGAAGGTAACTTATCCAGCCATTACGAGCAGGAATAAGTGAAGTGGACTTATTTTAGAAGTTTTTGTAACTCGCTGCTCACCATTGACAACAGCGCGTTGATTCTCTGCAAAGGTTCTCGGCCCTAACAAGACTACCGATGTCTTTGGCAAACGCTTAGTCGGCAACGACCAATGGAACACGTCTGCCCTTGCATCACTTGTTCTACCTTTCCATTTTGCCTTGAGGTGTATCGATGACGCATGCAGTCCAGATTTTAGCAATCAGTGACGACACAAATATTTGCAATATTATTCAAACTTCTGTCGAATCCCAGGGCCACAAAGCTATATGTGTTCCCTCTCCATATGAGGCACTCCAGTTCTTACATAGGGGAGTGCTGGCTGATTTTCTTTTGTTTGATGCGGCAAGAAACAAGCCGAGAAACGCTCTCTTTGCCCCACCTCTTCTCGAGAAGGTCAACCGAGAAAAGCTCTGCATCCTATCGGAGATGGGAGACACTTCATGGGAAAACCACGCAGCGAAGTGGAACATTAAAACTGTGCTGACCAAACCTCTGCTGCGGCAAGATCTGGAGAGGCTAACTTCCCAATCCGAGGTCGAGGCCTCACTAGTGAATCCCATCAGTAAAGCACCCGGCTATCATCTGGAAGAGTTGGACAATAATCGTTTCTTCCTTGCCGCCTCTCCAACCATGATGCAGCTCTACAGGGATGTCCGTGTTCTCGCCACTGTTGACATTCCTGTTCTCATACTGGGCGAAAGCGGTGTGGGAAAAGAAATTGTGTCCATGCTCCTGCACAAATATCATGCTCGCTCAGAGAAAATGCTCCTTAAGGTCAACTGTGCCGCACTACCTACAGAACTTCTGGAGAGTGAACTATTCGGATACGAGGCGGGAGCCTTTACCGGCGCAACGAAATCCAAACCTGGAAAATTTGAACTTGCGAACAAGGGAACGCTTCTGCTGGACGAGATCGGAGAGATGAGTCCGCAAATGCAGGCAAAACTGCTCCATGTGCTGCAGGATGGCTCATTCAGCCGCCTGGGTGGGCGCTGTTCGACGCAAGTAGACGTTCGCGTTCTAGCCGCTACCAATATCGATATGCAGAGTGCGATCGCAGAAAAACGCTTCCGCGAAGATCTCTATTACCGTCTAAATACACTGACCATCACGGTCCCTCCTCTCCGCGAACGCCGTGAAGAGATTCCCTTTCTGATGAAGCAGCTGATTCATAGAGGAGCATTGGAACTTGGACAACCAACTATATTTTCTGATCGGCTTATTGAAGCAGCTCAGGAATACCAGTGGCCCGGGAACCTTCGCGAATTGCGTAACTTCGTAACCCGCACCCTCATCCTGCAGGATCAGGAATCGGCCTATAACGACCTGAGAGCCAGAACACGAGCCAACGCCACAACTCCCACGCAGGCCACCTTTACAGAAAGCGTGGCAGACAAAAAAGTACAGAGCGCTACTGGCATGAAAGACGTGATCAATGAGATCAAGAATCAGACAGAGATCCGTATGCTTCAGGACGCGCTATCGGCTTCAGGATGGAATAGGAGAAGGGCCGCAACGAATCTAAATATCAGCTATCGTAGTCTGTTGTACAAAATTCAGCAGTATGGACTGAGCGCTTAGATGGCATACGTGCCCTATTGGCTTCGTGCTAAAAATAATCCTTAATTAGTTCATCACACCGCGCAGGCATTTTTCCAACCTCTGGCCGGCGATCAACGATACAGAGATTGTGCCTTTCGTCTAATATTCTCTCGATGAACAAATACGATTCGACCCGGCGATTTACTCGGCGGCAGTTACTTCAACTATCAGCCACCGGAGCAACCGCATTAGGCGCTAGCCTCGTCTTCCCGGATTTGATCGTTTCAGCCGGCGAGCAGCAGGGCTCTAGCTCACCCCACCAATCAACGACGAAATCAAGTCTGTATTCGAGCCTGTTACAAACTTGGTGTGACGGATTGCTCGCGCATCAAGTATCGGCAATCCAGGATCCAGCCCTCCATGGGGGACTTCTCTGCCCGGCCTGCGGAATGATCCATGGGCGGTGCGGTGATGCAGTCTACCCCCTGCTGCGCGTGGCTCAAAGTACCGGCAACGACAAATATCTACGTGCAGCTCTGCTCGTCCACGATTGGTCCGAACGCCAGGTTAGCCGTTCTGATGGCAGTTGGGTCAACGACGTTACCCTGAGTTCGTGGAAGGGCATTACGGTATTCCATGCTATCGCGCTCGCCGAAGCGCTGCATCATCATGGATCGCTTCTCGATGCCGCAACACGCCAACGCTGGACAGAGCGTCTGGCTCGAGCTGTGAAGTTCCTCGACAGCTTCATCACCATCGAAACCGGCAACATCAATTATCCGATCACAGCCTCTCTATGCTTCGCCTTATGCGGTCAGGTGCTCGGCGATTCTCATTATCTCGACCGCGGCCGGAAGCTCGCCCACACAAGCCTCGAATATTTCACTCCCAACGGCTTACTCTTCGGAGAGGGTCATCCTCTAAAAGATCTCACCCCCAAGCACTGCCATCCCGTCGACCTTGGCTACAACGTAGAGGAGTCGCTTCCCTCACTGGCTCTGTATGCCGTGTTGACCAATGACAAAGCGGTACTCGACCAAACAATAGTTGCGTTGCGAGCTCACATGGAGTTCATGCTTCCTGACGGCGGCTGGGACAATAGCTGGGGAACGCGCAACTATAAATGGAGTTGGTGGGGGAGCCGCACCAGCGATGGCTGTCATCCAGCCTATGCCCTGCTGGCTCAGCATGAGCCGAAGTTTCGAGAGGTTGCGCAACGCAATCTTGAGTTGATGGCTGCCTGCACCCACAACGATCTTCTCTACGGTGGCCCGGACTATTTTGTGCATGGAGACCTGCCATGCATCCATCACACATTCACCCATGCCAAAGCCCTGGCGACGGTACTCGATCGTGGCGGTTCGAGCCTGGAACCCACCGAGCGGCTTACCCTGCCGCGGGATGAAGCCTATGGTCTCAAGACATATCCAGAGATTGGAACCCACCTCGCTGCGGTCGGAGACTGGCGCGCCACCGTCACCGAGTACGACTGGGAGTATGTGGAACACGTCCAAGCCGGGGGAGGAGGCGATTCGGGAGGAGGGCATGCCACTGGCGGAGCCTTGTCGATGCTTTACCATCGCGGACTTGGTCCCATCCTTGTCGCGAGTATGACCGAATACCAGATGATCGAGATATCAAATCAACAGACCTTCCGCGACTCTCCGCACATGACGCTTACTCCGCGTATCGAGTGCGCGAGCGACCGCACCTACACCAGCCTCAACGACTTAGAGGCGGTGCTGAAGGCGAACGATTCCTCTGGCCAGATTGCCTTTGACGCGCGCGGCCGCCTGCTTACCGCCGCACATAAATCTCTTCCCGGCGGCGATGTGCACTACCGGCTTGTCTATCGTCTAACCGAATCAGGCGTGGAGATTACTGCGAACACGAGCGACGCGACGTCTATCCCAGCGCCGCTGCGGTTCATCCTTCCGGTCGTCTCGCGAACTGGCGAAGCAGTCGAGCAACTTGATCCCAAAACCTTCCGGATTACCAAAAAGAATGGTGGCCTCATCGTGCGCACCGGTGCTTCTCAGGGCTTTGAAACTGTACCGCAAGAGCGAACATTCAATCTGGTTCCGGGATTCGAATGCATCCCATTCGCCATCACCATGCAACCCGGCAAAGAGATCCAGATTCAATTAGAGGCATCGCTGAAGAAGTAAATGCAATAAGTTCTGGACGACGAACCGGCTAAAGGAGATCTCGTAGCAATACCAGTTGAAACCCTCTGTTTATACCGCCATGCCTCCTCCCATGATCAAATAGACCTAGTAATGGGAACTACCTCCTCCAAGCCCCACTCCCTCCCCCACCTGCGCGAACTCGACGGTATGCGAGGCATCGCGGCATTGATCGTCTTCTTCCATCACCTCTGCTCCGCCTCTATCTATACAAACAACTGGGGAACAGGGGTCCTTTTCCTCCGAAATATCTTCGAGTACGGAACCTCGGGAGTAGACGTCTTCTTCGTCCTCTCCGGCTTTCTCATCACATCGCTCCTCATTCGCGATCGCCAGAGTCCCGCCTACTACCGCGACTTCTATTGGAAACGCGCCCTCCGCATCCTTCCCCTCTATATCCTCTGCCTGCTCGGCGTTCTTCTATTAATTCCCCACTCAACCGGCTACGTCCTCGTCTCCTCTCTCTTCATCGCCAACTTCGCCAACGTCTTCCACATTGAGTCTGCTGGACCCTTCTGGTCGCTCGCCATCGAAGAACAGTTCTATCTCCTCTGGCCTACTGTGGTCCGTCGCCGCTCCGTCTCAACTCTCGGCCACTGGGCACTCGCAATAGCCGCCACAGCCATTCTCCTCCGCTTCGCCTCCGCCATTGTCGGCCACCACAACTACTACATCACTTTTTTGCGATGTGACGGACTCGCCGTAGGAGCCCTCATCGCCTGCCGCTTCGAGCGCCGCCAGCGCGAACATCTGCGCCTCTCTGTAGACGATCCGCTCTTCGTCACTGCTCTCGTCATCGGTGCCCTGCTCTGCACTGTTCCTCTCGCCCTACCCTCGACGGCCATCGGCATCGCATTCGCCGAAGCCTTCCGTCAGACCGGCATCACCCTCATCTGCGGCGGCATCATCGGCCTGCTCATCGCCCACACCGAGAGCAAAGGCCTCGCCCCCCTGCGCTCCCGTTTCCTCACCTTCTTCGGTCTCATCAGCTATGCGCTCTACATGATCCATCTCTATGTCATGCGCGCCTACGACCACATCCGCGGCCCACTGCCCATCGGAGACACCCGAGCCTATGCCATCCGCATACTCGTCGTCTTCGCCATCACCATCGTTGCCAGCCTGCTCTCGCGCTACCTCGTCGAACTGCCCGCGCTCTCACTCCGCAAACACGTCCTGAAGAAGCCCGCACCGGAAGCCGAGATAGAGACCCCAATCTTTACGCGGTAAACAGCCGATCAAATACAAAGTCGGCCACTTTCGACCCGCGAAGAACCGTTCCTCACCACATTCTGGTACCCGAAACAAAGACAAACGAATCCGCAAACAACCTCACAACCTGCTCTTATCAGCGGAGGATTAAACCAACACCGCCGCGCCCTCCACTGCCGCGCTTCTGAAGACTCTTCGATAGCGGGCTATCTCCTCCGGCGGACCGGTCGCCTTGCGCGCATTGTCCGACAGCTTTACCGCCGGTCGCCCCTCGACCGTCATCAGTTTGCAGACCAGGCTGATCGGCTCCAGATCGCGCTCACCTCGTGGATGACAGTCACGGAAGTCGTTGGTCAGGAGCGTGCCCCATCCGGCGCTGAAGCGTATGCGCCCATGAAAGTAGTCATGGAGCCGAAGGATGTCGTCCACGTCCAGACCGTCTGAAGCAATCAGGCGTTTCTTGCGAGCATCGCGTCCCCGGCTTTGCAACCAGGAGATGTACTCATCACCGGCCACGAAGGGATCTTTGCTATCGCATCGCTGGCCAGTCCAGTCCGCAACCCAGTCGGGAGCCCCGTTGAGAAACTGCGTTGTGCCGAAGGTATCGGGCAACATGATAAGCAGCTCGCCGCCGTAGCTCTTCTGCCACAACTCCAGCACGTGATACTGCGACTGGTATAGATCCTCATCGCTGTCGGCCAGCGCAGCCATCGCCATGGGAAGTTCATGCGCGTTGGTTCCCATGGCTTCGAGGTCGTGCTTGTAGGCGAGGAAGGTATTGGACGTGCCGGACAGGCTCTCGCCCAATGCAGCGCGCATCGCCTCGACGACGTACTCCTGCCAGAGAAAGCTGTGGCGGCGACGCGTCCCGAACTCCGAGATCCTCACCGTGGGGACGCTGCGGAGAAGTTCGATCTTATCCCACAACTTGGTCTTGGCGCGCGCATAGAGGACATCGAGCTCCAACTCGGAGAGGCGGCCCAGCGCCGCACGAGTCTTCATCTCGCTGACCAGCGCCAGGCCATAGATCTCCCACATCGTGACCTCCGTCCAAAGACCGTGAAACCGCAAGACTAGCTGGCCCTCCCTCTCGGTGACCTCGTAGTCGGAGAGTCGGAAGTCGCGCTCGAGCCAATCGAGAAAACCAGGCTCGAAGATGCTGCGCGTTCCGTAGAAGGTGTTACCGGCAAGCCACACCAGTTCGCTCTTGCGAAAGCGCAGTTGGCGAACATGCTCCATCTGCTCGACCAGTGCTCCTACTGAGATATGTTCGGCGAGCCTCACCGATACCGTGCGGTTCGTCACCTCGGAGGTAACATGCACCTGGGGAAAGTTCTTCCAGATAAACTGCAGCATCAGCAGCTTGTAGAAGTCCGTATCGAGCAGCGACCGCACAATTGGGTCCAGCTTCCAGTTATGGTTGTGGGCGCGCTCGGCAAAGTTCACATTCATATCTCAAGTCTCCGTCGAGATCTCGGAAGACGCAAGACAAGGGCATCCTATAGCATTTCGTGTTTGAAAAGGACTTATATGAGCTACGCCGGAGATCGATCTGTACGAGATAAGCTAACCACTCGGCAAAGCCGCTGAAATTTACATAAATCTCGCCATTTGGAGCCTTGCGGTTGGTATCCTATAGTGGCTATGCCTACGAAAAAAGAACTCCTCGACCGCCCCATCCAACACATCGACATCAAGCAGCACAACGTCGTCGCCCTCGTCGATGCCATGCAGAACATGGCTTACAGCTCGCGTGACACCGCCCGCGCTGCCGGCATTTACGACATGATGCTCCGCGACACGGACTGCGGCATCATCCTCTGCCTCGCCGGCTCTCTCATCTCCGCCGGTCTGCAGAAGATCTTCGTCGACCTCATCCGCAACAACATGGTCGACGCCATCGTCTCCACCGGAGCCAACATCGTCGATCAGGACTTCTTCGAGGCCCTCGGCTTCAACCACTACATCGCCGGCGATGAGTACAAGTATGGCGCAGGCGACGCGGACCTCCGCGAGTTGATGATCGACCGCATCTACGACACCTTCATCGACGAGGAAGAGCTTCGCATCTGCGACGAGACGACCCACCAGATCACTAACTCCCTCGATCCCCGACCCTACAGCTCCCGCGAGTTCATCCGCGAAATGGGCGCCTACCTGGTCAAGAACGGCAAGACTCCCCAGGCAGGCGGCCGCGACTCCATCGTCCTCGCAGCCTATGAGAAGAATGTGCCGATCTTCTGCCCCGCCTTCTCGGACTGCTCGGCCGGCTTCGGCCTCGTCGCCCACCAGCACGCCCGCCAGGGCAAGCCCGTCGTCTCGATCGACTCCGCCAAGGACTTCTACGAGATCACGCAGCTCAAGATCGCCAATCCGACCACCGGCCTGCTGATGATCGGCGGCGGCGTACCCAAGAACTTCGCTCAGGACATCGTGGTCGCTGCGGACATTCTGGGTGTCGAGGCGTCGATGCATAAGTACGCCATCCAGATCACAGTAGCCGACGCCCGCGACGGTGCCCTCTCAGGTTCCACGCTCAAAGAGGCCAGCAGCTGGGGTAAGGTCGATCTCACCTACGAGCAGATGGTCTACTCCGAGGCTACGCTCGCATTGCCTCTGATCGCTGGGTATGCCTTCCACAAGAACGCCCAGGCTGCTCGCAACGGAAAGAAGTGGGCAACGATCCTGGATCAGGTACCAGTAACCGCTTAGATCTCCTAAGACCTTACCGGGGCCGTCTCCTTTAATTAATTAAGGAGACGGCCTTTTATATTGTGGTCTGCCGTGGCCTGCCGCCGCGCTTTCCTGCGTTTGCAGCAGTAAATTCGCTATCTATATGACGAATATATGTTTATAAGACAAAATGACCTATTGCATGAAATTTATGTCAAATTGCTCGACTTGCATCGGCTAAACCGCTCATTATGAATCAGGTAAGTAACGCAGTAGATTTGTTTAGCGATAGACTCAAGTGAGACGTCACCATATACAAGTTACTATTACAATCCGTACATAGTTACTATAGGGTTACTTATAAGAATGAACACTTTATCAATTGCTGGCTTTCTTTCTCTGCTAAGCACCTGCGGTGTTCTGCTCTTCGCATTTCTCCGCTCACAGAGGATAGCCCGCGATCTTGCGGTGCAGCTAACACGCGCGCGCGAGCAACAGCATCAGGATAAGATCCAGCTCACGGAGCGCTCCCAGCTCGACACGCTCAAGGATGAGTTCATCTCCACCGTCTCTCACGAGCTTCGCACCCCCCTTACCAGTATTCGCGGAGCCCTTGGCCTGCTCTCCTCCGGCGTTATCGGCGACGTCGATGCCAAGGCCCTGAACCTTCTTCGTATCGCCGTCACCAACACAGACCGGCTCATCCGCCTCATCAACGACATCCTCGACCTCGAGCGCATGGAGTCCGGCCGCGCGCCATTGCAGATCCGCCGCTGCTCGCTGCGCGACCTCTCCCAGCAAGCCATCGACACCATGACTCCCATGGCCGAGGCAAACACAGTCCATCTTGAGCTTGTTCCCTTCACCGTCGTTCAGGCGGCCACTCCCGAGGCCTTCTTCTTCGACGGAGATGCCGACCGTATGCTTCAGGTCCTCACCAACCTGCTCTCCAACGCCATCAAGTTCTCCCCGCCCGCCTCCACCGTACGTGTCCACACCGACGCTACCGCCGACTCCATTCTCCTCAAGGTTGCGGATGAAGGCCGCGGCATTCCAACGGAAAAGCTCGACACCATCTTCGATCGCTTCCAGCAGGTCGAGCCATCGGATGCCCGCCAGAAGGGCGGCACCGGCCTCGGTCTCTCCATCTGCCGCAGCATTGTGCAGCAGCATAGCGGCTCCATATGGGCGCAGCGAAACCTTGGTGTCGGAACCACCCTTTACGTCATGCTGCCCCGCACCGCGCGTTCGACCGACATCACTCCGCCTGCCACTCTTCAAGCTCCCAAGGCCCCGCGCGGCGAAGGCTCTATCCTGGTCTGCGACGATGATGCCAGCATTCGCACCGTGGTCGCCGAACACCTCGGGCGCCAGGGTTATACCGTCATCGAGGCTAACTCCGGCAATCAGGCTTTGATCCTCGCCTCCGAGCATCAGGTCGAAGCTATCCTTCTCGATCTGTACATGCCGGGTTTGAGCGGATGGGAGACCCTGCAGCGCCTCCGGGAAAATCCGCTCACGGCCAACATCCCCGTCGTCGTTCTCAGCGTCCTCTCCCCCACGCTCCGCCCGCAACTCACTGGTGACGCCCAGGGCTGGGTGCAGAAGCCCTTCAGCGAAAATCTGCTCTTCGCCGAACTGGGTCGCGTCCTGCACCATGGCGACGGCCCCGCCTACGTCCTCCTTGTCGAAGACGATGAAGATCTGGCCAGCGTTCTCATCGCCAGCTTCCAGGGTGCTGCGGTCCAGATCAGCCATGCCTCCAGCCGGCAACAGGCTATCCGGCAGTGCATCGACCGCCCACCCGACCTGCTCATCCTCGACCTGACTCTACCCGACGGCGACGGCTTCTCGCTGGTCGAGTGGTTGCGCCAGCAGCCCACCCTGCGAACACTTCCCCTGGTCGTCTACTCGGGCCGCGAGATATCCGACGTCGAAATGGCCAAACTGCGGCTTGGCACCACCCAGTTCCTCACCAAGGCGAAGGTTCAGCCCCATGAGGTCGAAGAACTCGTCCTCTCGATGGTCCAGCGCATCCGCTCCAGGTTCGGCGATTTGTCCACGTCCAAACACGTCGTCTAGAGGAAACTCCTCCGCTATCTCCAATACCTTCCATTGCATGAGAAAATAAGCACGCTCATGCGACGCATTTTAATCATCGATGACGAAGATGATATTCGTGAAGTTGCCGCGCTCTCTCTTGAAGCCACGGCAGGATGGCACGTCTTCACTGCCAGCTCCGGGGCAAAAGGAATCGAGCTCGCGGTCGCCGAGCTGCCCGACGCAATCCTGATGGACGTGATGATGCCCGGCGTCGACGGTCCCACGACCTTCCGGGAGATGCAGCAGAACCCCGCCATTGCCAACATCCCCGTGCTGCTTCTCACCGCAAAGGTCCAGGGCGTGGACCAACGCCGCTTCGCCGGGCTCGGCGTAGCCGCGATTCTCTTCAAACCCTTCGATCCCCTCACCCTTGCCGATCAGATCTCCGAAGTGCTCGGCTGGAGCGAGCATCATCCTTCTCAGGCAAATCCCGCGAATCCGTCTGAGAAGATATCCTCTCCACGCAGGTCCACCCCAGATGACCGATAACGCCAACGACGAAATTGCAGACCTGCTCGCCAACCTCTGGCAGCGTCACCTCCCTACCATGTACGAGCGCCTGGCCATCCTCGACCGCGCCGCTGCTGCAGCCTCGGCAAATACCCTCGGAGAGCCGGCACGAGAAGAGGCTCTCTCCGTCGCCCACAAACTCTCCGGCAACCTCGGCATGTTCGGCTACCAGCAGGCCGGCAACATCGCCAGCGAGATAGAGCAGATATTCAGGGCGCCCACCCCCAGGAAGCTTGCACGGCTCACCGCCCTGACCGCCAGACTCCGCAAAACGCTCGCACCCATGCTTTAGACGCTACTTCGCCTGCCGCACCGCCCATCCAGCCAGATCGACCGCCGCGTCGAACGTGTCGAACTCTACCGGAAGCTTATTCCGTCTATCCGTATATTCGTTGTAGACCCAGGGGTCGGTCACCGCGAACACCATCCCCTTCCCGACCTTCGCGACAGCGAGCAGCACATCGCCCTTGTCGGTCACAACCGCCTTCGCCGGCCCCGAAAGCGTAATCGTGCTGACCTCCTTCAGATACGCCTGGTGCGGGCGCTCGAAGACCGCAGTTCCTGCCGGAATCATCACCGTCCCCTGCGACCATGTATTGTTCTGGACCGTATTGCGAATCACGGGATTGAAGTGAATCCCGAAGCGCTCGCTCATCGTGTTGAAGTGCTCGAACTCCGAGTTCGTCACATCGTTCTCCATCAGCAGGAGCACGCCTCCAGCCTTCACCCACGCCTCGATCGCATCCCCGCTCGCCTTGTCCATGTAATGCGGCGCGGGATTCTTCGCCGGAATATCAGGAGAAGCCATCACATAAATCTGTGCCTTCTTCAGATCCGCCGCCGTAGGCGCAGTCGTATCCGTGGCCAGCCTCACACCGTACCGCTGAAACGCGCGCCCAAAGAACGCGAACCCGGGATTCGCGTCATCCTCCCATTTGTAGTGGAACAACTCCGTCTGTCCGGCAGCGTTCTTGCGCGTCTGCGAGTTGAACCATGCATCGACCAGCACCGTCTTCCCCTGCCCTAAAGCCTGGGTCGAAGCCTGTTCCATCTCGGAGCCTGCCAGCAAAAACGCTCCGACACCCTTGGCGTCATTCGCAATCGTCTTCTCGCCCACATAGTAGTCGAACGTACCCGAGCGATACGGCGTCCCACCCAGCCCTCCCACCTTCACCGTTCCGTTCAAAACCATCGAACCGTCCGCCCCGGTCGTCACAAACGTCCTCTGAATCCCCTCCCACCCTCTCCGCGCACTCGCCTCATCGGCCTGCGGCAGATATCCCATCCGCACACCCTTGGCAATTGCGTAGACAAACATGCTGCTCGCCGAAGCCTCCGCAAAGTTCCCCGGCCTGCTGCCCTTGTCCGTCACCTGCCACCACAGCCCGGTCTTCTTGTCCTGATAGGTCACAATCGCGCCCGCCGTCCGGTTCAGCGCCGTCACCAGCGCCGCCCGCTGCGGATGGTCAACCGGCATCCAGTCCAGCACATCCACCAGCGCCATCGCATACCATCCCATCGCCCGCGACCACGCCTCCGGCGACAACCCCGTCGTCTTATCCGCCCACTTCATCTGCTTCGACTCATCCCACCCATGCCGCAGCAGCCCTGTCTTCGGATCGCGCATCTTCGCATCCATCAGCAGTAGCTGCTTCGCAATATCGTCAAACTCCCCGGGCTTCTGAAACGTAGCCGCATACGCAGCGCGAAAAGGCTCCGCCATATACGCCCCATCCAGCCACATCTGGTTGGGATAGATCTCCTTATGCCAATAGCCGCCGCTGGCCGTCCTGGGCTGCGCCGCAAGCTGGCCGTGGATAAACTCCGCCGCCTTGTAGTACTTCGGCTGCTGCGTCACCCGGTACACCAGCAACACCGCACGACCCATCTCGACATTGTCCAGATTGTGCGCGTCCGCGACGTATCCCCTGATTGATCCATCGTCAGTTACATATTTATCGACCGCGGCCTTGACATAGCGAAAGTCGTCGCCATCCGCCGTCGTATGCCACTCCGCCGCCATCCCATCCAGCAGCACGCCCTCCTCATACGCCCACTCCCCGGGATGGCTCTCTGTCGTTATCACTCCCGCCGGCCACTGCTTGATCACCGTCTTCGCCATCTTGATCGAAGCGGGGGCCGAAGCGGAAACCGAAGGGGAGCCCTGAGCCCACGCACCCTGCGCCACCGCGCAACCCAATACCATCGACGCCGCGAAAACCTTCATCCCTGATGACCCTCACATATAAATCGGACTTCGAACTTGCACACCAGCATATCGTCGCAAGCCTTCACCACGCGAATCCCGCCTCAGTCGCAGCCCAAAGCCGTCCACACGCCAGCCGGAGTCCCATTCGCCCCGCTAACGCCAAGGTCCACAAAGTTTCCCGCTGCGACCGCTACGGCTCCGGTGGCCACACAACTCCCTCCCGAAGCCGCCGAGCACGCCAGCGTCGTATCCGACATAGCTCCAGGCAGTCCCTGGCGCAGCGTGACCGTAATGGTGTTCGACTGCTGCGAAAACACAGTAAGCCGAGTCGCCGTGCAACCAGCCGGAACCCAGGTCAGCACCGACGCTACCTCCGTGGCGCTTGAGCTCGCGCTGTTCACCGAGTAATAGGGGAAGTTGAACGAGACCGCGTGATACATCGACACAAACGGAATCCCGCTGGTTCCTCCTCCCCCGCCGCCCCCTCCACCCGTTCCATTCGTCCCCGGCGCGCCCTGTGGAATCGTAAAATTCAACACCGCCGCATTCGCCGTCCCGCTGTTCGTCACCGTCGCCTGCGTTCCAGCAGCGCCTGTAATCGCGGTCCCCACACTCACCGTCGCCGCTGCTCCCGCCGGCCCGGTCGGCCCCGCGACTCCAGCCTGAGCAAGCACTCCCCAGGCTGCTGGATGAGTATCCGGCTGCAAGCCAAGGCTTGTTGCCAACGCCAGATAAGTTGTCCCTCCATACAAAACGGCATCATTCGCCACATATCCCGTACTCGCCACCCAGGCACCCTTGTAGCTCACTCCCGCGCGCCCCTGCGGCCCGGCAGCTCCCGCCGCGCCCGCAGCTCCAGGAGTACCCGCCTGTGCCAGCACCGCCCAGAACATCGGACTTACATCCGGCGTTCTACCCAGACTCGCCGCCAAAGCGACATAGCTCGATCCACCGTATCCCACCGCATCTCCCGCCTGATACGCCTGGCTCGCCAGCCATCCACCAAGAAAGCTCACCGGAGGACCTTGCGCTCCAGTCGCCCCAGTCGCCCCCGTAGCTCCAGTCGCTCCCGTAGCTCCTGCTGGGCCGGACGGCCCCGCAACCCCCGCCGGCCCCTGCGCCCCCTGCGCTGCCAGCACCATCCACTGGCCCGAACTCAGCAACGGCGTATTCCCACGATTGCCTGCCACAACCGAGATGTAAGTCGACCCGCCGTAGCTCACCGCATCGCTCAACGCATAGCTCGTCAAGGCAGAGTACGCGCCGCGATACACCATCCCGGGAGGTCCAGCAATCCCCGCAGGACCTGTAGCTCCCGGCGGCCCTGTTGGGCCAGTAGCTCCCGGCAATCCAACCGGTCCCGGCAATCCGGTTGCCCCCGCCGGTCCCGCAGGCCCCGTAGCTCCAACGGCTGCCTGCGCCAGCACTCCCCACTGCGCCGGACTCACCCCCGGCAGATTGCCGCGATTTCCCGCGACAAGAGAGACGTAGCTCGATCCCTGATAGGTCACGACCTCGTCTACCCCATAGCTCGTACTCGGCCCATATGTCCCTTGATAGATAAACCCGGAACCGCTTCCGCTTCCCGGCGGCCCAGCAGGACCAACAGGACCAACAGGACCAATAGGACCAATAGGGCCAACAGGACCCATAGCTCCCGTATCGCCCTTCGGCCCGGTAGCGCCTGTAGCCCCGGTACTTCCCTTGGGGCCGGCAATCCCCGCAGGACCGGTCGCACCTGTAGCCCCGGCAGGACCGGTCGCCCCCGTAGCCCCGGCAGGACCGGTCGCCCCCGTAGCCCCAATCGAGCCAGGTGGACCAATCGGACCGGCCGAGACCAGCACCACGTCCAGCGCTGGAGCATGGCCCGTGAGATCGTTCTCCTTACTATCGAACTGCACCCCAGCCACATCCGCCGTCAGGGCCCATCCAAAGTTCGTCGCCGGAGCCGTAATCCATCCCCGTACCAGCGCCGTCACATCGACGGTCACATACGCCCCGGCCTGACCGACTGGAAACGTCTGCGACGCACCCCCCATCGAGGGCAGCGTGGCATACGTCACGCTGTACTCCCCCCACGCCCCACCCACCGGCTGCATGCTGACCGATCCGGCCGTATCCACCCGGTTGCAGTACAGTCGCAGCACTGCTCTGGACACCTGTGCCGCCGTAGTTCCCTGCGGTAGCATCCCCAGATCGAACTGCACGAGCGCCGTATAGCCCGCACCCACATTCAAATTTGAGATTGCCCCGCTATTGACCGCTGGCAATGCCCTGTTCACATGGACATCCGCCACTAACGTCATCTCCACCGCGCAGGCTGGCAAAGCTGAGATTGCCATCACCGCTATGACCACCCACAGCGGCAAGCTCTTCCGTCGAACCAAACCCATCAATATCCTCGGAACTAGCACCCCGCCACGTAATATGGCGGGGACCAGCCCACATACTCAACGATCGCTTCTCTGCGGTGCACGTCGCTGCTGATCATGTACTGACCATGCGGATTAAGTTGTCTTGGAACACAAAAACCGGGAGCATTCCCGTTTTAGGACATTTGCTCCTAAAACACAACCATATTAACTGGCCATCCTCTGCGACTTACGTGTCATTACCCTCAAACATAACCACCTCAACGCTGCTGTTGCGGTCGCTGTCCTTGCTGTTGTATGTTTTTGCCGTCATCCTGACCCTGAGCGAAGCCGAAGGGGAAGGACCCCGAAGGTCTTCACACACCACAACCGCTCAACCCTTTTCAACAACCAACTCCATTGCCTTGTCGTTGCCTTCTTTATCCAGGCCGACACAACCGAAAAACCCGCCACCAAAACCTGTCAAGCCCCCACCTCCCCTAAATCCAAGCAAACAAAGAACATCCACGTGGCATACTAGTTTTCGCTCAACCGTTATACTGAAGGTGTAGATCGAAGCAAGCCCCGGTTGAAAGCCGGGGCTTTCCCGTTGATTAGCCGTAACTCTATATAGGAGAGGACTTTGCCCGTAACCACTTTAGAATGACGAATTTGCAGATAATACTTGTCGCATGTAACTGACTTAAAGCAACTTATGCCCAAAGTACCCCCCGGGGGGGTACCCCCATGACACAGCGTCTACAAGGGGTAAATCGGCATCGCATATAGTTCAAAGGTCGACAGGAGGACACACAAAGAATGAGCGACAACGCAGCAACCAACCAGCCTGGCCAACTCCCCTCACTCAGCTCCCTGGTCAGTGTCCCGCGACTCATCACCGCCTTCTACGCCCTCCATCCCGACCCCGGCATCCCCGCCCAGCGCGTCGCCTTTGGAACCTCCGGCCATCGCGGCAGTGCCTTCAACGCCTCCTTCAACGAAGACCACATCGCCGCCATCACCCAGGCCATCTGCGACTACCGCGGCCAGCAGTCCATCACCGGCCCCCTCTTCCTCGCTCAGGACACCCACGCCCTCTCCGAGCCCGCCTTCGCCACCGCACTCGAGGTCCTCGCAGCCAACGCCATCGAGACCATGGTCGACGCCACCCTCGCCTACACCCCCACCCCCGCCCTCTCCCACGCCATCCTCACCTACAACCGCGACCGCAAGGATGGTCTCGCCGACGGAGTCGTCATCACCCCCTCACACAACCCGCCCGAGGACGGTGGCTTCAAGTACAACCCGCCTAACGGAGGCCCCGCCGACACAACCGCGACTAAGTGGATCGAAGATCGCGCCAACGATCTCATAGCCGCAGGCTTGAGAGACGTAAAGCGCACGCCGTACAGCAGGGCTCTCGCAGCCTCCACCACCCACCGCCACGACTACATCACCGCCTACGTGGACGATCTGGCGAACGTCATCGACTTCGACGTCCTCTCCGACACCACGCTGAAGCTGGCCGTCGATCCCCTCGGAGGAGCGGGAGTCCACTACTGGCCTCGCATTGCCGAGAAGTACAACCTCCCCCTCGAGATCCTCAACCCCAACGTAGACCCAACCTTCCGCTTCATGACCTGCGACTGGGACAGCCGCATCCGCATGGACTGCTCCAGTCCCTACGCCATGGCCGGCATGATCGCCAACAGGAGCAAATACGACGTCTCCTTCGCCGCCGACACCGATCACGACCGCCACGGCATCGTCACCAAAACCGCCGGCCTGCTCAATCCGAACCACTACCTCGCCGTCTGCATCCAGTACCTCTTCACCCATCGCCCCGAGTGGGGAGCGCAGACCGCCATCGGCAAGACCCTCGTCTCCTCCAGCATCATCGACCGCGTAGCCAAGGGCTTGAAGCGCCCCATGCTAGAAGTGCCGGTAGGTTTTAAGTGGTTTGTGGCAGGCCTCATCGACGGGTCGTTAGGCTTTGTCGGAGAGGAGTCCGCCGGAGCCACCTTCCTCCGCCGCAACGGTCAGGTCTGGACCACCGACAAGGACGGCATCATCCCCGGTCTGCTCGCCGCCGAGATGACCGCCCGTATCGGCTGCACTCCGGGCAAGCAGTACCGCGACCTCACCGACAAGTACGGCGAACCCGTCTACCAGCGCATCGACGCCGCAGCCACCAAGGAACAGAAGGCCAAGCTGGCCAGGCTCTCCCCCGCCCAGGTCACAGCCAAAACACTGGCAGGAGAACCCATCACCGCCATCCTGACCGAAGCCCCCGGCAACAAGGCCCCCATCGGAGGCCTGAAGGTGACGACGGAGAACGGCTGGTTCGCCGCCCGCCCCTCCGGAACCGAAGACGTCTACAAGATCTACGCCGAGAGCTTCAAAGGCGAGTCTCACCTCAAGCAAATCCAGACGGAGGCACAGGCACTCGTCACCGCAGCCATCGCCTAGCCTGCGACGCTACTGCCCCGTCTGATACCGAATCGCTGCCAGGCTCTCCTGATAGTCGAATCTGGCATTCGTGTTGTCGATCTGCGCCGATGTCTTCGCCAGCTCCGCCTGGCTTAACTCGACGATGCTGCTCAACCCCAGCTGATACCGTGTCTGCGCAAGATCCAGCGCCTGGCTCGCCTGTACCAGCAACTTCCCCGTCACCGCGATCCTCTGGTACGCCGACTGAGCATTCAACCAGGTCACGCGGACATCGCGACTGATGCGGTTGCGAAGGTCGCGAACCTGCTCCTGCGCCGCATTGGTCCGATAGTCAGCCTCCTTCGCCCGAGCCGAGTAGAGGAACCCATTGAAGAGAGGAATATTCACGTTGACGCCAGCCGCTCCATACCACGGAGACGCAATCTCATCCGCGCGCACCGGAGCCCCTCCAGCAACGCCAAGCGCCGAGATGGTGGGCCGCCACAGATCATGCTCCGCTCTTCCAAATCGCTCCGCCGCCCTGTACTGATCGTCGAGCGCCTGCAGATCAGGTCTCGAACGCAAAGCCAGATCAGTCAAAACATTCAAATCCGAAGCTGGAGAGACCAACGTCGCCGAACCATCATCAACCAGCCCGAAATCCTGCTGACGTTCATAGCCAAGCACAGTGCTCAAATCCGCGAACGCCGCGTCTTCGGCGTTCTTCGCATCCAGCAGCAGCAGCTGAGCCTGATTCAGATTCACCTCGGCAAAGCTCTTATCGAGCGTAGACTTCAGCTTCGCATCGGCAAGCGACGATATCAGATCGGAGTTGTTCTGCCGGAAGGCAACCGTCTGCTTAGCAACCTCCACGACAGCCTGCGCAGCCAACGCCCTGTAGAACGCCTGATCAACCGCCAGCCGAACATCCGCCGCAGTAGCCATCTGCTCAGCCGCCTGCGCCTGAGCCCGAAGTCCCGCACTCGCAACTAGATTCGACGTACGACCAAAGTCGGTAATCAACTGACTGATCGTAGCTCCACCAGCCGCTCGCTGATACACCACAGGGTTGTTCAGAGCACCCGAAGTAATGCGACTCCCCGAATGCGAGTCGACAGCTGTCAGGCTACCTGTAACCGAAGGCAGTCGTGCCGCACCTCACGCGTCACCTGACCTTGCGCCAGCGCGAGCAACCGGGCAATCGAGATACGCGGATTGTTCCTCAATGCTACATCCTCAGCCTGAGCCACCTTCAGACTGACAGCACCAACACCGCTGGAGGCCTGCGCCGAAAGCCGTCCCACAGACAGAGAGCCCAGCACACAACACCAGAACATCGCCTTGACCATACCAACCCTATGCCTTCTCATGAGCGGCCTCCTCTTTACGGTGGACCAGCAGATAAGCAGCAGGCACAACAAAGATGGTCACCATCACCGACACAGTCAAACCGCCGATGATGGCCCGAGCCAGCGGAGCATACTGCTCACTTCCAGCTTCCAGCGCAAGCGCCATCGGAACCATACCGAGGATCGTCGCCAGAGAGGTCATCAACACCGGCCGCAGTCGTACTCGACATGCTATTGCAACGGCCCCTTCGATGGGCATCCCCTCTCTGCGCAAGGTACGCGTGAACTCGACGATAAGGATGGAATTCGAGACCACGATGCCCGTCATCATGATTACGCCCATCAGCGACATCACATTCAACGTCGTATGCGTTCCCAGCAGGAACAGAATGACGCCTGTGATGCCAGGCGGAATCGCCAGCAGAATAATCAGAGGATCGACAAATGAAGCGAACTGCGCCATCAAGATCAGATAGACCAGAACAATAGACAGGATCAGTCCGATGCCGAAGCTCTTGAACGACTGGCGCATCCCCTCGACCGAACCGCGCATCGCGACCCGCACCGTCTCCGGCGGATGTGCGTCTTCAATCACCTTGTCGACCCGTGTGGCCAGCCCCCCCAGGTCCTCGCTCGACGGTGATACATAGACGTCGATGACCCGACGCAGTTGGTAATGGCCCACCTCTGTCGGCGTCTCGATTGATTTCACGTCAGCTACCGCAGAGAGTGTCGTTACACTCGCGCCGTCCTTTGAACGCAGCGGAATCTGCTGCAGGTCCGTCATGGACTTCACCTGCGAGTCGGCATACTGCACCGTAAGTAAATAGTTATTGCCGTTCTTTGGATCTACCCAGTAACTCGGCGCAATCATGCCATTCGAGGAGAGTGCAGTAATGACATTACTCACAACTTCACGCGAGTTGAGACCTAGTTTGCCAGCCATCTCCCGATTCACAATTAAACGGATCCCCGGATAGTCGAGGTCCTGAGGGATCAGCACATCGCTCACGCCTTTGAGGCCACGAACTCTTTGCGCCAAATCAGCTGCGATTCGATACGCATCATGCAAGTTGCTGCCGCTCACCTGAATATCAATCGGCGCGGGCAGTCCAAGGTTGACGACCGCATCCACCAGCCCTCCCGTTTGAAAATAGGTTGAGATCTCAGGCAGATCGTCCGCCAGCTTCCCACGAACCCGCTTCATATATTCGAAACTACTCAGCGAGTGCTCTTTCTTCAGACTTACCTGCACAAAGGCCGTATGCTGGCCCGAGTTACTTGTGTAGATAGCCGAAAAATCTGGCGTCGTTCCTATATTGGAGACGATCATGCCAAGGTCCTTCGTCGGCACTATAGAACGGATATCTGCCTCCACCCTGGCGATGTACCTATCCGTAAGCTCCAGCCTGGTTCCTGTCGGAGCCTTCACGTTGATCACAAACTGTCCGGGATCAGTCCGAGGGAAGAATGCCAGCCCATAAATGGATAGAGCCCCAGGCTCAACAGGAAGGCGCCGAGTACACCTAGCACAACCGAGGCCGGGCGCAGCAAACTCCGACGCACCAGAACGTCATACCGCATCAAGCCTCTGTCATACCCGCGATTGAACCACCGCACAAATCGTTGAAAAGGATCTCCTCCGAGATGATGCGCCGCTTCATTGTGTGCGTTCCTAATGAACTTGGCGCAAAACAGGGGTACGACGGTAAGTGCGACTACATACGATGCGAACAGCGACAGCACTACCGATAAGGCAAGCGCTACAAATAAAAACCGGCTGACTCCGTAGAGAAAAACCACCGGGAAGAAGACGATCGCAGTTGTAAAGGTCGCGGCCAGCACCGGCAACGCGACCTCACGACCGCCCTCTTCCGCCGCCTGTTCCGGAGACTTACCCATCTCGAGATGGCGGAAGATATTTTCCAGCACTACTACTGAATTGTCGATTAGCCGCGAAAACGCAAGTGCAAGTCCACCCAGCACCATGCTATTGATACTGCCTCCGCCAATATTCAATGCCAGAAAGGCTGCAAGCGCAGATAAAGGGATTGATAGCATCACCGCCACAGTCGCTCTGATATTACCAAGGAAGACAAGGATCATCAGTGCAGTAAGAATCAAGCCTATGCCACCCTCACTGCCGAGATTGGCAATCGCAGTCTTTACAAAAACCGATTGATCGAAGACAACCTTCGTGACCAGCGTCTTAGGAACATCGAGCAAGCGGCCAATCGCCACACGTACACCGTTCACGACGGCAATCGTGCTTCCACCTCCGCCCTGCTTCAAAATGGGCAGATATACAGAGTGTTGGCCATCCACACGAACAATATTCGTCTGGATGGCGGCAGCATCCTTCGCTTGGCCTACATCGGAGACCAGCAGTTGACCATTCTTAACGCTCTTCAGCGGCAGACGATTGATCTCCTCTGTTGTAGGCATCTGCGCGTTCGTATAGATGTTGAAGTCCTTTGGTCCGATACGAACGTCGCCAGAAGGCAGAATCGCATTCGAGTCATTCACGGTTCGAACAACATCCATCAAGCTAAGCTGATTCGCCTGTAGCTTTACGGGGTCGACATACACCTGAATCTGCCGATACTTCCCCCCAAAGGGCTGTGGCACTGAAGCCCCTGGAACACTGGCAATCTGGTTCCGTACTGAGAACTGGCCAGATCATGTAACTCCGTCTCATTCAGCCCTTCACCTTTCAACGTGATCAGGCAAAGACTTGACGCATCGAACTTCAACACTACAGGCGGCAGTGTACCCGGAGGCAGCCTGCGTAGTTGTGCCAGTGCCAGATTGGAGATCGTGCCAACGGCAGCATCCGCATTTGTTCCCGGCTGAAAATAGACCTTGATCAGACTTACTCCAGTAAGTGATCGTGACTCAATATGATCTATTCCGCTTCCTAAGGTAAAAAATCGCTCAAATGGATTGGTAATATTCGATTCAATCTGTTCCGGTGGCATTCCGTTGTAGAAGGTGGCTACAACAACAACAGGAATATTAATATCTGGAAATAAGTCCACCGGCATACGAGCCACAGTCACCGAACCAACCACAGCAACGATCAAGCACAGCATGATGATGAAAAAAGGATAGCGAATCGCGAATCCTGACATGGCTAGTTATCCTTTCCCGCGCTATCGGCATCAGTCATCGAACTCTGCCTCGGATTAATTTTTTGTCCCCGGTTGAAATGTGGAGAGATTTCCCACAATCACCCGTTCCCCAACACGAAGCCCCTCCAAAACCTCAATCTCCTGCGGCCCTTCGAGGCCTGTCTTCACCTTGCGTCGCTCCACTTCACCGTTCGCATTCACAACCAGCACAGTCGCACCTGCAGTCGAATGATCGATAGCCTCAACAGGCACGGTCAGTGCATCTGTATTTCCTTGAATCCGCAACGTCACATCGGCATACATTCCAGGTGTCAACTTCAGCTTAGGATTAGGTACATCCACCTCAACCTGCAAACTGCGCGTAGCCCGATCAAGCGACCCTGTGGTTCGCACAATCTTGCCGCTGAACCGGGATGCGCAGCCCGCAGCGTGCTCACCTGCGCCACCCTCACTACCGGCATCGATCCTGCGTTCGAGGTTCCAGCCTGAATCAAGGCTCCCGTATCGGCATACCGCCAAGTCACGATCCCGTCGAACGGCGCCGTGATACGCGAATAGTCAGTGAGCGAAGAGTAGTGAGTCCAGTCTGCCTTCGAAACATCTAGTTGCTGCTCGGACGCCGACACCGACGACCTCGCGACCGCAACCTGTGCCTCCGCTGCACGATCTTTTGCCTCCGCATCATCCAGCTCCTGCTCTGCAATCATTCCAGGACGTGCAGCCGCAGCTCGCTTCAGCCGGTCCGCAGCCGAATGTAGGGCTACATGGTTTGCCTCTGCGCGAACAAGCTCGCTCTTCGCAAGCAGAATCTCGTCCCGGCTATGCCGAACACCCGCATCTGCGCCTGCTACTTGAGCGTTTAACTCCGGTACTTCAAGCGTCGCAAGCACCTGCCCCGCACGCACCCGATCACCTATATCGACGTTGATCCGCCGAATAAACCCCGCGACCTTAGCGTGTAACTCAACCTCCTGATATGGGATAAACTCACCGGCAACAGAAAGGCTATTCACCAGTGGCGCCCGCTTGACTGCAACCACTGACGCCCGTGCCACCACCGCGGCATCACTATTCGGCTCCTTCTCAGAACTCCTGCATCCGCTAACCGTAATACCCGCCCCAGTAACACAAAACAAAAGCAGAAGACGATACATCGACCGCATAGTCCAGATAGACCAGTCCATAGCCAGCACACTCACAAGATTTCGTTGGAGGTTCAAATGACAGCGAATCGCTCGAAGGCGAATACCTTCGAGTCGCAGAACAACGGCATCTCAGGGAGGTCTAGCGGATGGGGGGCTCGCAGCTGGGACTTGGAAGAAATATTCCGCAACTGTACTGGAACGAACAGCTCACGCTTCAGCCATTCATGCACAGGTAGAGAAGCAGCCAGCAACTGCAGCGCAATGATCACTAACAGCGGAGTAGAAGATTTCTTCAACTCCACAGCGGCTGCCTTAGTTTGCTGTTTTCCGCTCTGCCACAGCTTGCTCGAGGAGAGCGTCCTAACTGGAGGAACTTGCGGTTGATAGAGCGAAAGCTTTGCGGCAAAACGAAAAAACAAGAACGAGCAGGCAAAGCGTCAACACCGCAATGCCAGCCCAGCGATCCTGCTTCGCCTTGTCGAAGTTCAGCGACATCGCGTTAACGATAGCATGTCATGTTAGTCATCTCCCATTCCGTAACTAACTAACTTGTTATCAGGACTAGATTCAGTGAGAGCAATTTAGTGAAGTCGCATGCCAATTGAAACTATTCTAGGTGCACCCAATGTAAGGATCGGAGTGCGCCCCGCCTGCACCGGTTGATCCAACAGATTCTGCACTGAACCGTAAATCCGCAAGTTATGCCGCAGTAGGTGCTCGGCGTACATATCTACTTGAACATACCCATCCAGCTTGTATTGATTGGCCGAATCATCGAACTGTTTGCCACTGGTCCGCAGATCGACACTCAATACGCCAATCGGGTTCTTCTGCAATCGCGCCTGTATCGAAGCGCTATTCCGCGGCACCTGCGGTGTCCATCTCCCAACCAGCGTAGGATCAGCCTGAAACTTGGTCACAGTCGAGACGGCATACTGATATCCACCCGTCAGCATCAGGAACGACGCCGGCTTAATCTCCACCTCGGTCGTTATACCTCGACTGGTCAACTGCCCCAGGTTCTCCCGCTGCAATAGCTGGCTTGTAGCCGTCGAACTCAATGTAACCGCCGCCACTGGACGATTCACCTGGGTCCAGAAGTAGCTCGTTCGCACAGACCCCAACCGAGAAACATTCACTAGGCCACCTGTTTCAAACCCCGTCGCCCGTTCCGACCTCAAGCTTGCATTCGGCAATGTAATCTGCTGTCCTACCTGCCCTGTTCGATAGAGTTCGTTCAACGTAGGCCCTCGAAACGCACGAAACACTGACGCATTAAGCGACAGCCCCTTTGCAATCTGCTTCACCACGCCGAGTCGTGGATCGAATACCGTCTCCCTGACATCCGGAAGTACAGGTACGACGGCCGTACCGACCTGTCTTGCATCGAAACTGTCAAACCAGTCCACGCGCGAAGAGAAGGCAATCGACCAGGTCAGCGGCTGCCACAACACCTCTCCATAGATACCCTCGCCTCTCTGCCGCGCGCTAATGCTTACAGTCGGCTTCTGCACGCCATTGCTCACTGCCGTCTCGTTATCCGTGCCACGTGTATCCAGAGCATCGCTGCCCGCAACAAACGTCAGTGCTCCATAGCTTCGCGCCCACTGCACCGCGCCGCCCACCTGCTGTGACGGAACCCGCTGCAGATTCGTCAACTTCTCTGATATACGTCCCGCAGCGATCGATGAAAAACTCTGCCGATAGTTCTGCCCAGTCCCATAGAGTCGAAGCATCAGGCGCCCAACCTCCCCCGACGAGTAGTCGCCCCCACCGGCATACCTCCATATCCGCGTCGCATTCGTCTGCAGAGGTGTCCCATTGCTCCGTGCTTCATTCAAAAGGTTCCCCCGCAGAAATGCTCCTCCATCCGTCCCCAGACTGCGACGAAGCTCCACCCTCCCACTCTGTGAATGCACGTTCGAAGCCACATCCACAGGGCCGCGCACCTCAGGCGCAGTCAGAACATATCCATCCGTCCGAAAGAAAGTAGCGGCCCCAAGCCCACTCCATCCCCGTTCACCCGCTGTAACCAGGCCATTCAGTATCGAAGTTCCTTCATTCGCGCCGGCAACATTTACCGCATAGGCAAACTTCTCCGGGACCTCAGGAATCACATCGATCACGCCACCAATCGCACTCGATCCATAGAGATCTGATGCCCCGCCGCGCATCAACTCTACCTCTCGCATGGCAAGCTGGGGAATCTCATTCCAGTGGATCCAACCGCCAAATGCATCGTTCAAAGGCACCTGATCGCTCAGCACGAGTGTCCTGCTTGCGGCGGTCGACCCAAGCCCGCGCAACGATGTTCCCTGCGACGTCGGATTCGAGACCCATGAACTTGTTCTCCGAAACAATTGAAATCCGGACACCTGCCTTAGCCGATCGTCGAGCGTAAAGCCAGGGGCCTCTCGCAACTGCTCCGGCGACATCGTACGCACGCTGCTCGCACTCGCATCCAGCGCCAGGGGAGTCCGCAATGCAGTCACCTGCACCTCTTCCGCCGCACCCGCCACCCCCATCACCACAACCAATCGGGGACCGCCCCCAATCGTTTTCACGACACTACTGAACCCGGCATGCGTGACTTCTACCTTCGTCTCAACTCCAGACTTCACGACCATCTCCACGCACCCGCCAACATCGCTGGTCGCCGTCTGTATCCGAGCGGATCGCAACAGCACCTGCGCACCGGCAATGGCATCACCCCGCTGATCGCGTACACAGATCTGCACCGTTTGCCCAGCCGCAAACATCGTCAAACAGCCCAAGGACATACTTGCCAGCAGCAAAATTACATTTTTAATAGAGAATCGCATCCAACCCATCCTACTGTTCAGTCGGCCTTTCGTCAGCAGTCCGCAACCCCCATGCACTCCACGACACTACCGTGATACTCTTCCGCCGACGGCGTTCGCTCACTATGCCCACAAATCGCAGAGTCTTCTGTACCCAAGCCGCCATGCTTCTTCTTACCCCACGTATACCGGCCCAATCTCCATCTTCTTCACCATCCAAAGCAAGCGCGCGCCCCAACGTCGCCGCCATCGATCATGATCGGATCCTCCACGCAGCCGAAAGCTACCTCACCCAGCCCATTGTCCCACTTACCGCAATCCCCTCGCCCCGCAGCCCGGGTACTGCCCACGACTTCTACTCTGAAGCCGAGGAATACTGGCCCGACCCGGCTACACCCGAAGCTCCCTACATTCTCCGGAGCGGCTCTCCCAACCCCGGCGCCTTCACTGCCCACCGCGATGCCGTCCTCAACCTGAGTCTTTACGTCCCCGCCCTCACTGCCGCCTTCGTCCTTACACGCGAAGAGCGTTACGCGAAACAAGCAGTGGCACACCTTCAGGCATGGTTCGTCGACCCCAGGACGAGCATGACCCCAAACCTCCTATACGCCCAGGTCATTCTTCCAGCAAAGACGGGCCGACCCGAAGGTCTTGTTGAGGCAGTCCACTTGGCCGAAGTTGCCCAATCCATCCCCTTCCTTACCAACTCCGAGGCCCTCTCCCCACCCGAGCTCACCACCATCCAGAGATGGTTTGCCGACTACTTCGAATGGCTCACCACATCCCGCCTCGCTGGACTGGCCCGCGATCAGAAGAATCACCACGGCACCTCATGGCTCCTGCAGGCTGCCGCCTTCGCCAGCCTCAATACAAAGGACGACCGCCCCCTTACCGACCTTCGCCACCAGTTCAAATCCACCACCATCCGCGCTCAGATCCTCGCCGACGGCAGCTTCCCCCATGAGCTCACCACGCCCTTTCCCTACCGACTCTCTCTATTCAACCTCGACATGCTCGCCGCCATCAGCGATTTGCTCTCTACCCGCTTTGAAAGCGTATGGAACTACGAGCTGCAGGATGGCCCGGGGATGCGCGTCGCCATCGCCCATCACTTCCCCTTCATCCTTAATCGCGGAACATGGCCATACAAGGCCGACGCCACCAACTTCACCGCTCTACCTCTTCGCACCCCCAGCCTGCTCCTCGCAGCCCGCGCCTACACCCGGCCCGAGTACGCCGATCTCTGGAAGACGCTTCCACCCGACCCCACGCTCCCAGAGCTTCAGCGCACCTTCCCCATCCGCCAGCCTTTGCTCTGGGTCACTCGACCGCGTCCTTAGGCTGGTAGCCTGAATTAATCGACAAAGGGCATAGCCGAAGCCATGCCCTTTGTCGAAATTCAGCAAGCCTTTAGTTTTTAGACTGGAACTCTTTCACGATCGCCAGATACTTCTTCGCGCTCTCCGTCACCAACTCCGGCTTGCCCTCAGCCATCGCCTTCGCATTCACCAGGTCCGACCCCACACCCAAGGCAAACGCTCCAGCAGTCAGAAACTCCGCCGCAGTCGCCAGCGAAACCCCGCCTGTTGGAATCATCTCCACATGCGGCAATGGCCCCTTCAGAGCTGTGAGGTACTTCGCTCCACCCATCGCACTCGCTGGGAAGACCTTCACAACGTCCGCTCCCGCCTGCCAGGCCGTCACGATCTCGGTCGGCGTCAGTGCTCCGGGCAGCACCGCAATCGAGTAACGATGGCACATCTCGATCGTCTGCAGATTCAGCGCCGGGCTCACCACAAACTGAGCACCCTCCAGGATGCACATCCGTGCCGTCTCAGCATCCAGCACCGTACCTGCGCCGATCAGAATATCCGGCCGCTGCTCCGCGAGCCTCCGCATCACCTGGATCGCTCCCGGCACCGTCATCGTGATCTCAAGCACCGTCACGCCACCTGCAGCGATAGCCTCAGCCAACGCCAACGCCTTGTCCACGGACTCGGCACGCAACACCGGAACCAGTCCAATGTCCTTCAACGACTTCAATACTTCAATCTTCTTCATCATCTCTCCTAATTCCTATTCCCTGCCTTACCGCTGCACCCGGGCGCCGCCGCCCTTCATGATGCGCTGCACCTCGTCAAACGTGGCCATCGTCGTATCACCGGGAGTGGTCATCGCCAGCGCGCCGTGCGCACAGCCGCAGTTCACCGCCCAGTCCGCGCCCTTGTCGTTCAGGAAGCCATAGATCAGCCCCGACGCGAACGAGTCACCGCCACCCACGCGATCGAAGATCTCAAGATCGGGCATCGGCCGAGCCTCATGGAAGGCGCCCTCGTAGTAGCAAACCGCTCCCCAGTCGTTGATGCTCGCTGTCTTCGCATGGCGCAGCGTCGTCGCAACCGCTCTGAAGTTCGGGAACGTCGCCACTGCCTTCTCAATCATCCTGCGGAAGCTTCCCGAATCCAGCTCTCCCAGATCGTCACCCACGCCTTCAATTTCAAAACCAAGCGCCGCCGTGAAGTCTTCTTCATTGCCGATCATTACATCGACATACGACGCCAGTTCGCGATTCACCTCGGTCGCCCGAGCCTTCCCGCCAATCGACTTCCACAACGAGTCACGATAGTTCAGGTCGTAGCTGATCATCACGCCATGCTTGCGCGCGGCGACCATCGCCTCCTTGGCAACATCAGGCGTCGACTCGCTCAGCGCGCAGAAGATTCCGCCCGTGTGAAACCAGCGCGATCCTTCCTTCCCGAATATCTCGTCCCAGTCGATCTGTCCCGGCTTCAACTGGCTCACCGCAGTATTGCCGCGATCCGAGCATCCCAACGCAGCCCGCACTCCAAAGCCGCGCTCGGTAAAGTTCAACCCATTACGCGTCGTCCGACCCACGCCGTCATACTTCGTCCACACCACATGCGACTGATCCACGCCGCCCTGCAGCATCAAGTCTTCAAGCAGCCGGCCCACAGGATTATCCGCCAGAGCCGTAACAATCGCAGTCTTCAGACCAAAGCAGCGGCGCAGCCCGCGAGCCACGTTGTACTCGCCACCACCCTCCCACACATTGAACTGGCGTGTCGTAGCCACCCGTACATCGCCCGGATCGAGCCTCAGCATCACCTCGCCCAAACTCACCAGATCCCATTTGCACTCTTCCTTCTTCCGAATCACAAGACTGTTCTTCGCCGCACCTGCCGTCATCTATTTAAGCTCCGCGATGGCAACACCATCCATGTCGTCGTACGCCTGGTTTTCTCCGCCCATACCCCAGCAGAATCCGTAGTTCTTCGTTCCCACGCCGGCATGGATCGACCACCCCGGCGAAACCACAACTTCTTTGTCCGCCACCACCAGATGACTCGTCGCATCCGGCGGCCCCATCAAATGCAGCACCCGGTGCGCCGGGTCTACATCGAAGTAGAAGTACACCTCGCTGCGCCGCATATGCGTATGCGGAGGCATCGTATTCCAGTTGCTGCCCGACGCCAGAAAGGTGAAGCCCATCACCAGCTGGCAGCTCTTGATGCCTTCCCTGTAGATCGCCTTGTAGATCGTCCGCTTATTGCAGGTCTCGACACTGCCCAGCTCCAGTCCCTTCATATCCGCGAACTTCACCATCGCCGTCGGATACTCCGCATGAGCCGGATAGCTCAACAGGTAAAAGCAAGCCGGCTTCTCCGCGTCGGCGCTGCTGAAGATGACATCCTTGCTCCCACGCCCCACATACAGGCAGTCCAGCTTCTCCAGCTCGAACGTCTTCCCACCGACGACGACCGACCCAGGCCCACCCACATTTAGAATTCCCAGTTCCCGGCGCTCCAGAAAATAATCGGCCCGCAGCTCCGGCTCCGTCTCCAGCTTCAACGTCTCATGCGTCGGCACGGCTCCGCCGATCACAGTGCGGTCCAGATCCACATAAGCAAACTCAATCTCCCCAGGAGTAAACATCTCCTCCAGAAGGAACGTCTCCCGCAGCTCTTCGGTATTCATCAGCCCATACCGAATCGCATCCGCCATCTGATACAGCCTCATTGCTATCTCCTTGAATTGCAATCCAGTAGTCGCAGTCCAGTATAAGAGTTCGTCCGCCAGACACACAAAGAGCACGCGAATCTGATCTCGATCTGACCTTCAGTCTTACCTCTGGAGCGATGCCGACATTGGGAGGATGTTGTCATTCATTCTCTGGTATTCCTGCCAACAGAACATAGGGCTTTCGTCCTACGCAACGCATTATCGAAGGCAAAAAAATGCCAGGGCCAAAGCCCTGGCATCGTTCCCGACAGGAACGCCTATTCTTTCGGCGCTTCCACTTTGATCACGTAATACGTAAAAGTCTTTCCTTGGGCCACCATCGTCTGATGCGGAATATTCGGCAGGATATGGATGACATCTCCCCTATGCATCACATGCGGCGTTCCGCCCTCCACCTTCGTCCCGCGCGTCTCACCCGGAGACAGTTCCTTCCCATCCACAACTGTCCCACCCGTCATCACCGTCGCCTCTCCGTCCTCTGCCACCAGAAAGTCGCTATAGTTCGCATGCACCTCTGCGCCGCCATCCTTCGAACGTACCGTCAGCATCGTGTAGTGTCCCGGATACTTCTCCAGTGTCACCGTCACAAGCCCCGTCGGACTCTTCTTCGCCTCAGCCAGCATCCCCTTCGCCTGAGTCGTCATCTCGTCCCTCGTCCGCAAATTAACATCCGGAGCTGGAGTCGCCTGCGCGATAACCGCCTGCGACATCGCACCCATCACCATCACTCCCGCCAAAGCAACCATCGTCTGCCGCATAAATCCTCCGTAAAACAATCTGACCCACCATACGAAACCCCACACCGACCGTCAACCGCATCCGCATTTGCCCCACCACATCCGGCCAAGTACATTGAGCGTGTATGCAAAGTCCCCTGACCAACATCATCGATCTCTTCCGCCTCGACAATAAAGTAGCCCTCATCACCGGCTCCGCCAGCGGTCTCGGAGCAGCTATCGCCATCGCCCTCTCGCAGGCTGGAGCCACCATCGCCTGCCACGGCAACCGCCGCCCCGCCGACGACACCGCAGCCGCCATTCAAGCCACGGGAGGCACCGCCAACGCATTCCAGGCCGATCTCTCCAGCACTACCGGCGCCGAGAACCTCTTCGACCAGGTCGTCGCCTCCCTCGGCCGCGTCGACATCCTCATCAACAACGCCGGCACCATCCACCGTGCCGCCGCCGAAGAGGTAACCCTCGAAGACTGGGAACAAGTCCTCCAGGTCAACCTCACCAGCCCCTTCCAACTCTCTCAGCTGGCCGCTCGCAATATGATCCCTCGAGGCTACGGAAAGATCGTAAACATAGCCTCTCTCCTCAGCTTCCAGGGCGGCATCCGTGTTCCCTCCTACGCTGCCTCCAAGGGTGGAATCGCCCAACTCACCAAGGCTCTCGCCAACGAGTGGGCCCCCAGAGGAATCCAGGTCAACGCCATCGCTCCCGGCTACTTCGCCACCACCAACACCGAAGCCCTCCAGGCCGACGAGACCCGCAGCCGGCAGATTCTCGAACGCATTCCAGCCGCTCGCTGGGGCCAGCCCCAGGACCTCGCCGGAGCCGCACTATTCCTAAGCTCCGCCGCAAGCGACTACGTCACAGGAACGATCCTCACCGTAGACGGAGGCTGGATGGGCCGCTAAATCCTCCGCGTAAAACCTCACCCGTCACAAATCCGGGTGCCCCATCTTCGCGCAGTTTTATCGCGCTAAGATGGGCATTCGCGCGCCCCGCGGAACGTATTAGAATTCACGACTTCACGGTTTCAGCCACTGAGATACTCTTTATTATCTGAAATGCCTTCCCGCCTGATCTTGACAAACGAGAACCTGCCAGACACCCATGTGCGCCCCGGCCAGCAACTGCTGACCTCAGCAAGTCCAAGCATAACTTTCATGTTTAGAATACTTTGCGCAATTTAGGCAGGGTGGGGGCATTGTGCTAACTGCCCAAACCCGGTAGCTCCACCCCGCCCTGTTCACTCGAAAGATAAGCCGCCTCGACCGTCCGCATCGTATCGATAGCATCCTCTACACTCGTAGGCAGCGTCTTCGCCTCCCCCTGCACATACGCCTGCAACGAGCCCATCGACCCCATAAACGCATCCGGAAACCAGTTCCCGCTCACCGGCACATCGGTCCACCCAGCGTCCCCGTGCACGATGTACTCGATATTGTCCGGTCGTCCCTCCGGATAGTTCAGGTTCACCCCCATCTGCGCCCGCATCGCTCCCTCCATCCCCTCCCACTGCACAAAGCTTCGCTGCATCTTCGGGTTGAAGTCATGACTATGATTCGTCGCGATAAATACTCGCTTATCACTCCCATAATCTAGCGTGATCACGCTCTTCGTTGCCGCCAGCTCAGCAGTCCGCGGACTCTTCACCGTCTTCGCATAGACACCCAGCGGATTCCCGAACCAGGACCGCACCAGATCCACATAGTGGATCGAGTGATACAGAATCTCCAGCCGCGGAGCCGTACTCAGAAAGCTCCAGAGCTCCCACGGCGTATGCACGCTCACGGATACCTCCATGTCGTGCAACTCGCCCAGTGCTCCCGTCGCTTGCAATGCTCGCGCCACCAGTATGTTCGGAGCCCACCGCAGCTGAAAGTTCACCGCCGCCGTCAGCCCTTTCCTCCGGCAGATATTCAAGATCTCAACAGCCTCGGCGAGCGTATCCCCCATCGGCTTCTGAATCAGAACCGACGCTCCATCTGGCAGTTGCGGCAGAATACTCGGAATTGCCTTTGCCGGCACAGCCACGTCGAACACCGCATCCGCCGGAGCGTACTTGACCGCCTCCGCGATCGAAGTCGTGGCAAACGGAATTCCAAAGGTCTTCGCGAGCCCCTCCGCCTTCTCACGGCTCACATCGACCAGTGCTGCCACCGGAAATCCAGCCTTCTTATAGGCCGGCAGATGCGCATCATGCACAATCCCACCCGACCCAATCATCACAATCGGTCGCGCCGCCTTGGGGCGCGGAGCTACCGCCTCCCGCATCACCTTCTGCAGATCCATCCATCCTCCAGAAAAACAGACAAACTTAACCGTCATTCTACGTCGCCGAATACGCCCTGCGCCCTGTACCCTAGACGGGATGTCCCCCGCGCTCGAACTCGCCCTGGTCTCCTGCGCCCTCCTTGGTCTCCGCCACGGCTTCGACTACGACCACCTCGCCGCCATCACCGACATCACCAGCATCCAGCGCGACTGGCGCGACGCCATGCGCCTCGGCCTCCTCTACGCCCTCGGCCACGCCCTCACCGTCGCCATCCTCGGCTCCGCCGTCATCTTCCTCCACCTCGGCCTCCCTCCGCACATGGACGCCATCGGCGAGCGCCTCGTCGGAGCGACCCTCATCCTCCTCGCCGTCTATGTCCTCGTCAGCTTCCTGCGCCGCAAACCCGGCACCCATCATCACGCCATCCCAAAAAGCCGCATCGCCCTGCTCGTCACCGGAGCCCGCCACGTCACCTGGCGTCTCCGCCGCCTCCGCAACCCTGACACCCCCAAGCCCGACCCCTTCGCCTTCCGCTACGACCGCAGCTCCGTCTTCACCGTAGGCATCATCCACGGGCTCGGCGCCGAAACTCCCTCGCAGCTCCTCCTCTTCCTCCTCGCCGCCAACCTCGGCGGAACCAGCCGCGGCTTCTTCGGCCTCCTCAGCTTCATCGCCGGCCTCCTCATCATGAACACCCTCATGACCGCCGCAGCCTCCGGAATCTTCGCCACCAGCGCCCATCGCCCCGGCCTCCAGACCCTCGTCACCTCCCTCACCGCCGCCTACAGCTTCATCATCGGAGCCATCTTCCTCCTCGGAGCCAGCGACAAACTCCCGCCATTGCTCCACTAAAAATCTCTACCCTTATGACCCCGCCCTCTGTCTTCGCCAGCTACCCTAGCCTCGCCGGAAAAGTGGTCCTCATCAGCGGAGGCGCACAAGGCATCGGAGCCGCCTCCGTAGAGATCTTCGCCCTCCAGGGCGCCCGTGTAGCCTTTCTCGATCTCACCGATGAGCCTGCACTCGCCCTCGTCGACGACCTCACGCCGCGCGTTCCCCACGCCCCGCTGTACGTCCACTGCGATCTCACCGACATCCCCGCCCTCCAGTCGGCCATCGGAGAGATCTCCACTATCCTCGGCCCCCCGCAGATCCTCATCAACAACGCAGCCAGCGACGACCGCCACAGCTTCGCCGAAGTCACCCCCGAGTACTGGGACCAGCGCATGGCCGTGAATCTCCGGCACCAGTTCTTCGCCGCGCAGGCCGTCGCCCCGGGAATGAAGTCTGCAGGCTCGGGCTCCATCATCAACATGAGCTCCATCTCCTGGCTCATCCCCTCCGCCAGCCTCGCCGTCTACAACATGGCCAAGGCCGCCATTGTCGCCATGACTCGATCTCTCTCGCATGAGCTCGGCCCCTCCAACATCCGCGTCAACGCCGTCCTCCCCGGAGCCATCCTCACCGAAAAGCAGCGTCGCCTCTACATGTCCGCCGACTACGAGCAGCACCTCTTCACCGTCCAGTGCCTCAAGCGTCACATCCTCCCCGACGAGGTAGCCCGTCTCCTCCTCTTCCTCGCCTCCGACGACAGCTCCGCCATCACCAACCAGTCTCACGTCATCGACGGCGGCTGGATCTAACCTCTCGCTAAAATATGCCTATGCTCCGAGTCCCCTACAGCGACCTCTACGAAGCTCTGAAGAAAGCCATGCTCCACCTCGGCCTCTCCGAAGACCGCGCCGCCCTCAGCGCCCGCCTAACCGCCGAAACTGATCGCGACGGCATCTACACCCACGGTCTCAGTCGATTTCCCCGCTTCACGGCCCAGGTCCGCAACGGCAGCATCGACGTCAGTGCCGGACCCACCTGCACCGCAGCCTTCGGAGCCATCGAGCGCTGGGATGGCCACCGCGGCGTCGGCAACCTCAACGCCTACGCATCCATGCAGCGAGCCATCGCCCTCGCCAGACAGCACGGCATCGGCTGCGTCGCCCTCGCCAACACCAGCCATTGGATGCGCGGCGGCACCTACGGCTGGCTCGCCGCCGAAGCTGGCCTCTTCGCCATGTGCTGGAGCAACACCCTCCCCAACCTCCCCGCCTGGGGAGCCACCACTCCCACCCTGGGAAATACGCCCTTCATCATCGCCATCCCCCGCAGCTCAGAGAACAATCCTGGCGCTCACGTCGTCCTCGACATCGCCATGAGCCAGTTCTCCTACGGAACCCTTGCCTCCTACAGCAAGCGCGGCGAGCCCCTCCCCGCAGACGGAGGCTTCGACACCGCCGGTAACCTCACCCGGGACGCCGCCGCCATCGAAGCCTCCCAGCGAGCCCTCCCCATCGGCTACTGGAAGGGCTCCGGCCTCTCCCTCGTACTCGACATGCTTGGAGCCATGCTCTCCGGCGGCCTCGCCACCCATCAATTCCCCCGCGATCCTCTCCGCGAGGTCGGCCAATCCCAGATCTTCCTCACTATCGACCCCACCCATATAGCGAGCCCCCACGACCTTACCCAGACAGCCGAAGGCATCCTGGCCTCTCTCCGCGAAGCCACACCGGTAGACCCCGGCAAGCCCGTCCGCTACCCCGGCGAACAGACCCTCCACCTCCGCGAAGAAAACCTCCGCCTCGGCATCCCCGTAGACCCCGAAATCTGGCAGCAACTCACCAGTACCCCATAACGGAAAACCACTCACACCCACAGAAACGCAGCCTGCTCGTCTCCCGAAGCGGAGCAAACAATGCGCTCCACCACGCGCATGCCATTCCCTCCGTTGGTAAAGACCACGATGGCCGAGCTGCTCTCCGGATGCACCAGCACAAAGTTCTTCCAGCCGCCATTGTCGCCCCATTGCCACAGGTATCTGCGCCTGGCCTCCTGCTCGAGACCCCATCCCAACCCCCACGAGAGAGAGCTATTGATCTGAGAGTAGGGCTTCATCATCTCCACCCGCATCGCCGGCTTCAAGTCAAAGGGCTCTCCCCTCGGCGTCACCAGCCGCGCCAGGAACACCGCATAATCGGAGACCGTCGTAAGCAGGCTGAAGGCGACATTCGGACTCGTCTCATTGGGAACCGGAGCATGCGGCGGAGACATCTTCTTTGTCATCGCCTCCACAATCGCATCATGATTCCAGGCCCCCAGCGGTTTACCGCTCTCCTCAATCAACTTGGACAACTGCATGGCAAAGTCCCGGTTGTAGAAGGGCTCATACCTCCTGTGTCCTGCCACCAGGCGTGTGGAGGCCTCCGCGCGCCACAAATACGTCGAAAACCGCATCCCCAGCGGCTTCATCATCCTATCTTCGATCCACTGCTCGAAGCCGATGCCCGTGATCTTCTCCACGCAACGCTGGAGACAGTAAAACCCCTCGCCGGAGTACCGGAACTTGGTCCCCGGCTCAAAGCTGGGGGTCAGGGGCTGATCCCCATTGTCTCGCCAGTTGGGAAGTCCACTCGAATGGCTCAACACATGTCGCGCCGTCACTCGCTCGCCATAAGGCCCGCTCAGCGTATTGTCTTGCAGGTACTGCTTCAAAGGCCTATCGAGGTCGAGCTTACCCTCGTCCGCCAGTTGCAGCACTGCATAGGCAAATATCGGCTTGCCCATCGAAGCCGCCGGGAACAATGAATCCGCCGTAATCGGCGCCCTGGTAGCAGCATTCGCAACCCCAGCATAATGCTGCCAGACCAATCGATCTCCATGGACGACCCCGATCCCCAGTCCAGGCAGCTCTGCCAACTCCATCAGACGCGGCAGCGTCCCCATAAATGCACCGCCCGGCGGCATAATTGCCGGTGCGACCGCCGTCTCACCCCCGCTTTGCATCTCGGCAAAGGAAGACAAAAAAGACGATGCAACCGCACTCTGAACGAAGCTTCGACGATTCATTGGCACCTTCGGGAACAACCGCTTTTACGCTCCAATCATTGGTAAAGTTCCACTTCCGCCAATTCTGCTCGAAGGCTGGCATCTCCATCAGCATCGTCGACTCGCTAAACGGCCCCCAACTCCGCTACCATCTCCCTAAGATGGATTTAGCCGCCAAATCCGCCCTCCTCCAGACCACCCTCCGAGACCTCGGCTCCCTCCTCGTCGCCTACTCCGGCGGCACAGACTCCGCCTATCTCGCCTACGCCGCCCACCAGGCCCTCGGCGACAACATGCTCGCCGTCATAGCCGACTCCCCCTCCCTCCCCCGAGCCGAACTCGCCGCCGCCCTCGCCTTCGCCGCCGAACACAACATCCCCACCCACATCCTCCGCACCGACGAGCTGGAAAACCCCGACTACCAGCGCAACGACTCCCAGCGCTGCTTCCACTGCAAGGACGAGCTCTTCACCCAGATGGAGCAGACCCGCGCCGAACGAGGCTTCCATCACATCGCCTACGGCATGAACCTCGACGACCGCGCCCCCTCGGTAGCAGCCTTCCGCCCCGGCCAACAAGCCGCCGTCCAGCACCACGCCGTAGCGCCTCTCGTCACCGCAGAGCTCACCAAATCCGAGATCCGAACTCTCGCCCGCGAGGCCGGTCTCACCCTCTGGGACAAGCCCGCCTCAGCCTGCCTCTCCTCCCGCATCGAGTACGGCCGCCCCGTCACCCGCGAAAACCTCGCCCAGGTCGAGCAGGCCGAAGCTGCCCTCCACGCCCTCGGCTTCCATCAGGTCCGTGTCCGCCACCACGGCGACCTCGCCCGCATCGAGATCTCCCGCCCCGAACTCCCTCACGCGCTCACGCTCGAAACCCTCGACCGCATCACCGCCGCCCTCCGCCCCCTCGGCTTCCTCTACATCACCCTGGACACGCAAGGCTACCGCTCCGGCAGCATGAACGACGTCCTCCCCGCCACCGCCATCACTCCCGCCAGGTTTCACCTGCCAAAGTAGTTTTTTCTGCTGTCGGATTGCCCTACACTTGCTGCCTCCTTGACACCGGAGGAGAGTACCGAACGGCAACGACGACAAGCGCCGACAAACCCACCCATGACACAATATCCATCATGCGTATCGTCTACCTAGACTGCTTCGCCGGCATCAGTGGCGACATGTTCCTCGGAGCCCTCGTCGACGCCGGTCTCGCCCCGCAGGTCCTCCACGACGCCACCGCCGCCCTCAACCTCGGCGCAACCCTCAAGATCGAAAAAGCGGACCGCAGCGGCATTCACTCGACCAAGGTCCATGTCCTCGAAGATGGCAAACTCGCCGAAGCCGCCCATAGCCACAGCAATGAGCCCCACTCACACAGCCACACCCACGACGACAAGCATCTTCACAAACACGATCACGACCATAGGAATGATCACGACCATGAGCATGATCACAGCCATGAGCCAAGTCACAGCCACGATCACCCCCATACTCACGGTCGCTCCCTCTCCGTCATCCGCACCCTCATCCAGTCCACCGGCCTCCCCGCTCCCGTCAAACAGCTAGCCATCCATACCTTCGAGCTCCTGGGCACCAGCGAAGCCAAGATCCACAACGTAGATATAGAGAAAATTCACTTCCACGAGGTAGGCGCAGTCGACGCCATCGTCGACATCGTAGCCGCCAGCGCCGGCATCCACGCCCTCAACACCCAGGCCCATGCCGAGACCGGTCATCCCATCCAATGGTTCTGCTCACCCCTCAACGTTGGTGGTGGCATGGTCGACTGCGCCCACGGCCGCTTCCCCGTCCCCGCGCCCGCCACCGCAGACCTGCTCCGCGGCCTACCCACCTACTCCGCCCACATCGAAAAAGAACTCGTCACGCCCACCGGCGCAGCTCTCATCCGCGCCCTCGCTCCTACCTTCGGCCCGCAACCCGCCATGCGCGTCGAGAAAATCGGCTACG
>JAOAPB010000004.1 GCA_025462645.1 Edaphobacter sp. | reverse complement strand
TTTATTGGGACATTTGTTCTGGTTCTGACCATTGGGTGCACGGTTATCGGCCATGGTGCCGGTCCGTTCGCTCCGCTGGCAATCGGTTCCGCGCTCATGGTGATGATTTTTGCGGGTGGCCATATTTCCGGAGGGCATTTCAATCCGGCGGTTACGCTGGGCGTCTGGCTTCGCGGGAAATGCGAGACCAAGGATGTAGCGCCGTACATGCTTTTTCAGGTCGTGGGGGCGGTGCTGGCGGCCTTAGCCGTCAAGTACCTGAAGGGAGGGGCCGTTGTTGCACCGCTGCAACCGGCAACTGTACCCGCGCTTCTCGCAGAGTTTCTCTTCACCTTCGCGCTCGTTTACGTCGTGCTGAACGTCGCTACGGCTAAGGGCACATCGGGCAATTCCTTTTATGGGCTGGCGATCGGATTCACTGTGCTGGTGGGGGCGTTCTCCGTCGGCAACATATCCGGTGGTGCGTTCAACCCAGCAGTCGCGGTGGGTATCTCCATTATGGGACTGTCGTCCTGGGGGAATATCTGGATTTATCTGGTGTCTGAATTTGCGGGCGCTGCAGTTGCGGCGGGGGCCTTCGCGGCGCTGAATCCAGCCAAACGTGAAGATGCTCAGCGGGCAGATTCAATCGAACAACCGCAAGAGCAAAGCGAAGCTGCGTGATCGCTGCCGCAAGGAAGCTATCCGCATAGTTAGATCACCCTCTTAGGCTTTTCCAATCTCCGCTGACGTGGCGCTCTTGCAGTTACACGGGCGGCAGAGGGACATAACGCTCATTTTTGATTCGCCGCAGGGGATGAGGCGGACGAGGCGTAACAGCTTACAGAACACGAAGGCAACTCCAGACTATCTGAGGATCGAACAGAAATGAAAAGAGTATCGATTGTATTGGCAGTGCTGGCGACAACCCTGGCGGGCGGAGCGCCGCTGGCGCAAGCGCAAGAAAGCAGCGCGCCGCAGCCGCAAGCGCAAGCGCAAAAGGGCCCGACTCTGGGCGGGCATATCGGCTTCGTTCTCCCGCTGGTGACAGACTCCTCAGGCAACGTCACCAATCTGGCAGACGCGCCTGCGGTTGGATTTCCGGTTGGCATCACCGTCAAGGGAAGCGGTCCCCTGGCCTTTGACCTCGAATTTGTCCCACAGATCAATACGACGGGGACACGGCAAACTACTCTCACTGTTCATCCCGGTCTTATATACGGTTTGGGACACGGCTGGGCGGCGGGAGGACGATTGGCGTTCGACGTAAATGACCCGTCGTGGGGATTCACGCCCCTGATTAACAAAAGTTTTCCGATCAAGCATAGAAACGGCGGCTTGTTCAAGGCTTACTTCGTCGAGGCGGATTTGCCAGTCCGTTTCAGTCGGCCGGTGGGCGCGCCTGCGACGAACGCCGTCACATTCGCTATGCACACCGGAGTGTCTTTCTGAGCGCGCCGGGGTGCACTTCCCCGAGTGCACCCCGGTGTGCTGCAAACAAGTCCTTTTTGCAACGAATGCGAAGCTGGTGAAAGGCAGTTCCGGCGTGCCTGGATGAAGAGCCCGGCTCGGGGCAGGCAAGAGGATGGGAAGATGGGACCTGGTGAGCGACCTCGCGGCACCATGATTGAGAGAGGCTCATAGGGTTTTGCACTCAGGAGCAAGATCGCCGAGTAAGAAACGATTGAGGTAACCCACAGCGCCCGGAATGCTGCAGATAGGGCGCAGTAGTGGATGCAACTACCGTGAGGCAAGGGGTGCTAATGCTGAGAATCGACCTGGGTATTTTTCAAGTAGCCGACAAGTTCTTATCAAATCCGATCGCAGCTCGAAAGCGTAAGGCCAGATCGAAGAGACTAGCGGCAGATAAACCGACCATACTTGTAGTCGATGATGATGAGATCATCGCGGATACGACAGCAGAGATTCTGAACAGGTTTGGCTTCCGAGCCGTTCGCACCTATGACGCGCAAACGGCGCTGCAGATTGCCGCAAAGCTCAAGCCGGACTTTTTGCTCACTGATGTATCGATGCCAATTATGTCTGGGGTGGAACTCGCCATCGAAATCACCAAGCTATTGCCCGCAACAAAGATCCTGCTTTTTTCCGGTCAGGCGGGCACCTCAGATATTTTGCGCGAAGGAGAAGAAAAAGGTTATGTATTCGATCTCGTTGCCAAGCCCATCCATCCAGAGAAACTGATGGAACATCTAGAAAAAAAATTGCAACCACACACTCACCGAAGAGCAGCGAGTGATTATGCCGGTGCTTGTGCCTCCAGCCAGATCTCTGCCGCTTCCACCTCCAGCGCCAAGGTCTCTGTCGCCCGGAACAGCGCCCTCCCAATTCCCATGTGCGCTCCTGACGATCCCAACACCTGCGGCATCGCTCGCTAAGCCATCACCAAAAACATAAGTAATTGAAATAAAGGGAGAATCCACATGAAGCTCATCATTCGTACCGCCGTAGCCGCCCTCGTTATCACCGGTGCTTTCGCCTCCAGCCAGATCTCTGCCGCTCCCACCTCCAGCGCCAAGGTCTCTGTCGCCCGCAACAGCGCACTCCCAATTCCCACGTGCGCTCCTGACGATGCCAACGCCTGCGGCATCGCTGTCATAAGACAGTAGAAATCCAACCGGCGGCAGGCAAGGATACTCACTCTCGCGGGTTCAGCTTGGAGGGTGTTCCATTTCTATTGGTGCAGGTGCTACTTCGAACCCTGATCCTTTCATCAATCTCTAAGCTGCCGAATCCGGCTCCTATCGCAGTGCTTTGTGATCCAGAAGGCAGCTGTCTTTGATCATTGCTTGGTACGGGCCAAGAACAGTCTTATCGACGGACGAAGGGAGATACCCCCATGGCCGTGTTAACACGCGTTACACAGGAACAATCTGTGGCAATGCGGCCGGACCGTGGGGGCATTTGCCTAGTCGACACAAGCTCAGCCGTTCGCCATCTATGCTTCGACATGTTCTCGGAAATTGGACATGAAGTATGCGTCTTTTACTCCCCAGAAACATTCATCCGTTCAGGCGCAGCCGCATCCGCCGACATCTTAATACTCGGACATACGCGTATGTGTCTCGAAGAGAACGAACCTCTTCGTTGGCTCGGAATGTGCCGCCCCAAGATCAAAACGATCGTGCTGGGGGATGGTCCAGCTCTCGTCCATCGACTCCCCGACCTATTCCATACGCCCTCAATCGCCACTGTGTACGAAAAGTCCCGAGATCGTATCTTGAGACTCCCGCAAGCGTTACATATATATTCTGCGATTCATGCACGAACGCAAGATTTCTACCAAACGATCAGGTATAGAGCGTTCGGGGAAACCTGCGCCGATACATCAACGTATATCGGTCAAGATTTCTAGACAGCGGCCCGGTAGTTACGCAAGCGCATTCGCGCGACAACCGAATCAGGAGTTACCTTCCATCAGGATCCGAGCCTGCGGCCAAGCGCATGAAGAATTTCATCGCGGATGAGATCAACAATGCTCTGCAATCGGCGACGAACCCTCAATCTATAGCTCCAATATGACCGTTTGACTTCGAGGCGGCGGAGCGAGTCCGGGTATCCACTGGACCCAGGTTTTGAAGCTGTGCGACTTAATCACTACAACTTCAACAGCAACATCAAACACGGAGCCTCCGGCCAAGCTCATGAAAAATGTCATCGTTGATGGGATTCGTTATGTCTACTTGGCGCCCGAACCACCTGGCTGATAAACCGGCTATTCGGTCAAGTGACTGCTGCGTGTGGCCAGGAAGACGCCGGCCACATTCTCACTTGTTGAGAAAATCACCATCGCATTCACCGAGCACATGAGTAATGGGTGAGGCGCGGCCCTCATCGAAGTGACCAGAATTGATATCGCCGGCACCGCCCAGAGCCGAGTTCCCGGCAATAATGCCGAAGTTGACGGCTGGATTAACAGAGCACCACCAGCATCCACGCTTCACTCGGACAGCGAACAGCCTTTTGCCAGTTGCTCCAGCGCCGCTTGACCTCCGGTCAGCGCCTTACGCTCGATTTCGGTCATGGGGATCTGCTCCAGGAGGCGCTGATTGTGAGTACTTGCTTCGAGAGCCTGAGCCCTTGCCGAATCTCCAGGCACGTAGAAGTCACAGCGTTGGCAAGCCATTCGATGCTGGCATTGCGCCCAGTAAGGGTTCGCGCAGTAGCCATGCCCAAGATGGACATATTTGTATGCCTCGCCCCTGCCTGACGCCCCACTCTCGATCGCGGCACGATCCAAGTACGGGGTGCCGAGTCAATTTGCCTGCTACTTCTATCTTCTTCAATATCATTTCTCCGACGAGCGATCGCTAGAACCGATGCCAAGCGTGTTCCTCAATGCATTGCGAGAGCTAGCATTGGCTCAAGAGAGGGCCCCACTCTCTGGAGGGGGGCCTTTCTTGAGCGGGGCGTACGAGGTACTTAGCCAATCCAGGCTGAGTTGCGGATCACGCTGCAGAAGTTGCCGCGTTTGAACTTCGGGTCCTTATCCGCAAGCACGTCGGCGTTGACGTTACCGAAGGTCGTCTCTGGCTTCTTGTGGATGCCGTCATAGAATGCCTGCAGGATGTCTTCCTTGAAATGCGGCGTCCGGGGATATTCCGAGACCACAGCGTTGCGGATATCCTCCGAGTACTCGACATACTTAAGACCTAGGACGTCCATCTCTACTCCTGCGGTCACGAGCGCAACAATCGGATGCATGTACTGAGGAATGCCCGGCGTGGTGTGCAGCGCAATTGCGGTCCAGACTGTGTCGAGGTCCTGCCGCGGGATATTGCGCTCCTTCAGGAAGTCGCGTGCAGCGTTCGCGCCGTCAACTTCGAAGCGGTCTGCGGGACTCCTATGATCCGGCATGAGCCCCATATCGTGGAACATGGCGCCAGCATAAAGCAGTTCCGCGTCGAACTTAAGTCCACGCTGCTTGCCTGCGAGCGCGCCGAAATAGTAAACACGGCTGGAATGGTTGAAGAGCAACTCTGTTTCTGTATCCCGTATGAATTCCGTAATCTCCTGTACGAGCTTGGTGTCAGGAATGCTGACACCAGAGATGGACTTCACTGAAGCATATTGTCCGGATGTAGCACTAGTCATTAGATTCCTCCTGCTGCAATCATTTTTTCTTCTTAGCTGTTCCATCAGTTTCTCTGGATGGATGGGTTTGGCGACGACATCGAATAAATAACCTTTTCTTCCCCCTCGCGCACAATATCTGAGAGGCCCGACTGGCCGGAAAAAGCAGGATCTTTGTTGCGGGCAATAGCTTGGTGATTACAAGTTCCACCCCTTTCATAATTGGCATAGACACATCAGTGAGCAAGAGTCCGGCTTGAGCTTCGCGGCAATCTGCAGCGCCGTTGCGCGTCGTAGGTGCGAACAGCTCGGAAGCCGAACCCGTTCAGAATCTCTGCTGTCGTAGCCGCGATAATCTCCTGATCATCAACTACAAGTATCGTCGGTCTGCCCGATTCTTCGGCATTGCAGTCGTCAATAAGGAGATAATGACGCACTTCGTCCGCACACACATCGTGCTATGGGCTATTTTTTCTCTACTACTTTTGAGCCACTCTAGCGCCTGGAGTTCTGTTTGCGTCCGGGTCGTCAGTCCTTCACCATGCCGTCATTTTGTTTTGACATGATCATGCAGAAGCTTTCCGTTGTCTTCGGCTGATCTCCCTAATCGCGCTAAAGCCCAATTGCCTGCAGACGGACTGATATTACGATCCACCGCAATTGCATGCTTCGTCGGTGCCAGCCATCGGCTATACGCAAAGGGAGAGTCCTGGTTGTATTTCATAAAGAGACCGCAGACGCCGCAGATCATGCAGATCAAGCCCAATAGGAAGCAGAGCCACTGTTCTGCAACCACAATGCGTGGAACTATGCGGGTGGTCCTCTCATCTCTTTTTGTATTCTGGCGTCCCCGTCGGGGTTCCGGGGTCCGATCGTCAGCGATGCGCACATGATTCTTTTGAAAGCTGCCGGCGAGTGTTTCGTCCGAACCTCTGAATTGAATCGCCTTCACGTCTGTGTCTTCGCCGGTCATCACTGCACATTTTCCTTCAACCTGGATAGGGTCGAAGAGGGTAGAGTTGACCTACATTTTCGATGCTCACTTCTACTACGAGATCAGTGGTTATGAAGTGGAGGATTGCTGCTCCAATGGCTCCTGCATTACAACTTCAGCGTCGCCGTGGCGGTTGGCTATATTGCGCTCTTTGGAATTGCAGTGGAAACTGGTGTCGTTATGGTGGTGTATCTCCATGAGGCGCTCGAACATAAGTTGCAAGGCGGAAAGCCCTTGACGAATGCCGATGTGGAGGAGGCTGCCATTGAAGGCGCCGTTCAACGCTTACGGCCAAAGCTCATGACTGTATGCGCGGTCCTTGCCAGCCTTATTCCCATCCTCTGGGAATCCGGCATCGGCTCCGATGTCATGAAGCCGATTGCGGCACCCATCGTTGGCGGTATGATTACGTCGACCATTCACGTCCTTATCCTGGTGCCCGTCTTCTTCGTCATGATGAAAGAACGAGCGCTGAAACGTGGAACACTCGTTTCACGGGATAAGGACTCCACCGCAACGAACAACGGCTCAATTGTTCAACCTTCTTCATAAGGAGATCACATATGCAAATCAAACTAATCACATCCGTTGCCGCGCTTGCGTTTTGCGCAGCAAGCCTCTTCGCGCAAGCAACACAAACTCTGACCGGAACAGTGAGCGACGCAATGTGTGGCGCACACCACATGATGAAAGACGCGACAGCCGCGCAATGCACGCGGGAATGCGTTAAGCAGGGTTCTGACTTCGCTCTTGTTAGTGGCGGCAAGGTGTACACGTTGCAAGGCGACAAGAGCCAGTTCGACAAGTTTGCCGGAGAGAATGTCGTTGTGAAGGGTAAGGTATCCGGCACGACAATTTCAGTGGATTCCATTGCCACGTCTAAGTCATAGAAGAAGAAAACGGATGCGGGCGTGTTTTTGTGAGCGAGCGCATCCGCATTTTTGCGGCTCCAAAGCGAACGGTGCTACCATCAGAATTGACGCCGAAGTTCGGCTTTAACGAAATGAAAGTAGTGGAACATGCCTAAGAAGCTCCTCTTCGTAACAGTGTTGTTGCTTCTCGTCAGCGTTCAGGCGCTAGCGGCAAGTTGCGATGTACGCTGCTCGCTGATGGGGACTTCGACCCACGGCCATGCTTGGCACGCTGATGAGCGGATGTCCCATTGCTCTGGCATGACCATGGACAGTGACAAAGGGGCCAGCCTTACTGCAAGCGATTCCTGTGCCGCTACCATCTGCGGGACAGAGCTGAAAGCGATCAACAATAGCGCCGATCAGAACGATGCAGACTCAAGCAAACTTCTGGTATCGGCTGTTGCTCTGTTGGTTGATCCTTTTGGAAGCAGTGGATCTAACAGAACTGCCGCCATTGCGTCACTCAGCCGAATAAGCGACAGTAGACCGCTCACTCAACGTCCCGGCTCCTCCCTCCGTATCTAGTACCCTCCTTTCCTCCTCGAACCTTTGCGGGGTTTAGCGCGTGTTTTACGCGCTGCCTTGCGGTGTGTTGACCCATTTTTTAAAACGAGGAAAGTTATGAGCGATCGCCGCACCTTCATTCAGAAGGCATTCGGTCTTGGCGCAGGCATGTTTGCTGCACCCAGAGTGTTTGCCGATTCGCAGAACGGGCCCTCTTCCCGCGGCCACTCCACGCATGCGGGTCAGCTTTCAACATGCCGGTCGTGACTGCCGACATCGGGGATCTGCCCTACACGATGGATGGCAACACAAAGGTCTTCCATCTGATCGCCGAGGTGGTGAAACAACAGATCAGTCCACTCAAGACGATTGACGCCTGGGGCTTCAACGGGAGCGCTCCAGGGTCCACGATTCAAGTGAATCAAGGCGACCGTGTGCGTGTGGTGTTCGAGAACCGTCTACCGGAGCCGACTTCCATCCACTGGCACGGATTTGAAGACACCATTCAAAACGACGGTCAGCCCGGCATCAGCCAGGAGCCGGTGAAACCAGGAGGGCGCTTTGTCTATGAGTTCAATATCCATCAGGCAGGCACTTACTTTTACCACTCGCACATGGCGATGCAGGAGATGGCCGGAATGCTCGGCGCCTTCATCATGCACCCCAAGGAGCACTACCGGCCGCATTGCGACAAGGACTTCCTGATTCATCTGCAGGAATATGCGGTGCTGCCGAACAACACCGTGCCCAACACGATGAACATGGAGTTCAACTGGCTGGTCTTCAATGGCAAAGCCGGTCCGGCAACAACGCCGCTCATCGTTCGGCTCGGGGATCGCGTCCGGATCCGTTTCGTGAATCTCGGGATGGATCACCATCCGATGCATCTGCACGGACATACCTTTTACACGACGGGAACCGAAGGCGGGAGGATTCCCGAAGCTGGCTGGTGGCCCGGTAATACTATGCTCGTCGGAGTAGCTCAGGCGCGGGATGTCGAGTTCGTTGCGAACAATCCCGGCGACTGGATGGTCCATTGCCATCTGCCCCACCACATGATGAACCAGATGTCATCGAATGCCGGGAAGATGACCCGTACCGCAGGTCTGCCAGCTGGAGGAGACATGAATACAGGCATGGGCATGCTCAAAGGCACACCTGGCGCTCCCATGGGAGAAGACTACGGCCCGGCATTGGGGCGCGGTTTAGGGGGTGTCGGGAATGCTTCCGATACTTCGACAACGAACGGGCCGCTTTCGCAGAAGAAGGCTATGGATGCGATGCCCGGAATGCGGCATGACATGGGAAACATGCGGACGGGACAAATGGCGCACGACGACATTGCGAAAAACGCGAATGATGTTCCGAACTTCCCGCAGGACGCCTACATGGAAGGGCCGATGATGGCGATGGACGAAATGGTCGATCGGCCAGAGAACTACGGTCTGCGCCCAGGATGGAGCGGATTCATGCAGGGGATGATGACCTTTGTACGTGTACTACCACCTGAACAATACGACGAAGTCATTGCGCGAATGAAGCAGGCCAAGCGGCCCAATGACCCTACGCTGCCATTCTGGAGCGTGCCTAATGCGAGGAGAAAAGGTGAAAATCACAATTCTCGCACTTGTGATTGCGAGCACTTTCGGCTTGACTGCATTCCCTCAAACTTCCGGCTCCTCGGTGAAACCAGACAACTCCATGCACTGTATGGAGGGTATGGCCATGCCGGGCTGTCCACAGACAGACAAGCAGCATCACCAACCTACAAAGAGCAAGCCTCCGCAAAATGCCCAACCGCAGCAGCCCAGTCAACAAAACGACATGAACAACATGCCGGGTATGCAGCGTGAACAGCATGACATGAGCGGTATGCAGATGAGCACACCTCAGCAATCTCAAAGCCCCGATACCCATGCAACGATGACGCTCCAGGAACCGGAGAATCCAGAACGTAAGACCGGATCGAATCTGCCTGCGCCGGAGTTGCTCAAGGATGTTGCGGCTCGCACTCCGATGGCGCTCGCCGATTTTGAGGCGCTTGCCGACGCTAATAATCCAACGCTGAAACAGGCGAACGCATTTGTTCGTAGGTCGCAGGAACAAGCACGTCAGGCCGGCCTCTATCCCAATCCATCGATTGGGTATCAGGGCGAGCAGATTCGCGGCGGCTCCTATGGAGGCGGAGAACAGGGCGGCTTTGTCCAACAGACGGTTGTTCTCGGCGGTAAGCTCGGGTTGCGCCGCAACATCTACGACCAGCAGAAGAGATCAGAGCAGATCGGAGTGGAAGAGCAGACCTACCGTGTTCACGGCGATGTCCAACAAGCGTTCTATGATGCGCTGACCGCGCAGGCGACAGTTCAACTGCGCCAGCGATTGCTTGGTGTATCGCTTGATGCTGTAGAGACGGTTCATCAGCTTGCCAATGTGGGTCAGGCCGATGCTCCCGACATCCTGCAGACAGAGGTAGAAGCCGAACAAGCAAAGGTCGACTACGTCACAGCGCAGCGCCAGTACCTGCAAGCCTTCCGCGCTCTGACAGCGCTGGCAGGCAAAGGCAATCTGCCCGTCAGCCCATTGCAGGGTGAGCTTGAGAAGACACCGGACTTGAATGCTGAACAGATCGTGGATTCCGTCGTTGCTGGTAGTCCAACGGTCAAGCGGGCTCAGCAGGAAGCCGCTGTGGCACAAGCACGCCTGAAAGATGCGAAGCGAGAATCAGTTCCTGACCTCCAACTTCGCGCCGGAGAGCAATACAACGGAGAACAGGTCAGCCAGAACCCGACCAAGGCAGCCGGAGCGCAGAGCTTTGCCAGCGCGGGCATCAATATTCCGCTTTGGAACCGGAACCAGGGCAACGTTGGAGCCGCGAAGGCGGAGATCGAACGTGCAGAACAGGATGTTACTCGTGCGCAGCTCTCCCTTCGGCAACAGGCAGCTCCGTTGGCGCAATCGTATCTTTCCGCCCAATTCGAAGCGGATCGTTACAAAACACAACTCATTCCACGGGCAGCGAGAGCGTATGAGCTGTACCTCAAGAAGTATCAAAACATGGCACAAGCCTATCCGCAGGTGTTGGTATCGCAACGCACACTGTTCCAGTTGCAGATCAGCTATCTCATGGCACTCCACGATGTCTGGCGGAGCGCCATCGCCTTGCAGAACTACACATTGACCGGTGGACTTGATACGCCAATGTCCAGCGGCGGCCCATCCACCTCAATCAACCTCCCCAATTCCTCCGCCGGTTCGCCAGAATAGGACGCCCCTTTTGAAAAAACCGCCAGTCGTAATTGCGTCCTTGTTAATCATCGTAGGCCTGCTGTTATGCGGAGGATGGATTTACATGAAGACAGCTATGCGCGGATTCAATGCCCGAGCCGAGCCCTCTCGAACGGAGACCATGTTCGCAACCTATGCGCGCGACACCGCGATGCCATCATCCGCAAAGGCGCTGAAGAATCCCATGCGGCCCAGGCCTGATTTGCAGCATGAAGCGATGGCTCACTTCGCGGATCATTGTGCCGTTTGCCACGGCAACAACGGAAGCGGACAGACGATGTTCGGCAAAGGTATGTATCCCAAGCCTCCGGACCTTCGCCTCTCGCGCACACAGGACATGACTGACGGAGAGATCTTCTACGTCATCGAGAACGGGATTCGCATGTCCGGAATGCCTGCCTTCGGCGGAGAAGCTACTGATTCGGCGGACGATACCTGGAAACTCGTATATTTCATCCGCCACCTCCCTCAATTGACCCCTGCTGAAGAAGCTCAGATGGACTCGCTGAGTCCGAAGTCTCCGGATGAGTTTGAGGAGGAGAAGCAGGAACAGCAATTTTTGAATGATGGAGAATCACCCACCGAAACCCTAACGATGCACCACAGGAAAGGTCACGATCAATGAAACGATTGCTAGTTCTACTACTCACGCTTGGAGTCTTTGCCGGGGTTGCCTACGCCCATAATGGAATGCAGCATGTCATGGGCACGGTTAGGTCGATTACAGATACGACCATAACAGTCCAGGCGACCGACCGGACAACTCAGACTGTCTTCGTTTCAGCTGAGACGAAGTACTCCAAATCAGACCAACCCGCAACCCTAAAGGACATCAAAGTAGGGACTCACATCGTTATTCACGCTACGAAGAAGGGCGATCAACTCAAGGCAGCTGAAGTAAAGGTAGGCGCAATGAAGATGAAGGGTATGTCGGGAGACATGGGTGGAATGAAGATGGACGGCGGAAGTAGTTCTAAGCCACAGTAGACTCGCGGCCGCCGTAGGAACATTCTGCGGCGGCAGCTTCGGGGAATCTAACCGACTTGCATAGAGGACGACCTGACTTTAGGAAAGGTGGCGCGAAAGATGTTGATTCAGCCGATCGATTACTTCCTTTTGAGTTGGTTCATTCTTGCCGTCAGTTCGACGGCGTATGTTGCGATTGACCAGTTTCGCAACAATCCAGAGCCAACAGTGATGCGGTGGGGCTTCATTCTCATTACCCTCTACATGGGGCCATTCGGTCTGCTCTTATACGTATTGGCCGACAAAGAACCTAAACCCGGTACCCATGAGCAGTTCATCAAGCCATTGTGGAAACAAGGTATCGGCAGCACGATCCACTGTATAGCTGGAGACGCGACAGGCATCATCGCGGCAGCTGTCATCACTGCCACGCTCGGTCTTCCCATGAAGATGGACCTCGTAGTCGAATACCTCGCCGGGTTCTTTTTCGGACTGTTCATCTTCCAATCTTTGTTTATGAAGAGCATGATGGGTGGGACTTATTGGGAAAATGTCAAGAGGTCGTTTCTCCCAGAGTTCATCAGTATGAACTTCATGATGGCTGCGATGGCACCAGTCATGAGTTTGTTGATGATGGGCCGCGACATGCGGGCAATGGAGCCAACGCAGCTCCTGTTTTGGGGCGTCATGTCCCTTGGCGTAAGCGCTGGGTTCGTTATGGCCTATCCCGCGAATGTATGGCTGGTAAAGCGTGGATTGAAACATGGCCTCATGACAGACCGGAAGCCCGGCACGAAGTTTGCTAACCAGGCTGCTCCAGAACCGAAGATGCGACACGAGCATCAGGAGCATGGAAAAGATAGCGGCAACGAACACCATGACATGAGCGGCGGGGAAACAACGAGACCTCAACTGCTCGGTGTGGCCGGAGTATCGCTGCTTCTACTCGTCACTGGAATGGTGGCGCCAGCGAACTTCGTGAACATGTCGCTGAGCGCCAGAGATGTAGGAGGACTGGTCATGCCTAAGGGCATGACTATGGACCGGGACACGCCAGCCGATGCCATGCGCGACATGTCGTTCATCAACCCTAAGCTGGTTACAGAGAACTTTGGAATCGATCAGCACGGAGATCTACCGCTTGAACCGCGGATTGAAGGGGACGTCAAAGTCTTCGACCTCGATGTCTCGGTCATTCGTTGGCATATTCTTCCCAATGTCGCCGTTGATGCCTACGCCTACAATGGCCAGATTCCTGGACCCAGGATTCACTTCAAGCAAGGGGATCATATCCGCATCAACGTACACAATCATCTACCAGAGGCAACGACGATCCACTGGCACGGGTTGATCGTACCCAACCAGATGGATGGCCCTGGGGATATCACGCAGAAGCCGATCGCACCAGGGCAGAGCTATACCTATGAGTTCACTGCGCAGCAATACGGGACCTACTTCTACCACCCGCACTATGCGCCCGACCGGCAGCAAGCTCTTGGGCTGTACGGGGCAATTGTGATTGACCCCGCGGAAGCAAGAGATGAGATCAAAGCAGACCATGAATACGTGGTCCAACTTCAGGAGTGGCTAATGCGCGAAGGTCTGACCTACCCGGCGATGTTCATGGAAGGCGGTCTCGCAAATTACTTCACGATCAATGGAAAGGCCTACCCCTCGACCGACACGATTCACATGAAGGTTGGAGAGACCTTGAAGATCCGCTTCATCGGAACCAACAATAACTTTGTTCATCCAATGCATATTCATGGGGGACCCTTCACCGTCGTCGCGCGGGATGGGGAGACGCTCCCGGAATCAGCTCGTTTCAAGGCTGACACGGTCAATGTAGGACCGGGCCAGCGGTACGACGTAATCTGGCCAGCGAGAAAGCCTGGCAAGTGGCTTATCCATTGCCATATACCGCACCATACAGCGAACAACAACGTCGAGGAGCGTGGCGGTGGTGGATTAATGCTGATCGTCGACGTGCAGTGAGACTACCCTTTGCGGCTGGAGTGCTCTTCCACGTTTTCGGATTTCTGCTTGATCCGATTATCGCGGCTCCTGCGATGAGTTTCAGCTCTCTCCGTGATCGCTAACTCTCTGAAGCTGCGTACGACGAAGGTCTAAGCCGCTTGTGAGCACTGCTCTCCGCCTCACAAAACCAGCGGTCTGCAATGCGCATGTGATCGCGATGCAAGTCACTACGGTGATTACGAACGGCCGATTGTGCTTCTCGGTCGCTTGGTAGCCGAGCGCATGAGCGGCCGCTAGGGCAAAGGCGAGATAGTTCCAACGCTGCAGCTGTTTCCATCGGGGCGTCCCGAGGGCGCGGAGGGAGGCGTCATTGGACGTTGCCAGCAGAGCTATAACGAGAAGGACACTTACAGCACCGGTGTAGTTCGAAAAACCAAACAGATCGTGTCGCAGAGGTATCGTATGACGGCTTGTGTGTTCGTAGACGTAGTAGAGCCAAGGTCGCCCCCGGAGGTGAACATTCTGACCAACTGCGGTGTGCAATACGCTGAAAATTCCTGCCCAGATCCCGAGATCCCTTCTCAAATCGTTTGAGACGGGGTTGCGACGCTTCAAAAGTACATTCAAAGGGCCGAAAAGCAGAGTCGCGCCGACCAAAAACAACGCAGGATAAGCAGTGGCAAAGCTAGCTCGATTGAGGGGATCGGAGTACGGCCGCGTGAAATAGAGAGCAGCAACAGAGATCGCGGAGGTACAAAGTAGTGGTAGATGATGAACCAGGAGGCGACGTTGCAGACGTTCTCGCATTCAGTCGAGCATAAATGCAGATGTATGCGCTCAGTCGTCGTCTGCGTCGCGGCATTATCCACAGTTCTTTGCCTCCGGCTCGTCAGCCCGAATCATCAATTTCGCATCTCCAAAGTCCCACGCGGCTAACCCCAATGATTGCTGCATCTTTCTTCCTCGACATTTTTCTTGGTTTTCTTTGAATACCTATAGGGGGTAGGGGCATCATAATAAGAAGAAAAAGGAGAAGTCGCACATGGAAAACACACTCAATCTGGCGATAGAAGGCATGCACTGCGGAGCCTGTGTTCGTAGGGTTACGAGCGCACTTCAAAGCGTTGAAGGGGTTACGGTCAATTCGGTAGAGGTCGGCTCGGCAAAGGTCGCCTTCGACGCCGCGGAGATCACCGCTCAGGATATTACTGCCGCATTAGACCGCAATGGCTTTCCAGCACGCGTCCAGCAGTAGTCACAGGAGCGACCAAAATGTCCAGCACTCTATTAAGTAAGGCGGCAGCGAACGACGCTGCCGCTTCTCCCGCGACCCTGGAACGGGTGACGATTCCGATCAGCGGTATGACTTGTGCCGCCTGCCAGTCTTTCGTTCAGCGAACTCTCGCCGGCGAAGCTGGGGTGCAGGGAGCCAACGTTAATCTTATGCTGCACAACGCGACCGTCACCTTTGACACGAGCGTAATTTCGACTGCCGACCTGGTGGAGAAGATACGCGGTACAGGCTACGGCGCGGAGATCCCAGCTCTCGATCAATCCATTCTGGACGAGCAGGAAAAACATGACGAGGACCAGCTGCTCGAATATAAACAGCTGCGTACGAAAGCTGGTGTCAGCCTGGTGGCTGGTACTATCGCGATGATTTTGTCGATGCCGTTGATGAGTATGACAAGTGTGGGCGGCATGGAGCGCATGAAGGACCCATTGATGAGTTGGTCCATGCGCGTACTCGATCCGGCTTTACGCATAGCGCTTCCGTGGATGTATGCGATCAGCAGTGACGCGATACGCTGGTTCCTCTTTGCCCTCGCGGCGTTCATCATCGCCTGGGCGGGACGGCGCTTTTATGTCAAGGCATGGTCTGCGCTGCTGCACAAGACGGCCGATATGAATACGCTTGTCGCGCTCGGTACCGGAACCGCGTTCTTTTATTCCGCTGCCACGACCATCGCACCGGGCTTCTTTCTTGCGCACGGCATCGCTCCTGATACTTACTTTGAAGCCGGCATCTTGATCATTGGGCTTGTGCTGACAGGTAACACCCTGGAAAGCCGCGCCAAAGGCCAGACGGCCGTCGCATTGCGCAAGCTCGTCCAAATGCAACCGAAGACTGCACGCGTTCTGCGGGACGGCACGGAATATGATCTGCCCCTGGAGGCCATTCAGCGTGATGACCTGATCCTGGTGCGTCCTGGCGAACGCATTCCGACCGACGGCGAGGTTGTTTTCGGAAAGAGCAGCGTGGACGAGTCCATGCTCACGGGCGAGTCTTTACCAGTTGAGAAGATTGCAAGCGACCGGGTCATGGGAGGCACTCTCAACCAGACCGGATCCTTCCAGTATCATGCCACGACGCTCGGGGCCGACAGCACCCTGGCGCAGATTGTCCGGCTGTTGCGCGAAGCGCAAGGATCGCGCGCGCCGATTCAGCGTCTCGCCGACCGCATCAGTGCGATCTTCGTTCCCACTGTGCTGGGCATCGCAATCGTCACGTTCTTTGCATGGCATTTCTTTGCACCTGGCTTAGGAATTATGCAGGGCTTCGCCGCAGCAGTCACCGTGCTGGTGATCGCCTGCCCATGCGCCATGGGTTTGGCCGTTCCTACCGCTGTGATGGTGGCGACAGGGCGTGGTGCCACCTTTGGGCTGCTCATCAAAGGAGGAGAGGCACTTCAAAAGCTCGAGAAGATTGACACCGTGGTGCTCGACAAAACTGGCACCATCACGGCAGGCCGTCCCGACGTGACTGATTTCCTGCTCGCGCCGGAGGACAGCATCGAGGTCATCGGGAACACTCCGCAAAGTGCTGAGGACCGCGTGCTTCGCATCGCTGCTGCACTGGAACGCGCCAGCGAACATCCCCTGGCTGAAGCTGTGGTCCGTTATGCTCAACAGCGGGGTCTGAGCCTGCCGCAGCCAGAGAGTTTTGAATCGCAAACGGGGCACGGTGTCGTCGGTATCGTCGAAGGCAATTTGACGGCGATTGGCAACGCCGCGTTGATGAAGAACAACAGCATCTCTGTACAGACTTTGACGGCAGCGGCAGAACGGCTGGCAGAAGAAGGCAAGACACCGCTCTGGATCGCGATCAACGGTTCGCTCGCCGGCATCATAGCGGTGGCTGACACGGTGAAGCCCACCTCTATCGAGGCGATTCGTCAGTTTCATCGTGAAGGTCTCCGGGTCGTCATGCTTACCGGTGACAACCAGCGAACCGCACGTGCCATCGCACGCCAGGTCGGCGTAGACGACGTCATCGCAGGTGTTCTTCCAGCTGGTAAGGTCGATGCCATTAGGCGTCTGCAAGCAGAACATCGGGTAGTCGCCATGGTGGGCGATGGCGTGAATGATGCGCCGGCATTGGCGCAGGCTGAGGTAGGCATCACAATGGCCAGCGGCTCCGACGTAGCGATGGAAGCCGGCGATGTAACCCTCATGCGAAGCGAACTGACCGGCGTTGCGGCTGCCTTTGCGCTCTCTCGCGGCACCATGCGGGTCATTCGACAGAATCTGTTCTGGGCCTTCGTCTATAACGTAATTGGTATCCCGCTCGCCGCGGGAGCGCTGTACCCGGTCTTTGGCCTGCTGCTCAGTCCAGTGATTGCCAGTGCAGCCATGGCTCTCAGCTCCTTCAGTGTCGTCACCAATAGCTTGCGACTGCGCGGGCTAAAGCTTTGACAAGGAAAATATGACTACGAAGAAAAATACCCCCAAAACCAAAACCGTCAACGAAGACTCCTGCCCATGCGAACCGGATGCGCCCGGACGTAAAGCGGTAGGTGTCGATACCGAGATCAAGGCTTCCAACCTACGTCGGCTCAGCCGAATTGAAGGTCAGATTCGCGGTATCCAACACATGGTCGAAGACGATCGCTATTGCGCGGATATTCTCACGCAGGTTACTTCGGCGCAGGAGGCGCTCCGAGCCGTTGCCCGAGCGCTCATGCGCAATCATCTCGCCCACTGCGCTACCCACGCCATTCGTTCCGGATCAACGGAGGAGCGGCAAGCGATGTACGACGAGCTGCTGGAGATGATCTATAAAAATGCTCGCTGACAATCGATTCTGATTACCGAAAAAAGGCCGCTTCTCTCAAGGAGCTCAAATCGAGTTCCAATCGTCGAGCCGTCGTTTATCACGTTTAAGGATGCACCCGATGCAAATCACACGAAAGAGACCGACTGCTAGATTCCTCGCTGAAGCACTGGTGGTGAGCTATATGGGTGCCGTCGCGCTTGCAGCACATCTCACAGGAATTTATCTGCTCCTCTTCCCGGAACTGGCAGCCTTATCCCATGGTGTAATGACTCGGCCTCAAGGGAAATGGGCGAGCCAGCCTTGGCGGATCGTCCTCACTCCGACATTGACGGCAATCGTCGGCCTCTTCGTGACACGCCACGAGAGCTACGGCGCAATTTCCGCCGCGCTGGTCGTAACGGCAAGTCTTCTCATCATCAAACTGCTCGGATCCGCAATTGGGCCTGCAATCTCTGCAGGTGCGCTTCCCATGATGTTGAACGAAAGAAGCTGGATGTATCCCCCGTCTATCTTCATGGGACTGGTCGGTCTGGTAGCAACTCTGTGGATATGGTGACGCTACGGCCCGCCCTCCGATACGCCATCCAACGACTCTACGAATGATTCCAGGGTGATTGATGCTCTCGAAACCTATCCCCACGATCGCTTCTGGGTCGTCACTCTACTCACATTTGTGCTCGTTCTCGGGATACCGGCACAACTCACCGGCCTTCGCTTCATCCTCTTCCCTCCCCTCATCGTGATGGCGTATGAACTCTTTGGCCACCCTGAGATACCAGGCTGGATGGCGTGTCCTGCCCTGTTCCCTCTCGTATGTGTTCTTACCGCATCCGTTGGCGTCATCGCATCCCACCTATTTAGATCGAGTGTCGTTGGGGTTATGATCGCCGTGCTCTGTTCGATTGCGATCCTCCGGGCATTCAAGGTGCATATGCCTCCCGCACTGGCGGTGGGTTTGCTGCCATTCGTAATGGCTGCCCCGAACTTCTGGTATCCCACGTCAGTCGGCATTGGCACGGTTGCACTTACGGTGTGCTTCTGCGGCCGCGGATCTATTCGAAGATCATTCGCACGAATAGAAAGACGTGTCGATGCAGTGAACGACTGGCAGGTCACATCCCAGAGCGACCAATTCGGTGTAATCTCTTCTCCCCGACTTTGTGCGAAACCACCCGGCGACGAGACCGCATAAACCTCTTCGGGCTTCATAAACTTCCAACAAGAACGCCACAAGGAGGCGTTATGTACAAAGAGAAAACTACGGCGGGCAGATACAGCTATCTCTCAGCCGCCGCCGCTTCGTTCAAGGGCTGGCTGCCGGAGGAGCGATCGCCGCTCTCGACTGGGGCGCACGTCCCCTCTTCGGAGAAACAGAGCATCACGCATCGGGTATGCTCACAGGGAATCACTTCGAGTTGACCATCGACTATCTGCCCGTGAACTTTACGGGGAGACATCGGTTGGCTTCAACGGCAAGAAATTCTCCGACGCCGAACCGATTGAGTTGAAGCTGGGAGAGCGCGCACGCTTCATTCTCATCAACGACACCATGATGGAACATCCGATCCACCTGCATGGAGTATGGAGTGAACTGGAGAACGGGCAAGGAGAGTTCAACCCCTACAAACACACCATCACCGTCAAGCCAGCTGAACGAGTCAGCTATCTGGTCAGTGCAGATACACCGG